>JAICJH010000041.1 GCA_025928545.1 Bryobacteraceae bacterium | reverse complement strand
CCGATAATTCTTGCCCCCGATGCCGGCAAATGGGAATCACTGATTGCATCCATCTCATTAAGCGCTTCAAAAAATACGCGCTCGTCTCGCCTCCGCCAGCAGATTCAACGCAATAGAGGGAGATGTTTTCGAAGGAACGGGAAATCAGCCTGGCTTCTCTTTGGCCAAATTGGTTCCAACACGGCGACGGAAAGTAATGCTGCGCCTTACAGGGGGATTTGGCGTTCGTCGTTCAGATGCCATCAATGCGCGTTGTGGGACATGTGAATCGTCCGCTCGTTCCGCGTAGCGCGTGATTCGGCGGGAGCTACGCAGATCGGGGCCCGCAAGCCGACTTAGCGGGAGTAACCCCGGGCCCCAATCAGTGGCGGCGAAATTGTCTCCCCATCCTGGATACGTCTGAAACTCCTCTCGCCGGAGTTTTCAGCACGATGGAGTTGAAAGGCAGCCGCGTCCCACCAGTGGACTTCGGGGTATTGAAGTTCGAGAAGCCGACTACCCTGCCGTGTCCGAGTAATGCTCGCAAGTTACGGCGGAAGTAGCGGTCTCAAAGTTTCTCGAAAGTTGCTATGAACGCGACTCCTTCAGATGCGGTCGCAAGCGCAAATATCGCATTCGGCAATCCCGAAGTTCACGGCGCGGAGAACTGCAATCCCGTCACGGCACCGAATGCAGTGAGCGAGACGGAAAATGAAACAGAATCACTTGCAGCTCAGCCCTGTGCCTTCATGTCGTCGTTCGAGCCCGTTCCGGCGGAAGTGAGCTTCTTCATGATCTCTTCCGCCACGCCTGCCACCTCCGGAGCAAAGCGTCGAAGGTATTCCACCTTTCCCTCGCGTATCGCCAGCAGCGCGCAATATAAAGGGCGCATTCGTTCGGAAGCGTCGGTGCGCTCCATCAATTGAATCGCGTCATTCAGATGGCCTGACTTGATGGCGGATCGGAAGAAGGTCAGTGCCTGATCCTGCTTGTCCCCTTCCAACGCCGGCTCGACTACCCGGCGGGCATCGCCCCAATTATCGGATAGAGCGAGGCAGGCAGCGTAAACGAAGCGCGCGTCGGCGGAGTCCGGAATGAGCTTGTGCGCCCTTGCGGAGAGCGCGAGTGCCTCGTCGAGAGATCCGGAGTCTTCCATTGCATCGGCTACTTTGGCAATCGTACCCGCGAAGATACTATCGTCCACGACATCGAACTCGCGAGCATTCAGGAACGCGGTAACCGATTCCTGCCATCGTGCTGAATCCAGATCCAGCAACATGCCTTTGCCAATCCACCCCACGCTCATCAGTGCCATCAATGGCTCGATTTCCTCTCTCGTATTCGCGCTGGCTAGTTGTTCTCTCAGTGCTGCGATGCCCAAGGTGAGCAAGCCGTCGGCTTCAATTCTCCGGGATTCGTCTTCCGAGCGAACAAGAGAGAGAGCCAGCAGCACCCGCCACCCCGCATCCTCAGAATGCAGTTCAAGCCCTCTTCGGCACGCAGCCTCTGCGTCCAGCCAGCGGCCAGCGGACAGGTAAGACAGCGCGAGCCGCCCCCTGCAAATTCCATCTTCAGGATCAAGTTGGAGCGCTCGAACCAGGTATTCTATGGATTCGATGGGTCTTCCAACTGCGGTGCACCCCAGCAGGAGGCCAAGCCCTCGTGTAGCTGTCCAGTCGTCGGGGGCTAATTCAAGAGTCTTTCGCCACGCCCTTTCCGCGACCTCCCAATCTCCACAATCCTCCGCAAGAGTTCCGATGTTGCGCCATGCATCCAGAAAATCCGGTGTACGCTCCGTCGCACTTCGGTACAGCTTCAGTGCGCCTTCGACATCGCCATTTCCCGCTTTGAGATCTCCCTTTGCGCAGAGAACGGCCGCGCGCTGGTCAGGCTCCCGGTCCAGACGTTCCAGTGCATTTTGTAACGTCTGTTCCGACACGGCATCGTCGGATCCATTTGTCGCTATGGGAATGGCCATTGATACGGCGTGGTAGGGCAGCGCCTGTAGATTGTGCGTTTCAGCAGCCGCCAGAACACCGTCCAGATCGAGGAGCCCTTCTATTTCTCCGCTTTCCAGCAGCGAATGCAAGCACCCGACCTCTGGTAACGTTTTCGTTGACACGTTCCGACGCCGGTTGATTTCAGAGACCTTTGTCATGACTTCGGTCACCATTTCTGGCGAGGCTTGTTGTTGATCCAGATCATCAGAAAAAAAAGACTCAAGCAGGGTTATTCTTTTCCCGAATGACCACGGCATGCGCGCAAAAAAGCTCCAGACAGCCTCCGCATTATCGGCGAGAGCGACCTTTCCCTTTGCCAGGAACACCGCTTTCAATTCGCGCATCCTGGCCATGCGTTCCCCTTTATTCAGCACCTCCTGCGAAGCCCCCGTTAGGTCCGCGCCCTTGAACAGACCGCACTCTACCAGCGCGCGCACCGCCTGTGTTTCCAGCCCGCGTCGCACACGTTCGTTATCCGTCAGTTGTGCAAACGCAAATGCTAGGTCCGCAAATCGCTCCTGTTGTGCGGTCGGAACCCGCACCAATAAGCGCCTCGCCTGAGCTTCAATTTCCGCCTGATCGAACCAAGTCTCGAGAAAGCGAATCAGCCACACAAGCCTTTGCCGCACCCGGCGGCTCGAC
This sequence comes from Bryobacteraceae bacterium, assembly GCA_025928545.1. GTDB lineage: Bacteria > Acidobacteriota > Terriglobia > Bryobacterales > Bryobacteraceae > BOG-234. The sequence continues at coordinate 58,067 of JAICJH010000041.1, read as the reverse complement.
CTCATCAGATACCAGATATTGAAGAGTCTTTCCGATAGCTGGAAAGCGGCCTTCTTCTCTCCGTACCACGGAGTTTTTTCGACGACGCCGAAGTCTTCCAGTCTTTTCAATTGCGCCGAGACCAGATTAACGCTCATGTGCGTCAGTCTTTCCGCAAGCATCCCCGCCGTGATCGGATCCCAGTGGATTGCCATTGCGTCCACTACCTGCTGCAACTGCGCGGGCAGATCCTCAAAGCGGGCTTTATAGAGGGGAGTATACTCGTCAAGCAGGGATTCCAGATCGTGCTGCACATCGCCCTCAGGCCCCTGTGAAAGCAGACGATACAGCAGCAGCAGGGTCCGCGGGTTCCCGCCAGTGAGGACGTGCAAGGACCGAATCCGCGCACGTTGCGAAGCGACCAGATCCTGCGCCCGGGTATCACCGGACTCTGCCGCCAGTCTTTGCAGCGTTTGGACTGTCTCATCCTCGTCCAGCCCCTTCAACTCGATAATCTGAAAGAACTCATAGAACGGCTGGTTGTATTCGTAAAGCGATTCGAGGACACGGCTGGATGCGCCCACGAAATGGAGGGATTTCTGTTCGGAAATTGTTCGCCGGAATGCCCACTGATCGTCCGGTTTCAGCCGATCGAGCACTAGATCGATGTTGTCAACCAGAAGTAGAAAGCGTTTTCCGATCTCCTGTGCCGCCTCGATCAGGATTTCCAGTGCACGGTCTGTTCTATCTTCGGTTGATCGCTGAACCAGCGCGACGTTTCGGTCCACCTTTTCGACGAGATCTTTGTTTCCCCCGCGGTCCAATGCGTCGCTGAGAGCGTCCGCGCAGTTCAGCCAGAAGTCGCCGAGGCTTCCTACGTTATATTGCTCTTCCGGGAACACCAGCGGCATCCAGTGCGGACCCAGAACAGGATCGTCCTCGACGGCGAAGCCCAGCCGTCGCAGGAGCATCGTCTTTCCAAAGCCCCTCTGTCCGACGATCAGATGGTGCTGCGGGGTTGTTTCTTCCGGCTCACGGCGAAGGTCGTCAAGAAGCCTTTCGAGCGTTCCCTGCCTCGCAACGAAACCACGGATGAGATCGTCCTTTTTCAGCAACGCCGGGTTGTAGATCCGGATCGGAAGAGGTGTGGAGCCCATTTCTCAGCGCTCCCCCTCTTGTGGGCTGCCGGCGGGTGGCGGAGCGACGCGTTTCATCCAGAATGCCCGAAGTAGCGGGGAATAAAAGCGCCACCTTTCGCGTTCGGACTCGATGAGATAACCGTCGTTCTGAAGTACATCGAGGAGGAAACGCAGTTTGCTCTCCCGCTGATCCGGGTCTGCAACCATCGCTGCCAGCGACAGTGAAAGGGTGCTCCGAAGCTCCCCACCCTGCTCGTAACAGCATCGATTGAGAAGCAGAATCGCCGCCTCGGCGTCCGCCCGCCCCAATTCCTCGAACAGCCTCTGACGCCAATAGTCAAAGTAGTTCTTGTGCGCAGGCCTCAGCAGATTTTCGACAGCCGCATCCACATTGGCGACTGTAGGCTCGTTGCCGATCTGACGCAGTTGATCGAACATCAATTGCAGGTAATACGGTATTGGTCTGTCGGACCCTACGCGCTCCAGAATCCGCATTCGCACGTCCGGTCCGAGTTTCATGCCGTATGACGCTGATAGTGCTTGAAGAAAATCATCAGCGATTTCGTGTGCGAATCCGTCGAGTTTCTCAATATGGAGGTCGTTGATAGCATCGGCGACATTGATTCTTGCCGCTACTGTGTCGAGTCCGACCGATCCCGCCAACATCCAGCGGATAGTAAACTGCTGCCTGATGGTGCGAAGCCAGTACAGGAATTGATGGACCCTCTCTACGCTGGCCTGCGAGCCCTCGCCCAGCAACTTCAGAACGAAAACAGGAAGTTCGTCGATGAATATCAGGCATCTTGCATCTACCCGCCCCAGCAGCGCTGAAACTTCCTCGCCAACCTGTTGCCACGAGGTTTGACCAGCATCTATCTCGATTGAGAACCCGTATCCGCCAGCCTTCTTGAAACTTTTGACCAGGCCGCCTGCCCAGCTATTCTGGAGCCAGCCTGAGATCTGGTCTCGCGCTGCCACATCGGGGCAGTCTGAAAGAAGGCTCGACCAGACTTTCTGAACAAATCGCAGCTCGTTTTCAGAGTCAGAAACGTCAACGTAGACTGCGGCAAAACCGTGCTGGCTTGCATCACTCGCCATCGTCTTCATGATTGAGGTCTTACCTACCCGTCGAGGCGCAAGCAGAAGCAAATTGTCAGTTTCGAGCTTGTCCCAGTAGCGGGCGATCTCGAATTTTCGATCAAAGAAGTCGTTGCCTAAGGCGTTGTTACCGGTTATGTTCCGCATGGCGATTACAGCAATTATATTGTACATCACCTATACTGTACAGCAAATATGATGCACAGTAGGCGTGCGGTAGTTTGTTGTTAGATTCCGTCAAGCCTGCTCCGGTCAGGGCAGCACAAAAGTGGTGTACCCTGTCGTGGAATCAAACTTTTTAGGGGGATATCTTTGCCTGGACTTCCCGCGTAAGCGGTCCACGTGATCAGGAACGATAAACGCGCTTGGCTGCGCTGACACGTTCCGAGAGGTTTGTCGGCAAGTCGGAGAACTATCGAGCCTCGCTCGCCCGTGTGCAAAAGCAAGAACGTGAATGTTAAAGGATTATCGTCAATTTCGCGTGCGCGCCCGGTGAATGCGTTATCGCTCGCCGGGGACTCGAGATCTATGGGCAGGTCCAGCGGCGCTGTCGACGAGGAATTTCCCGGCAGTATCAAGCCGGCCACACTGGCTCCAGGCGGCAATGGAGCGCAATTTGCCTCAGAGTCTCTTCAACAGACTCCCCCGATCCTATTTCAATTCGATCTCGAAAACCTGGATCGAGTAAGCCGGGAGCGTATGCTGCAGCGTCTCGCCGGTGATCGACACCTTTGACGCGACGGGGACAATTCGCGCCGGATCCTTAATCGTATTGGTCGCCCACGGCGCTGCGCCCGAAAGCGTCTGCACGCCGGCGTTGTGCGTTCCCGTTCCCAGTCCGCTCAGATTGATCGTGATCGGTTGTGGAACGGAAGCGGCGTTCACCATTTTCAGGCACGCCTTTGACTTCGCGGTCGCGGTGACGGAGTAGAAGGTCTTCGCTCCGGCCCCGGAAACATCCGAAACCGGAATATGATCTCCGAGGCAGGAACCGAACATGACCTGCGCATAGTAGGATGGCGACCCGTAACTGCTCAGCGCGTCATAGCCGATCAGATCGCTGCTCCACTGCATGCCGCCCGGATTCACGTTTACCAGCAACGGCGCGTAGGCGGACATTACGACCAGGTCGCTGTTTCTCTCGAGGCTGGTCAGGAATGCGGCGTCGCCAAGAGCCGCACCCAGATTCGGCGTCGGCGTCCCTTCGCGCGTTGCCCATTCGCCCACGAAGATTTTCGGTCCTTTGCGGTCCATCGAATCGTAATGGGTTACCAGATCGAACATGCCCTGCTGGCGCTTGTAATAGTGATCGTCGACCACATCGGGAGTCATCCCGTTCACCGGCATGGTGGCAATAATCTGCAGCGCAGGATACTTCGCCTTGATCGCTTTGTAGAACTGCGCATAGCGTCCGTCGTAGGTCTTCGCCTTGTCGAAATTATCCTCGTTGCCGACTTCCACATAGTGCAGCGTGAAGGGCGCCGCATGCCCGTCTTTGGCGCGCACCGCTCCCCACTTCGTGTCCGTTCCGCCGGTCACGTATTCGATCTCATCGAGAGCGTCCTGAACATAAGTGTCCAGTTCCGGCCCGGGCTTCACTACCTCGCCGTTGAGGGAGTAGCCGGCATAGACGGCAAGCAGAGGCTGCATTTTCAGGTCTTCGCACCATTCGAGGAATTCGAGAAGCCCCATGCCATCGGACGACGGGTAGCTCCAGGTTCCGGCGTGGGTGGGACGGTTGACCGTCGGCCCGATCATCTTCTTCCAGTCGAATCGAGAGTCGATCCGGTTGCCTTCGAGATAGTTGCCGCCGGGAAAACGCAGGAACGAAGGATGCATGGCCGCGAGTTTCTCCATCAGATCCACGCGATTGCCGTTGGCGCGGTTGTGATAGGTCGGGGGGAAAACTGAAACGAGCTGGAGCCACAGAGTGGCGGGCCTGTCTACGGTGATTTCCAGATGGTTTTCCGGCGAGACAGGTACCGCTCCGGACTGCATTTTGAACTTATATTCCTGCCACGCGCTCCCGTTTACGGCCACGGAGGCACGCGCCACAATCTTGCCCGACTGATCTACCACCAGCGCCACCTGCACGGGCAGCGCGCCGGGCTTATCGCTGCGGGCCCAGAACGATCCCGTGTATTCCGCATTGGGACGCACCGTCATGCCCCACCAGCCTTCATTGAGGATGCCTGCCGGGCTGTTGGCGTCGGCGCGGGTCACTTCGATCTTCGCGCTGTTGCTGATGGCGGTGGAAGGGCCTGTTGTGGCATCGACGCCGATCTTCGCGGCGGACGATCCTTTTTCCACGACGTACCAGTCCAGAATGCCCGACCAGTCCGATCGGAAGGTGCGATTGCGGACCAGCTCGGCATAAAGGCCGCCGTCATACGAGTAGTTGATCTCTTCTGTCATCAGTCCGTAGAGGATTGGACTGGCGGTGGCTTTCGGACGATTGAGATCGATCGTCAACCGGGCCGGCGTCTGCGCGGGGAGGGATGCGGTTGCGACCGCGACGAGCAGCAATGTACAGACTTGAGCGGAACGATAATTCATGATGTCTTTTCCTTCGGCATTGAAGAACTCTATACCTTTGATACAAACGCGGTCAACCCCAGACCCTCGTTCATGAACCAGCCGGGATCGGCGCGCGGGACAGGAGCATGGCGGAACAAGCCACGAGGAGCCGTCGCAAGGCGCGCATTTCGCGATTGTATCCTACAGCGAAGAAGGCGAGCCGGTGAACGCACGAACGCTGTTCCCTCGTCAACGAACCGGTTCGCGCCGCTTCAGGTCTTTCGTGACCTTCGCGTTCACGCCCACCTTGCCAGCCACACTGGGAGCGAAAGGCGAAGGAAGCCCTCATCGATACGCCGGCGGCACGCGGCGCAGGACGCGGCGGAAGCGGAGCGCAGGCGCCTCCAGCGCGCTGAACGGCTCGACTGTCTGAAAGCGAAATATATACTGTTTTCCATCCGGGGCAGCTCCCGGAAATTGCGATCCAGGAGATCCCGGCTTATGAAACGTGGAGCGTTCTTCTTATCAATGGTGTTTTTGGCGGGCGTAACCTGCCTGGCTCAGGCTCCGGCCGGCGCGCCGGCGGCGCAGGCCGGGCCAGGCGGGCGTGGCGGATTTGGGGGGCCCATAGAACTCGGCCCGGACGATAAGCAGGTATTTCCGGAGCCGCCCGCGGGCTTCGACGCCCGGCGCGACAACATTGCCCACGGCGAGGTCGCGGTGGTTCAATACGATTCGAAGTCGCTCGGCACGCACCGCCAGATGCGCGTATACACGCCGCCTGGGTATTCCGCATCCCGCAAGTATCCGGTCATTTATCTGATGCACGGGATTGGCGGGAACGATCTCGAATGGATTCGCGCCTGCCATGCGGACATCATTCTCGATAATCTGATCGCCGACGGAAAGATCACGCCGATGGTGGCAGTCTTTCCCAACGGCAATTCCACGGTGACCGCGGCCGCCGGCAGCGAGTTTCCCGGGGAAGGCGTGGGCGCACGCGGCGGCGGGGCGCCCGGAGCATCAGGAGCTGCGGCGGGAGGGCGCGGAGGCCGCGGCATGAATATGGATGCCTGGTTGACGCCCTTCGAGAACGATCTGCTGAAGGACATCATCCCGTACATCGATTCGCACTACTCCGTGTATACGGACCGTGATCATCGAAGCCTGGCCGGACTCTCGATGGGTGGCGGCCAGGCTTTGAATATCGGGTTGGTGCATCCCGAGGTTTTTGCCTGGGTCGGCGGGTTCTCGTCGGCGCCGGATACGAAAAGTCCGGCTAATGTTCTCGTGCCGGATCCGTCAGTCCCGAAGCAGTTGAAGCTGATCTGGCTTTCATCCGGCAATAAGGACGGGCTGATCCGCATCGGGCGGGGAGTACACGATTACCTCAAACAGAACAACGTGCCGCACATCTGGAACGTCGATGGACATGCTCACGACAATCCCGAGTGGTCGGCTAACCTGTACCTTTTCACGCAGCACATTTTCCGGTAAGCGCTTCGGGCGGGCATGAGTTGGGCTCGCCGCTCGTTTTACGGACACGGAGGCCCGCGTCACAACCTTGCCCGACTGATCCGCCACCAGCGCTGCCTGCAGGGGCAGCGCGCGGGGCTCATCGCTGCGCGCCCAGAACCCCTCTACGGACTGATGGCGGCTCGATGAATTCCAGCGACATCAGGAAAACCCTAGCATGAGATATTCACGTCGTGACGGCTATCGATTTCGTTGAGTGCGCCCGGCGCCCCGTTCCGCGTCCACCAGGGCCTGATGAAGCAGTGCCGGTTGTAAGCCAGTACGAGAAGGTACCCTCCGATAACGATTCCAAGGCCGATGGTAATGGCAGAGGCCTCGACACCGAATTCTCCCCCGGTCAGAAGTTCGTTACCTCTGAGGGAACTCCTGAAGAGGCCGTTCACCCGCTGTCCGGACACCGGGAGCCCAATAATCCATTGATGAGGTTCCAGGTGAAATGCATCGAGATGCAGACCCACAGTCTTCGGGTCAGCATGTATAGTGCACTCAATGCCAGTCCAGCTTCCAGACCGATTCCGACTGCTCCCAGCAGCGTGGCGCCGGGGTTGAAATAGTGCGCCGCGCCAAACAGCAGGCTACTCAGAAGAACAGCTACAAGCGAGCCAAGGGAGCTTTCGATAATTCGAAACAGTACACCCCGAAAGAAAATTTCCTCGCATACCGCCGACATAACTGCCAAGCCGAATATCGGAGGCACAACCGGCCAGGCGTTGATCCCTTCAATTACGAGATTTCCGCGCAGGCTCAGAGGCACAAAAATGGCGATGGCAAAAACGAAAAGGGGAATCAGAACGCCATTTCGAACGTCCTGAGCCATGCCGCGGCGTGAGAATTCGGTCAGTGTTCTTTTTTCCAAAACGCCCGCATACACCCTGTAAACGGCGATGGCCGCGAGCGCGACACCCAAATACACCAGAGTGCGCATGATCCCCAAACAAGCCTCGGTGTTCGGAGCGGAGGATACGTTTATCGAACCAGTCTGGATTACGTTATTACTCTCGCCGAAGTAATGCAGCAGGAATGGGGCAAAAAACGGGATGCCGAAATGCAGCAGTACAGCGGGAAGACCAATGTACGTGATCGCTACGGCACTGCCTCCAACGAGCAACCTCACGATAGCGAGGTTCGCGAAACGGCCCATCCGGACAGTGTAGCCGACATCGGGGCCGGGAGTGCCGTGAGTCTGATATTCGTCACAATTGAGTGAACGAACGTGAAAAAGCCCCGGCATGCACCGGGGCTTTTCATTTTCCTGACTCCGACCAGTTTAGAACTGGTTCCAGAGGAACTGATTGTAGACTTCGTGGTGGTACTGGATTTCCGGCACCTTCACCACAGTTCCCAGCAACCTTGCGCAACGGTCCGCCGAAGCCTGTTTCAGATCGAGATACCGGCCCTTCACATCTTCGCCGAACAGCTCCGTCGTCCAGGCCGACTTCCGGAAGTTGGTCATCGCGTCGTAAATGTTATCCGGCAGGTAGCGCTTGGCCGATCGCAGATTCTTGATCTCGGAAAGGGGACCGTCGAGGCCCGTCTTGAACACCGAATACAGAACCATGTACGGATTTGCATCCGGACCCACCGAACGTACTTCCACGCGCGCGCTCTTCTCGTTGCCGATGGGCACGCGAACCATGGAACCACGATCCACAGCCGAAGCGATGATCTGGTTGGGAGCTTCGAAGTGCGGATCCAGGCGGCGATACGCGTTCACACTCGCATTCAGCGCGAGGCAGATGTCATTGCCGCTCGACAGAATGCGGTCGATGAAGTTCCAGCCGAACGCACTGAGTTTCTCTTCGCCATTCGCATCCCACATCTGATTCTTGCCGCCCTTCGACACGGACACGTTCGTGTGCATGCCGCTGCCGTTCACGCCGACCACCGGCTTCGGCAGGAAGCTCGCCGTGAGACCCATGTTGCGGGCCACCTGGCGGCACAGGAACTTGTAGAGCTGGATCTGATCCGCCGCCGTGACAACGTCGCTGTAAGAGTAGTTGATCTCAAACTGGGAAGGTGCAACTTCGGGGTGATCCTTTTCGTTCTGGAAGCCCATCGCGCGCTGCACTTCCGCCGCGCGGTCAATGAACACACGCAGAGGATCGCCGGGCAGCGAATGGTAGTAACCGCCCGTGTTCACGTATTCGAACTGGCGATTTTCGTGATAGTAGCGCTCCGCTTCCATGCCCTTGAAGAGGAAGCCTTCGATTTCGTTGGCCGCGTTCAGAGTGTAGTCGTTCTTCGCATGCTGCTCCTGAGCGAATTTCTTGAGAACGCCGCGGATGTCGCCGATGTAGGGACCGCCCTGCTTGTCGATGACTTCACCGAACACCATGACCTTGCCTTCGCCGAAGTAATCGGCCGGTGTCCAATAGAAAGCGTGCCAATCGAGGTGGAGGCGGAGATCGCTCTCTTTCTGAGCCGTAAAGCCGCGGATGGACGAGCCGTCGAACGTCAGGTTGTCATGTGAGCCGAGCAAAAACTTCTTGTCGTAATCGAGCATGTGCAGACGACCTTCGAGGTCGCTGAACATGAGGGTCACGGCTTTAATTCTCTTCTCGTCGGTGAGGTACTTCAGGCGCTCTTCCTGGACCTTTTCGAGCGGAACCCGCTTTGTCCTCTGTTCTTTAGCCTTGAGATTGAGATCTTCCAGTTCTCCGTAGTTCAGGCTGAGAAAATCCGTTAAGTTTGACATGGCACTCCGTGCTCGGTTGGGATTAGGCGGACAAAATGGACTTTCGTGCCCGGTTTACCGCGTTCCGGCGCGAAAGGCCAACTTCTCCGGTAAAATTCCGATTATGGACGATTGATACGCGCTTGCGCAATCGTTTTTTTCAATGGAGTCCATCGCAAAGGCTTATTTGCCGTCATGCGATGACTTCGGCGGGAAGAAAATATGATTGCTGACGGCTAGTTTCGTCCGCACATGCCGGGATTGCCGCACATGCCTGCCGGACAGCCGCCCATTTCGCCAGCCGACGATGTTGACCCCGCGCGGGGTGCGAACGTGGAATACTCCTGCTTCAGCTCCTGTTTCCCGCAGGCCGGACAGGCGGCAGCGGCGGCGGATTCGGCTTCGCTGCGGCGGATCAGTTTTTCGAATTTATTGCCGCAGGAGTCGCAAAGATATTCGTAAATCGGCATGTCCTTATTATCCACCGCCGACCGCCCGGGGCTTTTATCCCGGGCGCGATTGCGCGACCCGCGGACTGGACGGTCGAATACAAGGACCGCTCCGTTACCGTCGCGGCTCAGAAGACCGAACCAGCCTACCCGTGCGGCAGTCCGCTTCGGACTACATCATCACCTAAATGATTGCGCCAGTGTAACTTCTTTGGTTAGTCTGGTTCGGAGACATTACCGGCCTCATTCGTGACCGGAATCACCTTGAGGATATTATTGAAGCCATGACATTGAGTCGATGCAACGCGTCGCCCGTGCCCTTTCAACGGACGGGTTTCAGGTTCCTGAGCAGTATCCTTCTCACCTTTGCTTTTTTTCTGATGCTGCCTCTCATGGGGTATGCACAGGGAAATGAGGCCTCCGGTGGCGAGGCGAACCTCATCCTGCCGGATCTTGGAATCGGGACATTCTTCGGTATCGATGGCCGCGTGCTGCTCATGGTCGGCCTCGCCATCTGCGCTCTGGGCCTGCTGTTCGGCCTGTTGACCTACCGCCAGCTGCGTGACCTGCCGGTCCACAAATCGATGCTCGAAGTTTCCGAGCTCATCTGGGAAACCTGCAAGACCTATTTGTTTACCCAGGGCCGGTTCCTGATGATTCTGGAGATCTTCATCGGCGCAATCATTCTGGTGTACTTCGGCTACTTCCGCCAGTTCAGCGCGATCAAAGTTCTTGTCATTCTGCTGTTCAGTCTCATCGGAATCGGCGGCAGCTACGGCGTCGCCTGGTACGGCATCCGCGTCAATACTTTCGCGAATTCGCGAACGGCCTTCGCCAGCCTGCGCGGACTCCCCTATCCGTGCTACCAGATTCCCCTGCGCGCCGGGATGAGCATCGGAATGGTGCTGATCTCCGTGGAGCTTCTGATCATGCTCTGCATCCTGCTCTTCATTCCGAACGATTACGCGGGTCCCTGCTTTATCGGCTTCGCCATTGGTGAATCGCTCGGCGCGGCGGCATTGCGGGTCGCGGGCGGCATCTTTACCAAGATCGCGGACATCGGAGCGGATCTGATGAAGATCGTCTTCAACGTGAAAGAAGACGACGCGCGCAACCCCGGCGTGATCGCGGATTGCACAGGGGATAACGCGGGCGATTCGGTCGGCCCGTCGGCCGATGGCTTCGAAACCTACGGCGTCACCGGCGTTGCGCTGATCTCCTTCATCCTGCTCGCCGTTCACGATCCTCTGGTGCAGGTGCAACTGCTGGTCTGGATCTTCGTCATGCGCATCATGATGGTGATTTCATCGGCCGCATCGTACTTCATCAACGAATCGATTTCCAAAGCCAAATACAGCCAACTGAAGAAGTTCAACTACGAACACCCGCTGACGTTCCTCGTCTGGCTTACGTCGCTGCTGTCGGTCGGCCTCACCTATCTGGTTTCCTATTTCATGATTCCGGACCTAGGCGGCGATCCCACACTGTGGTGGAAGCTATCGAGCGTGATTACGTGCGGCACTCTGGCAGGCGCGATTATTCCCGAACTGGTGAAAGTATTCACGTCCGTGGAGTCACGGCATGTCCGTGAAGTGGTGACATCTTCGAAGGAAGGCGGCGCGTCGCTCAACATTCTGTCCGGCCTGGTTGCGGGTAACTTCAGCGCGTTCTGGCTTGGGCTCACCATGATGATGCTCATGGCCGCGGCGTTTGGTATCAGCACCTATGGTCTGGGCACACTGATGCTCGCTCCGGCCGTATTCGCCTTCGGTCTTGTGGCATTCGGCTTCCTTGGCATGGGTCCGGTCACTATCGCGGTCGATTCCTACGGCCCCGTTACCGATAATGCTCAGTCCGTCTATGAGCTCTCGCTGATCGAAGACATCCCTGGCATCAAACAGGACCTGCATCTGAACTTCGGCTTCACTCCGGATTTCGTCCGCGCGAAGGAAAACCTGGAAGAAAACGACGGCGCGGGCAACACGTTCAAAGCCACAGCGAAACCTGTGCTCATCGGCACGGCGGTGGTCGGCGCGACAACCATGATCTTCTCGATCATCGTGGCGCTCACCAAAGGACTCACCACCAATCTTGAAAAGCTCTCCATTCTGCACCCGCCGTTCCTGCTGGGTATGATGGCCGGCGGCGCTGTCATTTATTGGTTCACCGGCGCAAGCATGCAGGCGGTGACAACCGGCGCTTATCGGGCAGTGGAATACATCAAGAAGAACATGAAGCTCGAAGGAGCTACGAAAGCGTCCGTCGCGGATAGTAAAGCGGTGGTCGGGATCTGTACGCAATACGCCCAGAAGGGCATGTTCAATATCTTCCTGGCTGTGTTCTTCGCAACCCTGGCGTTCGCATTCGCCGAACCTTTCCTGTTTATCGGCTACCTGATCTCCATCGCGTTCTTCGGTCTTTATCAGGCCATCTTCATGGCCAACGCCGGCGGGGCGTGGGACAACGCGAAGAAAATCGTTGAAACCGAACTCAAGCAAAAGGGCACGCCTTTGCATGAAGCCACCGTAGTCGGCGATACGGTTGGGGACCCCTTCAAGGACACTTCTTCGGTGGCACTGAACCCGATCATCAAGTTCACGACATTGTTCGGTCTGCTGGCGGTGGAACTTGCCGTGTCACTTTCCGAACAACAGGGAACGACTCTCGGGTATGTACTCTCCGCGCTCTTCCTCGCAGTTGCGCTCGTCTTCGTATACCGGTCGTTCTACGGGATGAGGATCGTGGCGGCCAAAGACTAAGGCACGCCCGGCCGTGCTGACGGCTATGCTGCGAACTTGCCGGTTATACTTTCCGCATGGAGACCTCAATCCCGGCAGAGCCGACACCTGGCGAGCGACAGCTTTGCCACGACTACCTGACCAGCACGCGCGACAAATTGGTGGAAGCAACGTCCATGCTTTCGCCGGAACAATTCGCTTTCAAGCCCGCGCCATCTCAGTGGTCCATCGCTGAAGTTCTGGAACATCTGGCCGTGCTCGAATCGATGGTGGTTGCAAATCGCCTCCCCCAGCTTTGTGACGCACTCCCGGGTGCGCCGGATCGGGACTATCGCCTCATTGACGCGAACATCGTCAAGAACACACCTGTCAGATCCGCCGTGTTTCCGGCTCCTGAAATCCTGCATCCCACCGGCCGCTGGTCCCCTGGAGAATCCCTCAAGGCGCTGATCGCCGCCAGAGCACAGACGATTACATTCCTCGAAACCACGCCAGGGCTGCGGCAACACGTCATGGCCCACCCCGCCGCAGGCCCGCTCGATGCGTATCAATGGGTGCTGATCATCGCGGCTCACACCGATCGCCATCTGAACCAGATTCAGGAAATCAAAACTAACCCCGCCTTTCCGGGGTAATGCAGCCAGTGCCTACACTCCAGGAACAATTCGGCCATATCGACATTTATCTGTTCGACCAGCTGTTGAAAGGCCACATCTCACCGGGGATGCGGATTCTGGATGCCGGTTGCGGCGCCGGCCGCAATCTGGTGTATCTGCTCAGAGAGGGTTACGAGGTTTTCGGGGTCGATGCCGACCCGCAATCCGTCGAGAGCATCCAGCGCCTCGCACGCATGCTTGCTCCCAAGCTTCCGGCCTCCAATTTCCGCGTGGAGAACGTGGAGCGAATGTCTTTCGAAGATGAGTTTGCCGACGTGGTCATCAGCAACACGGTTTTTCATTTCGCACGCGACACGGCGCACTTCGAAGCTATGCTGTTCGGAAGCTGGCGCGTCCTGAAGCCGGGCGGCCTGTTTTTCTGCCGCCTCGCATCGCTTATCGGCATGGAGAAGGACTTCGTGAAAGTCGCCGAGCGCCGCTACCGCTCGCCGGACGGCGCGGAACGATACCTGGTGGACGCGCCGCTTCTCACATCGTTGGCGCAGCGTCTTGGAGGCGAAATGATCGAACCACTGAAAACGACCGTTGTTCAGAACCAACGCGCCATGACCACCTGGATCCTCCGCAAGAACGACCGCAAGTAATGGCATGAGGGCGGTGCCCACAGCCGGCCGTCACGGTGCGTCTCTTTTCGCCTGCGTCTCCAACTGCCGATGAACCAGTTCCAGACCATGTTCACTTCCGGCGGGCCTCATCAGTTGGCCGGTATCGGAATCCACCAGCCATACGTTGTAGCCGTCCATCGCCTGAACAAGCCTGGCGTCCGAATCCGCATCCATCAAACGTGCAAACACAATCTGAGAACCCGGAATATCCGCCTTATTGAAAACCCATTCATCGATCGCAGGATGACTCGGCGCGTAATAAACGAACACCAATTGTTTTCCCGGCAGACTCTCAAGCCGCTGGATCACGCGATCTCTCGTTCTCAACTGAGGCAAGAGCGGCGTCAGCACCTTGTGCACCGTCGCAAATTTGCCGGGCCGCGACAGGTCCGCGGCGCGGCCGCACGCGATCAGCACGATTCCGAGAGAAAAGCCGGCAATCAGGTTCCGTGACATTGCGAGTCCGCAGCGCCTGCGTCGCCACCAAACGCGCAGATGCCGCCAGCATTGAGTCAGCAGCAGGACAATCAGAATTGCCTCCGAGGCCGACTGCTGCGGGTACCAGGCGTGATAGGTCGCATGGTCCAAAACGAACGGGACCGATATCAACAGCCATGGCCGAATCTTCCTGTCTCGCCAAAGCACTGCCAAAAAGAGCAACGCCGGTGTGAGAAACGGGCCGATAAAGAATCGCCAGAAATCTCTGCCGCGCCGCCATGTCGAATCCCAAAGCGCCTTCACCGACGTGCGTCGCTGCCAATACGCAAGCTGATTCAGATAGTTCTTCCGGAGTTGCGGGTTGTCGAATTGTGTAACGACGGCTGCCGGCTGCCACCAGAAGGATTGCGGCGTGCCGTAGGTCATTCGACCTTCGAGATAGGGCGGGTCGAGCGGATTGTTGGTAACGCGGTAATCGTACCAGGCCAGCATTCCAAAACCGAGCACGCAGACGGCGGCGAACGGAACGAAAGAGCGCACCAGCGTTCCACGGAATTTCACGGCGATCCATGCAAGGGCGCCGCACGTCCAGATAATGGCTTCGAGCGGTCTGGTGGCAAAGAGCAGGATCACGCCGGCGCCGCACAGTATCGATGACGAGACAGGCTTGCGTCGCATGCGGAGAAGCGCCCCGAAGACCAGGGCTCCCCCGCAGGCTGTCACCGCCCCTCCGAAATAACTGTTCATCCAGAAGCCGAAGATGCCGAACTGAAGCGCGGCAATCAGCGCGCCGAACAACGCCCAGCCGGGAGGAAAGAAGTAGCTCAGCGCCCAACAAATTGCGCCACACATCAGGCCTGTGCTCGCCCACACGCCCCACCATGGTTGTTTGGCGATCAGTTGTCCCGCAGCCATCACCAGTCCCTGACCGGGCTGATACTGTGACGCATACGAATGATTGAGCAGCACGTACTCGGTTTCGAAATGCTTCCGTTCGGGAGGTAACGGATTCGCCACTCGCCCGTGAGCGAAGGTATCCGCCATGAGCAGGTAGCTGAACTCGTCGTGCACATAAGGTATCGGCATTTCAAACAGAGGCAGCAGAAGTACCCGAACGGTGAGCGGGAGAGCGATGGATAGCAGAATGGCCGTGCGCCTCTTCCGTGCCGCCGTTTTCAGTTTCGACTCAACAGCACGGAAGAACCGCGCTCCCAGACGCGGCGCAATAAACGCCGCTGCGATGGCGATCAGCGCCAGAATTTCGAGCGCGGTCTGCAATTGCTTGGAACTGATCAGGATCGAATATGTCATTGCGGGCGCGGCTCGGACTGCGCGTACGAAGCGCTGGCAGCGGACGGTTCCACGCGCCACAGCCGATACGGATGCTGGTCCGGCTCAACCTCCCACACATCGAACGCCGGAAAAGCCTGCATCAGAGCCTCATCGCTCGCAGGGTCGCGCGGGCGAACATAAACGATTTTCTGTTCGTCGAGCTGCGCGCCATTGGAAACCCATTCTTCGCAGAAGCAGTGGCCAGGCGCATACTTCACAAAAAGCAAATGTTGCCCGGGAATTCTGGCGAGAACAGCCGTAACGTCATCGCGCAACCGCCGCGGCGGATACAGCGATTCCCATATCGGCGGCAGATGACGGAAAAGGCGCGGCAGAATGGGCTCGGCCGCGCGTCCCGCCGCGCCCAGAAAGATGGCAGCACAGAATGCAGCCATCACCACACGCGAGACGGCCACTCCCGTACGTTGCGTTCTTCGCCATACCCGAAGATGCCGCCAGCATTGGGCCAGAATCAAAACTACCAGCAGAGTCACGGGGCCGCTGTGGGCCGGGAACCATGCGTGATAGGCAACCTTTTCCGCGATAAACGGAATCGATATCAAAAGCCACGGCCGCATTCTGCGATCGCGAAAGACGACTGCGAGGAAGATCAGGGCCGGCGTCAGAAAAGGTCCCACAAAGAACCGCCAGAAATTCTCAAGGCGGTCCCGCTCGGCCGAGACCATTGCGGCGAGCGAATAGCGCTCCCGATAGAGACGCAGCTGATTGAGATAGTTATCGCGGATTTCAGGAAAATCGAAATGTGAAATTGTGAACGGCGCCTGCCACCAGTACGGCTGGGGCGTTCCATAAATATTGCGATAGGCCAGATAAGGCGGCACCGCTGGATTTCCCGTGACACGCCAGTTGTACCAGGCAAGCATCGCTGCCCCGCAGACGAATACGGCGGTAAAAGGAAATGCGATCCGCCGAAGAACAATCCCTGTCGGCAAGTTCATTTTCCGCAGGCGCGACCATGTATAGACGATGGCCACAACGGTCGCAATCACGCCTTCCACGGGCCGCGTTGCAAACAGCAGCATGATGCCGAGTCCGCAAATCATGGCGCGCCGTTCCCATAGAATGCGATTTTGCAGGGCGTACCTGCCGGTGTTGAGGGAAGCAAGCGAACCAAAAACCAGAGCGCCCGCCGTGGCCGATACGGCTCCGCCGAAATAACTATTCATCCAGATTCCGAAAATCCCGAACTGAAGCGAGGCTACCAGCGCACCGAACAGCGCCCAGTGACGCGGCAGGATAAACCCAAGCGCCCAGCAGATCGCGCCGCACATCAGACCGACATCCATCCACACACCCCACCAGGGATGACCGAAAATCAGTTGTCCCGCCGCGAGTGTGAGGCCCTGGCCCGGCTGGTATTGCGAAGCGTACGCGGGGCGAAGCAGCGTATATTCCGTTTCGAAGTGTTTCCAGTTGGGCGGGGTTGGATTCACGACACGGCCATGAGCGAACGTGTCCGCCTGCAGCAAATAGCTGAACTCATCGTGGACGATCGGATTCGGCGGCGGATACCACGGAAGAATGGCGAGTCTTGCGAGCATGGGAAACAGGGCGGCGGCTGCAATTGCATATCGCGGTTTTCGGGCCAGCGCCCCGAAACACTTTTCGACACGCCCGAAGAACTTTGCCATCAAGCCGGGTCTTGCAAGGGCGATCACAATCGCCAGAACTGTCATCCACGCACACACCTTCAGCAGCTTGTGGGTATCCAGGAACATCGAGTACGTCATAGGGCTACGTGCACTGCCTGTACCGCCGGCATTGCGATGGAATTGCAATAGCACCGGGTGTTCCTGGGGGCGTTCCCATACATCAATTGCCCCTCGCGTGCGACCGGATGTGAAGGCTGGTACCGGAATCAATCTTTGAGCGGCGGAATTCTGAAAGGAAATGGCTTCTTTAGTGCGAAATCTGATGCGGGAATTGCGCTTTATGCGAAATCTGCACAGCTACCGGAGCCTGTCAATCGCCGCTATCCTGGCCTGCTCAGCACTGTTCCCCGCCCTGACACTGGGACAAAGCCTAGGTGTCGCGCCCGCTGCGAAATTGTCGGCCACCGATCTCTTCGCGGACTTTCATCTCCCGCCGCTCAAAGACACACCGGATCAGACTTTGCTCAAACAGGCCAACTCACTTCAGGTTCTGAAGCGGGCGCACACACTCGGGCTATCTTCGCTGGACGCCCTGGCGGCATGGCGTCGCGCTGGTGCACTTCTCCATCAAAACGAAAAAGCCGTAGAATCGCCCCGGAACGCGGAAGTCTTCAATGGCGCCAAAGCCTCCGAACTGAATCGCCTGCTTCTGCTGCCCGGAATTTCCGCCGTACGCGTTTCAGGGCAATCGCTGACAGTAGATGAACCGATTCAATTCATGCGCGGCGGCATCTTTCTCGATCTCGGCACGGCCCGGTTGCGGGCGTCCACGAAACTGGCATACGCGCTTCGAATCGAAAATGTCGCCAACGTTACGATCCTCGGCGGCATCGTGGAATCGGGCGATTCGGCTTTTCTCATATCGCGCGCCAGTCATGTCATTATCGACGGCTGCCGTATCCGGGACCTCACGGGAGACGGAATCCTAGTTACACACTCCGAAGCCACGGTCATCCGAAATAACCGTATCACCGGCCTTGGCGGCCCCGGAATTCTGATTCACGGCGGGTCTTCGTCGACTCTGGTTGAGCACAACGAGATCACGGGCAATCGCGGATCGTCCAACATGGCGGCCGGCATTGTGATCTCCGACCGTGAAGTGAATCTGGCCGATCGAGCGGAAAATCTTCTCGGGCCCGACGGATATTGGGTGGTCTCGCAACCGATGGCAGAAAGATTGACGATACCTGAGAACAGCGTGATTGCATACAACCGCGTCGCCGGGAACCAGTCTTCCGGGATTTATGTGGATGGCGCGGTTGCCAATGTGATCGCCCTCAACAGCATCGAGGGCAATGCTAAAGAGGGCATTTGTTTCGACAACGGCGCTACAGCCAACGTGCTGGCGCTGAACGATATTCTTGAAAACGGGAGCCGCTGGGGCGAATCCGACGCGGTCATGGCGAAGGACAGTATCGCCAGCGGCGGCCGTCTTCCCGACGGAACACCGGCAACCAAAGTGCCCGGTGTGTCGATCGATAATGCCGCTTACAACCTGATATTTTCCAACAGCGTGGTCCACAATTTCGGTGGCGGCATTAAGATCGTCCGCACCGGATATTTCAATGTGATCGGCCTGAATACGGTCTTCGCCAACAACGATGGCGCCAGCGCTTCATTTCACTTCTTCGGTATCGAACTGGGCGCGGCCGCTCTCGACGCGCCATCGGCCGAACTCGATGGCGGCCCCAGCCGCGGCAACATCGTCTTCTCGAATACAGTTCGAGGCCCCCACTATGCCGGCATCTTTCTGGCTCACGGTTCCGACCAGAACGACATTTTCGATAACGTCGTGATGGATGCTCAGCACTGGGCGCTCGAATCGGTGGAACCCCAGGCCAACAGCTCTCTGAATAACCTCACGAATCTTCCTTCGCGGAACATCGGGTCTGGCCTTTCTCCTGCTCTGATGGATAGCGCACGCGCCGGCAAGTAGGCGCGTGATGCCGCCAGTTTATTTTCGCGAGGTGCGATTGTATGTTTAGCCACAAGCCGATATTGAGCCGCCTCAGACGTGGGCAAAAAAACAGATGGGCAGGGGCCCTGGCCGGAGCGGCCGGTGGTGTGGTTGCGGCGTTTGTCATGAACCGCTTCCAGGCGGTCTGGACCAGTACCGAGAAAGAGTTTACCGATGAATCGGCGACGCGGTCCGCGGAAAGCGGCGACGATGCAACAGTCAAAGCCGCCGCTGGTATTTCGCGCAACGTCCTCCACCACGAACTCACGAATTCCGAAAAGAAATGGGCGGGCCCGGCGGTGCACTATGCCTTCGGGGGCCTCATTGGAGGACTTTACGGGGCACTCGCGAACGCTACACCTGTCTCGGGTCTGAGCGGCGGCGCGGCTTACGGCAGTGCGATATGGCTGCTCGCCGACGAGATTGCCGTCCCCTCCGCCGGGCTTTCCCAAGCCCCCTTTAAGACCCCGATGAAATCACATCTGAAGGCCTGGGCTTCCCACCTGGTCTATGGCTTCGTGACGGATTTGACCCGCAGAACGATTTTGAAAACACTCCGGGCATAATGGAGGCAGTGCGCCCGCGACGTATCGGAAATAGTTGTCTTGTCTGCGTCCGTCGGGACGTATTGGCGGCGGTACTTGGGTTCCTTCCCCTTGCTGTACTATCGCCCTCTACCGCCATCGCACAAACGTTTCGGACCCTGAGCCGCTTCGCTCCGGGAGTTTCCCAGGCCGCCGCCTCTTCCGTAACCCCCAACCTGAACTCGCCCAAGTGGACTGCCATCGAAACCGAAGGCCAGCCCATGGACTACAAACTATACGATGCGACAAAGACCGCCACCAGTGGAACGACCTGTGCGGGAGCGGGCTTCAACTGCGAAATACTCAGCACCACAGCCGACAATGAGTTCACCCCCTGGGGCATAAAACGCGTACGACCTCCGGCCACCGCGTACTTCGTTACCTCATATCCAACTGCCCCGGCTTTGCAGCAATTCGGCGGTTGCACTTTCGACGACACGCCCTCCAGCATGTTCAATGTCGCCACTCCATTCAGCGCCACGCGAGGGATGGTCTGGCAAGGCTATGTCACGGGCGCGGCCTACAACTCCCCTCCAGGCGCTTACTCGGTTGCCGTCTTCTATTCCGCGTCCAATGAATGCAGCCAGTCCAACCAGGAATATGGTGTCTTCACAGACACCACCAAATCATCCAACGGGCAGGCCAGCGGGCAATATTGGGTAGCCTACTACTCCATGGCGACCAACACCACCCGCCAGCAAACGAGCACGCCCCAGAACACGGCAGTAATCGGAAATCTTCATTACGACGATTCCGGCATGATCTACGTGTCCATGTACGTGATTCCGGCGTCCACTTCGCCCACCGTGCCAACTTCCGATACCGGCTGGGACTTTCGCATTCAGATTCTGAACAAAGACTACAGTTTTGTCCAATGTAGTCTCGGTTCCGGAAGCACGACCCTTCAGAACTGCACCGTAGATATTCCCATCAGCCAGATGGCATACCCGGACGGCTCGCCCGCAGGCCAGTGGCCGGTGAATGCGGATGGCACAGTTCCCGGCCAAGCCTACGCGGTCGCCGGAACGCAAACTTCGGGATGGGAAGGCATCATGCCGCGGTATATATGCGCCATCTGCGCAAATGGCATGTGGACAAACGGGCTCTGGCTCGGGTTCTAGAAACCTATTCAACGTGCGACAGGCGGCTTTTCCAATGAGATCGCGACGCCCGGCGGTGTTCGCACACTGCCGACGCCCGCCACCAGCGAAAGATCCCCCGTGCCGAGACCGGGCGGCACAGTCAGGTTGATCTGATAAAGTCCGGCGCTGGATAAGCCGGCAAATGACGCAGTAACGTTCACCCCATTGATCAGGAGGTTGATCGGCGTGACGGCCGGTGCGGCACCGGAGAACACCTGCCCAGACGTTGTAGCGGGACTGGTGGCTCCGAAGCCAACGCCGAAGAGTTCGACGATGTCGCCAGGTTTGGCCGCCATCGTCGGGAAACCAAGCGAATTTCCTGTGGGCCCGAGTATGTCGTACGTTCCTCCGCCCTGAGTCCCGGAGCCGTCGAGCCGGAGAATTATTCCCGCCACGTGCGTCGCATCGAACAGGCTGAACGATGGTCCAAACTCAGCCAGAGTGACGACGGCATTCGCCTTTCCGGAGGCAGTAGTGACGACGACAGGTACCGGACCGGTTGCGCTGTCGTCCGGCGCCTGTAAATTAATCTGAGTGGCGCTGACGTAAATGGGATAACCGGGTTTGCCGTTGATCGTCACGCTGGTGCCTGCGAGCGAGGTCGAGAAAGTACCGTTCCAGATTGCCGTCGTGCTGGCGAGATTTTCGCCAAAGATCGACACCCATTCGCCGGGCTGAATTGTATTGACGTTGCTGAAAATGGGAACCACCCGGCCGGGCGTGATCGCTGGCTGCGCGTTTGCGGCGATGCAGGCACCCACACAACAGACCAATAAACACAGGGTTGGACGATGAAGGACCATGAGCCGGTAGCTAACAGATATTTTATCCAGCAGAAGCCGTGCCTGGCTGTCTCTTCTTCTATTCCAGTCGAATGACTGCGGCGCTGCGGGCTTCGATGGTTGCGGTCAAAGTGGCCCCGCTCAGCACGGGTGGTGCGATCCCTTCCTGCCATAACTCTGTCGCCCGCTGGAATGTGGATGGCAGCGAGATTTTCGCCTGTTTCGACATCCGCGACGGATTCAGAATCCACACGTAGGTACCACCGGCCCCCTGGTGCATCCGGGCCTTGACTGCCGGGTCGCTCGATTGAAGCTGCGGCCGGACTCCGGCCCAGGTCAGAAGACTCGCGAAAAACTCGCGGTTAGCGGCCGAATGGTTCCGGTAGTAATTCCCCGCCGGAAAAGTTCCGATCAACAGCGTCTTGCCTTTGCCGGTCGTGTTCTCGACTGCGGCAAGATGTCCGTTGGCATAGGTACCGGCCGCCTGTCCTCCCGCCAGTTTGTATTCCTGCTGGAAGTAGCCACCGCCGATCTTCATGCCCTGCACGGTCAGAGGCAGGGCGCCAAGAATATCCGGAGTGAACTGCACGTAGGTTTCGCGAGCTCCGAATAACTGGTCGAGCCCGAGGTTCGGTTGCACTGTTCCGACGGTGCCGCCGTCTCCGAAATATCCGGGAGTGCCTTCGCCGATCAGCTTGCCGCCGCTGGCTACATAATCCCGAAGCTTGTCGGCAGTGGCTTTCTTCAGCATTTCCGGATAGGCGAGATAGACAACCGGATACTGGCCGATATCCTCCAGGCTGACGTAATCAGCCTGAATATTCGAATCGAAGAAAGCCTGATATGCCCCTTCCAGAGACTGAGTGTAGGCTCCGGAAATGGTTCCACCGCGCCCCCCGGCTCCGGCCGCAGCCGCTCCACCTCCCTGGACCGCGTTGAAGTCGGCAGCCTCCGGTACATACACAATTCCGATTTCGCCGCGCACCGGCCGCGATTTCCAGATCTCAGGATGTGCATTTGTCCAGTGCGACAGCTTGCTCACCATTTCCGCGCGCGGGGTGACTGAACCGTCCATCCCCATGGGCCCGAAAGCCCCGAAGAGTGGCCCGTCGAGCAGCGGACGCCAGCGCGGAAACAGAATTCCCGAAGCTCCGCCCGCCATATCGATCAGGCTCATGAGGCGGATATCTTTGTCGTCAGAGCTGCGCCCGTCCTCAAGCGGACGGTTGACTACCTGCGGCTGCAGCCACAGGTTTCCTCCTTCCGCTTCTGCATGCCAGAAGGGTTTGCCGCGCGAGGCACTGCGCGTGATATCGACGGCGCTGAATTGTATCCAGGGATCGCTGGAATGCCGCGAGGACACCCAGGTGTAGCCAAAAGAGTCCACATCCGCCGCCGCTCGCCATTCCACATCGCTGAGCGAACCTGTACCATGCGCTGTGACTTTGTTCCTCTTATCAAGCCTGCGAATTAGCTCGGTGCGCCAGTGAAGGAGGCGGAGAGCGTTATCCCTTCTGAATTCGAGCCAGTCCAGTGAATCGGCATAGCCGTTGCTGCCGTGCGGCGGATGAACCATGGACCAATCGCCCAGGCTATAGCGATGCCAGGCCTTTTCCAGCGCTTCAAGCGTGCCGTATTTTGCGCGCAGCCATTCGCGGAACTTCGCCTGTGTCGAGGGGCAATAGCAGTCGGGCACCTGCCCTTCGTTCCATACGTCGTAGCCCATCACGGCCGGGTTGTCACGATAGCGTTCCACCAGCGCGGTCAGGAATTTTTCCGCAGCGGTTTTGACCTCGTCGCTATCAAGGCACATGGGCGCACGGCCGGTGGCGCTGCTGCCGTCGACGGTCGGAAACAGATCGTTACCCTGGGCATCGACCTGACGTCCGTGAGGATTGCGGTCCCACATCCACTCCGGCGCGAAACTATCGATCCTCTCGGCGATGATGACTTTGATGTGGTTTTGGGCTTCGAGTTCGACCATGCGGTCGTAGTCGCGCCAATCGTATTTGCCGGGTGTCGTTTCAATCGAGCCCCACATGAACCAATGGCGGAAGATGTTGACTCCGAGTTGCGAGGCTGTCTTGTGGTCGCTTGCCCAATCTTTTTCCGGAGGGTTGGATTTGCGGAAATATACGGCGCCAAATGGAAAAACCGGATCGGCGAATTTGTCCTGCGCCTCAACACCAAGGGTCAATGCGAACAGGACCGATAACAGGATTGCGGAAGCGCGTGTGATCCTGGTTTTTTTCATTTGACTGCCAGCTTTCCGGCCGACGCCATTCACGGTTGGCGGCCTTATTTCAGACAAGTATGTCATGGAAACCAGGGCATCGCCGCGAAGTCTGTGTTAACCTACACCACGACTATGGAGTCACCGGAAGCGCCACATCATCATGCCCATCATTCGGGTCACCGTTGGTTCGATATTGCGCTCGGTGTAAGCGCAATGTTTGTTTCCGTGATCACGCTTGTCGTGGCCATCGAGCACGGTCGAACCATGCAGCAAATGGCCGACGCGAATATGCGGATGGTGGAGGCCAATTCGTGGCCCTTTATCGATTTCAGCACCCATAATGTCAACGAGAAGGGCACGCCCGAGGTGAGGCTGGTTCTTACTAATGAGGGAATTGGCCCCGCGCGCATCGAAACGTTTGAATTGTGGTGGAGAGGGCAATCCATGGCTTCGCCCAGTCAGTTGCTGAAGGCCTGCTGTATGCCAGCCGCCGGGCACCAGAACGGCAGCCTGCAAACCGGAGTCGGCCTCGCTTCGCCGCGAATATTGCGCGCCGGAGAGCACGTCGACTTCCTCTCGCTGGGTTTTACAAACACCGGCCAGGAAGTTTTCGATAAATTCAACAGCGAACGCGGTCACATCCGGACCAGAGTCTGCTATTGCTCGGTGTTCGAGGAATGCTGGATCAAAGATGGCGGCGACGAGTTGCTCCTGAAGGGTGAAAGCAAAGTGATTCATCCGGAGCGTGTGAAAACCTGTAGCGCGCCGTCGGCTCCCTATCAGGTGAGCGCCGCGCCTCCTCCGACGCCCTAGCAAATCATGCTCAGGCGAGTCCCAGTTGTTTTAGTGCCGCGCCAGCGCCCTTCAAATCGGCCAGCATCATCTCCGAATATTTGCGGGACAGAATAACGCCGTGGGAGCCTGCGCGGAAGGCTGCGAGCACGGCTTCCTTCGTTCCGTCAGGTGTACATTTCGAATGATTGGCCGCAGTCGGGATATCGATATCGATTCCCGGCCACAGCTTCGTTTTGGTGCCCGACAGCCCGTCGAAGGCCCGCTTCGCTTCGCGGTAAACGTAGTCGGCGGATAATCCCGTCCTGGAGATTTCCGCGAGGCTCTTCTCCCGGTAATCCAATACCCGGTAGTGGAAGTCGAGAAGATCCTGCGCGGGAACGTCGCCGTAGATCGTAGAGCCAACGTTATTGATATACGTCGCCATTCTTTCGCCGCCGCAGTTGTGGTAGATGACGATCTTCAGAAAATCCGAATAGTGGGACAACTCGGCCAGGTCCTGCTCTGCGCGGTAAATGGGATTAAATGAGTTGTTGTGCCAGATATGCCAGCCGACGCCGATGGCCGGGCTCACCTCTTTCACCCGATGATAGATTGCGGCATAGGTTTCCCGTAAGCTGTCGGTCCAGAGCATTTCCCATGAAAGCAGTTCGGGATACTTCAGCATCAGCCGCCACAGGGCGACATAGTAGCCATCGATCGGGCGCTGTTTGGCACGGCCTGCCCGGACAAATTTTTCGAGTTCCAGAAAGCCCGTCCGCGCACGCTCGACATTGATGCCCCGCTGCTTTGCCTTCGTCTGGCAGAAGCTGCAAAAACAGGTGACCTTACCTGGGTCGGAACCACCGTGGCTCGCACCGAGAGCGTTGGAAAATGCGCCCTGCCGTTCCGAGCCCCACATAATTCCATCGATCTCGTAGGACCGCGACCAATCCTCCGCGATAGCCATCAGCCAGTTCCGGTAATCGGGATTGTTAAAACAAAGAGTAGTCGTGTTCCTGCCATACAAATCCTTTTCCTGGAGCTTTTCGATGTTGGGTACGTCTCCCCGGAAGACATCTTCGTACCAGCAGATGGTCTTCATTCCGCGTTTGCGAGCGGCTGGGAGCACTGATTCCAGCACGTCGTAGTTCCCGAATTCCGGGGCGCGAAAATCTTTCAGAACGGTGTTCTTGTAATACTGCGGGTGAACGGCGGTGTAACTGCCGCCATGGAAAGTTTCCGTGTCGTATTCCTGCTTGCCGTGATCCGGAAGCGGCTGTCCGGGAACCTGGCGGCCGGCAATTCCTCTTCCATAGGTGAAGGTCGCCACAAAAAGGGTATTCACCGAACCGTCCTGCTGTAGTTCGTCCAATACCTTTTCGGTCCCTTCGTCGATAAACGAGACCGCACCTACCTGAATGCCGATCGTCTTGTCATGCGCTGTCTGGCTCTGCAAATTACCGGCTGCGGCGAGTAACATTCCGCCAGCCGCGCCCTGAATGAAATTTCTGCGTTCCATGGTTGCTCTCCGGGGTGTTAAGTCTCTCGCGCGGGACCCTCTGAAAGTTACCCCTACACGATATACCACTTTGCGAGGCTCTCACTGGACGGTTCGGAGCCTCGAAAAGGTGTCCCCCACCTCCCCGTGCTAACATAAAAATTCCTGTAATGAAAGGGATACGCGGTTGCCTCACGGCCCCGCACGCAACCCACGACTCGGAGCACCAACCGAAACGGACTTGCGGAATATAAGGAGATCTAAACTTGAGACTAGACACGATCGTGGCGGCGCAGCCTCGCGCCAGCCGCGGAAAAAATGAAGCGCGTCGTACGCGCGTTGCCGGCATGATTCCGGCTGTCGTTTACGGGGCATTCAAAGACCCCCAGGCCGTCAGCGTTAATCCAAAGGACATCCTCAGAATTATCCGCGGCAAGTCCGGCCACAACGCCATTTTCGACGTTGAGATCGTGGGCGTCGAACGGACGCCGGTCATCGTTGCCGATGAGCAGTACGATCCGGTCAAAGACACTCTGATCCACATCGATCTCAAAAGGATCGATCTCACCCGCAAACTCCGCGTGTCGATTCCGATCCACACCACAGGCGAACCGAAGGGTGTGAAACAGCAGGGCGGCGTGCTCGACGTGGTCACGCGCTCGGTGGAAATCGAATGTATTCCCGATGACATTCCGAACCAGTTCGATGTCGATGTAACGGAGCTGATGATTGGCTCGAACATCCGCGTTTCGGAACTTGTGGTAGCCCCCGGTGTTCGCGTCCTGACGGCGCCGGAAGCGGTAATCGCTCACGTCGTTGGTATCAAGGAAGAAGTTGTGGCAGCTCCGGCTGAGGGCGCTCCCGCCGCCGGCGAACCGGAAGTGGCAGCCAAGAAGGGCAAGAAGGAAGAGGAAGCTGCAGCGCCCGCCGCCGACAAGGGCAAGAAGAAGTAGTTTTTATGGGCGCTCAGGCTGTACGTCTTGCTTGTGCGCGGGCGTAAATAGATGTTACTGGTGGCCGGTTTGGGTAATCCCGGCGAACAGTACGCCGCGACTCCCCATAATCTGGGTTTTCTCGTGGTGGACGTTCTGGCAGCCCGGCATTCCATTCGCCTTTCGCGCGTTGAATGCCAGGCGGTCATCGGCCAGGGCGCTATTTGCGGTAAAACTGTGGTTCTGGCAAAGCCACAGACGTTCATGAACCTCAGCGGAGTTGCCGTGAAGCCGCTGATGCAGAAGAACGAAGTGGAGCCAAAGGATTTGATCCTCGTCTACGACGAGCTGGCGCTGCCCTGGGGTTCTTTGCGGGTCAGGCCGGACGGGTCGGCCGCCGGACATAACGGCGTGCAGGATGTGATCGATAAAATCGGAACGCAGTTGTTTCCGAGAGTGCGGCTGGGGGTGCACCCTGGCTATCAGTTGTCCGCGGGTAGGGGCGCTGATTATTTGTTGTCGCGATTTTCGCGGCAGCAGAACGAAACTTTGGAGGAGTTCATCGGCCTTGCAGCCGATGCAGCGGAATCCATCATTGCCGAGGGTGTCAGCTTGTCCATGACCAGATTTAACCGTCGCGCCCCGGGCACAACAACAGAGGAAGCATGAGAATCTACGAAAACCTGTTCATCGTGAAACCCGATGCAACAGAAGAAGAGATCGACCACCTCATCGAACAGATGTCGAAGAACATCACCGCCACCGGCGGCACAGTCGACAAGGTCGAGAAGTGGGGCAAGCGCCGGCTTGCCTACCGTGTGGAAAAGCAGCGGGAAGGCTATTACATTCTCCTGACGTTCACTGCGGATTCGCAGGCCGTTCGCGAATTCGAACGCCGTATGCGCGTGCAGGATTCGGTCATTAAGTTCCTGACCGTGCGCATCGATGAAACACTCAAGCGCATCGAGAAGCGGAAAAAGGTTCGCGAGAAGCGCGCTCTGCGGCGGCCCAAGCCCGCGGCAGCCGTACCGTCGCTCGCTCAGCAAATGCTGGGTGGCGGTTCGGAAGAAGCTCACGCAGCCCCTGGTTTGCCGGTAGTTCCCGCTCACGCCGGGCCCGGTGCTCCAGTTCCCGCGGAACCCGCCGCTGTATCAGGCGCGGAACCCGCAGCCGCAACCCCCAAGGAATAATCAGGAGATCTCATCATGGCTGAACCCACACGCGGGGCAAGACCGATCGCCGCAAATCAGCGCCCCACAGGCGGCGATAAAGCAGTAGCAGTTGGCCGGAAGCAGTATTTCCGCCGTAAGAAAGTTTGTCGTTTCTGCGTCGAGAAGATCGACGATATCAATTACAAAGACGTCAAGATGCTCCAGGCCTTCATTGCCGAACGCGGCAAGATTGTTCCACGCCGCATCTCAGGCGTCTGTGCCCCCCACCAGCGCCGTCTGACCGACGCGATCTTCAAGTCGCGCAACATCGCTCTGCTGCCTTTCGCAGCATCGGTGTAAGAGGAGAAGAACGATGGATATCATTCTCAGAGAAGACGTCGAAAAACTCGGTAACCGCGGCCAGGTAGTCAAAGTCGCCGCCGGATACGCCCGCAATTATCTGTTGCCGAAACGGCTTGCCGTGGCAGCGACGGATTCCAACAAGAAGATCGTCGAGCAGGAACGCCAGGCTCATCTCCGCAAGGAAGCGGTTCTCAAGACCGAATCCGAGGATTTGTCCAAACTGCTTGGTGCGGTTACGATTACGATCGCCCGGAAGGCCGGTGAGAATGGACAGCTGTTCGGTTCCGTGACGGCAAGCGATATCGCCGATGCTCTGACCGCGCAGAAGTTCAATATCGACCGCCGCAAAATCCAGCTGGATGAAGCCATCCGCGCGCTGGGAGACTACAAAGTCACTGTCCGGCTGCATCGTGAAGTTTCGACGGATGTCAACGTTTCCGTTGTAGCGGAAGCCTAGACAACGCGCAATACAACTCCCGCTGCCGCGGTCGACTTCCGAGCCGGCCGCGCACGGGGAGATTTATCGGAGCACCTGATGGAAACCGACCTCAGTGTCCGCCTTCGCGCTTATGCCTCCAGGGCAGATCGCCGTCAGCCCCTCGGGATATCGCTTTACTCCGATGCTCTCGCTGGTTCCGCCGCGGCAGCCGCCGCAGCCTCCGCCTCCATCATCTGCAGCCATACACGTGTTCTCCGCGGCGATTCACCTCCTGCCGGCCTGTTACCCGGGCAGGATGAGCTCGACCTGCTGGCCGCCGACCCCAAACCCGACGATTCCGTCGCACGCCATGAAGAGAACCCACAGCACAAGCTCGTTCTGCCGCTACGGCCCGGAACCGACAGCCTGACGCGCATCGTTTTGGGAGCTGCCGGGATTCCTGCCATCAAGAGCCAAAATGCCTGAAGGAAAGGCCTCATCGCGCAAGGTCCTTCTGATCGGCTGGGATGCAGCCGATTGGAAAGTGATTCGCCCGTTAATGGCCGCGGGCAAGATGCCGAATTTTTCCCGGCTTGAAAGCAGAGGCTGCAGCGCCGCAATTGCCACCCTTCAGCCAAATTTCTCGCCGATGCTCTGGACCTCCATTGCGACCGGCAAGCGGGCTTTCGATCATGGCGTCCACGGTTTCACGGAGCCCCGCCGCGACGGGCGCGGAGTGCAGCGCATCACCAACCTTTCGCGGAAATGCAAAGCGCTGTGGAATATCCTCGGCCAGAGCGGACTTCGCAGTATCGTGGTGGGCTGGTGGCCCAGCTATCCGGCTGAGCCGATCGCGGGGGTGATGGTCTCCGATCAGTTCCACCGTTGTGCGCCGGAGTTCAAGCTGGTACCGGGCATGGTTCACCCGCCGGAATTGGGCGAGGATCTTGCGGCGCTTCGACTCAACCCTGAAGATCTCCCCGCCGACCTGCTGAGTTTCTTCGTTCCGCGCGCACTGGAAATCGACCAGCAAAAAGACCACCGGCTGCTTTCAGTTGCCCGTACGACTGCGGAATGCGCCAATATCCACACGGCTGCGACGTGGTTGATGGATCGCGAGCCATGGGATTTATGCGCCGTCTACTTCGATGCCATTGACCATTTCGGCCATGGCTTCATGAAGTACAATCCTCCCCGGCAGGCAGGCATCGCAGAGGAAGATTTCGATCTTTACAACGGCGTGCTGCAGGCCGGTTATCAACTGCACGACAAAATGCTCGGAACTTTGCTGGCAAAGGCCGGCGACGATGCAACGGTCATTCTCGTTTCCGATCATGGCTTCCATCCCGATCACCTGAGGCCGGCGTTCATCCCGCAGCTCCATGCCGGCCCCGCAAGCGAGCATCGAAGCAACGGTGTTTTCCTGATAGCGGGTCCCGGCATCCGTCAGGGGGCGGACCTGGGCGGAGTCGGCCTGCTCGATGTCACACCGACCGTTCTCAACCTTTTCGGCCTGCCTTCCGGCGCGGATATGGAAGGCAGAACTATTTCTGCCGCTTTTGAGAATTTGCCCGAAATCCAGCGAATTCCGACGTGGGAAAAGGTGGACGGGAAGGATGGCTGCCACCCCCCGCACATGCAGCTGGATGCCGTGGCCGCCACCGAATCACTGGAACAACTCGTCGCGCTTGGGTACGTGGAGGAGCCGGATGCCGATCATGAAAAGGCAACCAAGCGCACCTTAACCGATTTGCGTACCAACCTCGCGGAGGCGTTTCAGGATGCCGGGCGTCACACCGAGGCGTCCGCGATCCTTCGAGAACTGCGCGACGCCGATCCCGACGACCAACGTGTCGCCCTGCGGCTATTCATCTCCTGCCAGGCGCTGCGTCAGATCTCCGGAATGGAGTCTATTGCCGAAGATTGGGCTGGCCGTCGGCGTGATGTTTATGAGACAGCGATTCGCCGTCTGAATGACCTTCGTACCCAGGCGCGTGAACTCGCGAAAGATCCCCGCGGCAACCCGGCCGAGCCCGCGCTCAGCCAGGAGCAGCGTTCCGAACTTAAACGGCTGCGCCGTACCTGCCGCTTCGACCCTTCTCTGGCGAAATATTTCGAGGCTCAGATCCATATTGCCAAGAGGAATTGGGCAGCGGCACTCGAGGCCCTTGAAAGAATTCCTGCCGGAGATCTTATCCGCCCGGGTCTGTTCACCGACAAGATCGAACTGCTTGGCCGGCTCGGCCGCTGGAGCGAAGCGCAGGCAGTCCTGCAACAGGCTATTGCAATCGATGCAAACGACTCCCGGGTTCATTTGGCCGCTTGCCGATTGTCGCTCCACAAAGGGGATTTCACGGCAGCCGCATCTTCCGCGCTCACTGCCATTGCTTTGCTGGATACGGATCCGCGAGGTCATTATTTGCTCGGGATCGCCCTCGTCCGTCTCGGTCTGTGCGGAGAGGCGTTGATCGCGTTACGTGCCGCGTTGTCGCTCAATCCGAATTTCCCAGAGGCACTTCTCTGGATTGGCTGGACTTACCGCCATCGCCTGCAGGATTCGTGTGCTTCCGCACTCAATTCGACTGCATATTCCGCGTTGCGTGCGGCTCGGCACAATTTGCATGAGCCTTCGGAAAAATTTTCACAGCCGGTTTCATCAGGCCCGCCACCGCGACCGGTCGCATTTGCCGCCTCGTCGCGTGTGCTGCCGCCGATCACGGACGAAGTGGTGATTGTTTCGGGCCTTCCCCGCAGCGGAACGTCTATGCTGATGCAAATGCTCGTGGCCGGTGGCCTGACCCCCCTGACGGACGGCCTCCGCAATGCCGATGAGGACAACCCGCGCGGTTATTTCGAGTACGAGCCAGTCCGACAAATGGCAAAAGATACCTCATGGCTCGAAGATGCAAGGGGCAAAGTGGTGAAGATTGTGGCACCGATGATCCAGAATTTGCCACAAGGTATCCCCTGCCGGGTCATACTCATCGAGCGAAACCTAGAAGATATTCTAGCCTCTCAACGGAAGATGATTGAACGTCGTGGCGGAAAATCGGACGCCGCGTCCGCTCGTGAGAATCGTCTCAAACAGGAGTATCTGCGGCTCATCGTCTGGACGAAAGGCTACCTTGCCGGACGGCCCCAAACCAAACTTATGTGCGTGAATCGTAATGCAGTTATTGGTTCGCCGGCACGAGCGGCTGCTGCCCTGAACAGCTTTCTCGGAGGGAATTTGTCGGAGAGCAAGATGGCTGCCGAAGTGAAGCCGGAACTCGACCGCCAGACGAAGATCGTACTCAAGTGAACGGAAGTGGTACGCCACATGCTAATAGAGAAGAGAGCGGTCGTGGCTTAACCCACAG
The DNA here is from genome assembly GCA_025928545.1 of Bryobacteraceae bacterium. Classification (GTDB taxonomy): domain Bacteria; phylum Acidobacteriota; class Terriglobia; order Bryobacterales; family Bryobacteraceae; genus BOG-234. Next base: position 26,016 of record JAICJH010000041.1, on the reverse strand, counting down.
ATCGTCTCCCCTGAACTCGAAGAGAAGTGGAATTATAAATAAGACATAAAAGTTATTGCAGCAAGTATTTAAAATCGTTATATTGAGTACTAATAGTATGGTCCGAAACCCTACGGTAGAAACAAAAACAGATTTCTCACGCACTGGCTATATGAATCCCCAGCCTGCCATACGCGACACCAGGGAGCCGGCCCTCGAAGATCCGCTGGCTTATTTACCCTGCTCCACAATACTGGAATACTCCCGTGGTCAACTGATCTACGGGCGATCCCAGCTATCCAACAGCATTTATCTGGTAATCGACGGCAAAGTTAAGGTCTGTCGAACTGCCGATGACGGCCGCCAGGTCGTCGTCGACATCTACCAGCCCGACGAATTCTTCGGAGAGTGCGCCTTCCTCGGCGAACAGCATCGCGTGGAAGAAGCAGTAGCGCTCGACGCCACCAAGGTGATGACATGGACGACTTCCGAAATCGAGGAACTGGTAGTTCGCCGGCCGCGGCTTGGCATCGCGCTGGTGCAGCTGCTGGTCAACCGCTCTCAGGATTTCGGCGCTCGAATCGAAAGCTTCTCGATCGATAATATCGGGCGGCGCCTGGTTCGGTCGCTGGTCCGGTTCTCGGAACGGCTGGGTCGCGACGCGGGTGACGGGTCCGTCGAAATGATGCCCTTCACTCACGAGTTGTTGTCACAGTATGTGGGAACGTCGCGCGAAATCGTGACTCACTACATGAACCAGCTTCGTCGCCAGGGGTACCTGCGGTATTCACGTAAGGGCATTACGCTGAATCGCGACGCGCTGCGGGACTGGCTGAAGCGCGAAACCTCGGAACATACGGTGGAAAACGGGAACTAGCAGGCGGGCCGCATCAGCATGACGGTCACGTTGTCGGGGCTGCCCGCCTCGTGTGCCGCCGACATCAGCAGTTCACACTTGGTCTCCAGCGAAGACTGTTTGTCGTCCAGAATCCGCTTGATATCCCGTTCGGGCACGACACCGTGCAGACCGTCGGTGGTCAACAATAGGAGATCGCCGGGATTCAGTTCCACAGCGTAATAGAGGATGCGGACCGCCGAACCCACACCTACCGCCATTGTTAACACGTGGCGCATGGGATGGGTTCGGAGGCTCGCGTCATCCAGTCCCAGTCCCCGCCCCACTTCCTGTACCCAGGTTTGATCCTGGGTGACCGCCCGCAACTCATTGCCATGGAGCACGTAAGCGCGGCTGTCACCGACGCTGGCAATAGCGATATCGTTGGCTCTGGTTTCGAGTGCGGCGACTATCGTGGTGCCCATTCCCTCCAGATTCGGATCGCGGGTGGCTTCAGCAAGCACCAGATCGTTGGCTTCTTCCACGGCTCCCAGCAGTGCGGCGGCGTCACGATGCGGCGACCGGGCCAGCGCCTTCTCTACTGTATCGACTGCCAGCCGCGAGGCGTGTGCTCCTCCGCGCGCTCCGCCCATGCCGTCGGCGAGCATGTAAAGGCCTAGTTCCCGAACAATCCGGAAAGAGTCCTGATTCGACTGTCGGACACGACCGGGGTCCGTTAACGCACAGACTTCAAGCATATGAGCAATTTTTTACTATAGCGCGCGGGCAGATTTTCAAAGCGCATTGGTGGCGCACCTTCGTGCTGCGAATTCTCTACTCCCCTGCTCTTCCCGCGCTCAGCAGATTCGCAAAAATCCGGAACGCACCCGGAACGCCTGCCGGCATTTCGCGAAACCACGAAAAAGATGTATAAATATACGCACCTTTGCCGTACCGCGCGTAAAGCAGCGCACCCTTCAGCTCTTTCTCACCTGTATCGTGTGTCTCGAAGGGTGTCTGGTATTTCGGGTCCCACGTGTCCGCGAAATAAACGCCACGTTCCTGGATCCAGCCCTGAAAATCAGCCGCGCCGATCGTGTTTGGCGCACGCACAATCGGCGACGAAGGCTCCAGAATCTTCACGGGTGCGTCCTCCTCGGTAACCCGTTCGGTGTTCCCCTGTGAAAGCACGAACGGATATGGCCCCATATGATCGAACGCTTCCGCCACGGATGGACTGATTCGCCGGTCGTCCAGCCGGTTATACTGCACGATCAGCGTGCCGCCATTGTTGACATATGCCAGCAGGCGGTTCTGCGCGGCCCGCAAATCGGCTCGCACCGCATAGGCGCGCAACCCGGTAACAATAGCGTCATAGACACCGAGGTCTCCGCTGCTCAGCGTTTTTTCGTCGAGCAAATCCACCTGGCAGCCCATCTGGCGGATCGCCTCCGGCATCATGTCGTCCGAACCCATCACGTATCCGACTCGCTTTGCCAGCACCTGCATCTTTACAGCGGCCATTTTGCCGCCCGAGATATCGAATATCGTCTGAGCGGGAATGTGGCCGTAGTCGATCGTATTCACTGCGGTGGCGACGGAGGACCCTCCGGGCAGATTGGCGACGATTTTGAAATCGCCTGTCCCTGGCGTCGCGGGCGGAGTCAGTTTGAATTTCAGTTCCTCGGTAGCCCCGTTCTCCTTCAGGTCGAAAGGCACCTTCGGGGGTTCCACTTTCCAGCCCGAGGGCGGCTGAAACACCAGTTCACCGGCCTGATTCGCGGACAACGCCCTCACCAGCACGCTGATCTCGCGAACGGTGCCCGTTGCAACCACGAAATTCTTCGATGGCAGGACTATGCTGACCCGCGGTTCCACTACAACAGGCCGCACGAATTCGTCGCGCGAAGGATCCGCATAGCGGTAATGCAGCGGCTCAGTCACCGAAAACGGCCGCCCATCCACCGTGAGATCGAAAGTGACGTTCACCTCCGGTACAATGTCGGCGCGGCCGATGAGAGCCTGATCCTCAATGTCGTAAGTATCGCCCCGATGCGGCTTCACCAGCCAAAAAGGTTGTGACAGCGGCCGGTCTTTTGGCACGGTCACTTTCACGTTGACCGACTCTTCGCGATTGTAGGGGAGCGCGCGGTCCTTCACGTCCGGCTTCGCAGCGTCCCAGCCATCAATGCGGATTCCAGCCAGCGACAGCGGCAAATGCGACCGGTTGATAGCAGTCAGTTTCACATCCGCCGTCGAGCCGGGGACGTAGGCAAACGCATTGGCCTGCGCTTCGACCCGCACGCCCGCGCACAACGCGATTGCCTGATCGATTTCCCCGATTTTCCACTGCGCCCACTGCTGGCCGCTTGTCGCCAGTGCCGTAATCAGAGAACGTGCTTCGAGCAGACTTGAAACAGTTTTTTCCGGATGCAGATCGTCGAAGTCGCGTTTCGCATTCGAGATCAACTCGCCAACGCGCGCACCGCCCGGAACCCGGCTCCACGACGTATCCACGCCATCGAGCAGGTCACTCTTCGCCGCTTCCCCACCCCGCAGAATGAGTCCGGTGGTTTGCGCACCGAACGACATAGTCTGCACCATTGCCTGACTCTTGTGCTGGTCGCGGCTGGAGACGGCGATTTCACGATACGATCTTCCCAGCACGGGGTCGTAATCGCCGACTGGCAGCGTCACGGAGTCTGCTTCCGGCGCTGCCGGAGCGCGGGCTCCATCACGCCCGTCGATCGATGCATTTACTGCCACAGCGGGCCGACCACTTGCACCAGCGGCGCCAGCTCTGCCTGCACCGCCGGAACCTGCTGCCGCACCGCCCGGAGGAGTGAATCGCGCCTGCATGATTCGCTTCGCTTGCCACGGTTTTACCCACTTCAACTGCTCTGGGAATTTCGAGGGATCGGCTGCGGCATCGAACGCTTCGCGCCCCAGGATAGCGGACACCTGATGCTGCCCATGCCCATCCGCCGGCGTGCCGCTGAAACACAGAAGGATCACATCCGGCTGCTGTTGGCGGATTACCCAGACAATGTCCGACAATATGCGGTCATGGCCCCATTTCTCCAGCGTTTCCGAGGCAGTCTTGGTAAAGCCGAAATCGATGGCTCTCGTAAAATACTGCGATGCGCCGTCGAGACGCCGCGCGGCCAGCAATTCCTGAGTCCTGAGCGCGCCGAGGTAATCGCCCTGTTCATTGCCCAGAAGATTTTGTCCGCCCTCACCGCGGGTCAGCGAGAGGTAGCCGGTCCGAACCTTGCGTCCCCGCGCCAGGTAAGCGATGACGCCGGTGTTTTCGTCGTCCGGGTGCGCGCCGATCATCAACACGCTGGCCAGCACACCCAGCTTATCGAGCGAATAACGAATCGCCGGCGTGCCGGTCAACCCCGCATCCGCGCCGCGTAAAGAGTAATAACCGCCCACCAGCGTGATGATGGCGATTAAGGATGTGACAAATCTCCTCATGAATCAGTTTCCTTCAGATTGATCCGGCAGACGGCCGGGCGGATTTTCTAACGGGGCAACCAGGAACTTACCATCGGATAAGACGCCTGGGCGAAATCGATTGCGGTGTGAATGGCCTTTTCCCGAGTGAGACCATTGTGAACCTGAACAACGATACGAACCAGCGAAGTGTCGCTTCTGTGATGCCGGATGGAATCGGCAATCAGATAGAATTTCGCCGCGAACTCATCGGCTATTACACGGCCCTGCGATTGATACCAATAAAGCACGACGCTTTCGTCTTCGCCCCGCGCCACTACATACCGGTTGATGTTGATCGACCCGCCCTCCACAGGCACATCGATTCGTCCGCTTTGTCCGTCCACCGGCTGGAAACCGGAACCCGGCAGACAGTTCTTGGGGGAGTGCGGCGATTGTCCCGCGCGCTGCGTCTTGAAATACGCGATAAACAGATTGGCGGACCCCTCGGGACCAGTGTAGAACCGGGTGAGGAGATCGTCTGCCTTCAGGACCGACTGCGTCTCTTCGTCGATCACGCCTTCCTGTGACATCTTCCAGTTTCCGAGAGTGGTCGGCATACTGGTGAGCGGCAGCGGCAGCGGTGTACTTTCGCCACGGGACGCCGTGTAGAACAGGGCAGCCTGCACCGCTACCACCAGGGTGAGAATGCGCAGATACTTACTGTGCAGTATTGAGTTCATGTCTGTGCTCCGCGTACTTTGCCACGCGTACCAGCAACTGGTGAACGACCGCCAGAATAGCGAATGCCACCATGAAAATTACCCAGCCCGTTGCCTCGTGGAATAAGCCCTCGGCGAGTTCCGGCTTGAACTGAGCGACGACCCCGGTGACCGTCACACGGCCGGCGTTCGCAATGATCGCGATCGGGATGGTGGAAAAAAATAATACGACCCGCACCCAGGTGCGCTTCTCGCTGAAGTAACCATAAACCAGCGAAAGAAAAGTCAGCGTGAGCAACGAGCGGATTCCGCTGCAGGCATCGACCACATTGAGAGTCTGGGTCGCCAGTTCCAGCACATTTCCGGTTCGGATAATCGGGATCTGGAGGAAAGTGATGGAGGCCTCGGCGATTTCGCTGGCGCGCATCTGGAGCGGAAACGTGAGTTGGTTGTAGATGACCGCGGGAATCGGCACCATGAACAGCAGCAAAAACAGCGGAAACGAAAAAATCCGCAAATACCGTTTGCCGCCCAAAAAAAGGACCGCTCCCACGATTGAAATAATGAACGAAGTCCGCGCAGTGAAAAGCTCCGCTCCGAGTGTTCCGACATAGAGCTGCACTCCCGCCCATATCATGAGTGCCAGCCCCCACCAACTCGGCTCCGGCAAGAGACTCGCGATTTTGTCGCGCTTCTGCCACGCGATATAACCGGCGATTACGGGCACAAAGAAACCATGGCCCATATCCTCATCCGTGGCCCACTGGTACGCAAGTTTATAGAGAACCGGCGCGTAGCAGATGGCGAGAAGAGCCGACACCCACGCGATAGTCACCCAGGAAAAAGGCGACGAAGCCCTGACTTCAGGCTCCGGCACGGACTGTGCGGGCGTCATGTTCGTAACTATCTTAACATTCGCCCGTGGGGCACAAGAACTGAATTAGCTAGAAAGCCAGCAATAGTTCGATGGTGGCAATTAAATCTTCCGTCTGCGGAAGAATCTTGTTTTCCAGATCCGGATGGTAACCGACCCACGTATCCATAGCCGCCACCCGCTTCACAGGCGCATCCAGGTATGTGAACAGCTCATCGGCAATTCGCGCCGCGATTTCCGCCCCGAAGCCGAAGCTCAGCACGTCCTCATGCGCCACGATCACCCGGCTGGTCTTGCGAACGCTGGCGCTGATCGCTTCCCAATCGTAGGGAGAGAGCGAACGAAGGTCGAGGATCTCAATCGTCCTGCCGTCGGCACGCTTTTCGATTTCCTGGGCCGCCATTTCAGCCTTGTGCACCAGCGCGCCATAGGTAACGATAGTCAGCGAATCTCCCGGCTTGACGATTTTCGCCTTCCCGAACGGGATCGTGAAATCCGGACCCGGATGTTGCGACCGGTTGTACATCTCGCGATAGAGCTTCTTGTGTTCCAGGAATAACACCGGGTCGTCGCAGCGAATTGCCGTCCGCAGTAACCCGCACGCGTCTTCGGCATTTGATGGAAATACCACCCGGAGGCCCGGAATATGCGTGAACGTCACCTCGCCCGACTGGCTGTGATAAATCGAGCCGCCGCCGAGATATCCGCCGATCGGCACCCGCAAAACCAGTGGCGCCGAGAACTGCCCGTTCGACCGCCAGCGCAGCGAAGCCAGTTCATCCCGCAACTGCATCATCGCCGGCCAGATGTAATCGAAAAACTGAATCTCCGCGACAGGCTTCATGCCCGCCATCGCCATGCCGCTGGCACGTCCGACGATGGATGCCTCCGCAATCGGTGCGTTGAAACATCGCGCACCGCCAAATTCCGTCTGCAATCCCGCGGTGAGTTTGAAGACGCCGCCCTTGCCTTTGACCTCGGTCAAATGCCCTTCGCGGCTGCAATCCGCCACGTCTTCGCCAAACACAACGACACGTTCGTTGCACCGCATCTCTTCGCGCAAAGTCAGATTGATCAGGTCCGCCATAATGCGCGGCTCGCCTTCCGGCCTGGCGGCGACGTCGAACTTCTCCGAGGTCGGATCGACGGTTTCCGAATACAAGTGCCGCATCGCAGAAGCAGGGTCCGGAGTCGCTGCCTTCTGCGCGCGATGCGAATCGTCCAGAATCGACCGATCGATTTCCTTCGTCATCCGTTCCAGGGTTTCCGCATCGGCAATTCCATTCTCGATCAGGAAGGCGGGAAAGGTTCGCAGCGGGTCGCGCTCGGCTTCCTGCTCACGCTCGTGCTTCGTTTTATAAGCGCGCTCATCGTCGCTCAGCGAATGTGAATAGGGCCGGGTGCAGTGCGCATGCACCAGCGCCGGACCATGGCCTTCGCGACACCACGCGGCTGCCGTGGTCATCGCGCGATAGGAGGAAATGAAATCCGTGCCATCCACTTCAATCGTCAGCAGGTCCGGAAAGCCTGCCATCAATTTCGAGATTGACCCGCCGGGCGTCTGGCTCTCCACAGGCACAGAAATCGCAAAACCGTTATCTTGAATCAGGAATACGACCGGTGCGCGCAACAGACAAGACTGATTGATCGCTTCCCAGAATTCGCCTTCGCTGGTAGCACCTTCGCCGGACGACGTCAGCACAAGACGCTGCTCACCCGTATTCAGATAACGGAACGACTCCGCGCAGCCCACCGCCGGCAGAAACTGCGTGCCGGTAGCCGATGAGGGCGAGACGATATTGCGTTTCGGATCGGTCCAGTGCGAGGGCATCTGCCGGCCGCCTGATGAGGGATCGCTGGCCGCGCCCATGGCCTGCAACAGCATGTCGTACGGAGTCATGCCGAGCGTCAGCGCAAGAGCTCGGTCGCGGTAATAAGGGAAGAACCAATCGTGCCCGGCGCGAGTCGCCATACCTGCGGCAACCTGTATCGCCTCGTGGCCGGCACAACTAATCTGGAAATAGATCTTATTTTGCCGCTTGAGCAGAATCTCGCGGTCGTCAACCCGGCGCGACGTATGCATCAGGCGGAATGCCTGAATCAGGGCCTCGGAACTGAGACCCGCAGCGCGCGCCACGCTGAGCCTTTCGGAACTGATGGGCGGGCTGAACGCCGTCGTCATCTATGAAACCCTCATCAATATAGCAAAGTGAGGAACGCCTGGGTATACCAGATATTTCACAAATTCAGTGCAGCTTATATCAGGGCCCAAATCATCCCCGATGACGATTCCTTTTGCCCTTTTTTGCCTTTCCGCCCTTTGCCTTTCCGCCCTTTGCCTTTCCGCTCTTTGCTGTTTCCCTCTTGGCCAGTTCCCGCTTTGCCAATTCCCGAGGTCCCTTCGCACGGACAGGTTCCACCAGTGAGAACTGCAGTTTTCTCTCCAGGGGGTCCACACGGTCCAGCAACACCCGAACTTTATCGCCGATCAAATAGGTTCGCCGCGTTCTGTCGCCGATAATCTTGCGCACGTTTTCGTGATAAACAAACCGGTCGCCGGGCAGCGATTCAATCGGCACCAGACCTTCCACAAACCACTCAGCCAGTTCCACAAAAGCACCGTACTTTGCGGTACTGATGATCAGCGCGTCGAATTCCTCGCCCACGCGCTCTTCCATGAATTTTGCCTTCTTCCATTCCACCAGTTCCCGCTCTGCTTCGGCTGCGCGGCGTTCGGTCAGCGAGCAATCCTCGGCAATCGATTTCAGTTCGGGTTCACCCGAATACGTCCCGTGATCGAGCGACGCCTTGAGGAGCCGGTGAATGATTAAATCCGGATACCGCCGGATGGGAGAGGTGAAATGCGTATAGTGCGACGCGGCTAACGCGAAATGGCCCGTGTTCTCGGCGCTGTAACGGGCCTGCTTCAGAGACCGCAGCATCAGGTAGCTCAGAATACGTTCTTCCGGTTTGCCCTCAATCTGCGCTACAAGCCTCTGATATGCCTTCGATGGCACCTTAATCTCGGCAGGCAATTCGACATCTTTATGGACCTTCCGGCCCTGGGTTTTCTTTTCGTGATAGCGATGCTTCTGGACCGGCACATGGCCCACCCCCAGCGAATAGCCAAATTGCGCCGCGATGTCTTCGAACTCCATCACCCGCTTGGGATCGGGCGAATCGTGCACCCGGTAGATCGACGGAAAGCCTGTCGCTTCCAGATGCGCCGCCACCGCTTCGTTCGCGGCCAGCATGAATTCTTCGATAATCCGGTTCGCAATGTTTCGCGGGCTGCGCGTCACGCCCACCATTTCGCCTTCAGCGCCGAATTCGATCAGCGGTTCGGGCAGATCGAAGTCGATCGACCCCCGGCGGTATCGCTTCCGCATCAGCAATTCGGCGAGTTCGCGCATAGTGGAAAAGCGATCCACTAGCGGCGCATACTGCCGGCGAAGTTCAACGTCGCCTTCGAGAATTGCGTGAACTTTCGTATAGGTCATCCGTTCCGCGCTGCGAATCACGCCGCGGCAGAACTCAAATGAGAGCGGGTCACCCTGATGGTCGAATTCGATGAGCGCCGATAAGACGAGCCTGTCGACGTGCGGTTTGAGCGAACAGATATTGGTGGAAAGCTCGAAAGGCAGCATCGGTACGGCGCGGTCGGGAAAGTAAACGCTGGTCCCGCGCATTTGGGCTTCGATGTCGATCGCGCTGCCTGGCTTCACGTAATGGCTCACATCGGCGATGTGTACCTGGAGAGCAAAATGGCCGTTCGGAAGCTTATCCACCAGCACCGCGTCGTCGAAATCCCGCGCCGTTTCGCCGTCAATCGTGACAATCGGAAGCTGCCGAAAATCACGCCGGCTGCGAATTTCAGCTTCCGTGATCGCTTCCGGCACCCGCTCTGCCTCCTCAAGCACTTCGCCGGGAAAACGGTTCGGCAGGTGATGTTTGAGGATCATGATTTCGACGTCGATCCCGAAATCGTCGGCGTGACCCAGAACTTCGATTACCCTTCCACTGGGCCGTCCGCCGTCGTCGCCATAATCCAGAACTTCGGCGTTCACGATCATTCCATCGAGATCCGCCACGTCGGTTACCGTCACAGTTTTGGCGCCGATTCGGTCGATCTGCGCTGTCGCGGGAGGAATTTCCATGCCTTCGGGGATTTCCACGCAATCCCGCAGGCGCTGGTCGAAGGGCGCCACGAACATGCCCCGCCGGGTAATGCGGAACTCACCGACGATGGTGGGATGCGCTCGCCGCAGCACCCGGACGATTTCGCCTTCGGCCCGGCCTTCCCTCCCCCGAAACGTGATCCGGACCACCGCGCGGTCGCCCTGCATCGCTCCACGAATCGAGTCGCGACTGAGGTAGATATCGCCGGTAACGCCGGGAACCGGAGTGTCCGGCACCAGAAAACCGAATCCGTCGCGGTGAACAATCACCCTGCCCGCGATCTGGTCTTTGTTGGCGCCAGCAACTTCGTACTGCCCCGAGCGCAGTTCCAGAAGCTCGCCCCGAGCCACCAGCCGTTCCAGTGTGTTTTCAACCGCAATCCGCTGTTCACCGCGAAGCCGCAGATCTCGAAATAGAGTTTTCAGGCTGGTGCGGCTGTGCGGCTGTTTTCGAATGTGACCAAGTAACTCGGCGGGCGTCATTATATGTATTCACATGATAGCGGCTTCAGACTATAAAGCCCGGGCGTTCAAACATGTCACAAATTCAGGCCGCCGGGCATTGAACGGTTACACAGAAGCTAATCGACCAGTGCTTTAATAAAGAGAGAATGATGCGTACCCTATTGTTGCTTTTACCGGCCCTGTTGCTTTCCGGGCAGACTGCGCCTGCGCCCAAAACGGCGCCGCTGGCAAAGACCGCCACCACGTTGCCCGCCAAAAGCGCGACACTTGGCAAAGCGGCCGCACCGATCACCAACTACAAGGAATCGGGTTCGCCAACCGCAACCGTGTCACTGGAGGCATACACCGATTACGAGTGCCCCCATTGCGCGCGCTTCTTCAAAGAATTCATGCCGCAATTCACGAAGGACTATATTCAGACCGGTAAGGTGAAGTTCGTGCATCGCGATTTCCCCCTGCCGCAGCACCCTCATGCGCAGCTTGCAGCGCGTATCGCGAATGCGGCTGGCCAACTCGGCTACTACGATGTTGTGGTCAATCAGATCTTCGCCACGCAGGACACCTGGTCGGTGAATGGCAAGAACACGGGCGACATCGAAGGTGAAGTGGCAAAGGTTGTCCCCGCCGATGTCATGAAGAAAATTCACGACATGGCGAAGAACGACGCCCACCTGGACGACGGGATTAAGGGCGATATGACGATGGCCCAATACATGGACCATATCCCTTCCACGCCGAGTGTCGTAGTGGTTTCGAAAGGCAAACGCGAAGTTGTTTCCACGATCATGGAGATGCCTTACAACCTTTTCAAGAAATATCTGGACGGAAAGCTTTCCGCCCAATAGATGATGCCCGAATCGCTCGCCGCAAACAACGCGGCACCCGATCCCACGCCGCTGAGCCAGACGTCACAGGGTTCAACGCGGTCGCGAATGGCTACCCGTGCACTGATTGCCGGACGTCTGATCCTGGCCGCGATCTTCGTATATGCCGCTTACATGAAACTGAAGGCGCCGTGGATTGAGTTCGCCGGCGGACTGAACGCTTTTGAACTCCTGCCGGATTGGGCGCTGGAACCTGTGGCCCGCGCGCTGCCGTGGGGCGAGTTGCTGCTGGGCATCGGACTGATATCCGGGATTTGGCAGCGGTGGTTTGCGCTGATAGCGAGTCTGCTGCTGACCCTCTTCTTTGTCGTGATGGTCCGGTCGTACGTGGTCGGACTCAAGATCGATTGCGGCTGCTTCGGCCCCGGTGACGCGCTTGGACCCAAAACACTGGCTCGGGATTTTTCCATGCTGGTGCTTGCCGTCGCCGTTACCATCGGGTCTTTTCGGGCTCGTCGTCGGAGCCGGCACAAAACGGAACCTGTTACCGCGTAGAATAACGAGAGAATCATGCGTAAACTTATTGCACTTCTGCCTGCCGTTGCTCTGGCAACTTCCCTCATGGCCCAGGCGCCTCTGGCCCCCAAAGGCCCGTTCGCAGTACCTCGCCCAGCCGGCGAATTCGTGGTCCACATGGTGGATGGATCGCAAAAGCTGCTCAGTTCGTATAAAGGCAAAGTCGTTGTGATGCCCTTTATGTTTACGACCTGTACCCACTGCCAGCACACCGCCGGCGTTCTCGCCAAAGTGGAGACTGAGTATGCCGGTAAAGGTGTGCAGGTGCTGGGTGTCACCATCGATCCGGGCGCCAAAGAGGGGATTCCCGCATTTCTGAAGATTACCGGCGCGAATTTCCCCGTTGGCTACTCCGCGCAGGATCAGGCTCTGAAATTCCTGCACGCCCCCGCTGACGGCTGGTACGTTCCGATGCTGGCCTTCATCGACCAGTCCGGTATGGTGCGTTCGGAATATGTTGTGATGGATCCGGGTGACGCCTCTGCAACCTGGCTGGCAAACCAGGAAGTCAACATCCGCAAAGAGCTCGATGCCCTGGTGAAGCCGAAGTCGCCGATCTCGCGCCCCGCCGCGAAAAAGGCTTCCAAACCGTAGCCTTTGATGCAGACGACTGTCCTCGGCATTTCATTCCGCAACCCGGTGCTCGCCGCTTCCGGCACATTCGGGTACGGAATCGAATTCGAGAAACAGGTGGATCTGAATCAACTCGGCGCCATCGTCGTTAAAGGCCTTTCGCGCGAACCGATCGATGGAAATCCCGCGCCACGGCTGTGGGAAGCCCGCGCGGGCATGATGAACTCGGTGGGCCTCCAGAACGTTGGCGCACGCGCCTTCGTTTCCGAAAAGCTGCCGCTGCTTCGGAAGTTTTCGACACCCATCATCGCCAACGTTTTCGGCTATGCGGCGGAAGACTATCTGGAAGTCGTTCGGATTCTCAACGATGCCGAAGGGCTGTCCGCTTATGAGCTGAACGTCTCCTGCCCGAATACGAAGCACGGCGGACTGGCGTTTGGAGTGGATGAATCGGCCTTGTCCGAGCTCGTAGCCTGCGTAAAGGCTGCCTCGACACGGCCTGTCATCGTGAAGCTTTCGCCAAACGTTCAGTCGATTGAACCTTTTGCCCTGGCTGCCGAGCGCAGCGGGGCCGATGCTGTTTCACTCGTGAATACGTTCGTCGCGCTGGCGATCGATGCCCGAACCCGCAAGCCGCGCATCGGCGCTGGCTACGGCGGTCTCTCGGGACCTGCGATCAAGCCGATCGCGCTGCGAATGGTTCATCAGGTTGCCCGCGCGGTCAAAATTCCCGTGATCGGGATGGGCGGAATCGCAACTGGCGAAGATGCGGCTGAATTCCTCCTGGCCGGAGCGTGTCTGGTGGAAGTGGGCACCGCGACATTCTGGGATCCATCGTCGCCGCTCCGCATTGCCCGCGAACTGGAGGCGCTGCTTCCCGATTTCGGCGTCCGGCACCCTGCGGAACTGATTGGAAAGTTAAACTGGTCGTGACGGAACTATGAAAACCTTTCCTGTATTGCTGTGCGCCCTTGTCGCCCTGACCGCGACTTCCTGTTCGAAGTCCAAACCGGCGGCGCCACCTTCCAGCGAAACTGCGCCCGCGTCGTTCAAGGTGAACTTCGACACGAGCCGCGGGCCCGTGATTATCGAGGTGTCGCGAGCCGCCGCGCCCATCGGAGTCGATCGTTTCTACAATTTGATCAAGGCGAAGTTTTACGATGAAGCCCGCTTTTTCCGCGTTGTACCGGGCTTCGTGGTGCAGTTTGGTTTGCCCGCCGATCCGGCCAATAACGCGGTTTGGGATTTTAAGCTTCAGGACGATCCGGTGCTGATGAGCAACAAGCGCGGCACGCTGACTTTCGCCACATCCGGACCCGACACCCGCACCACGCAGCTGTTTATCAATCTCGCGGACAACGGTTCGAAGCTCGATCCACAGCATTTTTCGGCGTTCGGCCAGGTTATCAGCGGGATGGATGTGGTGGACCAGATTTACGCCGGCGACCGCGAAGGGCCACAGCAGGATCTGATTACTTCGCAGGGCAATGCCTATCTGACGAAGCAGTTTCCACGCCTTGATTACATCAAGACCGCGCGTGTTGTGGAATAGCGATGCGTTTTGCCAGCCTGGCGCCGTGGCTCCTGGCGGTTCCCGTTTACGCGGCGCCTTCGTTCTATAAAGACGTTTTGCCTATCCTCCAGGGCCACTGCCAGTCCTGCCATCGGGCTGGTGAAATCGCTCCAATGCCCCTGGTTTCTTATCAGGATGCCCGCAAGTGGAATGCTGCGATCGCCCGCCGCACCAGTGCGAGGGAAATGCCCCCGTGGTTCGCTGATCCGAAGATCGGCCATTTTTCGAATGACCCATCATTAACACCGTCGCAGATTGCCACACTCGCGGATTGGTCCCGGGCAGGCGCTCCCGCCGGAAATCCCGCCGATTCCCCGCCCCCGCGTCAATGGGCCGCTGGCTATGTAATTCCCTCGCCCGATCTGGTGGTCACAATGCCGAAGCCCGTCGCCATTCCGGCGCGGGGCGATGTCGATTACACCTACGAAATCGTTCACACCGGCTTCACGGAAGATCGTTGGGTTCGCATGTCGGAGATTCGCCCGGGCAGCCGCGCGCACGTTCATCATGCGGTTGTTTACATCCGGCCACCGGGGTCTGCATGGCTGGCACAGTCGCCCGTCGGCGTGCCGTTTATCTCCGTCAGCATGGCCGATTCCATGACGACCAGCGATATCCTGCTCGTCTATGCGCCAGGCAGTTCACCCGATGAGTGGCCGGAAGGCATGGCCAAACTAATCCCGCGTGGCTCCGATCTTGTATTCCAGCTTCACTACACGGCGAACGGGAAACCGGCAACGGACCGCACCGCCATCGGGATGATTTTCGCGAAGGCCCCGCCGGCCAAACGCGTTATGACTTTGCAGCTGACCAACAGCCATTTCCGCATCCCTCCCGGCGACCCGTCCTATCGCGCGGAGGCCCGTGGCACCATTCCCAACGACGCCCTGCTGCTCAGCTTCTTTCCCCATCTGCATTTGCGCGGCAAGGAATTCGAATACAACATCGTGCATTCGCCCACTTCGATCGAGCCCCTGCTCGACGTCCATTACAACTTCTTCTGGCAGCTTTCGTATCGTCTTGCCGAGCCGCGTTTTCTCAAGGGCGGGACCGAGCTGCAGGCGGTGGCAATCTTCGATAATTCAGCGAAGAATCCGCACAACCCCGACCCCCGCGCCGAAGTGGTTTGGGGCGACCAGACACGCGACGAGATGATGGTCGGGTTCTTCGATGTTGCCGTGGAACCCAACGTCGACAAGCTAAGATTCTTCCAGCGTTAAAGCCGGCAGATCAGAAGTTCGCGCTCGTACACGATTTCCGGCGGCAGGTGATCGTGCAGATCGATGAACAGCTCTTCATGGCTGATCACTTCGCTGCGCCACGCCATACGGTCGAACGCCTGCAGAGCTTCGAATTGCTCCTGCGAGAAGTCCAGCCCTTGCCAGTCGATGTCCTCGTAATGGGGCATCCACCCAATCGGCGTTTCTTTGCCCACCGCCCGGCCCTTTGCACGGTCCACGATCCAGCGCAGCACCCGCATGTTGTCGCGGAAGCCAGGCCACATGAAGTCGCCGTTGGCGTCTTTGCGGAACCAGTTCACGTGGAAAATGCGCGGCGTTTCTTCGAGCGACCGCTGCACTTTCAGCCAGTGGCGGAAATAATCGCCCATATGATACCCACAGAACGGCAGCATCGCCATCGGATCGCGGCGCACTTTGCCCACCGCGCCAGCCGCTGCCGCAGTGGTTTCCGAGCCCATCGTCGCACCGGTGTACACACCCGCGCTCCAGTTGAAGGCCTGATAGACAAGCGGCATCGTGGTGGCCCGACGGCCTCCGAAGATGATGGCCCTGATCGGAACTCCATTCGGCGATTCCCATTCGGGATCGATCGTCGGGCATTGCGAAGCGGGCGCGGTAAACCTGGAGTTCGGATGCGCGGCCTTCGTCCCGCTCGCCGGTGTCCAGGGTTTGCCCTGCCAGTCGATACATTCGGCCGGCGGTTCGCTCGTCATGCCCTCCCACCAGACGCCACCTTCGGGAGTCAACGCCACATTGGTGAAAATCGTGTTGCGCGCGAGCGTCGCCATCGCGTTCGGATTCGTTTGTTCGGAGGTTCCCGGCGCCACACCGAAGAAACCCGCTTCCGGATTGATCGCGCGCAGATGCCCGGTCTCATCGGGCTTAATCCAGGCGATGTCATCGCCCACGGTCCAAACCTTCCAGCCTTCAAAGCTATCCGGCGGCACCAGCATGGCGAAGTTCGTTTTGCCACAGGCACTCGGGAAAGCCGCGGCGACATACGTCTTTTCGCCTTCCGGATTTTCCACGCCGAGAATCAGCATGTGTTCGGCCAGCCAGCCTTCATCGCGCGCAATATTCGACGCGATGCGAAGGGCAAAGCATTTCTTACCCAGCAGCGCATTGCCGCCGTAGCCCGAACCGTAGGACCAGATTTCGCGCGTTTCCGGGAAATGCACGATGTACTTTTCCTTATTGCAGGGCCACGGGACGTCCTGCTCGCCGGGGTTCAGCGGCGCACCCACCGTGTGCATGCAAGGCACGACGCGCTTCACATCTTTATCGATTTCAGCGAACACCGGCAAGCCGATGCGCGCCATGATCCGCATGTTGACCACGACATACGGAGAATCGGTCAGCTGCACGCCGATCTGCGACATCGGCGAACCGACAGGACCCATGCTGAAGGGCAGCACGTACATCGTACGGCCCCGCATACAGCCATCAAACAGCCCTTTGAGTTTCTTACGCATCTCGAAGGGAGGAAACCAGTTATTCGTCGGACCAGCCCCATCCTTCGAGAGCGAACAGATAAAAGTTCTGTCTTCCACACGGGCAACATCATTGGCATCCGAGCGGGCATAGTAGCAGCCCGGCCAGAGCTCCTGATTGAGCTTGATGAAGGTCCCGCTCGCAACCATTTCGGCGCAGAGCCGATCGTTTTCGGCCTGCGAACCGTCCACCCAGTAGATGGAAGATGGCTTGGTCAGAGCCGCCATCTTTTCCACCCACTTGCGGAGATTCTTATTGCGGCTTAAGGGTACCGAAGTGTCGCGAACCGCCAGTGTGGAAGTCATGGCTTATGCTACGGCTACCCCGGCTTTTTTGAACCAGGGCTTCGCCTCGGCGATGGCTGCGTTCACGGCCGCAAGATTCTTGAGGCCTTCTCCATTGAGCCAGTCTTCGAGGGCCTTCGCGCCCTTTTCACCGTAGACTTTGATGCCATCCTGCCATGTGGCGCGGCCACAGAGAACACCGGAATAATCGGTGCCGCTTTCGGCTGCCATGGCCAGATTTTCGATGAAAACGTTGTTGGCGACACCCGCGCTCAGATAAATGAACGGCTTGGTGGCGACATCGGCCGCGCGACGGAAATGATCCAGCGCTTCCTTGCGGCTGTAGGCGGCCTGTCCCTTGAAAACGACGCTGCCTTCCACGTAGATCGGATTGATCGGAACTTCGACCTTGAGGACGTCGATCTTGTACTTATCGAGCGAAAATTCCTTCATCGCGGCGGTCACATACCCCGGCTTCGCTTTAGCGAATTCCAGACTCTTTTCGTCGACGCCATTAGCATCGTACACGATGAATTCGCAGAAGAACGGAATGTCATACGCCTCGCATTCGGCGCCAACGCGCTCGATGAACGCGCCCTTCAGATCGTTAATGTAGTTGGTATCGTTGGGCGCCCAATAGAGGAGAATCTTGACGGCGTCGGCGCCCATATCTTCCTTGAGGCGTTTGACGGAAACGAGCGGCAGAAGATCGGGGAGCCGGCCCGGCTTGGAGTGATCGTAGCCAGTCTCTTCGTAGGCGAGGAGCAGGCCGGCGTTTTTGGCGCGCGCCTTGGCGGCGGGGAGGCCGAATTCGGGGTCGAGCAGAATCGCACTCGCGTGGGGCGTAAGCACTTTGCTGACGACGACCTTGAACTCTTCCATCTGTTCATTGGTGACCTGATCGGCAGGGATCCCTTTGGCAGCGGCGATCGATTTTTTCAGCGAGCCGCGCTGGTCCATTGCCGCAGCGGCGATAATGCCCTTCTCATTCGACAGGGCCTTCATGTGTTGGAGTTTACCGGGAGAGAGACTCATGAATTTCAGTTTATCAAGGGGGTTTTCGGGAGCATGAAAAGGCTGGACCGCTCTGCAAGGAACTTCAGACGGCATTGGCCGTTACAAGCCGAGTTAGCAGGGAATCGTTGCAGCGTAGGATCCGAATTTCACGCATCGTCGTTCTAATAGTGGTACCGGGCTTGAAGGAAATCGACTGCTTCATCGGTCACGCGGTATACGAGGCGATGCTCCTGAGTGACCCGTCGGGACCAACAACCGCTGAGGACGTATTTCAACGGTTCGGGTTTTCCGAGGCCCTGGAATGGATCCCGCATGACGGCATCAACCAGATCAAGGACTCTCAGAGCGATAGCGCGCTCGTTTTTGACCCAAAATCGCAGGTCCTGAAGAAACTCGGGTTGAAATATGGCAACCCGTTTAGCCTCGCGCTTCACCGAGCATCTCTTTCCGCAAAGCGGATGTAGTACGAGGCTTGACTTTCCCTGCTTGTGCGCCGCGAAGTGCGGAGAGCAATCGGCTCGCGTTGCGAGGGGAGCGGAGCAGGTGCGCTGTCTCATAAAGCCCAGCGAGCTCCGACGCGGGGATCAGGGCGACATCGCGGGCACCCCTTCGCCGAACAACTACAATCTCCTGCTGATCGACTACCTGGTCGAGCACGGCGGCAAGATTTTCGCGGAGACTGGTGTAGGTTGTTTCACTCGGCATAAGGGCCTCGGTTTTAGTGTACAGGATTCCTGTACGTTCCCTGGACGCCATGGTCCTTGCGAGTCAAGTATCCTATCCCGCCAGCCACGCCTGAACTCAGCTTCCGGACCGGCATGATTAACACTCTGAACATAACCGGCTGAATCGACGTATGCTGGATTCAGGAGGTCCAACCTGCGTTCACATTTCATCCGCGCGATACTGGCGGTCACCGTTTCCGGAATTGCGATCGCCCAGCCAATCGCCCAGCCAATCACCCGGCTTGATGGTCACCCTCTCTCCACCGCCGGCATCGATAAGACAGTCCTGGATCTGATGCACGCGAATTCCGTCACGAGTCTGGCTGTCGCGCTGATCCGCGACGGACGCGTCGCTTACCTCAACGCTTTCGGATCGCGGAACGTAGCGGAGAAACTGCCGCTGACTCCGGATACCGTTATGTACGGCGCGTCCCTGACCAAGGCCACGTTCGCGTACTTCGTGATGCAGCTTGTGGATGAGAAAAAGATCGACCTCGACCGTTCCATCGCCGAATACCTTCCCAAGCCCCTGCCGGAGTATCCCAAATACGCAGATTTGGCGAATGACAACCGGTGGCGCAAACTGACGTTCCGCATCTTGCTCGATCACACGCCCGGCTTCGCCAACCTCGCCTTTCTCGAACCCGATGGCAAGCTGAAATTCCACCGCGATCCGGGCATCCGCTTCGATTATTCCGGCGAAGGCTTAACCCTCGCGCAATTCGTGCTCGAGACGGGGCTCGGGCTCGACGTTGGTCAGGAGATGCAGAAGCGCGTATTCGACCCGTTCGGCATGAGCCGCACTTCGATGGTATGGCGCAGCGACTTGCTTGCGGACGATGCCAGCGTGTACCTCATGAACGGAGACGCCCAACCGCACCGCCGCCGGAGCAAGGTGGGCGCCGCCGGGTCAATGGATACCACTCCGCGGGACTGGTCGCGGTTCCTGGCCGGCGTGGTGAGCGGAGACGGATTGAGCGCCACCGCGAAGGCGGAGATGATCAGGCGGCAGATTTCGATCGATAGCGTGACGCAATTCCCTACCCTCAGCGACACGACAACCAAGGAATACAAGCCAATCCAGCTTGGCTACGGCCTGGGTTGGGGTGTGTTTGAAACGCCGTTCGGGCATGCTTTCTTTAAGGAAGGCCACGACGATGGCACCGGCAATTACGCGCTCTGCGTGCAGCCGCGGCGGGCGTGTATTCTGCTGATGTCCAACAGCGACCGTGCCGAGGGTATTTACAAGGCGCTTGTGGGGGAGTTGATGGGCGACGTGAAACTTCCATGGCGCTGGGAGAATTACGTTCCGTGGGATCAACCGAAATGAAAGTGAATCGAAAACTCAGGTCCGGAGCGTCCATAGAACCATGAAGCCAACGTTTCAGGGTTTGGCACTGCTGGCAGCCGCTATCGGGCTGGCGGGAACGTCCGTGGCCCAGTGGCGGCATTTTGGCGAGGAGCGTAAAACTCCGGATACCGCCGAGCCAGCTACGAAGACGCCGTTGCCGCGTGAGATTGTCGCCGACCACAATGCGGTGCGGGCGGGCGTGGGTATTCAGCCTCTGGTCTGGTCCGGCAGCCTCGCCGCGGTAGCCCAGGAGTGGGCGAATAAGCTCATCGCGAACGGACAGTTCGTCCACAGCCATAATCCGAACTTTGGCGAGAACCTGTACGAGATTGACGGGGGTCTCGCGATGCCGGCCGAGGTTGTGGCGGCCTGGGCGGGCGAGGTGAAGGACTATAACTACCGTTCAAATACTTGCAGCGGCGTGTGCGGCCATTACACGCAAATCGTCTGGGCAGATACCAAAGAGGTCGGCTGCGCCTGGGCTCAGCATGGGCGGCGCCAGGTTTGGGTCTGCGAATATAATCCGCCTGGAAATTGGGTGGGGCGGAAACCATATTAACGGCTTATCGATAGCGATCAGGACCCGCCGCAACAAGGACGAAAGCTACGGTCTCATCAGATTGCGGACAAAAAGGGAAACGTAAAATGCGATAAATGCCGTGCCTATGAATCCCATTATCCTGAACCGGATTCGGCCCCGTCTGCTCTTGACGGCATCCTCGGTGATTTCGCCGGATTTTAGCGCGTACCTCGACCTAACCCAGCGTCGCGGCGAAATCATCATGTAAACGAACTGAAAGAGAAGCTGGCATACAAAGCAGCCTCCGACAACAGCGGCAACCAGTTTGCCAAAGTTCATCGAGATTTGTTCGGTCCGAGCGGCCAGCCCACCCTACTTCACATGCTGAGCAAAAGCGTAAAGAGTATCCCCCGCCCCCACCAGCAAATACTGTGTCCCGTCCAGTTCCCACGTCGTCGGCGGCATCGACACGCCTGATAACAGCCGCGCATGCCACAGCGGTTCACCCGTCGTCGCATTAAGCGCCGCAATCGCGCTCCCCGGAGCTCCGGTGAAGATCAGATTCCCCGCCGTCGTGAGCAACCCGGAATTGTTACCGCCCTCCCACTTGTGGGTCCATTTGATCTGGCCCGTCTTCGGATCAATCGCCTCCAGTCCGCTCTCCGACCACCCACCCCGATCATTCCCGCCCCAGCCCAGCGGGTTATCCGAACCGTCGTAAATGTAATACACGCTGAACGCACGGTTGGCATTCACATAAAACAATCCGGTCTGCGGATTGTAAGCCGGCGGATACCAGTTCGTCGCGCCGCCCTGATTCGGACTCACCAGCGTCCCCGCCAGCGAAGGATTCTTCGCCGGGTTCGGAATCGGCTGGCCCTTCGCATCGTTGCCCATCGTCCAGTTCGTCTTCACATAATCCACCGAAACGATCGTCTTGCCGGTAGCGCGGTCAAGCGTCACGAATCTGCCGTTGCGCGCCGCCATTGACAGCAGTTTGCGCGGCTGTCCGTTGATCGTCGCATCGAAAAGAACAGCCGCCTGCGTGGCGTCCCAGTCGTGCGTGTCATGCGGAGAAACCTGGAAATACCACACCATCTTCCCGGTCTCCGCCGAAACCGCGCAAATGGAACCTGTATAGAGGTTGTCGCCCTTGCGGTTCGAATTTGCAATCACGGGCTGCGGATTGCCCGTAGTGACATAGATCATCTTCAGGTCCGGATCGTAAGTGATCGGCTGCCACGTCATGCCCCCACCGTGCGAAGCCATATCTTCGTTCGGCCACGAATCCATACCGGGATCGCCCTTCTTCATGGGCACCGTGTAGAATTTCCACTGCAGGTCGCCGGTTTCGGGATCATGGGCTTCAATGAACCCGGGAATATCCAGATCGTCACCACTGACGCCCGCGATCACGTGATTCCCCACCACGACGGGCGCTACCGAACAGTAGTAGAACTGATCGATATCGGCAATAACCTTCGACCACTTCAGCTTGCCCTCTTCCTTGCTGAGCGCGACCAGCCGGCAATCCGGCGTTTCAAAGAAAACCTGATTGCCGTCCATGCCCATGCCGCGGTTTGAGAAGTGCCGCGCGCCCGTGCTGGGCCAGACATAATGCCAGAGTTCACGCCCCGTGTGTGCGTCGATCGCAACTGCGTTGTCCTGACTGGAAAGATAAATCACGCCATCCGCCATGAGCGGCGTGGCCCGGGGCATCGTAGTGCCCTGGACTCCCGTCAACCGGTACATCCACGCCAGACTCAGGCCCGCGACGTTCTTGTCGTTGATCTTCGTCATCGGGCTGTAACGCCGGCCGGAAAGATCGCCGTTGTAACTGGGCCACTCGTTATTCGCCGGCTGGGCCAGAAGCGAAACTGCACCCAGCGTGAAGCCGATTGCCAGTGTGTACAATTTGCTCATTTCACGGTCTCCAGATAAACCACCAGGTCATGCACGTTCTTATCGGTGATTCGGTCGAGTAACTCGTGATGAGCAACCAACGGGTCGTTCTTCACCACTTTGAGGGTGGGTGTCCGCGACCAGGCGTGGAGCTTGCCCGCTGCATCGCGAATCTGCACGTCGAAGTCGTCGAATAAAACAATCGCGCCGGTAACAGGCTGCCCGCCAGGAGGCGTGACAGTCAGCGTCACCGTCCCCGGTGTGATGGCTGCCGGGCCCACGGGCGCGCCTCGGCCGCCGCGTCCTCCGCGTCCGCCACCGCCGGGAAACAGCATGGCCTGCTGTAGATTGACGGGATCCGGATAACGGGTGGAAATTCCGAAAAGGCTGTTCTGCCCGCCTGCCGTGACGGCATGGCAAGTACCACACTTGGCACTTTCGAAATACGCTTTGCCTGCCGCTGCATCACCGGTGATCACATTGATGTTGTCGCCCATAGGCTGGCGTTTCAGTGCATCGTCAATACGCTGTTTCAGGAAGTGCGAGAGATCGGCGATCTGCGCATCCGTAAGACTGGCGCTCGCAGCCTTGCTCTGCATCGGGTGGCCCTTCTTCAGAAACGGGCCGAGTTCGGATCCGGTACGGTCATGCATCACCACAAGAGAGCGAACCAGGTTGGGACCTTTGTTGTCCTGACCGCGCGCCGTGGGGCCATGGCAATCTACACATTCGGAAGCGTAAAAATGGCGGCCGCGTTCGGCTGCGGCGGGGTCGACAATCTGCTTGTCATACGGCCCGATGGAGTCGCCGGACGTGCGCGCGGCCCCGGTAGCAGCGGGAGCCCCTGCGGCGGCGCCACGGCCTCTGCCTGCCTGCGCAAATGCGCTCCCCGCTGCGACGAGCGCGAGCGAAACAGTAAGTACGGAATGTCGGTTCATAAACGTTCGAACCAATTGTACAACCGATTTCATCATCTCTATCTCCCGAACTAAAAGGCCAATTTCCCTACTTCGCCATCATCGCGAAAGCGTACAACGTATCGCCGCTCCCCACGATCAGATACTGCGTGCCATCCATTTCCCACGTCGTAGGCGTATTGCTCACACCGTTGGCCAGCCGGGCATGCCAAAGTGGATCGCCCGTTGTGGCATTCAGTGCTTCAATCGACCTTACCGGCGCGCCGGTAAAGATCAGATTGCCCGCCGTGGAAAGCAGTCCCGAATTCGAACCGCTTTCCCATTTGTGACTCCACTTCACCTTGCCTGTCTGGTAATCGATGGCTTCGAGCGCGCTCTGCGAATAGCCGGTCATCTGGTTGCCGCCCCAACCCTGCGGGTTGTCGGTACCGTCGTAGAGATAAAAGACACTATAGGACTGGTTGGCGTTCACATAAAACAGGCCGGTCTGCGGACTGAACGTCGGCGGGAACCAGTTGGTGCCGCCACCCGCATCTGGCGTCACCAGAGTTCCCGCCAGCGACGGATCCTTTTCCGGATTCGGAATCGGCTGGCCTTTCGCGTCGTAGCCTTTGGTCCAGTTGGTCTTGATGTAATTCGTGGAAACGATCGCCTTGCCGGTGACGCGGTCGAGCACAAAGAAGTGCCCATTGCGCGCCGCCTGAGCCACCAGCTTTCGCGGCTGCCCGTTAATGGGCGCATCGAAAAGCACCGCCGCTTCCGTGCCATCCCAATCGTGGGTATCGTGGGGGGAATTCTGGAAATACCAGGCCAGCTTCCCTGTATCGGCGTTCAGCGCCACGATGGAACATGTGTAGAGATTGTCTCCTGGCCGGTTGGCGTATGCGATCACCGGCTGCGGATTGCCGGTGCCGACGTAGATCATCTTGAGCTCGGGATCGTAAGTGATCGGCTGCCATGTCATGCCGCCGCCATGCGACGCCATATCGGCATTTGGCCAGGAATCCATTCCCGGATCGCCCTTCTTTTGTGGCACCGTGTAGAAGCGCCATTGCAGATCGCCGGTTTCCGGATCGTGCGCTTCAAGATAACCGCCCACGTCGGAATCGTCGCCGCTGACGCCCGCGATCACGTGGTTGCCAACTACCACCGGCGCCACCGATGCGAAATAAAACTGATCCAGATCGCAGATCTCTTTCGACCAGCGAAGCCTGCCATCTTCCTTATTGAGCGAGAACAGATGGCAGTCGCCGGTTTCCTGATAGAGGAAATTCCCGGAAAGCGCCAGGCCTTTGTTCCCGTTGTGCCGGCCGCCGCTGCTGGGCCAGATGTAGTGCCAGAGTTCCCGGCCGGTGTGCGCGTCGACGGCGAACGTGTTGTCTTCGGTGGAAAGGTAGATCACGCCATCCACCATGAGAGGACTGCTGCGGATGTTACTGCTGGAACCTCCGCTCGCCGTCAGTTTCCAGGTCCATGCGAGCGAAAGCGATTTTACGTTGGTGGCGTTGATCTTTGCCGCGGGGCTGAACCGGCGGCCGGAAAAATCGCCGTTATAGGTCGGCCAGGAATCGGTGGGCATTGGCGGTTGCGCATAAAGGCCCGCGGCCGCCAGGCTGAGAACGAAGAGTCGTTTCATATTACGGCCCTATTGTATGCCCGACCCTCGTATGTTTATTGAAGTGGCTTGCCGATTTCCCAATGGTGACCATAGGGATCGGCGACGCGGCCCAGCCGCCAGCCGTAGTCGTTCGCCATCGGGGTCACAACGGTTGCGCCCGCCGACACGGCCTGATCGAACGCCGCATCGGGATCGTCGAAAACCATGACCATTCGCACCGTGCCGCCGCCAAGCGTTTCAGGACTGAAGTTCTTGTGCTCCGGCGATTCGTCGGAAACCCAGAACTGTCCGTCGCCGACGGCGAGTTGTGCCACCACGGATTCATCGTCGCTGCCGATGCGGAACAATTCCGTGGCGCCGAACGCGGCTTTGTAAAACGCAACGGCCTTCGCGCCGTTCCGGACCGAAAGAAAAGGGGCTGTCGAGGAACAATGACTCATGGACATCCAGCTTAGCGCCTTTCCTGGTTAGTTCGCTGTCGGTGTGGATCCGCGGAATCGATCACCACTACATTGACCATTAGCTATTGTGAAGGCATCGCCTCTCGACTCGGAATCATCGCGTTGACCACCGCCCAACCCCGATGCCTGGCCGTGCGCAACCCCGCTTCTGAGCCCCGCGCGCAATCAAGGGTTCTTTTTTTCTTCCGTACCACGATCAGATTTCGCAGGAACCCGGAAAGTGATTCACAAAGAAATTAATTTATTTTGGCCTCCCCGCATACACCTGAATCAGATAACTTTATCTACAATCAATCATCCAAATACCCCGTCAAAGCACCCCCGATTTCTTGACACCCTGTGCTACTTTCCAGACAGGGAGTGGTTCTTCGCCGGCCGCTCCTGACAATATTTTCCCGGCCGGGAAGCGTCGATTGAGGTGAAACTGGACTTTCGGTTCCCATTCAGGGATT
>JAICJH010000103.1 GCA_025928545.1 Bryobacteraceae bacterium | reverse complement strand
GGCCTCCGGGACCTTCCTCGAGAATCTTTCGCAGGAACACGATGCGCGCCGGACTCTCTCCATGCAGCGTGCCGCCCTTCGACCACCACAACACGTCATTGGGATCGAGAAAAGTCTCCCCATGGCCGGCATACGCGCCCGAGACTGTAGCCAGCCAGAACCGGCGCGTCATTTCCTGAGCTGAAATATTTCCCCAACGTTTCGGAATATTGCCCTCGTACTTCATCTCGTCGTAAACGACAGGCTTCCGGTACTGGCCGAGCCATTCGCCGGCTTTCTCCAGCTCGGAACTTTGCACGCTCACGTGAGTGACCCAGGGCTTACTGTGGTCGTACATCGGCCCGCTGTTGTGAATGGACCGCAGATGACTGTAGGGATCGCTCTCCTGCACGATGCGGAAGAAACGATCCCAGTCCGCCATTGATTTGGTCTTAACAAGGTCGTATTCGTTGGCCATCGACCACCAGACATTGCGGAAAGACGATAGCCGGGCGACGAGATAACGCAGATACCTGTCGTCGGCATCCGGCGGCATCTTCGAATAGCCCCAGCGGTCGTAAGGATGAAACAGGATCAGATCGGCCTCAATGCCGAGCGCGCCCAGTTGCGCGACGCGTTTTTCCAGATGGGCGAAGAACTCCGGATTGAAGCGCGTGAAATCGTTGTTACCCTCGGCATCTCGCACGAACGGATAGAACTGCGGCTCGTTCTTGTTGTAGTCGTAATTCTTGGGAAAGATGCACATCCGCATTTTGTTGAAGGCGGAAGTTTTCAGGGTAGCCAGGGTCTGTTCTTCCAATGGATCGCCCTGATGAATCCACGCATAACTCGTCGTGCCGATCGGATAGTAGGTGGTTCCATCGGCATAAACGAAATGGTAAACATGGCTGACCGACACAGGCCCGTGATTTCCCGCGGCGGGTTTCACGCAATTCAACTGGCCGGTCTTATTGTTCAGGGACGCGATTTCGCTGTGAGTAATATACGTCCAGCTACCGATGGTGTCCGGCATGAAGCGAACACGCCAGTTGCCATCGCCATCGTAGAACCCATCCACGGTCACGGTTCTGTGTTCGAAGGTGAAATCGGCGCGAAGACCGGGACCTGTGTATGGGTTTCCCGACGGCGGTGCTTTGAGAGTGACTTCGAAGCGGCCCCAGCGCTCGACGTCGGCGCCTCGCAACCCGGTAACGGCCATCAGAACGCAAAAGAGAAATCGGTGCATTCGCAGGCAATGTTATCACTTGGTGAGTTGCCTATTCGAGCGCGCCGACGAGTCCGGTTTCGATAAAAGTCAGGACCGCGGGCGCCGTCACCACGCCTTCCATCGGCAACCGGAGTACACCGGCCGGCGTGAACTGCGCGCCCCGCGTGGCCGCCACCAGCGCCATCAGCTTTTCTCCGTTGACCGTCGTTTTCTCGTGGAACTTCACGTTCAGCACAGGGCCGCGCCGGTCGATTGCTTCGATGCCGATCTTCTCCGCCATCGTCTTGATCGCGGAATAGCGGATCAGCTGACGGATGTCGTCCGGCACAGGCCCGTAGCGATCGGCCAGTTCCTGTTCGAGCCTGATCCGCTCATCCGCCGTCGCCGATTGCGCGATACGTTTGTAAGCGCGCAGCCGCTGATTCTCGTCCGAAATATAGGTCGGAGGAATTCTCAGATCGAGGCCAAGATTCAGCGCGGAGTGAATCTCGGGAGCAACCTCTTCGCCCCGCAGCTCGCGCACGGTATCTTCGAGCATCCGGATATACATATCGAACCCGATTGCATTGATGTGCCCGTGCTGTTCGCCGCCCAGCAGATTACCGGCGCCGCGCAGCTCCAGGTCGAGCGCCGCAATACGAAAGCCCGCCCCCAGATCGGAGAATTCTTTCAACGCCGCCAGCCGCTTGCGGGCCACTTCAGTCAGTTCGGTGTCTGGCTCGATCAGCAGATAGCAATAGGCGCGCCGGTTCGAGCGCCCCACCCGACCGCGCAATTGATACAACTCTGAAAGACCGTAGCGCTCCGCATGCTCGATAATCATGGTGTTCGCGAGCGGGATATCGAGACCGTTCTCCACGATTGTGGTTGAGACGAAGACGTCGAAATCGTGGCGCATGAAGCCGAGCATCACGCGCTCCAGTTCCGCTTCCGCCATCTGGCCGTGTCCCACGCCGATGCGAATCTGCGGAAACAGCTCCTGAATCATGGCGGCGCGCTGCCAGATGGATTCAATCCGGTTATGCACGAAGTAGACCTGGCCGCCGCGCGCCAGTTCCATTTCAACAGCCGAACGCACCAATTCGGGCGTAATCGGCGCCACCACCGTATGAATTGCGAGACGATCGCGCGGCGGCGTTTCAATGACAGACATGTCCCGCAGCCCGAGCAGAGACATGTGGAGCGTGCGCGGAATCGGCGTCGCGCTCATCGTGATCACGTCGACCTTCGCGCTGATTTCCTTCAGCCGTTCCTTATGCTTGACACCGAAGCGCTGCTCTTCGTCGATGATGACCAGACCGAGATCTTTCCAAACCACGTCCTTTGAGAACAGGCGGTGAGTTCCGAGCGCAAGATCCACCTTTCCCTCGGCCAGATCTTCCAGGCCCGCCTTGATCTCCCTGGCGCTGCGGAAGCGGCTGAACATTTCCATCCGCACCGGGAACGATTGAAAACGTTTCTTGAACGTCTCGAAGTGCTGGAAGCAGAGCACGGTGGTGGGCGCCAGCACGGCGACCTGCTTGCCATCGCCCAGCGCTTTGAACGCCGCGCGCATCACAACTTCGGTCTTGCCATAGCCAACATCGCCGCACAGCAGGCGATCCATCGGCTGCGGACCTTCCATATCGCGCTTGATATCGGCAATCGCCGTCTTCTGATCGCGTGTCTCAGTGAATTCGAAGGCGTCTTCGAATTCGCGCTGCCAGTTGCTATCGGCGGAAAACGAAAAGCCCTGTGCCAGCTTGCGCTGCGCGTAGAGCTTGAGCAGCTCCGCCGCCATGTCGCGCATTCTGGATTTGATGCGAGTCTTGGTGCGGATCCACGTCGCTCCGCCCATGCGATCCAGCTGGGGCTTCGCTTCGCCTTCGCCACGGAAACGCTGCACCAGATCCATTCGGGCGAGCGGGACATAGAGTTTGTTGCCGCCCGCATATTCGAGCAGCATGTAGTCGCCGGTCGTATCCCCCTGGGCGATCTCGCGGATACCGAGGAACTGGCCAACGCCGTGCTCCGCGTGGACAACATAATCGCCCGCCTTCAAATCGAACTGATCGGCCGAAAAGGCGCCTGCGCTGAGACGAATCGGTTTCGCCGCCGTTTCCGGCGAGTCGAACAGATCTTCCGCCCCGAAGATTACTAAACCGGCTTCGGAGAAAACGGTGCCGTGCGCAATATCCCCGCGAATCAGGGCAACCGATGCGCTGGCGGGTTGCGCGCGCTCGCGAAGGTGTTCCGGGACCGTGCCGCCGCCCAGATCGATCTGATAGGGAATATTGTATTCCGAAAAGACGTCGGCTATTCGCTCGAGTTCACCCGCCGTGGGAGCAAAGAATGCGATGTGCGAACCCGCGTCGATGAGGGTCTTCGCTTCCTTGATTGCAAATTGCAGGTTGCCGTGGAACGCCAGCGACGGGCGGGTCGGAATGTGAAAGCTGTTTTCGTCCTCCTGGCCGATCTCAATCAGCCGCGTCTCGATCACGTCGTGAGATCGCGCCAGTTCCAGAAACGCTTCCCAGCCCAGCATCCCCGATTCCGCATGCGCATATTCGGGAGCGGCCTCCAGGCGGATCCACAAACGGTCGGCTGCTGCCTGGGTTAACTCCGGCTCATCGATCACGACAAGTGGCTGGCGGAAGAAATCGAAGATCGTCGCTTCGCGCGGCTGCAGTGACGGGACCAGCGTTTCCCAGCCGGCGAATGCCTCGCCCTCGGCCGGAAGATCCAGACCGCGCAGCCCGGCTTCGCGCATCCGCCCCGCCAGTTCGGCAAGTACGGCCCTGGACTTCTGGAATTCGGTCAGCGGCTGCAAGACGCACTCAGTCAACTTGTGAGTGGAACGCTGGGTAGCCGGATCGAAGCGGCGGATGGATTCAATTTCATCTCCGAAGAACTCGATGCGCACGGGCTCATCCTGCCCAGGCGGAAACACGTCGAGGATTCCCCCGCGCAATGAGTACTCGCCCGCCATCTCCACCGGATCGTGCCGCTCGTAGCCGATGCTTTCGAGGTGAGAGGACAGGTCATCCAGCGCCATTTCTTCATGCAGGCGGAGCGTCAGCGTCAGTTGCCGGTAATACTTCGGAGGATTGGTGCGCGCCAGAGCCGAGGCCACCGGCATCACGACAATTCCCGCTTCGCCTTTCGACAGACGATCGAACGCATCGGCCCGGGCAGCCAGGATTTCGGCGTGCGGCGACATTCCCTGCCCGGGTAAAACATCGAGCGCGGGCAATAGCAGCGGCGGCTGGGCAACATCCAGCAGTCCGCAAAATGTGGCGATTGCGGGAAATAGAGCTTCGGCCTGTTTGCTGCCGTCCGCTATCAGGATCTGCGGGCGTCCCGTCACGCGGTACAAAACGGCGGCATAAGCGGCCTTTGCTGTAAGGGTCAGCCCGGAAAGCCGCAGCACCTGCCGGTTGGCCGGGTCCGCCGCATCCAGACGCTGGAGTAACGACTGGAGCCCGGAACTACGGCTGAGGCCCGAGAACAATTCTTCAATACGTGGATTTCGCAAGAACGATGCCGACTTTCGTTTGAAGCCTTTTGGCTTGACGCCCTTTGGCTGTTATATCAGGCGACGTAACGGTCGCGGCACTCTTCCGAACAGAAATGAAACACCTGGCCCCGGCAGATCTTGCGGAAGGAGCTGCCGGCCGCCACGTAGGTGCCGCAAACCGGATCCTGATGCAGCAACGTGGATGCGGAGGCGTTTGCTCCTGAATCCGAAGGGGTGGGCCGGGCCGGTGGGTTAAATCTTGCGGTATCCGTTCCGCGGAATGCGCGCACCACCGCCTGCACCACGTTCCTGACCAGCGAGATGGCGACGAAGAATAAGAGCAGACGGACTAAATAAGCGAACATAATCAAGCCGCGCGAACATAAAAAAGGGGCGTCCGCTGTACTGAAGCGACGCCCCTTGCCGAACTACCGCCGGTCTTACTTGCCCTTTTTGGCCGGCGCCTTGGGTGCCGGTGCGTTGGGATCCTTGTAGTTGACCTGAACGCTGCTGCCCAGCGCCGCGATGAGATCCTTGGCTGATTGCGCATTCGGACCATCCGGTTTCAGCTGGAGGTATTTCTGGAGCGCTTCGACAGTACCCTCCGGAGCAACCATCTTGCCGGTCTTCTGATCCATAGTCGCTTTGCCAACCAGAGTCGACCCGTAATAGAAATACGCTTCGGCGTAGTTTGGATCGGCCGCGATGGATTTCTTAAATTCGTCTACCGCGCCATCGGTCTGGCTGCTGTTCATCAGGAGAGCGCCGAGGTTGTAGTGATACTTGCCGGCGCCAGCAGGATCGAGTTCCACCGCCTTGGCCAGTTTCACTTTGGCGTCATCCATCTTCTTATCGGCCGCCAGAGCGAGAGCGTAATTGTTGTAAGTACCGGCATCGTCGGGAGCGATGGTCAGCAGCGTATCGAAAGCGGCGAATGCCTTATCGTAAATCGGAGCCGCATCGGCTCCTTTGGCTGCTTTCGCGCTGCCCTGATAAGCTTCGGCAAGAGCTGCCCAAACCGCCGGTTGTTTCGGACCGAGTTCCGAAGCCTTGGTCAACTGGGTAATGGCTTCGTCCCAGTTCTTGGCCTCGAGCGCGGCTTTGCCGGCGCCGTAAGTATCGTTCAGTTCCTTGTTCTTTGCCAGCTGAGCTTCGCGATCTTTCTGCGCCTTCTCCTCTTCCTTGGTGAGCTTGCCGCCACCACCACCGCCAGCCGCTGGAGCCGCGGTCATGGCAGGCGCCGAGCCGGCAGGCGCGGCCGCTTTCAGATTGAAATCCAGCGGATCGCCATTGCCGCCCACAGCGTCGTATTTGGCGACGGTCATCTTGACCTGGCCATCGACCTTAACGGTCACCGAGTAGGTCGTAGGCCTCATCGAAGCGATGTAGTGACCCTTTTTATCGGACTTGACTTCAATGTGGGTCTTCATTTCGATGCCGTCAAAGGAGACCACCGCCCCCGAAATAACAGCACCGTCCGGGCCCTTAACGACCCCCTGCACGAAGGCAGCCTGTTGTGAGAATGCCGGAACGGCGGAAAGCATCAGAGCGAAGGCCGTGAAAACGAAGGGCTTGGAGCGAAGAGACATAAGCGGATTACCTCACCAGAGAATTGTTCCCGAACACTTCAGGATACTACATCGATAGACGGTGGCCGGAGCCGAAAGGCTACAGCCGCTGTAGTTAAACCTGTTTCATCCGCGAGGTTGCAGTCGACCGCGCCGGAAACAGGTACAATATTTCCAGATCCATGCAGCAATCTTCGTCCCTCTCCGAAAAGGCGCTGTTCGCGTTCGCTATTCTGGCGACCGCCGTCGCGCCTGCCCTGGCGCAATCGCAGGCGCAGTCCCAGGCGCCTTCCCAAACCACATTCCGGACCGGGACGAACGAAGTCATGGTTCCCGTAACCGCTACCGATTCCAAAGGCCGGTTCATCTCCGATCTGGTTCAGAGCGACTTCCACATCTACGATGAAGGCCGCGAGCAGAAGATCGACTTTTTCAGCCACGAGCAATCCCAGCCCATCGTGATCGGATTTCTGATCGACATGAGCAACCGCATGAAAGTGCAGTGGGAGCATTACAGGGAATCGACGACGGAGTTGATGTTGAGCCTCCTGCCCGGCGATAAGAAGTACTCCGGCTACCTGATCACATACGGGAATCAGGCAGAGTTGGTAACCGATACCAGTACAGACCCGGATGTTATGGTCCAGAAGGTTTCGAAAATGAAGCCCGCCGGTGGCGCAGCGCTGTTTGACGCGATCTATATGGCCTGCACCAGCCGCAAGGCTGTTCAGGGCGAGCCCTACGAACCACGCCGCGTCATTGTGATTGTCGGCGACGGTCACGACTCCTCCAGCAAGAAGAACCTGCAGGAAGTCCAGGAGATTGCTCAGCGCAACCAGGTGACGATTTACGCCATGGATACGGTCGCGTTTGGTATGCACAACGATGACGAGGCTAATCTGGTGGCTTTGACTACGGCCACCGGCGGCAAAATCGAGGCTCCGCTGGGCGAAAAGATGTATAAGGACATCAGCGGCTATTTGTCGAATGTTCAGGATGCCGGAAATTACGCCATCCAGGTCGGTACCGGAGGCTATACAGCCGAGGTACAGAAGTCTATTTTCTCGTCCGTTGCAAACCTCATCGGCGAAATCACCACGCAATACGTCATGCGGTACCATCCCGATCTGCAGTCGGATTGCCCGCCGGACCAGGTCAAGTGCGATACTTCGGCGGATAAACAATACCGGCACATTAAAGTGACTGTGGGCCTGCCGAACGTCACCCTGCACCACCGCGACGGCTACTACCCATTTGCTGTTCCCCAGTAGACGGCAACCTGTTTTACCTCCTGCCACTGCCGGTGGTATTCCGGTTTGCGCCGGAGCAATTTCTATTTCGGTCAGTTTTCTGTAAGATGGTGTCCGGAGTTCTGTGTCGTTCGTGCCTGCGGCCGTTATCCCATTTCGGTCCTCATCCGTTGCCCGTCAGGCCACGTGGTCTTTGCTGGAAATCGCCTTGCCGGGCAGCCAGCCCAAAGCTCTGGGGATTTTACTCGTTGATGAGCAGACCGGCAGTCTGGCGCTTCGTCTCCGGGACGAAGCCGACTTCGACGATCTGGACGAGCAGAGTCATGACTATCTGGCGGCGTTGACCGGCGATCTCGAGGCAAAGGGACTGGAAGCGGGCGGAGGCCGGGCTTTGCTCGAAGCTCTGGAGGACTCTCTTTCCGGATTTCTGCGCATCGGTGAACGCACCTCAATCGAATACTCGGGCGATGCCGGTCGAATGGTGAATCGACTTTTCGATGAACATGTGGACAGTGAAGTCCGGCCCTTCCTGACGCACCTCCCGCTTTTCGGTCTGCGGGCTGCCGCCACACGCTTCGGCGAGGAATTCGAACAGAGCGAAGTCGCGGAACCGGAGGCGTGGTTGCGCACTCCTCGTGGTTTGCGCCTCTCGAAAGGCATGTTCGTCGCGCAGGTTGTCGGGCGGTCCATGGAACCGCTGATTCCCGACGGCGCCTATTGCGTTTTTCGAAGCCCCGTTGTCGGTTCGCGCCAGGGGAAGCGCCTGCTGATCGAACAGACCGGCGGGCACGGAACACACGGATCAGGGGAAAGCAACGCCCCCGATACGGGCGGGCGCTACACCGTGAAGCGGTATACCAGCCGGAAAAGCGTCAGCGCCGACGGCGCGTGGCAACACGAGGTAATCCGTCTGGAGCCCTTGAATCCTGAGTTTCCGGCCTTCGAACTGGGCGAAGGCGAGTTCCGGGTTATCGGCGAGTTTGTCCAGGTTCTGGAGTCCTGAGGGCTCCGCCTATTCCGATTCCATCAGCAGCTTTCCGCCGTGCCCTTTTGGCCTGGTACGATCGGGTCAAACGGGATCTCCCCTGGCGCACCCCGGCGGGCGATTTCTACCGGGTCTGGGTTTCCGAGACAATGCTCCAGCAGACGCGGGTCGAAGCAGTCATTCCGTATTTTGAACGATTTCTGGCTTGTTTTCCCGATGTTGAATGCCTCGCCCGCGCTGCCGAAGCGGATGTGCTGACTGCATGGAACGGCCTTGGCTACTATAGCCGCGCGCGCAATCTCCATCGGGCTGCGAAACAAATCGCATCCACCGGCGTGCCGGATAATTTCGATCGGCTGCTGGAGTTGGCAGGGATCGGGCCTTACACAGCTGCCGCCATGGCGAGTATCGCGCTCGGGCAACCCCACGCCGCCGTGGATGGCAATGTTATTCGGGTTATCAGCCGTCTCACCAACGATCCTGGCGAGATTTCCGCGCCCGCCACACGCGCGCGTTTTGCCGAAGAAGCCCAGCGTCTGCTCGACCGCCACCGCCCCGGCGATTTTAATCAGGCCATGATGGAACTCGGCGCGACAGTGTGTGTGCCCGGCTCGCCCGGTTGCAACGAGTGCCCGGTGAACCGGTTTTGCCAGGCGCGCGAAAAGGGGACAGAGCGTGAATTGCCCGTGAAGCTGAAAAAGGCGAAGACACGCGATATCGAGCTGGATCTCGCTCTGTTCACGAAGCGGGGCACGAAAAGCCACGTGTTTCTGGTCCAGAGAGGTCCGGAAGAACGGCGTCTGGCAGGCTTCTGGGAACTGCCCGCGAAGAATCTGTTCCCGACGTGGACAGGACAACCGGTCCGGCAGATCGTCCATCAGATTGTGAATGACCGGTTTCGCATCACAATCTGGCAGGGGCCCGCTCCCCGCGGTTTGCCCTCCGGAAAATGGTTCGGGCCTGCCGAGCTGGATCTTGTCCCCGTCACAACCGTGGCGCGCAAAGCGCTGCGACAAGAGAATCAGGGAATACCTCCAGTTTAGTCGAGGTAATACCACCCCAATTTCAAATGGAGGAATAGCGTTCCGTCCGACTTCGCGCCAAAATAGCTGTGACCGCGCTCGATGTCATTGTTTGGGAATCCCCGTTTCGTTTCAACAGTGGCCCTGGCGGCTTTGGTCTCCTTCTCCGCTCACGGGCAGATCTCCGGCGCGGGCAAAGCCCCTTCCTATACGGCGCAAAGCATAGTCAATGGCGCCACACAGACCGTGGAGGCGCTCGCGCCGAATGCTATTGCGACACTTTACGGCTCCGATCTGGCGTTTTCCACCCGTGCGGCCGCCTCGAGCGATGTCGTCCACGGAGTCTTGCCGATTAAGCTGGATGGCGTGGCTGTATGGGTTAACGGCTTCTCCTGCAGCCTTTTGATGATCTCTCCGACTCAGATCAACTTCGTGGTGCCATATCAATTGTCGGCCGGAACGGTATCTCTGGTTGTTGTACGAGACAGCCAGGCGGGTCCCGTGGTCAGTGTTCAATTGAATAACACCTCACCCGGATTCTTCGTGTGGAACGGCAATCAGGCGGTTGCGGTCCACCTGAGCGGCGAGGTGGTTTCGCCCACCTCCCCCGCCGTAGCCGGAGAGATTATCGTGATGTTCGCAGGTGGGCTGGGCCGTACCGCGCCGGACGCGCCCGCCGGACAGCTGGCGACTGCCGCCTTCCCGATTTATTACGCCTCTCAGTTGCAGGTTTTTGTGGATGGATCGCCCTGTCCGCCGGGAAATGTCCTGTATGCGGGTCTGACTCCCGGTTTTGCAGGTCTTTACCAGATCAATCTGATTCTTCCGGCGAAACTGGGGTCGAATCCGGAGATCCGGGTGGGAATCGGCGCGCAAATCAGCCCGCCGGCGATTCAGCTCGCCGTGCGGTGACCGGCCAAGGTTGCAGCAGTAAGCAAACGCAACGGGCCGAAGCCTGTGCGCGTCCACTCGTTATCTCTTCTACAATGGAAACGAGGATACATATGCTGCCTGGCTCTAAACTGAACGGCCTGTTGTGCTTCGCCGCCTTATCGGTACTCCCGGCGATTTATGGTCCGGCCCTGTACGCTCAGGATGCACCGCCAGCAGCCCCAGTGGCAGCTCCGACGGCCGCGGCGCCGCCCGCCTCCTATACGATCGAAACCGGGACGCGGATCCCGCTGGCGCTGATCAGCAGCGTCAGCACGAAAAGTTCCTCGCCTGGCGATCGCATTTACCTCGAGACGGCATTTCCGATCGTGAATGGCAATCACATCGTGATACCAACCGGCAGCTACGTGACCGGCACCGTGACCGAGATCAAGCGTCCCGGGCGGGTGAAGGGACGCGGCCAGCTGTACGTCCGGTTCGACTCCATCACACTTCCCAACGGTATTACCCGCGAGTTCCGTTCGCGGCTGGGTTCGGTGGATGCGCGTTCGGGCGAGCGGGTCGAAAAAAGTGAAGGTCAGGTGGTAGCCGACTCCAATAAGGGCGGCGATGCAAGAACCGTTGCCACCGGGGGTGTTTCGGGCGCGTCCATTGGCGCGATTGCAGGCTCGGCTGCAGGCCACGCAGTGATGGGTGTGGGGATCGGCGCCGCGGCGGGCGTCGCGGCCGGCGTCGCCAGCGTCCTTTTGACACGCGGCCCGGAAGCGGAACTGACCAAGGGCAGCACGATTGAAATGATTCTCGACCGGCCTCTTACCTTTGCCGCCGAAGAAGTCAATTTCTCGAATATGCCTCCCGGTCACTTCGCCGAAGGCCCCGGACCCCAGCCGGCCCGGAATCAGGGGCAGTCCGGCATGCCGACCATGCGCCGGCCTATTTAGCCTCTGCTAAAGCAGGAAACCTGATGCTGCGATTGCCAAGCCGGCAACGGCGCTGATGCCGCCCATTGCCGGGAACAGTTTTGAGCGCGAAATGAAATACAGCGACGTCAGTACAAGACCGATTTCCAGCAACCCCTCGCCGAAATCGTAGCGCAGCGCGCGCTTTTCTACCTGAGCCGCTTCTTCGTCCTGTTTCTTTGCGTCTTCCTGCGCGACGTCGGAATCGTGCGCATATCGCTTCTTGTCGGCGGCGTACTTATCCAGCATCTTTTGCGCTTCGGGACCTTTGGCCCCCAGCACGTTTACCAGGTCTTCACCCAGTTCGAGATTATGGAACTTGATCCGCTTCGACTGGTAGTATGACCACTTATCGTTGGCTTCCGATTTCATCAGCACCGCGTCCGTATGGGCCCGGTGTGAAACGATAGTGACGACGGCGAGGAATACGGCAATCACGGAGGCCAGAATGCCGATCTTCTTCCCAAACGGGTCCGCGGATTCGTGTTCGGTGTGTACTTCGAGTTCAGCCATGAGTCAAGACTATTCTAAGCCGGAAACCCAGCCCTGCGGGGAAGACGAGTGGATGGGGCTCGCGCTCGGTCTGGCGAGCGAGGCGGAAGCGGCTGGTGAAGTGCCCGTCGGCTGTATAGTCGTGGCCGGCGATGGCCGCGTGATCGGAGAGGGCCGCAACTCTCCCATCCAATTGCTTGACCCCACGGCTCACGCCGAAATGCTCGCTCTCCGTCAGGCCGCGCTCGCCGCAGGCAACTACCGGCTGGAAGATGCCACGGTTTACTGCACTCTGGAGCCGTGCCCGATGTGCGCCGGAGCGATGGTGGCGGCGCGCGTAAAGAGGCTCGTATTCGCCGCGCGCGATTTGCGCTTCGGCGGCGTGCGAAGCAAATTTCAGATTGCCGATTCGCCGCTGCTGAATCATCGGATTGAAATTATTGAAGGGGTGCGCGGCGCCGAGGCGACTGCGATGTTGCAGCGCTTTTTCGCCGAGCGGCGCTCGTGAATTCTTCCGCAGCGGCCTGAATCCCTAACCGCCGATTGAGTACATCGGACGGGGCGGCGGAACAAATTGCGGCGAGTTGATTTCATGGCCGATCCACTTCGCCGCGATGTTGCTTCGGATCACAGCGGCAATCGCTTCATCGGAAGCCTGCGAGCGCAGCAATGGCCTCACATCCGTCTCATCGATAGCAAACAGGCAATAGCGCAGCTTGCCTTCTGAAGTCAGACGGATCCGGTTGCAGTTCAGACAGAAAGGTTTGCTGACCGAGGCGATGAGTCCTACGCGTCCACCGCCATCGGTGTATTCGTATTCTGTAGCCGGCGCACGCGGGTCGGCGTCGGGAACAGCCCGCAACGGCGCGATTTCGCGGGAGAGCTGCGAAATGATTTCATCGGCCGTCAGCACACTGGTCCGGTCCCAAAGGGACTGAGCGTCCAGTGGCATGAATTCGATGTAGCGTGGTTCGAAGCCGCGTTCCCGGCAATACTTCGCGACCGGCACGATATCGGGTTCCACCAGACCCTTCACCGCCACCACGTTCAGCTTAATGTTGCGGAAGCCGACTTCCACGGCCTTATCGATTCCGGCCAGCACGCGCGGCAGATCGTCGCGGCGCGTAATCCGTTCGAACCGCGCACGGTCGAGCGTATCCAGATGGATATTCAGGCGACGCAGCCCTGCGCCGTAGAGAGCGGCTGCGTGCTTTTCCAGCAGAACGGCATTTGTGGTGAGCGCGATGTCGCGTATTCCTGGAATCGCAGCCAGCTTTTCGATCAGCCGCGGGAGATCGCGTCGCAGGAGGGGCTCGCCACCGGTGAGGCGCAGTTTGCTGATTCCGAGGGGCACGGCGGCGCGCACAAAACGTTCGATTTCCTCGAACGTGAGAATTTCGGCCCGGTCCATGAACTGCACGCCTTCTTCGGGCATGCAGTAGAAGCAGCGGATATTGCAGCGGTCGGTAACGCTGATCCGCAAATTGTCGTGGACCCGCCCGAACCCGTCGATCAGTGGAGCGATCACCCTACAGCCAGCATACGCTCCAGCGGGACCAGCGCGCGGCGCATGAGTTCCGGAGCCAGTTCAACCCGTGGCGTCAGATCCTGCAAAGCGTCGCGAAGCTTTTCGAGCGTGTTGAGCCGCATGAAAGGACATTCGCTGCAATTGCAGTTTTCGTTGGCGACGTAATGGAAGCGGCGGCCCGGTGCGGCACGCTCCAGAGAATAGTTCACTCCGCTTTCCG
>JAICJH010000085.1 GCA_025928545.1 Bryobacteraceae bacterium | reverse complement strand
TCTTCGGGCTGCAACTCCCCCACTTGGTCTTCATCCGCTGGACGAAAAATCGATTCGCCTGCACTTGCATTATCGGCTCCCACTTGGCGACGATAGCCGGAAGTGCGTCTCTCAAGAGCGTCCGGTACCACGCGTCGATAATCTCCTGCCGCCTCTCCAGATCGGTTGAGGGGCGCACGCGCAGCACAATCCGAGTTGGCCGCAACTCTACAGATGGGGCAGCGTCCGCTTCAACCACGTGCAGGAGGTACCGCTTTCCCCAGACGTAGTGGCTTTCTCTCCCCAAATATTCGCGTGGTGTTTCGCGTTCCTGGTTGTTGATCTTCTTCTGCTGTTGCCTGATTCGGAGATCGTCTTCGGTATTGCCATGAGCTCCTTGCCTGCTCGGTTCTGTCGGACTCCCACTTGCGGCCATTAAAGACAAGCCATTTCTTCAGGAGCAGGCCGTCGGGTAGAGAGTTGCTAAGTGATTGAAAAGTTGGAGCGGGAGACGGGGGTCGAACCCGCGACGTCCAGCTTGGGAAGCTGGCATTCTACCACTGAATTACTCCCGCTTGCCTTTAATTTCAACAACTACCAAAACCAGTTTTCGTCCTGAATACTGATTGAAAACTATTGTATCAATAATCGCTGCTCTGGCTGATCGACGATTACCAAATCTCTGCTTTCGACAGGCGATTGGCGCGGTGTCGGTGTGGCCATATCCTCATGGCGCGAGGAGGCCGCTAAGCTCGGCCTCAAAAAGACCGAGAACAACCCCATTGCTTCAGCGTTCGAGCATGAAGATCTTAATTACGCCACGTGCCTCTGAGGCCGCGCAAAATATTATTGCCGGCACCTCAAAAAACTGGTCGCGGCAAGTCCGCTCGCCGCGCTCCCACCACCAGCGCGATCGTCTGTGGCGCGATCTTCTGGATTACTCCCACGTGCCTCAATTTTCAATGGCTTCCAAAACCCGTGTTGATCTTGCACACTGATTGAGCTGACGGACGGTGAATCCGCATACAGCGCTTAGGCTCATCCAGGAACACCATTCACGAAACCGAACAAATAACAACAGCGTCATAATGGCCGTTACGGCATTCATTTCGCTTTCTTTTCTTCGCGGTGCCGCGTCAACATGCGCGGCACCGCGCTGCTTTGTTGGGGCTGGCCCCTGCGGCTGTGACTGGCGAATTCACTCGCTAATCTCCATCTTCTTTCCCAGCCGCTCGATTTTCTCCTTCGCATCTCCGTAGGCTACGAAGTCCCGAATCAACGTCTCAAGATTGTTGGCCAACTCCCGGTTCGCTTTCACGTAATCCGTGGACTCGGGGAAGTGGATCTTCGTCGGGTTGGCGTTCAGATGGTTAATCGTCGCCTGCGTATTGGCCGCCAGTTCCTTGAGTAATGGCTCGATTTGGCTCACGGCACTCTGTTGCCAAAGCGACCCTGTGGATTCCGCAGCTTTGATCTGCGCTAGAAGTTTGCCCGTGTTGTTGATGTGCTGTTTGACCATTTCGATCTTGCCGGAATAGGACTGCCAGCTCAACTTCGATCGAGTAAAGGACTCCAGATCCACCGAGTCGCGACTGAGTTCGGCCGCCTCCACCTTCGTGTCCGCGAGTAGTTTCGCGATTTCCGGTGAGTCCGCAGTCCCGGGTTCCTTCGCCATCGTGGGCGCCGCGAGATAGCCTGCCATAGCCAATACGAGCGCCAGACAACTCCCTTTTCGATGATGGTATTTCATGTTGTTTCTCCTGTGAATGACTACATGACTGTCGGCATTCGCAAATCTCTGGGCAATCTCCGACCCAGAACAGCAGTGCTGCGAAGCAATTGATCCGATTGGTGGTTCACCAGATGATGATGGCCGACGTGGCCTGCTCCTGGGCGACCGGGCGCATATTCCCCCAAAAAATCGCGATAACACCCAGGAAGCGTTTTCTTCGTAGGTGGAATTTACATCGGGCCTCGTACTCCGTTTCGGAACCTGGTAACAGCGCCTTCCTGCACCAACAAAACAGCCTCTTCCGCGCAGACAACCTCCACCCTTTCGAGTGCTAAACTGCACCAAAGGCTACTGCTCACATGAAGAAAGTAATCTTTTCCGCATTCGCTGTTTTCACCGCCCTCACCATGACGGCCCAAACGGCTTCCGAGGCGCTTCGATATTCCTCGAACGGCGAGTTGGCTTTCCCCAAAGACTACCGCCAATGGATCTATCTCAGCTCCGGCCTCGGCATGACATACGGTCCCGCCGCGCAGTCCGATCCCGCCAATCCGAAATTCGACAGCGTCTTCGTGAACCCAACCGCCTGGCGAGCTTTCAATGCAACCGGCACGTGGCCCGATAAAACAACCTTCGTCCTCGAGGTCCGCAACGCGGCCAGTCATGGTTCCATCAATAACGGCGGACATTATCAGAACGACCTGGCCGGGGTCGAAGTCGAAGTGAAAGACGAAAAGCGTTTCCCTCAAAAATGGGCTTTCTTTCCCTTCGGTTCGAAAGAGTCGGTCGGGGCGCTCCCCGCCGATTCCGCCTGCAATAACTGTCACAGCCAGAACGGCGCCGTCGACAATACGTTCGTCCAGTTCTATCCGACTCTCCTTGAAATCGCGAAGAAGAAGGGAACACTGAC
Organism: Bryobacteraceae bacterium; assembly: GCA_025928545.1. Classification (GTDB taxonomy): domain Bacteria; phylum Acidobacteriota; class Terriglobia; order Bryobacterales; family Bryobacteraceae; genus BOG-234. The sequence goes on along the minus strand of JAICJH010000085.1, from coordinate 21,817 downwards.
CGCAGCCTATCTGAAAAAGTCTTCCGCCGAAGTTGCCCCCGCGAAATAGGCCGATGTTAGGATCGAACTCATGGCACTAGCTGATATCGGCAGAGCGATCGCCGGGCAGGCGCTCGACACCGCGAAGAGCAGCATGGTTGACGCGATTCAGGGTGCGCCGGATAAAAAGCCCGCCGCTCCGGCAGTCGTCGCGGCGCCGGCGGAAAGCCTCGGCTCAGTAATCCTCGCACAGCTTCAGGGAATGCAGAAGTCCCTGAAAGAAGATCAGGAACTGGTGGTCCAGTTCCGCTCCGGCGAAGAAATGCTGAGGATACTTGAAATCTTCGTGCCCTCGCCGCAGGTCTTTGTATTATCCGGAAACGACGGACAGCAGCGTCTCACTCGCATCGTAGCTCCCGCGGCCACCGTGCAGCTAATCTGCAAAATACTGCGAGTGGCGCCCGGAGCCACGCCCGTCCGCCTGAAAATCATGACCCCGGCGCCTCCGGCACGCCAGCCGGAAGCGCCACGAAAATAATTCCAGCGGTCAGTTTTCAGTCGGAACCCTGTTGACCGAATCGATGATCAGGAATTCTACCGAATCCTTACCGGGTTCGATTTTCAGCCCCAATTGCGATTGAAAGCCGGTAAAGATGGCGCGGAATTCATCGGAGTGTCCTTCGGCGCCATCAGTGAGATAGGAAGTCACATCGACTCGGAAATCGTATCGCCCAGGCAACCCGGTTTTGTCGATCACGGGACGCTCCAGCGGCTGCGCAATGAAGCCTGCCAGATCAGCCATGCGAATACCCGTACCCGCAATTCCGGTTGACTTGCTCGCATTGAAACTATCCGGCCCATCGCCTGAGGCTTTGAGAAACTTCGACCGGTCCTTCGGCCCGGAATCGTGAAATCGCGGGCCGTCGGGAGCACGCAGGAAATAAACCGCCGTTTCTTTCGTTTCGGAATGAGCTTTCAGCGCAAAGCGTTCGGCAAGGAGCGCGCGCAACATCAGACGTAATTGAGGCTTGTCGGCAGGCCCGGCAGCTTTCGCCGAAATATCGAAACGCGCGTCGCCAAGCCACCCAGGGCCGGATACCTGAAAGGACTGAACATCGTAGGCCCACTCGATGCAGGTTTTCAGGCTCGCGGCGCGAATGGCGAGCGAGCCCGGCGCGTCGGAAATCGTGCTGCGCCCGGCGGCGGGGTCTGAGATTCGGATGGATGCCGCCTCGAAGGCGAGCGGCGTTGGTAGTTGGGCGAAACCGGCGGCTCCCCCGGCGATGATCGCGAGACTCAGCGAAATAAAAGTGCGCACTGCGTAACACCTCACGGAAGGTGAATACGCAGGCAATCGCGTAAGGTTTACTTACGGAGCGGGAGTAGCCAGGGGCTGACTCTTATCCACTACGTAAACGGCCAGCAGTTTCAAAGGCTGCGCTCCCGTATTGTGCGCATCATGCTTCGCGCCGCTGGGGACCACGAATGACTCGCCGGCTTTTACCTTCAGCGCAGGCTGGCCTTCCACCAAAATCTCGCCCTCGCCCTCCAGAATGTAACTGATCTCTTCGCCGGCGTGCGTGTGCCTTCCGGCATAAGCGTGCGGTGCGAGTTCCACTCGCGCGATCACCGCCTCATGTCCCGGATTCGAGATATCTTTTCGCTGCAAAATCGTGCGCGTGATGCCCGGATTCTGCGCTACCAGCGAGCCCGCCACAACCGCGAAGGCGAGCGCAATCATTTTGATTTTTATTCTCATCGAGTTCACTTTATCCTACGGTCTCTCACCTTCCGGCGCCGCATTCACGTTGACCGGCCCGCTGCCAGTCGAAGGCGGGACGTAGCCGTCGTTCGAAGGCCCGTTCTGAAAGAACCGCGCGTCGTAGCTGTAGGGGCCGGTTGCATACGTCGCAGCTGCCTGTCCGAATAGCTTGCCGGCCTTAACCGTTTGATCGCGGACGCTCTTCACCAGAGCCTGATACCGGTCGTCCGTTTGAGCAAAACCGGAAAAAGAACTGAGATCGTTATTGCCGGTGATCACCACATCCACGCCGGCCACTGAAGCAATATCGAAGGTGTTGGCAACGCCTGTCGGCGTTTCGATCATGATGACCAGCAGCGTATTGTCATTGATCGTCTGGCGGTAATTAATGCCGTTAATTCCCCAGATCGTTGTGTACTGGCCCTGGCCCAGGCTGCGTCGGGCGACTGGCGGATACCGCACCCATTTGGCAGCTTCACGCGCGCGCTCCACATCGTCAACCGTCGGAATAATCACTCCCAGGCAGCCGATATCCATTGCATGCTGGATATGCCACTCCTGCGCATCGGGCAACCGGATCATCGGAGTTGCCGCCGCGCGCGGGCACGCCGCAATCATCGCTTCAATGTCCTTGAACTCAAGCGTGCTGTGCTGCATCTCGAACCACGTGTAATCGTAGTGTTTGGCCTTTTCGCAGTACCCCGCGATATCGAAGGTGGATTGAGTGAAGCTGAAGACTTGTTTACCGGCGAGTAGCTTGGCCTTGACCGTGTTGTACAGCGGCGCGGCTTTGCCTGGCGCTGCCGGTGGCTGCTGCCCCGAGGCTACCATTCCGATCAACACTACGCCTGTCGCCACGCAGACCGGAGCAAGCAGACGTCCTGAAATTCTCATGCGGTTTCCCTCCCGGACGTTTCCGGCAGGTGCAAGTATATAACATGTTGCCGGTGACATTCCAGCGGCGGACTCGCGTCGACATTCTCTTTGCCCTTGCCGTGGCGGCGCTCGTGATTTGCCAGCTTTTCGTGCCTCCCGCGCTCAGCGTTGCGAACGATCACGATTTTGAAAAAATCCTCGGGCACTATTGCCTGGGGCCGGCGCCGGTTGGTCCCGGAGCGGCCGACGCCAATCCCTATTTCGACTACACCGTTTTCCATTTCGCGTACGATCCCGACTTCTGCATCGACTGGCCAATGCGCACGACCAACGAAGCTGTCTTTCGCATCGCACTGTGGCTTGACCATCTGTTTTATTCCAAAACGGATTTCGATTTGCGGTTCATGGGCGTTGTTTACGGCCTGATCTTCCTGACTGGATTCCTTGCCACGCAGCGGGCATTGCGCTACGTTCCATTACGGCTTGCGGTCGCAGCACAAGCCGTATGGATCGTTGTCGTGTGCAATGCCGTCTATGTGCCGCTGTTCAATACGCTCTATTTCGACGCGCTGTCCATCTCGACACTCACAGGTGCGCTCGCCGCCATGGCAGTGGTGGCATTTCGGAAACGCGTCACCATCGGCGCAATTCTGCTGGCGGCCTCCTGGCTTGCGGTTCTGGCCGGTTCGAAAGGCCAGCACGCGATTCCGGCAATTTGTTGTATCCCCGCTCTTTGGCTGGGATGGCGCAAAGACGCCGTGCGCTTGAATGTCACGCGTGTCATAGCCACGGCGGCAATCCTCGCCGGAGCCTGGCTCTCCATGAGCACCATGCCGCGCTTCTATCAGGGGGAAGCCACCTTCAACGCCCTGTTTTATCGGATCCTCCCGACCATCGCCGATAAAGAAGCCTACCTGGCCGAAACCCACATTCCCCCTCCATGGGCCCGCTACAGCGGCGAGGTTGCGTTCGCCGAGGACGTGCCCCTGCGCGATCCGTATTACGAAGAGCAATTCGGCCAGTGGTTCGGGCCGGTGGAATTAATTCGCCTTTATCTGCGCCACCCCTCTGCGGCATGGCTCATCGCGCGCGAGAACCTGGACGAAGCGTCGATGGACCGTGTCCGCATTCGAATGTCAGGCGTGCCCCACAGGCTCGGCAATTACGAGCAGGCACTCGGCCGTCCCCCGCAGACGATCAGCCATTTCTTCACTGTCTGGGCCGCGGTGAAGAACGCGCTTTTTGGCGGCCGGCCAGTAGCGTACCTTGTCTATATCCTGGCCGTGATTGCGCTCGCATGGGCTCTTGCACCACCCGGCAAGCCCATGCGAATGCTGCTGTCAATCGTGACTCTATCGCTGGCGGTGGAATTTGCCATTTGCATGCTCGATGGCGCCGATGGCGGGCGGCATCTGACGCTGTTCAGCTTTCTGCTCGATCTCCTCGTCTGCTGCGACGTCGTCTTCGCTGTTAGCCGATTTGCCCTCAAACCTGGAGCGAGCGAAGATACGGCGCACTGGCCTTCATCAGCTCGTAGTTCATTTCCACAAAATAATTCTTGATTCCGCCCGTCTTTGCCGCCGCAAATATTTTCTTCCAGTCGAGCGAATCCTGCGTCGAACCAATCGGCACCTGCTGCTTCGTCTCCATGGACCAGCCCTGCGCATGCATCGAAACAAAGCGTCCCGGGTATTTCGTGAAGTATTCGGTGGCATCGAAGCCCTGCGCGATGGTCGATACCTGGAACTGAAACTTCACCAGTTTCGGATCCAGCATTTCGAACAGCGTATCGTAGACGCGTTTATCGCCCACCATACTGGTCTCGAACGTTTCGTTGTGCAGGGTTTGCTGAATGCCGGCTTTCGCAGCCTGCTCTCCCATCTTGTTGTATTCGTCTGAGACGCGCTTCACGTCGTCAAGAGTAGGGTTCTTCGGACCGCTGAGGCTCGCGACCGCCATCTGCGTCATCCCCATATCGCTGGCCCATGCGATCCTCTCCGCCTGATTGTCGCGCAGTTCGCGCAGTCCGAAGTGGCAGCTCTCGCACTTGAGCCCCATATCGTTCAGCATCTTCTTCAGATCCTTACCGCTGTACTTCGCCAGGCCGTTGAACTCCCGGTATCCGACCGGCGAACAGAGTTCAATCGTCTGGAATCCGGCATCCGTAAGCATCTTCATCGTGCCCGGGAAGTCTGTCGAAAGATTGGTTCGTACCGGATACGTCTGGCAGCCGATTGGCATCCCCAGTGGATTGGCGCGCAGGTCAAGTCCCGCCATCGCCACCGCTCCCGAAGCTGCAAGAAAATGTCTTCTCGAAATCTCAGTCATATTGTTTCTCTCCGTTTGTGCAGCCTACGCCGCGGATATTTTCGAAACCAGCGAACGCAGCTTCGCGCAAAGCCCCGGCACCTCGGCCGTCGCTTTGTCGCTCTCATATTCCAGACCGACAAAACCCCTGTAGCCGGATTTGGCGATCATCGCCAACAGTCTGGGCCAGTCGGCGGGAACATGCGTGCCGTTTTCGTCGGTGATAGTCGTCTTGAAGTGAATGCTGGTGGCGTACGGCAGCAGTTTTTCAAACTGCGCGTAGCCGTTCTTCGGCAGATTACCGGAATCCGCATTAATCCCTGCCCACGGCGATTCGGTCTGCTTCGCTATCGCAATTGTCGGCTCGGCGGTTGCTGTGAGCCCGCCATCGTCCTCCACCCCGAGCGTGATGCCTCTGGAGCCGGCGTATTCCGCTCCGCGTTTCATAACCTCGACCGCCCACGCAATCGCCTGATCCTCTGTTGAGCCTTTCGGAATCGGCCCGCCGAAAACACGCACGTGGCCGGCGCCAAGCTTGTCGGCGACATCCACCCACTTCTTAATCGCTTCCACCTGCGCGTCCTGAAGTTCCTTCGTCGGTTGCGCCAGCTGTACGCGAACGCCGGCGTTGTAGAGTTGCACGCCGCTGCGCTGTGCAGTTCTGCGGAGGCCGGCAAGGTATTTGTCGGAGGTGTCGGGGAACCAGTAAACCGTCATGTCCACGCCGTCGAGTCCCCAATCGGAAGCCATGTGGATGACGTCTTCATACGTGAGCTTCTTTGCCGCCAGTTCGGTGCGATAGGAATACGCGACCAGGCCGGCCTTCAGATGACCGGGAGCAGCAGTGGTCGCCGATTGCGCCTTCAAAACGGATGCGATTGGCGTCGCAGCGAGCGTCTTCAGCAAACTTCGACGATTCATGACATGGAGTATATCGAACTACCGGACCGCAGGCTGGATACTATCTGTATGGTTAAAAACGTACTGGGCGGCGTCCTTCAGACGTGCTGCACCGATCCTCTGACGGGTTTCTATCGCGATGGCAAGTGCAACTCCGGGCTGGACGATCTGGGTCGCCACACGGTCTGCGTCATCGTGAACGATGCTTTCCTGGCTCATCAGGCGTCCATCGGTAATGACTTGATTACGCCGCATCCCGAGTGGGGCTTCCCCGGTCTGAAGGCTGGTGACAGTTGGTGCGTTTGTGTCGAACCGTGGAAGAAGACTTTTGAAGCGGGAATCATCGCCCCCGTGCGTCTTGAAGCCACCCACGAACGGGCACTCGAAGTGGTCACCATCGACATGCTGACCAAGTGCGCGCGCTTGAACTGAGCCCCCGCGAGGATACCTTACTTGCTCGCCGGCGGCAACGCAAACGCGACATAAGCCCCGGGAACCGGCGTGTTCGATACCGGGTGTCCTGGTGTGGCATGCGTGTGAGTGGTCGAGCGGGCCGCCGCGCAATAGACAACATACTCCCGGCCATTCACTTCATAAACCGCGGGAATCCCTTCCACTCCGGCCTCCACCTCAGCCTTCCAGAGTTCTTTGCCGGAATCGACATCGAGCGCCCGGATATCGCGGTCGCGCGTTCCCGTGAAAATCAGACCGCCCGCGGTAACCACTGGCCCCACCTTCGGGAAATGCGATCCGGTATCGGTGATTCCCTTCGCCGCAAGTTCGGGAACCTCGCCCAGCGGGATCTGCCATTTGATCGTCCCGGTGTTCAGATCGTAAGCTGTGAATGTCGTCCATGGCGGTTTAATCGCCGATAACCCGCTGCTCGTGACCATGAAGCCGAAAGGGCTCTTGTATCGCATCGTGCGTGGATCGCCCGTGTCCGGCCCCGTCAGCGATAGTTTGAGCATGGCGGGAAAATCCTTCGACACGATAAACATCGTGCCGTGCTCCGGATCCACCGCCGCTCCGCTGAAATTCGAGCCCCCATTGTTGCCAGGCATTTCGATCGTGTTGCGGAGCCCGGGTGGCGTAAAAAGCCCCTCATTCCGCGCGCCCTGAATATCGTCGCGAAAACGCGCCGCCTCCGCGGGGTCGTCGATATACGGGCTTAGATCCTTTGCTGTGAACTTCTGCCTGGCAAACGGTGGAGGAGCGGTAGGGAATGGCTGCGTGGGCCAGGCTTCCTCGCCAGGCATATCCGATTTCGGCACGGGGCGCTCTTCAATCGGCCAGAGCGGCTCTCCGGTAACCCGGTTGAAGACATAAAGGAAGCCCGTCTTGCCCGCCTGCGCCACCACATCCACCATTTGTCCGTTGTGGCGAACGGTCAACAGCTTGGGCGCGGAGGCGTTGTCGTAATCCCAGATATCGTGATGGACCATCTGGAAATGCCAGATTCGTTTTCCAGTGCGCGCATCCAGCGCCAGCAGGCTGTCGCCGAACAGATTCGCGCCGATGCGATCCGCTCCGTAAAAATTGTATTTCGGGCTCGCGGTAGGCACGTAGACGATTCCACGTTTTTCGTCGACGGACATTTCCGACCACGCATTCGCGCCGCCCACCGTCTTCCAGGAAGGGTCGGGAGAATTCGGCCAGGTGTCGTAGCCGAACTCGCCCTCATGGGGAATGGTGTGAAAGGTCCAGGCAAGTTTGCCGTTGCGGATATCGTAGGCGCGAATATCGCCCGGCGCGGAATCGTATTCCTGATTGGTGGCCGAACCAACGATGATGAGGTTCTCGAACACCCGGCCCGGCGTCATTGATTGGACAGCGATACGAGCGGGATCGCGGCCCAGGCCTTCCCGCAAATCCACGCGGCCATTCGTCCCGAACGATGGGATCGCCTGTCCGGTCGCGGCATCGAGCGCGATCAGATAATTCGCATTCGCGTAGAGCAGGCGCCGGTCCTTCTTCCCGTTCACCGCCGCGCTCTCCCAGTAATTCAGCCCGCGGGTAGTGATTCCGCCGCGCGAGTTAGCGTGGGTCCATATCTCTTTTCCGGTGGCGGCATCCAGCGCGACGATAGCACTTTCCTTACCCATGACATACATCACCCCGTCGGCTACCACCGGATTGAAGAGATACAAATTGCCATCGCCGATCGGATAACTCCAGGCGATCTGCAGCTTCGCGACGTTACTGCGGTTAACCTGATTCAGGGACGAGTACTGGGCTGCGTCCGCCCCGCCTCCGTAGTCGTTCCACGAGGAGTGCGGCTTCTGGCTCTGACCCTGTAGAATACAGGCGGAAATAACAGCAATACGAATCGCTCTTCTCACGTTATCGCGAGTATATCGAATAATGTTACAAATGCCGGCCATCGCGCGTCATACTGTCTTGGTCCGCTCAGGCTGCTTACTAATCGCGTGCGCTGTAACTGCGCTTTCACAAGCCGCTCTGCCGCCGCGTCTCGAATTCGACGTTGCCGCGATTCGGGAGGTGCCCCACAGCAAAGGTAAGTTCAAAATCCAGGAGCCCGAACTCAGCCTGGCAGGCAGCAGATTCAGTCTTGCGGGATCGCTGCGAACTCTGATCGAGACAGCGTGGAATCTCCGGCAAAGCCAGATCTCCGGACCGGCCTGGCTCGATGCCAATGCTTTCCGGATCGACGCCCAGGCCACGCCCGGCGCAACCGACGAGCAACTTCGTCTCATGTGCCAATACCTGCTGCGGGATCGCTTCGGCCTGACCTTTCATCTGGAGCGGAGACAACAACCCGCTTACCTGCTCGTGCGGGGCAAAGCCGGTCCCACGCTGACGGCCTCCACCGCCACCGGCGCTTCGATTATTAAATCCAAACCAGGGCGCATTGCGTCGGCCAGCGCCTCGATGCCCGGGCTCGCAGACGCTCTCTCTCGTCAATTGGGAAGGCCCGTACTCGATGAAACAGAACTCTCGGGTGAATTCCGCATCGTCCTGAACTGGACCCCGATCGGCCAGGACGCTCCCAGCGCGAAGGTCAGGAAAGCGCAAAAATCCCAAAAGGATTTTCCCTCTCTCTTCACCGCCATTCAGGAGCAACTCGGTCTTCGCCTCGAATCGCAACGCGCCGTGGTTGACACGCTGATTGTAGATCACATCAACCGAACTCCCACCGACAACTAACCGTCTACTTCCCCTTATCGAGAGCGAACGCCATGATGCTGTCGTCAGTGACAGGGTTGTTGAAATAGCCTCCACCGGTCGAAGTGATCACTACGTATTGTCTGCCGTCGCGGCCCTGATAAGTCAGCGGCGTCGCCTGTGCCGCGCCGCCCAACTTGTATGTCCACAGCTCCTTACCGGTCTTCGCATCGAACGCCCGGAACCGGCTGTCGTCGGTTGCGCCGACGAAAACCAGGCCGCCCGCCGTCGCGATTGTGCCGCCATTTCCCGGCCGCCCGGTCTTCTGCTTATCCGGAGGCAAACTATCCGTAACTCCCAGCGGCACCCGCCACGCAAACTCGCCCGTATTCACATTGACCGCCGTCAATTCGCCCCACGGCGGCTGTTGACACATCAGCTGCTGCGGGTCGCCATTCGGACCCGGAATGCTGAAACGCCCTCCGCCCGGCACGCCTTCATACGGGCCATCCGGCAGCACGCGATTACCGACTCCGTTGCCCCTTGCCGGGCCAGCTTTCGGATCGTGATCCCGCAAACCCGACAACTGTCCCATCTCGTTTGTATTGATGAACAAGTAACCGAGTTCCGGATTAAACGATGTACCGAACCAGTTCACTCCGCCATGATTGCCCGGAAACTGCACGCGCAGGCGGTTGTAGCCCGGCGGCAAATACGGTCCGCCCAACTGTACTCCCTGGATCAGCTTCCTGCACGCGGCTTCCAGTTCGGGGGTTACGGTCGCAATGTCCGCCTCGCTCATCGTCATGCGCGAGAGTGGCGGAGGCTTCAGCGGAAACGGCTGAGTTTTGGCGGCTCTTTCCAGCGGGACTTCGCTCTTCGGCACCGGACGCTCCTCCACTCCATAAATCGGTTTGCCCGTTACGCGATCCAGCAGAAACAGCAGCCCCAGCTTGTTGATCGCCGCCACTGCGGGGATTGTGCGCCCGCCCTGCTTCACGTCGATCAACGCCGCCGACCCAGTCATATCGCCATCCCAGATATCGTGGTGCACAACCTGGAAATGCCACAGGTATTTGCCGGTATTAGCGTCGGCCGCCACAAGGCTTGTGCCGAAGAGATTGTCCCCCTCGCGGTCGCCACCGTATTGATCCACGGAAGGCGCGCCGAACGGCATATAGACAATCCCGCGCTGCGCGTCCACCGTAATGAAGCCCCAGACATTCACGCCGGTCCGGTCTTTCCAGCTGTCTCCCGCCCACGTGTCGTGATACTTCTCGCCCGGGCCGGGAATGGAATGGAAGGTCCATACCAGCTTGCCCGTGTGCATGTCCCACGCCCTCACATCACCTGCCGGCCCCTGTGCCGGAGCTTCCTGAGTGGTTCCGCCCGTGATCACCAGGTTCTTATAAACGATGGGAGGCGAACTCAATCCGTCGCGTCCAGGCAGGCCATGCAAAATCTCCGGCGTATTCAGATTGACGATGCCGTTGTCGCCGAACTTGTCGTTGGGCTTGCCCGTCTTCGCATCGAGCGAGAATAACTGGCCCTGGCTGGATCCGAAAACCACCTGCGCCGGTGTATTCGAATCGCCCGGCCAGTATTCCACGCCACGCGTGGAAGGTGTGCTGCCGGCGGGAAGTTTGTATGCCCAGACCTCTTTGCCGGTTGTCGGATCGAGCGCTGCAATGCGCGCCCCGGTACTGGAGAGGTACATGATCCCGTTGATAACCAGGGGAGTCACGTCGATTCCGGAGAGGCCAGTGGCCCCTCCTCGGCCACCGCGGCCCCTGCCAACCTGCGGAGTCTCCGGCGCGTCGCCTACGGGAGCGCCTGCCGGTGGTGTGGCGCCGCTCCCTGCCTGACCGCTGGCTCCCGTTGCTCCTCTGCCGGCCCCCGCCGCGGCCGCCATATGATAAACCCAGGCGACCTTGAGCTTGTCGACATTGGCTGGAGTGATTTCAGTCAGCGGCGAGAAGCGCATCCCTCCCGGATCGTGACCGTAGGTCGGCCACTCCTTCGCCGGGTCGATGGCCTGAGCCTTTTCCGTCTGCCCCAACAGCGTCACGCTTAATGCGATCAATGCGCAGCCGGAAAGTGCGATGCCGATGGAGCGCTGTGTTTTTGTCATTGTGTTACATCTTATCGGATTCTGCGGGACCAGCAGGGCGCCCACGATACTGACCCCCGGCGCCACAATTGAGCATTCCGCGCCAACCGGTAATTACTATGAAGACCTCATCGCTCTTGCTTTTCTTTCTGGTTTCCGCCGCCGAAGCCCAGCGTCTTCCCGTCAACGCCGTCCCCGATAATTACCGACTGTTCCTCTCCCCGGACCTGACTGCGGGAACCTTTTCCGGCAAGGAAACCATTAATATCCGGCCGGCCAAACCTTCCTCTGAAATCGTCCTGAATTCTCTCGACCTCCAGATCACCTCGGACGAAGTCGTCTCCGCTGGCATGAAGCAAAGTGCACAAATCGCTTATGATCGAGTCGCGCAGACTGCCAGATTCACTTTTCCCAAAGCCGTGAAGGCGGGACCGGCCGCACTGGCTCTGGAATTCAAGGCATCTCCAGGAAAAGATCTGCATCCGCACCCGGTTGCTGCCGCGGCTTAAGCGCGGCGACGGATCAGGAACAATGCACCTAAAGTGCCGAGTGCAACTGCGAAAGTGCCCGGCTCCGGCGTATCGGCGAACGTTCCGCCTGCGCTGGGAGTGAGGCGCATGATCCGGTCGGACTGCGTGATGAGCAGGCTGCCATTTGAATCGACCGCAACAAAATCGCCGCGCGAACCGCCGTTTGCGAGCAGAGTCAGAGCCGAGGTGGCGATATTGAATTGATAAAAAGTACCGCTGTTCGTATTGATGTAGAGGTTGCCTGCAAGGGTGCCCCTGCCAATTGCAACACCATCCAGGCCCTCATTGCCGGCAAGAGCGCCTGTATCCGATATCAGTGCAAAATCGCTGATCCGGTAGCCGTAGATATGGTTATTACTTTCGGCATACAAAATCCCCGCAACGGCATCGACAGTAAGTCCGTCAAAAGATCCGTTGGCGATAGTGGTTACCGCGTGGGTAGTCGGATTGACCATGTAGAGGCCGCCGCTGGCGCCGCCGTTGCCATCCACGAAGAGATTGGTTCCATCATTGGCGATTCCCGTGGGGCCCGCGATGCTGGTGGTGATGGTTGAAGCGATAGACCCGTCGTTATTCAATTTGTAAACAGTGGTGGGACGGTCCGCCACGTAGACGGACCCGTTGAGTGTGGTCAGTCCAATCGGTCCATTTCCACCATAAGTCTGCGAGGGGGACACATCGCCTGCATGCTGTCCGTCAGTGTCTGTGAAAATGCGAATGCCGCCGTTCACAAAATCATCCACCATGACGTTGCCATTGCTCAAAAAGGTAACGCCCAGAGGACCAATGTTCGATCCAGTCTGAAAGCCATCGACAAAGGTGGAAAGCGAGAAGCCGTCGGCAATGCCGGTAGACGTCAAAGTCAGACCGGTTGCATGAGCTGACTGCGCCGCGGCGATGCAGGCTAAGCTCAAAACTACGCAGGTAGAGATATTTTTTTGGACCAAGGGGATCCTCCGATCCTCGATTATTGAGACACTATAACATTTCCCGGCTGCGTCGGGTTAGAGAAATACGTGCCGGGGTACTGGGGGTACCGGTTATTTCCAATGGCCATCCGCTGGCTCTTAAGCCAGCAGGACCTCCACACCTTGCTGCCGCAGCAATTCCTGATATTCTTCGGCCAGCCCGCTGTCGGAAATCACGTAGTCCGCAGCTTCCAGCGGGGCCACGTGAATCATGGCGTTTCTTCCGAACTTCGTATGGTCGGCCACGATGATCACTTTGCGCGCCACCTCGATCATCTTGCGTTCGGAACCCACCACCAGCGAATTTCCGTTGCTGAAGCCATCGGCCGTCACTCCGCCGGTGCCCATAATCAGCACATCCGCTGCGACTCCGTCGAGCATCTGTTCGCACAATGGCCCGAGCGTCACGCGCAGGCGCGGATAGAGATACCCGCCGGTGAGTGTGACTTCGATCTGGCGTTCGTCGTCCAGGGCCAGTGCGATCGCGAGGGAATTGGTGATGACGTGCAGCGATCGATTGCGCAGCGCATGAGCTACCGCGGCGACTGTGGAACCACCGTCGAGAATGACCGTCTGCCGGTCTTCAATCAACTCGGCCGTTTTAGCCGCGATGCGCCGCTTCTCTTCAGCATGGCCCTGTTCGCGGGAATCGCGGCCATTGACCTCGCGCACTGGTTCCCGGACCGCCGCGGTCAGCGCCCCGCCATAAACACGCCGCAGAACGCCATCGCCTTCCAGTTGCACCAGATCGCGGCGAACCGACGATTCCGATGCGTCCAGTTCGCGGCAAAGCGTCTCCAGGTCGACAAACTCCTGTGTGTCGAGTAGCTCCCGGATTTTGAGGTGCCGCGCCGGCGCCTTCATCTCTTTTGTTCGACCCGCCTAAGACTTGCCGAATGCGGCCATCACCGCGTCCGTTACCGATTTCACGATGGCATCCACTTCGCCTGGTGCAGGATTGTTCACCGCCGGTCCGCCGGAAATCCGGCTCGGCACTACCGCAATCCCGCCCGGAAACTCCGGGATGTCGCACAGCCTGCACTCTTCAAGAGTCATGTCATGCCGCGCATCCGGCAAGCCGAGCTTCTTTTTGAGTTCCAGCAGGTCGTCGTTCTTTTCAGTCGTGATGTGCGTGATCGGTGAGCCAAGTTGGTTTGCCAGCATCAGTGTCCAGCAGTAAGTGTCGGTCACTTCCACGTACCACTCCGCATGCGTTACGGTATCCGCCCAGCAGATGATGCCGTGATTCGCGAGCAGCACCGTGTTGTGCTTCTTCACATACGGAATCACGGTCTCGGCGAACTTCTTCGTGCCCGGCGTTTCGTATGGCGAGAGCGCAACCTTGCCGACAAAAACTTCGAATTCCGGAATCACGCAGGTGATCGGCACGCGGCCGGTGATCGCATAAGCGGTGGCATGGGCCGGATGGCAATGCACGCAGGCCTTGGCCTCGGGAACGGCCTTATAGATTTCCAGATGCAGCAGGATTTCGCTGGTCCGCGCCGCACTGCCGGCCAACTGCTTTCCTTCCAGATCCACCAGACACATGTCGCAGGCCTTGAGATCGGCCTTGCTGGTCAGGGTCGGCGTACAGATCACCGCGTTGTCCGCGATGCGATACGAAATGTTGCCTCCGTTACCGTCTACGTACTGACGCATCCAGAGTTTGCGTCCCACGTCCACGATCTCAGCCTTGATTTTCTCGGCTTCGGGAGAGTTCAGAATCTTGTCCCACTCGGAGTTGGAAAGCGTCGGAGACGAACCGCCGGAACCGGTGGAGCAACTTCCGCACGCGCCATCGTCACAGCAGCCGCCCTTTACTTTCAGGCCCTTCAACGTTGCCAGATCTTTTGCGGAGGGTGTCAGAATCGCGCGCGACTGCACCAGCAATTCTTTGGCGCCGGCCTTGACCGCATTCTCCACATCTTCCAGCGTGATGACACGGAACTGACGAAGATCGAAACTTTTCATGAACGCACCTTTTGCCTTTTCTTACCGTTCGGTTTCGCGGGCTGCCGATTTTCCGCAACAGGCGGCGCCACCACAGGCGTTGCCGCAATCGCGGGCGGAGAGTACTCAAGGTTCTCCACAATCAAACAGGAATATGCGTCCACCGGAACGTCGTTCGGATACCACGGACTCGCTGCCGTCCGCCCTTCCGCAAAACCCACCATCTGCCCTAAGCCGGAACCCAGTTGATCCGCGGCGATCAGACACTTCCCTCCGCCTGGATTGCCGGAGGCCAGCCGTTCAGCCGTTACGGGCTCCAGAATTACCAACCGGATGCCCGCCAGCGAAGGCACAGCCTGATTCAGCACCACGCTGCCCCGCACCACTCCAAGCCTCATGCGCCACCCATATACACGCTGTCGACAATTCCCATTACGGCCAGCCGCACCGGCGTTGTATTTGCCGACGCCTTGCGAACTGACTCGTTATCCGTTGTCACCAGCACCACGGATCCAACCGGAGCCCCGATCGTATCCACCAGAACCTGCGGTTCCCCGCTGTCGCTGCCATCGCCTTCGAGGCGCTGCGCGATCAGAAAACGAAACCCGTTCAGAGTCTCGTGTTTGACCGTCGAAGTCACTGTGCCGTCGATGCGAGCCAGATACATAAGCGCCTAAACGATTCTTAACGCCCCGCGTCCCAGCACAATCTGCCGTTCGCGCGTGAATGTCATGGGCGTCGTAATACCTTCGCCCGTCGGCGTTGCAATGCTGAAGCTCAGATAGCCAGGGCTGTCGCTGCCCAGCGCCGCGGTGCACGGACCATTCTGCACAAACAGAGTCGTATTCATCGCGCGGGCCATCTTCGTGACGTTATCCATGTTGTTCGAATGGATAATCGCCGTATGCCTGTAGCCGTGTTCTGCTTCCACAGAGGCGGCAATCCCGGCATCCGCGTTCGGTACGCGAACAATCGGAATAAACGGCATCATCTGTTCTTCCACAACGAAAGCGTGGTCGGCCTTCGTCTCACCAAACAGAAGATCGATGCCGGCGGGAACCTGCACGCCAGCTGCCGCTGCCAGCTCGGAGACATCGCGGCCCACCAGATCGCGCTTCAGATGCGCGCGGCCGCAACCCTTCCCCGGTCCGTCGAATTTGAACGCCGCTTCCGACAGGCGCTCCACCGCGGCCGCGTCCAGCTCAAAGCCGCCATTCTTCTTCATCGCGGCGCGGAACGCATCGAACACGCTCGACACCACAAAGACTTCTTTCTCGCCGATGCAAAGCAGGTTGTTGTCGAATGATGCGCCTTCAATAATCGACTTCGCCGCATGATTCAGATCCGCCGTCTCATCCACAACCACCGGAGGATTTCCGGGCCCGGCCGCGATCACGCGCTTGCCCGATTTCAAAGCCGCTTTCACCACAAACGGACCACCGGTGACGCACAACAACGCGATCCCGGGGTGGTGGAACATTTCTTCGGCTGATTTGATGGTGGGATCCGCCATCGTCACAATCATGTTGGCCACGCCGACTTCGCGCTCGATCTCGCGGTTGAACGCGCGCAGCGCCATCGCCGCGCACTTCGCTCCCGCCGGATGCGGACAGAAAACCGCCGTGTTGCCGGATGCAATCACGTTGATGGCATTGCTCGCCATGGTGGGCACGGAATGCGTCGCGGGCAGGGCCATGCCGATTACGCCCCAGGGGGCGCGTTCGATCAGACAGACCCCGGTCGTATCCGCACGAACGCTGCTGCCCATCGCTTCGACGCCCAACACCTGCTTCACGATCTTGAGCTTCTCGACCTTATGATCCACGCGGCCGATTTTGGTCTCTTCGTACTCCTGGCGGCCCCAGTCGCTGGCATTCTCTTCGCACATGCGCTTGATGATGGCGACCGCTTTGCCGCGATCCGCCAGGCTCAGCTGGCCAACCTTCAACTGCGCAATGGCGGCAGCCTTGACCGCTTCGTCCACCGTGGGAAAGACGCCGTCGCGGATCTGACTGCTGCCCGAACCGTTCGCCGGATTTGCCTGAAGCTGCGCCTGCAGCCGCGCCACTACTTCGCGCGTTATTTCCGCCACTAAATCCTGATTCAAAGTCATGGGTTGCTTTCCTTACGGTTTGGCTACCGTAGTCCCTTCCACTTCCACTGAATCGACAATGCCGACGATCACCGCATCCACCGGAGCCTGCTTCGTGTTGTGGGTCAGGCGGGCCGAACTGCCCTGCGTAAACATCACGCATTCGCCGATACCCGCACCCACGCTATCCACCGCTACCACGGAACTGCCGGAAGCCACCAGGACTTTTTCCTTATTGATATACGGCTGGATCAACAGAAGCTTCATCCCGTTGAACTCGGGACTCTTCTGCGTCGCGACGACATTGCCGATCACCTTCGCCAGAAACATTTTTCCTCTTTCCAACAGGGCCGGTCCGGCCGGCCCCGATCGGCAGAAACTACTTCGGCAGCACCGAGCCCAGATCGTCGTGCGGACGCGGAATCACGTGCACGCTGACCAGTTCGCCCACCGGACGAGCGGCGGCGGCGCCGGCATCCACGGCAGCCTTCACGCTCGAGACATCGCCCGCCACGAAAGCCGTGCACAGACCGCTGCCCACTTTTCTCCAGCCCTTGTACTGAACCTTGGCCGCTTTCAGCATCGCGTCGGTCGCGATCACCAGCGCCACAAGGCCCTTCGTTTCGATCATTCCAATCGCCTGGTTTTCCATATCTTTATCTCCTGAACGGCGCCTATCTCAACAACCCATCCGCCATGCCATCGCTGGGACGCGGAATCACGTGCGACGAAACCAATTCGCCCACGCGCTTCGCGGCTGCCGCACCGGCATCCACCGCGGACCGCACGCTGCCGACATCGCCGCGCACCACAGCGGTCACGAAGCCGCCGCCGATTTCAATCTGCTTCACAAGCCTCACGTTCGCCGCTTTGCACATGGCATCGCTGGCTTCAATGAGACCGACCAGACCGCGCGTTTCCACAAAGCCGACCGCGCCGGCCTTGTCGTTATCGCCTGCGGGGCTGGGTTCCTTCTTGAGAGCCGGCGCAAACATGCCGAGTTCGTCGTGCGGGCGCGGAATCACCTGCACCACGGACACATCGCCGATGCGTTTTGCGGCAGCCGCTCCGGCATCGATCGATGCCCGCACCGCCGCCACGTCACCCTCGATAAACGCCGTGACCAGGCCGCTGCCGACCTTTTCCCAGCCCGTGAGCGTGACATTCGCCGCTTTCAACATGGCATCGGTCGCTTCCGACAGTGCGACGAAGCCCTTGGTTTCGATCATTCCTAACGCTTGCTTCATATGTTTGTGCTCTCTCTCCTACCTGAACAACTCAATCTCTTTTGCCTTGTGCAGACCACACGCGTTTGCTTCATCCGTATCCATGTGAACATTCAGCAAAACGGTCTTATCGATCCGCACATGGACTTTCTCGAAAGTCACGGCAGCGTCGCCGCCGACCCGCAACTTCATCAGATCTCCCTGCTTTACTCCATAAAACTCGGCATCTTCCGGATTCATGTGCACGTGAATCGCGGCCCGGATAATCCCCTGTTTCAGCTGGACCATGCCTTTCGGTCCCATCACCCACGCTCCCGGCGTGTCTTTTACGTTGCCCGAAAGCCGCACCGGAATATCCAGTCCGAGGCTGATCGCATCGGTGTACGCCAGCTCGATCTGCGATTCCGGACGCAACGGACCGAGGATGCGCAGATTCGAAATCACCCGGCTGCGCGGTCCGATCAGCGTGACCATCTCGTTGGCCGCGAAATTACCCGGCTGATAGAGCGGACGGTATTCGGTCAGTTCGTAGCCCTTGCCGAACAGCGCATCGACATCCTCACGGCACAGATGCATGTGCCGCGCGGAGGAATCCACCCGCAGCGGAGGCCCCGAACGGCGCTTCCCGCCGACGCCGCTCACCAGACGCCGCGTCACAACATCGCGAACAACGCTCTCGACTATGTCCCGTGAAATCATTTAGCCACCGCCTGGCTCACAACCTGCGCCGCGGCCCGCGCCACAATGCGCTCCTCATCGGCCGGAACGATATAGACCGGAACCCTGGAAGAATCGGCGGAAATCTTCGCTTCATTGCGCGCCGTGGCATTCTTTGTGGCGTCGAGTTCAATACCGAGGAATCCGAGCCCCTTGCACACCGCCGCGCGGGTCGCCGCGCCATTTTCGCCAATTCCGCCCGAGAACGTCAGCACGTCGATACCGCCGAGCTCCACCAGAAACGCGCCAATGTAGTTCCGGATCGCACGCACAAAAACATCCATCGCGAGTTGCGAACGGTGATCGCCCGCGGCAATGCCCGCTTCGATATCGCGCATGTCACCCGTGCCGCCGCTCAATCCGGCAAGGCCCGATTTCGACGACAGGATCGACGCCATTTCATCCACACCAAGATTCAGGCGCTTCATCGCATAGAGACAGGCGAACGCATCCACGTCACCGGCGCGATTGTTGTGCGGAATTCCCGACTGCGCCGAAATGCCGAAGCTCGTATCCACCGCAACGCCATTCCGGATTGCGGCGATGCTGGAGCTACCGCCAAGATGACAGGAGATGTGGCGGACATCCTTCTTACCCAAAAGCTCCTGCGCCCGTTCGCTGGCTGCGCGATGGCTCGCGCCATGGAAACCGTAGCGCTGGATGCCCAGGTCCTTCTTCCATTCGTAAGGAACCGAGTAGGTGATCGTGCTTTCGGGCAATTCGCCGTAAAACGCGGTTTCGAAAAGCGCCACCAGCGGCACGCTGGGGACCTGATGCTGAAACGCGCGCATCGCAGCCATGTAAGGAGGATTGTGGGCGGGGGCGAGGAACGTGAACTCCTCCATCGCATTCAAAACCACGTCATCCACCAGCCGCGCGCCGGTTACCTGACCAGCATGCACTGCCTTGAATCCGATGGCGCTCAGCTCGGCGAGGCCGATTGGCAAGTCACCGAGACACTGGGCAATGGCGGCTTCATAATTCGGACAGCAACCCGCCTGGCCAATGCGCTCGACTAAACCCTTTGCCATGACCGCGCCAGAGTCCGTGTCGTAAAGGCGGTATTTCAGCGAAGTGGTTCCGATGTTGACAACCAGAATCTTCATTGGATGCAATTGACTATACTACGCCATTTTATATATACTTTCAATCAGAGTCAATCAGAATCCTTCAAAATGACCTTAGATCGAATTGCCGAGCTTGGAATCGTCGGTGCCGGCGGCGCTGGTTTTCCAACATCGGTCAAACTTAACACTCAGGTTCCACAGCTTTTGGTCAATGGCGCCGAGTGCGAGCCGCTCCTGCACAAAGACAAAGAGCTGCTGATGCACCGCGCCGACGACATGCTGCGTGGTATCCGGATCTCGATGGATTTGGCGGGCTGCTCGGAAGCGGTCATCGGCATCAAGAACAAGTACCACGGCGTGATGGACGCGCTGCAGCCCAAACTTCCGGGCGATGTCCGCATTTTTCCGCTGCCCGATTCCTACCCTTCGGGCGATGAATTCGTGATGGTCAACGACATCACGAAGCGCATCATCCCTCCTGGCGGCCTTCCGAAGGATGTCGGCGCGGTGGTGATGAACGTGGAAACGCTCATGAACATCGGGCTCGATCAGCCGGTGACGCATAAGTGGCTCACGGTGGCGGGCGCGGTTGCGGACCCGATCACCGTTTCGGTGCCAATCGGCATCACGATCCGCGAAGTGATTGAAGCCGCCGGAGGAGCTACGGTTGCGGATTATGGCGTGCTGCTGGGCGGCGCGATGATGGGCCAGCTGGCCACCAGCCTGGATCAGCCTGTGACGAAAACTCTGGGCGGCGTGATCGTACTGCCTGCCGACCACTCGCTGATCAAGCGCTACAGAATGCCGTGGGCGGAAATCCACCAGATCGGCAAAGCCGCCTGCGATCAGTGCCGCTTCTGCACCGACCTTTGCCCGCGTTACCTGCTGGGCCATCCGATTGAGCCGCACGCCGCTATGCGCGCACTGATGTTCGGAACTTCGAACGAGCAACTGACGGCCGCCACCCTGTATTGCTGCGAATGCAATCTCTGTTCGCTGTTTTCGTGTCCGGAAGATCTGGATCCGAAGAACGTCTGCGTGCAGGGTAAGCCCGCCGCACGCGAACAGGGCCTGAAGTTCAAGGGCGATCCGAATGACATCGAAACGCATCCGATGAAAGATTACCGGCGCGTTTCCACGAAGCGCCTGATTCTGAAGCTGGGTCTGGATAACTATCGCAATGTAGGCCCTCTGACGAAGGTCGATTTCAAGCCGGGAAAGATCGTGCTACCCCTGAAGCAACACACCGGCGCGCCTGCGATCGCCACGGTGAAGATCGGCGACAAAGTGAAGGCCGGCGATCTCATCGGAAAACCCGCTGAAAAGGCGCTCGGCGCCCGGATCCACTCCAGCATCGCCGGGAACGTCACGGCCGTCAACAGCTCAGTCACGATCACCGCATAGGAATAACAATGGAAGAACTCGATTCAATCGGACTTGTGGAGCTTTCGAGCGTGGCGCGCGGCTACACGGTGGAAGACGCCATGATCAAGGCCGCCAACGTGAAAATCATCATGGCGCGCACCATTTGCTCAGGCAAATTCCTGGTAGCGGTCGCGGGAGATTCCGATGCCGTCGCGGCGTCGCTGGAAGCCGCCGCGAAAGCCGGGCGCGGGGCGATTATCGAGAAACGCCACGTTACGCGGGTTCACCCGTCGATTTTTCCGGCGATCATGGGCAATGTCGCGCTCGACCCCGATACCGCCGATGCTTTGGGCATTATCGAAACCTTCTCGGCGTCTAGCATCATCGACGTTGCGGATGCCGCGGTGAAATCGGCGAATGTCACTTTGTTCCGGGTGCATCTTGCGATGGCACTCGGCGGCAAGGGTTTTGTGCTGATGACGGGCGACGTCGCCAGCGTTGAAACCGCCGTGCAGGTCGGCTCGGATGTGGCCGGCGAAGACGGAATTCTGGTGGATCGGCAGGTAATTGCCCGCCCGGCCAAAGAACTCTTCAAAGAGTTCGTATAAATGGCCGCCGATGCACGCAGATTCACGCCGATAAGACCGTTAAATATTCGATTTTCAAGGAACGGCGGCGGCGCACGCTTGCACGGCCAATAAAAAAATACACTTCGACGGCAACGTATGACGTCGATGGCGGCAGGGGACGCCTTGTTATAGCGCTGTGTCCTGCCGCCCATGAATCGAGCGGGATCTATCGGGCTGTCGGCCCGCGGTTAGTAAGTACATATGCCCGCGTGCATA
>JAICJH010000130.1 GCA_025928545.1 Bryobacteraceae bacterium | reverse complement strand
GTAGAGGCCGCCCTGCGTTCGCGAGATCTTTCCCACAAAGGCGGTGAACGGCGGCAGATCGACTATGTGGAACGGACGATCAGAAAAGCGCTCGATTCGGCGAAATCCCCGGCTTTCGGCAGATGACGAGTAAGGCTCGTAGCTGGCTCGAGGCGCCGGGCGATCTGTTTCGACGGAGGCACGCCCGAAGAACTCATCCGGAGCGGCAATCCCGACGAGCTCGTCGTTCTCGAAATCCTCAATGAATGCGAGTACGGCGTTTTCTCCCGAGCACGCGAGACCGGATGCATCGCGCCCGCCTGGTATCCCACCCTCTGTCATGTAGTGAATTCCAGCAGCCCGAAGCACTGCAGCACAGCGCGACTCACTCGCGCGGCTTTGAATAGCCTGCCTCCGCCAAGCGTCCCAGATCGGCCCCAAAACGCTGGCGCTCGAAATCGTCGGCATCAAGCAATAAATCTATTCGTGACTCGTTTCCACTTTTCCGGTTCCTGCCTTTTATTTGCTCCCTTCATCCCTCGGGCACTCGCTTCGCTTGACGGCAAACTCCGCCTGACCGCGCCCGGCAGCCCGGCGGGTCTTCTGCTTCCGCCCGGCGGCCCTGAAGGGTTTCGGCTCCCCCGCCATCCTGCGGAGCGGCGCTGCGCTCTGCTTGCTCCTGGCGGTCCCCCCGAAAAAGCAGACCTTGGCTTTGGGAGCGGTCACGCTCGCTTTCGGGTGCCCCGAGGGAATCGGGAGCCAACAAAAGGAGAACCTGAAAATGTTTGTCAATCGAGCCACTCTCATCGGATTTCTTGGCAAGGATGCCGAAGTTCGTTACACCCGCAACCAAACCGCGTTCACGGTCCTGTCTCTCGCGACAAAGCGGAGCTGGAAGAACCGCGAAACCGGCGAGTACGAATCGGAAACAACCTGGCACCGCTGCATCGCGTGGGGCAGTCGCGGTGAATTCGCCGCCAAACTGCTCAAAGGCGCGCACGTCCAGATCGAAGGCGAAATTCGCAGCCGCGAATACAACAACGGCGACGCGAAGCGTACGGTGACTGAGGTCCGCGTATTGAACACTTCGAAGCTCGACCGGCCGGTGAAGGCCGATCTGAAGGGGGCCGCCGCCTGACGGCGGTCCTTCTTCAGGACTCATACATAACGACGCTTTTGAAGAGATCGAATACACGCCTCCGTCGGATTGGATGAATTTCACTCACTATTTCGGACATTTCACTCACTATTTCGGACATACTGGAGGTATGGCATCCGTCGAAAAAGTCATGGCGGAGTTGCAGTCCTTAACGCCAGACCAGCTGGAGCGAGTAACGCGGTTCATACACGAGATCACCTCGGAAGGTCCTGGCGGGCGTTGCACCGGTTCTTCAGTCTCGAATTCAGTTCTACAGGAAGCGAGTCAAAACGGCTGGCCATCCGCACTGTTCACAGAAGTGATTGGTCGTATCGACGAAGATTTCGAGAGACCGCCCCAACTTCCCTATGAAGTTCGCCGGGATCTGTGAACCGTTATCTTCTGGACACCGATATTGTCATTGAAATCATGCGGGGCCGGCGCCGCTCCGTCGTAGAGCGGCTTGCCACGACTCGGCGCGACGGCGTGGCGCTCTCGGCTATTACCGTCGCAGAACTCTTTTTTGGAGCGCACCGCAGCCGCAACTCCGTGCGCAATATCGCGCTCTGTCGCGAATTTTGCGACTCGTTCCATGTCTTACCCCTCACCAGCGCGGCGGCGGAGCGGTCGGCGGCCGTCCGCGCGGAGCTCGAATCAAGCGGCGCGCGCATCGGGGCGTACGATGTTTTGATCGTCGGAATTGCGCTCGCCGAAGACCGTATACTTGCCACGCACAATATCCGGGAATTTGGCCGCATACCAAATTTGCAAACAGAAGACTGGATTGGCAGTTCTCCGGAATAATCTGTTGCGCGTTGGCGCGACCGGCCCGAGATCGCCGTTGCCGCCATGGAGTGATCCCGTTCCATGCTAACGGTGATGGGGCAGGTAACCCCATCCGACAATCACACCGATTGTGAACATGACGAGCGCGAAAAAGCAGCCGATCACCGTCCACCGGATCATCACCGGATAACCGTTCGCCCGCTCGATCCTGTACGCGATTTCATTCGCTTTCGCGCCGGCGAGGGTTATGTCCGTCTGGAGCGAATTTCGGACGGCGGCCAAATGGTCGTTGAACTCCTCAGCAACGAGCTGGCCGGCCCGGCGCTGCACCTTCGCCACGCCCTCTTCGAACTTGTTGAGTTCGAGCCGAATGCGCTCACTGATCTGATCCGTACTCTTCTCGAGGACAAGACGGTTCAAGGCGACGATCGCCAGGGCCGGATCGGCATCGTCAACGTGAATACCGTGTTTCGATACCAGTTCCGCGACTAGCGCGTGAGTGTCCAGAACGTCAGGCATGGTGGTCAGCCGTTAAGGGTGTCTGCTCGAGCTGTTCGAACAGGTCCCGGCGGACGATGTGGAGCCGTGATCGCTGAGCCAGCATGAACTCAGGCGATTCCAGGGCTTCGCCAAACGTCATCTTTCGCTCGCGCATGCGGCGAACGGTTTCGCCGTATGTGTCCGCACTCCGCTGGGGGATGCCGATAACAGCCAGAATCTTGTCGCGGTTATCGAGATAGACCTGCATCTGATGGAAGTCCTTCCCTTCGCGGGAGACCGGACCGAAGTACTCGTTGAGCCAGATGACCAGGCTGCGCTCGATCGCGCTCTCAGCGAGTGTTTTGAATCCGAGCAGAGTGTCGTTCAACATCTCACCGCCGCTGATGGGGACGTGGATGTAGACCGTCCGTCCGGTTTCCCGAAGCACTCGTATCAACTCGGTTTCGAGAATGTAGGTCCAAAGCGGCAGGAATGCGGTCGCGCCGGCGTCCACAATGAACGCGCCATCACCCGTAGCGAACCGGTCGACAAGCGTGTCGAAGCGGCTGCGTTCGACCAACCCGTCGGCGTTCACGAGATCAAGCAACTCCGGTTTGAGTCCCTTGTATTGACCCAGTGATCTGTTAATCGGGTCCGCGTCAATGGCGCAGACCTTCTGCCCATGTGAGGCGAGGAACTCGGCCAGCCAGCTTGCGACAACGCTCTTGCCGACGCCTCCTTTGCCCTGAAGGACGAAATGAACGGCCGCCGGTCCAATCGGGGCGGCGCCGTTCCCGTTGCTGTTCTTCGACATGGATTCGTATGCTCCTTGAATTCAGATCAACTTCACGTTTGTGGGATCGCCGTTTCGATGCGCCTCACGGATGTCGAAACGACGTTTACGGAGAGCATCCATCGTGCGCGCCATCGGATCGGATTCACTTACAGCCGGGTTGTTCGCATCCGGCTTTTCGCTTTCGGATCCCCCGCTCGCTGGCGCAGGCGTAGCAACCCAGGTTGCCTTGACTTCATGAGCGCGGGCAAAGGATTTCGCCGCCTCTTCGATTCGTTCGGCCGCTTCCCGCTTCCGATTCCGGCTGATGTAGCTGGTGAAGCTGCCCAGCGAAACCACGACGCCGGCATCTTCCTCGAGCCACCCGAGGACGGTTCTGACGCTCTGGCCTTCGGCCAGTGCGGCTTTGATCTCGGGCCACAGTGCCCAGAGCTGACCGGCTTTGGTGTCCGGCTTTTTCGCGCGCCTTCGCGCGAGGCGGTTTCGGGTCTCCGGAATCCAGTTGTCGGGCAATTTCATTCGCTCAATACCAAGGGAATGGGGAAGAGATTTCGGGACGGTGCGGCCGAAGTTTTTTTGCGACCTGCGACGATTTGCGACGGATCGCGGCAGGTTGCGACAGTTTACGGCAATTCCGAGGACGAGCAACAGTTTGCGACAGTTTGAGACGAATTGCGACAGCCTGCGACGACAGCGCCGTCATCAACCCGCAAAAAGCTGGTAGTGGAACATAAAGGGGCGGGATGCGCGCCTGCGTGTTTTGAGTTGTTTGTTATTGCACCAGCGCCTTTTAGCGCGCAGTGTATTTTCGCGTGAGTGCATCCCAGCCGGGATGCACCCGGGGTTTGGGCAGATTTTTGGCTCCTGAGCGTCCCGAAGTGGCTCTGCCGTTCCCTTGGTAGATGAGAAGGCCGGATGCCACAACGAACGATTCGCCTGCGCGAGGAGACCCATAAGCAGATCGATGAAGCGGCCGCGCGCGGCGGCTTCGCTTCGCCCACGGCTTTCATTCGCTACGCAATCCAGCAGCAGCTCGCGGCGGGTTCACCCCGGAGAGATGGCGGCGAAGAGCGGCTGGCAGCCAACCTCGAGCAACTCCGCCGCGAAGTGGCGCGGATGCATCGCGGACAGCAGGCGCTGTTCGCCTACCTCGACACCCTGAGCAAAACCATCCTGACATGCATCCCCGAGCCGTCGACCGACGCCCGGCCTCAAGCTGTCGCCCGGGCCAGAGAACGATATGACCGGCTTCTGAAGACGGTCGGCAAAGCGTTATCGGGCGACGCGCAGGCCGCGATCGAGGAACTGACGGCGCATGTCGAATAACGACGAACGCGAATTTCGTTTACGGCCGCGAAAACCACCCATTCCCAGGTCGCAGAAAGAACCGCGAGTCTGGGCGGCCGCGTTCAAGCGCATCATGCACTATGCCCGGATGAGCCGGCAGACAAAGCAGTCGGAGGCGAAACGGGCTCCCCGATCCGCCAGGCGGGCACACTTCCAACGCTGCGCAATCCGAGTCACTTACACCCGCAACGGGACGCGCGGACAATGGGCGGCCCACGGTCGGTACCTGGCCCGCGAAAGCGCGACGGTGGACACGGACGCCAAACAATGCGGTTTCAACCATTCGGAAAAGGGAATTGATGTCGCGGCGCGGTTGAACGCGTGGCAGTCGGCGCATGATCACCTGCTCTGGAAGGTCATCCTGTCGCCGGAGTTCGGAGACCGTCTGGACCTCGAGCGGCTCACGAAGGACACCCTGCGCCAAATGGAACAGGACCTCGGGACACCGCTCGAATGGGTTGCCGCCGCCCACTACAATACCGAGCATCCACATGTTCACGTTGCCGTTCGAGGTGTTCGCGCGAGCGGACAGCAGCTCAAAATGTCGCGCGATTACATCCAGAACGGCATCAGGGCCGCCGCGGAGGACTACTGTACCCGACAACTCGGATACCGAACCGAGCTCGATGCAATGGAGGCCGAACGGCGCGAAATCCAGCAGCACCGGCGGACGTCGCTCGACCGCACCATTGCCCGACACAGTCACGAGACCGGCGATGCCGCGTGGCTTCAGATCGAATGGCCCATGGCTGGCAACAAGAACGGCAGAGCCG
>JAICJH010000112.1 GCA_025928545.1 Bryobacteraceae bacterium | reverse complement strand
GTTAGTAAGAAAAGCAGCGCGAAGCCGCCCAGCACCCGCGCCGTGGCGCGTGCGAGTGAATCTCGGATGTTCATAATCCCCCTCTTGAGGCAGTTGGCGCGATTATATCGCAGGCGACGCGATACGCAACCCCCGGTGTAAACTGGACGAGCGATGCCGCACACGCGCCGCGCCATACTTTCGCTCCTGGCTGCTGCGCCGTTGCGCGTTACCGCGCAGGGAATCGCGTCGCGCGGCGTACGGCCGGCGCCGCGCGGCAAACCATCGGGCATTCCGTTCGACGCGAAATTTACGGATGTGGCGAAGGCGGCGGGATTGCGAGGCGTTGTCGTTTACGGGGAGATTGACCGGAAGACGTACATCCTGGAGACCGTCGGCTGTGGCGCCGCGTTTCTGGATTATGACAACGACGGCTGGCTCGACATCCTGGTCTTAAGCGGGACTCGGCTCGCCGGCTCCGATGCCACGAACCGGCTCTACCGGAACAACCGCGACGGCACGTTCTCGGACGTGACGGAGAAGGCCGGCCTCCATCGAACGGGATGGGCGTCGGCCGTAACGGTCGGCGACTATAACAACGACGGCTTTGACGACCTCTTTATCACCTCGTACGGGCAGAACGTCCTCTACCGGAACAATGGCAACGGGACATTCACCGATGTCACGAAGGAAGCCGGCCTTCTGCACGACAGCCCGCGCTGGAGTTCCGGCTGCGCCTTCCTCGACTATGACCGCAATGGCCTGCTCGACCTCTTCGTTGGCAGTTACGTGGATCTCGACTTGAAAGCTACGCCGCTGCCGGGCCGCGAACCCTACTGCAACTGGAACGGCATCGCGGTGCACTGCGGTCCCCGCGGACTGCCGACCGGCGCGCCGCGCCTCTACCGCAACAACGGAGATGGCACCTTCACCGACGTGAGCGTCTCCTCCGGCGTCGCGAAGGCGACCGGAAGTTACATGATGACCGCCGTCGCCGCCGATTTCGACAACGACGGCTGGCCCGACATCTACGTCGCCTGCGACTCCACGCCGAGCTTCCTGTTTCGCAATAACCACGATGGGACATTCACCGAGACAGGGCTGTTCCAGGGCGTCGCGCTGAGCGAGGACGGGAATCCGCAGGCGGGCATGGGGCTGGGTATCGGCGACTACAACCTCGACGGCAGCCTTGACATCCTGAAGACCCACTTTTCGGACGACACGAGCATTCTGTTCCGGAACGACGGAAAGGGCGCATTCGACGCCGTCACCGCGCCGGCTGGACTGGCGGTCGAAACGCGCTTCGTCGGGTGGGGCGCCGGCATGGCCGACCTCGATAACGACGGTTGGCCCGACCTCATGATCGCGACCGGCGGCGTGTTCCCCGAGGTGGCGCAGCAGCTTCCGCGTTATCCGATGGAAACGCCGCGCGTCGTCTTTCGGAATGTTGGGAATGGCCGGTTCGAGGAGCTGATCGACGAGGCGGGACCAGGCATCGCGGCACCCCATTGCAGCCGCGGCTGCGCATTCGGTGACTTCGATAACGACGGTGACCTGGACATTCTGGTGGTGAATCTGAACGAGGCCCCGTCCCTTCTGCGCAACGACGTTTCCGGACGGAACCACTGGCTGAAGGTGAAGCTCGTCGGCGTCAAATCCAACCGCAGCGCGATCGGCGCGCGCGTCACGGCGCGTTATGGCGGCCGTGTCCAGGGGCAGGAGGTTCTTAGCCAGACAAGCTTCTACTCGGTCAACGATTTTCGCCTGCACTTCGGCCTCGGCGCGGCTACCCGTGCGGATTTGGACGTCCGGTGGCCGAACGGAGGCCGCGAGTCGTTCGCCGCGGTCGAGGCGGGTCGACTGATCGTGATCCGCGAGGGCGAGGGCATTATACGCCGTGAGGCGTTTCAACGGCGCTGAGCGTCAATCGCCAATACAGCGGATCAGATAGCATCGCTCCGTAGAACCCGACGCGGTACACACGACTTGCGTTCCCCACGCCCCGCTGCAGCAATCTGTCCTGCCGCTGCTGCGGCTCGCTGCGACTCCACCTGTTGAGCATGCTCCTGCTGCGCTTTGTCGTCAGCCTGTAGCGGACGCTGCCTCATGTCGGTGTTCAGGTATTCTGTCCAGGAAGGGGTCTGCTCTTGGTAGTTCCTAGCGTGCAATACGACGTCCGCAAAAGTGCTCTCTACCAGCCCGTATATAAAGCCGTACTATACGTGCCCTTTGTTAGGTCAAATTTCTCCGTCACCCTCGTTGGATCACCACGACGAATATCAACGGCAATATTCCAAAAACCCCGAGGGCTCGGGCAACGCTGCTGAGCAACTGGGCTGCCGCCAATCAGGACACGATGTGCGACTGCCGGTTGGCTCACATCAAACCTGGGCGAGATAATTCCAATCACCTGTCGGTAGCTTTGTGCACTCGGTCATGAGAAACCGGAGATTGGGAGCCGGAGCGGTGCCCTGCTGAGGAGCGACCTGCGGCTGGTTTTGTGGCGAGGCTTGCACTTTCCAAGTCCATCCACATACGAGCGTCAAGCTCACGCCTATCAATGCGGTGAACGTCGTCCGCCTGATTCTCGAATCCCTATTCATTTGATATCCCGTATAGTGTTCTATCAACTGCCATATTGATTTTTGGTTTTCTTGTGAAACGAAAGGAGCCAAAAGTATACGCTCTTTCAAGAGCGTTCGCCGTTATCACTGACGGCTGGGCGTTATCCCGCCGCCAAAGCACGGCCGGGGCGCGTCCCAAGTGCCCACCAGCTCCCGTTGCTAAAAGCTTTGAGCGTCAGCGTGCCGCCGGTCAGACAGTCCCAGGCCTCGCCTTGATGGCTGTCGATCTTCGTATCCCGAAGGACGGCCGTGCCCTGCGGCGTGATGCTGCCGCTCATCTCCGTAATCACAGCGGAGACCGGCGCTGTATCGGGGGCGGCCACGTGCTTGCGCGCCGTGAGCGTCGTGCCGGTGTGCGTCAGCTCCAGGTGGGCGCTGATTGCCTGGCCGACTGCGCGCCTTCCGTTCCCAGTCCATACGCCCGTCAGGTTGCCGCTGATCGCCACGACTTCGCCACGCTCGGGCGGAGGCGGGGTATTCTCATCACGCGGCACGGCACGACGGGCCAGCCCGTGCGCGGCGGGAACAGGCGGCGCGGTCGCGGCCGGAACCGGAGCCGGGATAGTCGTAGGAGTCGGCACGGCGGCAAAGGCCCGGGGGACGCGCGCCCCAGGAGGAAATACGCGCCCGCTGCTCCCGCTCCAAGGCACAGCACGGCAATCATCAGCGTGCGGGGCAGGTAGTTCACGGGGTCCTAGCGGCGCTCCCCTGGCCTGGCGCTACGACTCGCGGCTGCGGCGAAGGGTCAGGGAACGCGAGCGGCGCGAGGGCCGCTGCCTGCATATTCTGCTCGTCTTCTGCTCGTCCACATGTGCACGCCTGCGCCGCCTGCGCTCCAGCAGGCGCTGGATATCCCGGGCTTCGCGGTCGGTCGGCAGCCCTACGTCCTCGGCCGCCTGGTCGGCTGCTTCAGCGGCAGCGGCCGAAGCGCCAGCGGCACAGGGGCGGAAGTGAGCAACGTCCTGCTGCACTTAGCTGATCGCCAGCCGCAGTTCATTGCCAAAGACTTCAAGGAATTCATTCGGGTCTCGGGCATGACCCACGTCAGAACTTCGCCCTACTATCCCCAATCGAACGGAAAAATCGAACGTTGGCACAAATCGCTAAAAGGAGAGTGCATCCGGCCAGGAACGCCGCTGTCACTGGAAGACGCGCGGCGGCTGGTGGAGGGCTAGGTGGAACATTACAACGTCCGCTTGAACAGCGCCATTGGCTACATCACGCCGAGGGACATGCTCGCCGGCCGTCAGCAGGAGATCCATGCCGAGCGAGATCGGAAGCTGGAGGAGGCGCGAAAACAGCGTCAAATTCGTCGGCAGCAGGCCGCGTAAGCACAGAGCCGATAGGCCATTCTCGGTCGTAGCGGGCACTAGTAAACACCACGCCGTTACCAGCGGTTCGAGGTTTGGTCTCGATGACAACTGTTGACGCGTAGTAAAACATACTGGTATAGTAGATGCAAAATGGCGGTACAGAAGCTAGCGCCCCTGGAACTCCACATTATGGATGCGATTTGGAATCAGGGAAGACTCTCCATCCGTGAGATCCAGGAAACGTTTCCTGAAGCCCATCGGCCAGCCTATACGACTATCCAAACGACCGTCTATCGGCTCGAAGAAAAGGGTGCGCTGCGCCGGGTCAGGAAGATCGGTAACGCGCATATCTTCGAGGCAGGGGTCTCCCGACAAGAAGCGAGAGGCCGGCTGATCGATGAACTCCTAACCCTCTTTGGCGGTCGTACGCAGCCCATCATGGCTCACCTGGCGGAATCGGGAAAACTGACGCTCGACGACATTCGCGAGGCAGAGAAGCTCATCAAGAATCTCGAACGGAAAAAATAGAACCGGAGATCGAGGTAATTTATGAACGATCTTGCAAATCATCTCTGGCAGTCCACGATCTTCACGCTTGCAGTTGCACTGACAACGTTCACTCTGCGACGCAATTCGGCGCGACTGCGGTACTGGCTCTGGCTTGCCGGATCTGTCAAGTACGTGATTCCCATTTCCACCCTTGTCTCGATGGGCGGCCGGGTGGTGATGCCACCTGACACTCCGCAACTCTCAGCGCTCACGGTGACCCGGGTCTCGACGTACTTCGCTCCGGCGGCGGCTTTCCCCGCGAGTACTCTTGAGGCGCGGCCGTCGCACTGGCTTGAGGTCCTTGCGGCGATCTGGCTCACAGGGTCGGTTCTTCTGGTGCTCCGCTGGTTTCGGCGATGGTACAAGATTCACCGCGCCGTTCGCGGCGCGACGCCGTTTCCAATGCAGAAAGCGTTGCCGGTGCTTTCGTTGGCGGCGATGACTGAGCCTGCAATATTCGGCATCTTCCGCCCGGTTCTTCTTCTACCGCAAGGAATTGTAGACAAGTTGTCACCGGAACAATTCGAAGCGGTCCTCGCCCATGAACTTTGTCATGTACGATACCGAGACAACCTCACCGCCGCTCTGCACATGTGTGTGGAGACGATCTTCTGGTTCCATCCCCTGGTGTGGTGGATCGGCGCAAAACTGATCGAGGAGCGGGAGAGGGACTGTGACGAAAGTGTTCTGAGACAAGGCAGCCGGCCAGGAGACTACGCGCAGGCCATCATCAACATTTGCAAGTCTTTTATCAATTCGCCTTTCCCCTGTGCGGCGGGCATTACTGGTGCGAGTCTGAACCAAAGGATCAGGGAGATCATGACGTGGCGCGGATCGCTTCCCGTTAGCTTCTTTCGGAAAATGACGCTGGCGGCGATGGGTGTCGTGGCCCTGGCGGTTCCATTTATGATCGGCATCATCCGCGCCCAAACGCTGCCTCCGGCCCCGGCTTATAGTTATGACGTCGTTTCGATCCATCCGTCCAAGTCAGCTCGGATGGGCTGGAGCATCGCCCCTGGCGCACAGGGCGGCTTGCGAATGGAAAACGTTACGGCGATGGACTTGCTAATGTATGCGTACCAGCTCCGCGACGACCAGATTGCGGGAGCGCCCCGCTGGGCGACCTCCGACAGATTCGACATTAATTTCACTCCGGAGAAGCCGGAGGCCGGTCCCGGGCCCGACCTGCCGGTCAAACAACTACAGGCATCGATGAACAGAAACCAGCAACGGTCCCAGGCCGTGCTCCAGAACCGGTTTGGCCTGATTTTGCGCACGGAAACCCACCAACTGCCCACATACGCACTCATCCTTGGCCGCAAGGGACCAAAGCTCTCTCTATCGGAAGATCGCAGCCGCGGAGTGTCTGTGCAAGACAACGGCGACCAAATCACAGCTACAGGCGCCACAATCCAGATGCTTGCCGACCGTCTGTCCGTCCGGCTGCACCGTCAAGTTATCGATGATACGGGTCTGGATGGTCAGTATGATTTCAAGCTCAAGTGGACTCCGGATTCGCCGGTTCAGGTTTCATCGGACGCACCGAGTAGCGCCGCGGCCGGCCCATCGCTCGTAACCGCTCTCAATGAACAACTTGGACTGAGACTCGAATCAAGACGAGGGCCAGTGACGGTTTACGTGATCGAGAAGATCGAAAAACCAGGAGAAAATTGAAAGCCTCACTTTTGGCCTCAGACGAGCGGCTCGAACGGTTGCGAACGGTGAAATCCGTTCGGCCTCTTCGTGCGGCTTAGCATCATTGATCATCGGAAGCGTTCCGTGGGGGTGCGGGTTCCGCGAGTTCGCCGAGACCGCACCGCACGTAGCGCCTCGGCGTACGTCTGGTGGCTCCTGCGAACTGCCCGTCGAAGCAGTTGCACCACCCGGTTCCAAGCGGTTCCGAACGATCCAATACCGGTTCTGAAGGAAGACGGCACTTTCACAGACTGGCAGGCTAGCTGGACGTGTGGTCCCCGTTCCGGACCTTGGTGCGGCCGATTCGTCCAAATCCGATGTTGCGGACGATTTCTCCTCCCTTGTCGCCTTGCGTTTTACCAAAACTGTCCCACCGCAGCAGCACCCTGCAGAATCGAGCGGTGATTTATTGCTTTCCTAGCCAGTTTCTTTTTGGCCGTCAATTGAGCATGATTCGAGGACACAAGCCAAGCTGACTTCATCTTGAAACCAGTTGCAGCCTCCGTCCGCTGCTTCCTCGTACCACCGACGCTCGCGCTATACTCACTAACGGAGAGCGTCCGCTTTCCATTTCACGCTGAACCAACACATCCTCATGAGACAGCTTGGCAACCTCTTGCAATACCTCCAGCAGATTCTCGTTTTCCAATGAACGCTTCAGAAGCTTGAAAACGAGCTCCTGCTGCTTTCTTGTCATGTGTCCAAGGTTTGCCGTCTCATTAATCTTCTCGAGAGCCACATCGTAAACGGCTTGTTCAACCTCGGCGATCGGGTCCTCGCTGTTACCGCGATGGGGATAAAACTCTTCTTGTCGAGCCTGTTCGATGAAAGTTGTCTTACGTTGCGCGCGCACCTTCTTCCCGAACTCATTGATTCTGTCCAAGGCCGCATCTTTAACTTAGTGAGGGTTCGTTCATAGGTTTCGCTCCTCTAGCCCCCAATTGTGAGAAGGAATAGGGTCTCGGAATGTGACACCGCTCGGGCTTAACTTACCACCTGTCTCAAAAAGCGCGGCGGGTCCCCTTGGTTCCAGATCCCGTGCGGCTCACCAGAACATTTGAGACGGTATACTTCAGGTTGAAAGCCCGAGACCTATGGTTCGCTACTACGTTTCAATCGCCGTCTTGGCATTGGCACTCACTGCCGCCGCGCAGTCCCTCCGCGATCTTGCCGATCAACGCGGTATTCGAATCGGCGCTGCCGCCGATCCCTCACACTTCACCGAAACCGCCTATGCCGGCACGTTGAGCCGCGAGTTCAACCAGATCGAGCCCGAGAACGCGATGAAGTTTCAGCCCATTCATCCGGGCATTGGCGCGTACTCGTTCGGCCAAGCGGACTCCATCGTTGCGTTCGGTCGCCAACACAGCATGGCCGTCCGCGGTCACACGCTGGTATGGCACAGCCAGGTTCCCGACTGGGTCACTAAGGGCGGCTACACTCCCGAACAGCTTTCGACTATTCTCCAGGACCACATCAACACGGTGGTCACGCACTACGCCGGCCAGGTCTACGCCTGGGATGTAGTAAACGAGGCATTCAACGACGATGGAACTCTTCGCTCGACGATTTGGAGCGGCACACCCGGTTACATCGAGCAGGCCCTACGCTGGGCTCATACCGCCGACCCCGCGGCGCTCCTGTTCGTGAACGATTTCAGCGCCGAAGGAATCAATGCGAAATCGGACGCCATCTACAAAATGGCCCAGGACTTTGTAACCCGCAGCGTTCCGCTCCACGGCATTGGACTCCAGATGCACTACACTACCGGGAATACCAACCTAACCGGCGTCGACCTCAATATCCAACGGCTCACCGCGCTCGGTCTCCAGGTACACATCACGGAATTGGATGTGCGGCTTCCGGTAAATTCCAGCGGAACGGCGACCCCGGCGCTGCTCGCGACGCAAGCGCAGATTTATCGCGATGTAATGGCAATCTGCCTGAAGTATCCGCTCTGTACTTCCATCCAGACGTGGGGGTTCACGGATCGCTATTCCTGGATTCCCGGCACTTTCCCCGGCTTCGGCGCCGCCCTTCCGTTCGACACGGCGTATCAGCCCAAGCCTGCGTACACCTCCATGCAGTCCTCGCTCGCGACTGCTCCTCCCGTGATCGCGTCAGCAGGCATGTTGAACGCCGCCAGCTATGCTGGTGGCGCGGTCGCGCCCGGAGAGATCGTGGTCTTTTTCGGTCCGACCTTCGGGCCCGCCGCGCTTACGGTCGCGCAGAGCGATTCTTCCGGCAACTTCCCTGTGGAATTGGCGGGCGTGCGACTGCTCTTCGATGGCGTTCCCGCTCGGCTGATCTATGCGCGAACCGGCCAGATTAGCGGCGTCGTTCCGTTCAGCACCGCTGGGCCGGCGGTGCGCGTGCAATATGAATATCAGGGGATTCTCTCCAACGCCGTTTCCCTTCCGGTAGTCGCGGCCGTTCCAGGAATCTTCACGCTCGACAGCAGCGGCGCCGGTGCTTCGGCGATTCTCGATGTTGCGTACAAGCCTGTCACGGAAGCGAACGCCGCTCGCCGGGGCGATGCGATCCAGATCTTCGCCACTGGAGGAGGGCTGAACCTTTCCGAGACGAACGTGACCGTTGCGCGAGGTCGCGCGCTGTTACGTATGGTCTCAGGACTTGGGATGCCGATTTCGTCTTCAGTTCCGCGTCAATTTCGTCGGAATCTGAGATAACGAAGCCTTGGCCCAGCGGGTACATGCCGGTGATCTCGCCG
>JAICJH010000084.1 GCA_025928545.1 Bryobacteraceae bacterium | reverse complement strand
TCCGTCCCGCTACTTCTTCGATGCCTGTAATCTCATAGTCAGGCAAGCCCATTACCGCCTCTGATCTAATCAAACTTTTCCTCGCAAGTTAGTTTTATCAGTCAGAGGCGGCGGCTTGCCCCCATTAACGAGCTAGAGCCCCAACGATTTCAGCGCTGCTGCTTTTCGGACAGGTTGTCCTCGTCGATCACTGTGAGCAAGCCCTTTAGATTCTGTCTTGAGCCAAGTCTGGCGCATCCTCTCCGCGACCCGAGTATTCCAAAACTGGGGCGCCGGGCCCGAGGCGGATGTCGCGGAGGTCAGCGAGAAATCACCGAACG
This sequence comes from Bryobacteraceae bacterium, assembly GCA_025928545.1. Taxonomy (GTDB): domain Bacteria; phylum Acidobacteriota; class Terriglobia; order Bryobacterales; family Bryobacteraceae; genus BOG-234. The sequence goes on along the minus strand of JAICJH010000084.1, from coordinate 24,181 downwards.
GCGCAACGCCGGCGCGACGGCCGCTTCTTCGGCACGCACGATCGGATCTGGCAACGGGATCATTCTCCACCTATTGTCGTCAGGCAGTTACAGCCAGCCGACAAAGCCCGTAGCTCGTGCTGCGCCCACCCGCCGGATTTTGCGCAAGAACGCCGAGCGAAACAAGACCGATGATGTCGCGATGGGCAGTGTCTTGTGAGCATTTTGCCCCGTTCGTGGCGCGAGATCTAAGGCTTGGAACTTGCCGGTTCGAAGCCGATACTGCCGCTGGACCACGCAAACTGGTCGCAGGCACGACGCATCTTGCTTGTTAGGTCCACAGTCCCAGCCATGCTACCGGGGCCGTAATCATTGAACAATGAAGCGACCGACGGTCCTGGCCCTGCGTGAGTCGCACTCCCGTGCGCCGAGGAGCACATTCAATCCAGGAGGTGTAGCCTGTCGCCTACAGTGTCACCAGTGAATGGCAACGCGTGGCCGCAAATCCCTTGTCGCTAATACGGCCAAAAGCCGGCTCGCGGTCTTTAACGTGCACTCTGCGTTGCCGTGAAATATCCGAACCAACGGATGCGTGGCTTCGCTGTACGAACGTTCCTGCCGTCGATGGTTGCGTTACGCCGGCCCGCGATGTCACACACCCCCGGAAAGGTGCTCCTGTGCCACATGCAATAGAGACAGATATAGCCTCACGCGTGCAATCCAAGTCACGTCTCTTCGATCAATCCATTGTAGGAACCCCTGAGGAGGCAGTCGAATTCATTACTAACATCCTCGAATCGTCAACCGAATACTCAGTGATCGGAAAGGATCTCGGCGGCAAGATCCTGCTTTGGAACGAAGGCGCCCGGAGACTCTACGGATATGAGCCGGGCGAAGTGGTTGGCAAAGCCAACTCATCCATTTTGCACACGGCTGAAGATGTTCAGGCCGGTCTGCCGCAACGGATCATGCGCGCGGCTCTCAAACAGGGCAAATGGGAAGGAACGCTGACCAGGCGGCGGAAAAGCGGCGAACAGTTTGCCGCGCGTGTAGTGATTACGCCTCGCTGCGACAACACTGGCAGAGCGATAGGGTTCCTTCTGATATCCAAGGACATCAGCGGAGAGCTCCGTCTAACCCAGTATGCGCGCAGCCTTATCGAAGCCAGCCTCGATCCCCTCGTCACAATCTCGGCGGAAGGAAAGATCACGGACGTTAATGAGGCGACGGTAAAGATTACGGGAACCTCCCGTGAGGCCTTGATCGGAACGGATTTTTCCGACTATTTCACCGAACCCGAACAGGCGGGCGCGGGTTATCGTGAGGTCTTTCAGAAGGGTTTCGTCACTGATTACCCGTTAACGATCCGGCACAGCGATGGACATCAGACGGATGTTCTCTATAATGCCTCGCTTTACCGGGACGCAGGCGGCGCCGTGTTGGGTGTGTTCGCGGCGGCTCGCGATATCACCGCACAGAAACAGGCTTCGCAATACGCCCGCAGCCTGATCGAAGCCAGTCTTGATTTGCTTGTTACGATCAGCGCGGACGGCAAGATCACCGACGTGAATGAAGCGACAGTGAACGTCACCGGTGTCGCGCGGGAAAAACTCATCGGCACTGACTTTTCTACTTATTTCACCGAGCCGGAGCAGGCGAGGGCCGGTTACCAGCGCGTATTCGACAGAGGCTTTGTCACCGATTACCCCCTGACTATTCGCCACGCCGATGGACATCAGACGGATGTTCTCTATAACGCCTCGGAATATAAGGACTCAGAAGGCAACGTGCTGGGTGTATTCGCTGCGGCACGCGATATCACTGCGCTCAAACAGGCCTCGCAATACGCCCGCAGCCTCATTGAGGCGAGCCTGGATCCGCTGGTTACAATCAGCCCGGATGGCACCATTACCGACGTCAACGAAGCGACGGTCAGCGCTACCGGGACGGCGCGTGAGCAGCTGATCGGGACTGACTTTTCAAACTACTTCACCGAGCCGGAGCAGGCGCGCGCGGGGTATCGTCAGGCCTTCGAGAACGGTTTCGTTACAGACTACCCTCTGACCATTCGCCATGCATCGGGCAAACTGATGCACGTTCTCTACAACGCTTCTCTTTACCGGGACGTCAAGGGAAAGGTTCTTGGCGTCTTCGCCGCCGCGCGCGACATTACCGCGCAAAAGCAGGCTTCGCAGTATGCCCGCAGCCTCATCGAAGCCAGTCTCGATCCTCTGGTCACGATCAGCGCGGACGGAAAAATCACCGACGTTAATGAGGCGACGGTTCGTGTGACGGGAATTTCGCGTGAAAACCTGATCGGAACTGATTTTTCGAACTATTTCACGGAACCGGGACAGGCGCGCGCCGGATATCAGGAGGCGTTCGACAAAGGCTTTGTAACGGACTACCCCCTGACGCTGCGCCATGAATCCGGGCGCGTAATCGACGTCCTCTACAACGCATCTGTCTATCGCGACGTGGAGGGGAATGTCCGTGGTGTGTTCGCCGCCGCGCGGGACGTTACCGAATCCAAACGCGTTACCCAGGCTTTCGCGGAAACACGCAACTTCCTCGATAACATCCTCGAGAGCTCGACCAAATATTCCATCATAGGCAAGGATCTGAACCGAAAGATTCTTTCGTGGAATGAAGGTGCGCGCCGTAACTACGGTTATAACGCCGAAGAAATTATGGGCTCCGATTCCAGTATTCTCCACACTCCGGAGGACATCGCGTCGGGCCGTGTGGCCGAACTTCTCTCTACTGCGTACGAGAAGGGTGTGGCGGAAGCGGAATTTCAGCGTGTGCGCAAGGATGGCTCGCGTTTTGCGGCCAGCGTAGTCGTTACGCGCCGCGATGATGCGTCGGGGCGGCCAATCGGCTATCTGCTGATCAGTAACGATATTTCTGAAAAGAAGAGGGCGGAAGAACAAGTGCGTCACGCTTCGCAATATGCCCGGAGCCTCATTGAAGCCAGCCTCGATCCTCTGGTCACAATTAGCCCGGAAGGAAAAATCACGGACGTCAACGATGCCACGATTAAAGTCACCGGCATCGTTCGTGAACGACTGATCGGGACAGACTTCGCAAACTATTTCACCGAGCCGGAGAAAGCCCGCGAGGGGTATCGACGCGTCTTTTCCAATGGTTATGTCACAGATTATCCCCTGACCATTCACAACATGGCTGGGCAACTGACCGACGTTCTTTACAACGCATCTCTCTACAAAGACGCCCATGGCGATGTTCTCGGCGTCTTTGCGGCGGCTCGCGACGTGACAGCCCTCAAGAAGACCGAGGCCGAGTTGGCTGAGCAGCGCGCGCGCGAACTGGAGCGGCTCAGTGAGCTGGAAAGATTTCAAAAGTTGACGGTCGGCCGCGAACTGAAAATGATCGAGCTCAAAAAGGAGATTGAAGTCCTCAGAAGTCTCGTACCCGAGAGCAGATCGGCAGCGTAAACGAAATGCTGACAAATGCGTTGCAGACAGTGCGCCGGATGACATGCACTCCTATGTGTGCTCTGACTCCGGAAGACGGATCGCGCGCCGCGGGTCAGGACGCGCAGCAAGTGCAAAGCGCGCTGCTGAACATTCTTGACGACCTTACCGCTCAACAGAGCAGTAACCGGAATGTGCACTGCGCCGTTCTCAATATTCTGGAGGACTCCGAAGCGGATAAACAGAATCTGCAGGCCACCCAGCGTGCTGTCCTCAATATTCTTGAGGACTTCGACCTTGAGAAGTCCAAAGTTGCCTCCATAAACCGGGAGCTTCAGACTGAGGCTCAGGAACGACAACGCGCTCAGGAAGAGATCCAGCAACTCAACCTTCGGCTCGAACAGCGGGTCACTGAACGCACCGCGGAACTCGTGGCGAGCAATCACGAACTGGAAGCATTTTCTTATTCCGTTTCGCACGACCTGCGGGCGCCCCTTCGCGCTATAGACGGCTTCAGCCAGGCCCTGCTGGAGGACTGCTCCGAAGGATTGCCTGACGAGGGCAAAAACGATCTGCAGCGTATTCGGGCTGCAAGCCAGAAGATGGACCGGCTGATCGATGGCATCCTCGTTCTTTCGCGTACGACACGCGTTGAAATGCGGATAGCGCCGGTCAGTCTCACTAACATCGCGAGAGACATCGCGAGCGAGCTCCAGAAGGCCAACCCGCAGCGTCAGGTGGAAATTGTCATCCAGCCGGATCTATCCGTAATCGCGGACTCAATTCTATTGCATGCAGTCATGCAAAACCTTCTGGGGAATGCATGGAAATTTACAAGCAAACACACACACGCGCGCATTGAAGTGGGGAAAAACGAATCTGAACAGGGAGTGACGTTTTTTGTGAGGGACGACGGCGCCGGATTCGATATGGCTTATGCAGCGAAACTGTTCGGTGCTTTTCAGCGCCTCCACACGCCCGCTGAATTTGAGGGAACAGGCATCGGTCTGGCCACAGTACAACGCATCATACGCCGTCATGGCGGTCGTATCTGGGCTGAAGGAGCGGTCGAGGCTGGCGCAACCTTTTACTTCACGCTGCCCGGAAACACTCGTTAAGGGAATTGGAATGAAAGGAATGATCCTGCTGCTGGAAGACAATGGCCGTATCAGATCATTGGCGGAGCGGACTGGCTTGGGACCGAAGGATTCGCAATTGAAGCAAAGGGGGGCGATCCGAAAGTCAGTCTGACGCAGTTCAGGCAGATGATCCAGGGGCTGCTCACCGATCGGGTTCATTTGAAGGTTCATACGCCTACGAAGGAGCTTTCACTCTATGTCCTGACGCGCGCGGCGAGCGGCCCGAAACTGACGGAGGCTTACCGGTGACGAACAGGATACGGGTTTGCGGAATGAAGGCGGAGGGCGAATGACGGGAGTGAGGGCCACGATGCCAGAATTGGCGACAGTGCGTACCAAGCCGCTTCAGCGCAAGGTGGTCGATGAAACCGGGCTCACGGGCGCGTATGACTTCAAACTTCACTGGGCGCCGGATTCGGGTTCCACACCGGCGAATGAAGGCGTGGTGACCGATCTTCCGTCGATCTTTACTGCCCTACAGGAGCAACTCGGATTGAGATTGCGGGACAGCAAAGGCCCGGTGGAAGTTTTGGTAATCGATGGTGCAGAGAAGCCTTCCGCGAACTGATGTACTCATGAGTTGCACGTGTACCTCAACGAGGAAGGCCTGAGAGACGAGAGAAGACGAGGTATGCGGAAGAGAAGATCCTCAAGATCATTGGGGCCTTGAAGCAGATCGATGCGGGTCGGTCGGTGAAGGACGTCGCTCGAGAGATGGACGTCAGCGTCAGACGCTATACAACTGGAAGTCGCAGTACGGTGGAAAAACATTCTCTACGCGAATCGCCTGTTGGCACTCGAGAATAAGAACCGGCGGCTGAATGAGATATTGGCCGATCAAATGCACCTTATCGGTCCAGCCGTCGAGGTCAGGAAGGATATTCTTCGAGACTGCAACCACTGACGCGCCGTTGCGCTCTGATCTCCGTCGTGGAGAGATGAACAGCAACTGTGCCAGAACTTTGTCAAAACCCCGCTTACTGAAACGGCTGGGATTGATCGCGCAGGCAGAAGCAGTTGCTCTAACTGGTTGGAATAGTTGGAGAGCAGGAGCGTGAAGGACCCTTTGGAGCCGACCCGAATTCTTCACACGCAGGGGGTCCGGGGTTCGAGTCCCTGCGCGCCCACCATTTTCACCCAAGTACCGGTTCGGTCATCAACCCTGCGTCGAAATCAAGGACAAAAGTTCCGACCGCCCAGCCCTCGCCGGAACGGAGGACATAAGCCATCGCTTACGACCTGATCCGGCGACAGTCCCTTACCTATTGATCGGCAGATTCATCATTCTCGCCAATTCTGACCAGCGCGGACTGCGCCGTAGACTCTGCGCCCAGGGATCGGTAAAGGCGATGACAAGTATGGGAGACCGTTGTGCGATCGCCCGGGCCGCCCAGTCCGCGGCCTGATCGACTTGCTCGAGCAGCACAAAATAAAGGTAGAAACCATAAGGAGCGTCCGTGGCACTCCCGTCGCCGAGTCTGGCCAGCGGCGCGAGCGATTTCTCTTCCTCACCTCTCAGTGCAAGCAGCGCCGCGAGAACTCCCTGGCCGCCGGGAAACCAGGGCGCGAGTGAGGCAACTCTTTCGGCGGCATCCAGCGCTTCATCCGTCCTGCCTTGATGCAGGCTGGCGAAGCTCAGGACATGCCACGCAAGGTAATAATTTTCGTCCAGTTCAAGAACGTGGCGGCACTCCGCGGACGCGTCTTCCGAACGAACCGGCAATAATGCCGACGCCAGGGAGACGCGGAGATACAAATTGAGCGGATCGTCAACAAGTGCTTCCCCGTAGTGGTCGATGGCCTCCTGCCTCCGACCCACTGCACAGAGATAACGGGCATAACGGCCCAGAACGAGGGGTGACATTCGGCCCTGCGCCTTCGCCAGGTGAAAAAGGCGCTCGGCCTCCTCCCACTCGTAGTTGTAGAAGGCGGCGGCTGTACCCAGCACCGTCAGGCCTTCCTGGTTCGTTGGCTCGATCTCCAGTGCCCTGCTGGCCGATGCCCTGGCCAGCGGCATAGCATCGTGTGCTCCCATCGCGCCTAAACCAGCGCTTGCCGAGAGGTTCAGTGCGAGTTCCGCGTGAGCCAGCGCATAACCGGGTTCGAGTGCGATCGCCTCTCCCAGCAGTTCACGGCTCCGTGCCATCGACGACGGAGTCAGTTTGTAAAAATGGCTGCGGGCTTTCAGGACCGCTTCGTAGCCGGGAATCCCGGGCTTGTATTCGCGGCGGTTTGCCGGCTGGATTGCCAGCTTTACCCGCAGCACTGTCGTGATCGCCGTGGCCAGATCGTCCTGCAGGGCGAAAACGTCCGCCATCTCCCGGTCATAGCGCTCGGAAAATAAATGCGAACCGTCTACGGCGGAGATCAGCTGCGCGGTGACCCGTAGACGGTTCCCGGCCCGGCGCACGCTGCCTTCCAGAATCGTGTTCACACCCAGTGCGCCGGCGATGCCGCGAATGTCCTGCTCCTTACCCCGGAAGGCAAATGCCGAGGTGCGGGCGATGACTTTGAGGTCCGGAATTTTTGCGAGCAGGCTGATGATCTCATCTGCCAACCCGTCACTGAAGTACTCGTCGTCGGGATCCCGGCTCATGTTCGCGAAGGGCAGCACCGCGATGGAAGGACGCCGCGCAGCCTGTTGTGACGGCGCGCTATGCGATGTAATCTCCTCCAGCGCATCCTTAACAGCCAGCATGCTCGCGTACCGATCCCGAGGGTCTTTCTCCAGACAGCGTTTCACAATCACCGAAGCTGGTGAATCGAGAGCCGTGGGTTCATCACGGATCACCGCGCTCAGCACCTCCGCCATGGAAGCGCCAGGGAACGCGCGCTTCCCGGAAAGCATCTCGTACAGAATCGCGCCGAAGCTGAAAATATCCGAACGGTTGTCAAGCGGTTTCCCCTGCGCCTGTTCGGGCGACATATAGGCCGCCGTCCCCAGCACAGCTCCGTCGCGAGTCCGCGTCGCATCGTCGTCGCCCTCCGTCGCCAGCTTTGCCAGGCCAAAATCGAGGAGCTTCGCGCCCGCTTCCGTGACGAGCACATTACCCGGCTTCAGATCCCGATGCAGAATGCCCCTCTTGTGCGCCGCTTCGACGGCATTCGCGATTTGACTGACAATCCGCAGAGCGCTTCGCAGCGGCACCGGACCCGCTTTGATCAGATCCGAAAGCGGCTGACCATCGATAAACTCCATCACGAGATAATCCGGACCGACATCGTAGATCTGGCAGATGTGAGGATGATTCAGCGCCGCAATGGCCCTGGCTTCCTGTTGAAAACGCCCCAGGCCGACAAGCGAAGTCTTCACGGCGACTTCGCGGTTCAGGTGAGGATCACGGGCACGCCAGACTTCACCCATGCCGCCCTTGCCGATGGGCGCGAGCAGTTCGTATCGGCCGAGCGTGTCACCAGCGGACAGGGGCATAGGTAAGAACCGATTCTAGCGAAGACCCTCTCCGCAGGACATTAGCGCCCCTCGCTACAATTGAGTGTGACCGCCGATATCGCCAGTCTGGAAGCCCATCGGCCGGCACTGACCGGCCACTGTTACCGCATGCTCGGCTCGGTGTTCGACGCCGACGACGCGGTGCAGGAAACAATGATCCGGGCGTGGAAAGCCTGGAGCGATTTCGACGGCCGCTCTTCGATCAAGACCTGGCTATACCGCATCGCGACCAACGTTTGTCTCGATGAACTAAAAGACCGCGGACGCCGCGCGCATCCGATCGAAGAAGGTGCGCCGGGCTCCCCGTCCATCGAATATCTGGCGAAGCAGCCCAACAACTACTGGATCGAGCCCATGCTGGATTCGCGGATCATGCCCGCCGAGGCGGATCCTGCCGAGCGTCTCATGTTGCGGCAGAGTATCCGGCTCGCTTTCATGACAGCCCTGCAGCATCTCGCTCCGAAGCAGCGGGCGGCGCTGCTGCTGACCGAAGTGTTGGGATTTTCCGCGAACGAAGCGGCGGCAATGCTCGATCTTTCGGTCGCGTCGGTCAACAGTGCCCTCCAGCGCGCGAGAGCAGCCCTCGGAAAAGCGAATAACGGCGCGTCACCCGAACTCACCCCGGCGCAGCAGGATCTGGTGACCCGCTATATGTCGGCATTTGAGCGTTATGACATTGACAGCCTGACGAGCCTCATGCGTCAGGACGCCACGATTTGCATGCCTCCGTATTCGCTTTGGCTACAGGGGCATAACCACATCCGCACCTGGATGCTCGGCCCCGGAGAAGGTTGCCAGGGGTCGCGTCTGATTCCCGCGTCTGCCTGCGGTTCGCCCGCTTTCGCGCACTACCGGCGAAATCCGGCGGGCGGCGGACACACCGCATGGGCGCTCATTGTTCTCGATCTCGCAGGTGACCGGATTTCCGGAGTCACTTCGTTTCTCGATGTGGAGAATCTGTTTCCACGCTTCGGCTTTCCCCAAACGCTCCCCGCTTAAAAATATTTTTCCGCGGACCGATGATTTTTGGCCCCCGATACGGTCAAACAGTCGTAAGGAGAACGAACAATGACCGCATCTGCAATTTCAAACCTCAGCCTTCGAAACAACACGGAGGCAGGCATCTCTAAAACACGCATCTGGTCGGGCCGCTTGCTGAGCGCCCTCGCGATCCTGTTCATGGCAATGGACGGCGGGATGAAGCTCTTCAAGCCGCCTTTTGTGGTTCAGGCCACAATCGAGCTTGGCTATCCGGAATCGACCATCGTCGGAATCGGAATTGCCTTGTTGATCTCGACGCTTCTGTACGCGATTCCACAAACCGCCATCTTTGGAGCAATTCTGTTGACGGGTTACCTGGGCGGAGCAGTTGCAAGCGGCGTTCGTACCGGTGCGCCGATGTTCAATATTGTCTTTCCAGTCGTCTTTGCCGTTATCGTGTGGGCTTCGCTGGCGATGCGGAATCCGCGGCTCGAAAAAATTCTGTTCCATTCATAAAGAGGAGAAAAACAAATGAAAGTCATGGTTTTCGTGAAAGCGACTAAAGCGTCGGAAGCGGGCATCATGCCGAGTGCGCAGCTGCTTGAAGATATGGGTAAATTCAATCAGCAACTCATCGCGGCCGGCGTTATGCAGGATGGCGGCGGACTCAGACCTACCTCGCAGGCGGCCCGGGTCACGTTCTCCGGCACGGATCGCACGGTACGCAAGGGACCGTTCGAAAATACTTCGGAGCTCGTGGCGGGCTACTGGCTGTGGGAAGTGAAATCGCTCGACGAGGCGATCGATTGGGTGAAGCGTTGCCCGAATCCGATGCCGGAAATGTCGGATATCGAAATTCGTCCGCTGTACACGGCGGAAGACTTCGGCGCGGAGGAAAAGTAATGAGACTGAATACTTACGTAAACTTCGCCGGCAAATGCGCCGAGGCTTTCCGCTATTACGAAGAGCACCTCGGCGGAAAACCCGGCATGATGATGACGCACAGCCAGGCGCCCGACCAAAGCAATATCAAGCCCGAGTGGAAGGACATGGTGTTGCACGCAAGCATCGCAATCGGCGGCACGGACTTGCTGGGCGCCGATATTCCGCATGCCGAACCGATGCGCAGCGCTTATCTGACGCTGAACGTCGAGACCGATGCCGAAGCGGAGCGCATCTTCGCCGCCCTATCGGACGGCGGCCAGGTCCTGATGGTGCTGCAGGAAACTTTCTTCGCAACGCGTTTCGGCCAGGTGCGGGACCGCTTCGGAATGAACTGGATGATCCTGCGCGAGCGGCCACGATAATTCCTGCGACTACACGCCGGTCAGCTGGAGTTTAACCCAGCGTATGGAGCATCAGCCTGCGGGTGCGATTCGACACTTCATTTCGTTGTCGCCGCAGTCCGCCAGGGCTTCATCAGCTTCACAAACTCACTCGCGACACTCGCGGCGCCCGCAGGTCCCGAAAAAGGTCCTACGCCCTTTCCGGAAACCAGCACCGTCGATGAGTTCTGATGCTTCAATTCAAACGGAAAGTCCCACGCGAAGGTGTACCCGACTTCGAGAACCACATCTGCGATTTGGCGATCGTTGACCATTCGAATATTCAACGCTGCGAAATCCTTATTGCGGCCGAGCGCGGCTTTTAACTGGTCACTGCCGAAATACTGGGCTCTGCGGGCCTCCACATACATCGTCTTGAAATTGCGCCGAATAAAGTCCACATCCTTCGATACTGCGAGTGCATCGGACTTCTCCGGCGCACCCGGCGTTGCCTGGTCCGGGTTCACAGGCCGGTTTGCAGCGGATGCAGCAGGCGCGGAGCCGGTTCCGAACGCACGCTGCGCGGGTAAATCCGCAAGTCCGGTAACGCTGTCCAGTGGCACTGCGAAGTTGACGTTCTGCATGTTGGACACCATGCCCACCATCAATCCCAGAGCCTCGCCCTGGGCGTTCATCACCAGTCCGCCGTTGTTAACCCCCAAAACCGGGGCGCTGAATTGCATGATTCGGTAGCCGCTTCCCGCCCCCGTGACTTCATCCGCCATCCGAAACATCGAGATGACGCCCGTCGAGGTCGACCACGGTGTGGACCCGACATTTGTCACGATAGTTAGGTCTTCGCCCGGTTTGGCGGTCGAAGACGTGGCGATCGCTAAAACCGGAAGCCCCGATGCGGTGATCTTAATTGCGGCGACATCTCTGCGCGTATCGATACCCAGCAGTTGAACCGCGTCGAAGATCTCGCCGTTCCTGAATCGCACCTGAACGGACGTCGCATCCTTCACCATGTGAAGCGCGGTCAGGATGATACCGTTTTTCCGAACCACGATACCCGTGCCCACTCCGGGCTGGCCGCCGCCCGGGTGCCGGGTGACAACCGATACCACCGAGGGAGCTGCCTTAGCCTCAAGCTCGGATGTTGGCGAGGCCGGAGTCTGCGGGAAAGCAATGGCAGCGCAAAGCGTGAAGGCGCCGACCCGGACGTGGAAAGCCGGTAGTCTCATAATTTATGTACGAATTCTACCGCTTTTTCGAAGCGCCCTCGCGTAATGCCGCTCTCCTTCTCACTACAGAACAGACATGAAGAAATTCTTCATCGCAGCGGCATAGTACACGCCATATTTAGCAAACGTAGCCTTCGTGCCCTCGGTCGGCTTCCAGTCGAAGAATGCATGGCTGGCGCCGCCGATCTGCACGTATTCCGCGCGCTGGCCAGCCTTCACCAGGGCATCCGTAAAATCCTTGACCGGCGCGTCGGTGATCAGGCGATCATTTGTACCCCGCGTCAGGAACTCCGGCACGGCGCGCTCAGTGGCGGCCGGGATGTGCAGGATCGGCGCGACGGCATCCACCCACGACTGGTCGGCGGCCGGATCGTCCGAATACGACTTCAACGACGCCGGCGCGAAAACTCCGTAGCTCGGCGCGCCGGCTTTAATCGCCTTCATCAGGTCGGCCCGCACCTGTTCCGCGGTTTTGCCTTTCGGAAGATATGACGGCATGAACTCAAAAACGCCGGGCGTCTTGCCGAAGCCGCGCGAACCGATCATGTTTGGCATCAGCGAGGCCACTGCGGAAAGATGTCCGCCAGCGCTGTCGCCCGTGACGCCGATGCGTGTCGGATCCCCGCCGTACTCCGCCGCATGTTCCGCGATGTGAGCGATACCCCCGAACACGTCCTCAATCAGATTTGCCATCGTGTTGCTGGTTGCATCCCCATCGCTCTTCGCACTCCAGCGATAGTCCATGCTGACCGCCACGAACTTGCCATCTTTCGAAAGCTCACGGCCCAGGCCGCGCATCACATCCTCATCGTTGGCGTTCCAGCCGCCGCCATGAATGATCACGATAATCGGAAGATTCCGCGCACCTTTGGGTGAATAAACGTCGTACTTCAGCGCCTTCATCCCAGGCTTGGCATAGACCACGTTATTCGTGACCTTGATGTCCTTTACGACGGATTCTTCCACAAATGACGCGCCTACCTGAGCGGTCTGGTCGATGGTGACCTTGTATTCCAGAGTCTGCGCCTCGTGATAGGCCTGGCCGAAATTGCCGCGGCCGGAGTACCAGGTCGAATCGAGCGCGTAGCCGGAGTCTGGCGTCGACTTCAGCGTGAGGACGGTTCCCATCGGGACTTTCCCATCCGCAGGTAGTGGCGGCGTTACCTGCAATTTACCGTGGACAGGCGGAACGAGAGTAACAGTAAACGGGCCCGTTGCGGGATCGACAGGACCGCCCCGGCCACCACCGCGAGCGCCTGCCTGCGCCGGAGGCTGTGCGGGAGCCTGTGCTTCGATGGAACCTGCGGCCGCGAGCGAAATAGCGACGAGAACAACGTTACTGAAAGAGTTCATGCGTCAAATCCTAGCATGGAGAATTGCGCCAGGCTGGCGCTACGGGCAACCGTCCGGCACGCCCGATCCGATAGTCTGGATTCTAAATGCACCCATCAAATCGCCCGCCCAAACGATGGATCGCTATACTGGCGGCCCTCGCCGCTTTCTCCCCTTTGAATCTGCCCGCCGAGATCGTCGACTATCATCAGCACTTATTCAGTCCTGAAGCTGGAGCAAGAGCGATTCCCCGGTGGCACGGCATCGATGCCGACACCTTGATCGCCGATCTAGACGCTGCCGGAATCAGCCGGGCCGTTATATTGTCCACGGCCTATGGTTTCGCGAATCCCAACAAACCGCCCGTCGCCGATGAGCACGCCCATGTCATGGCGGAGAACGACTGGACCAGCGCGCAGGTTGCGAAATATCCGAACCGGCTGCTCGGGTTTTGCAGTGTCAATCCTCTGACGGATTATGCGGTCGAAGAAATTGCACGTTGCGCGAAAGATCCGAACCTGCGCACCGGCTTGAAACTGCACTTCGGCAACTCAGATGTGAATGTCGACAATCCCGATCACCTCGCGCGTGTCCGCCGCGTTTTCCATGCCGCCAATGAGCACCACATGGCGATCGTTGTGCACATGCACGCGAACATAGATCACAAACGGCCATACGGCGCGAGGGAAGCCCGGATTTTCCTCGAAAAGCTACTCCCCGAAGCGCCCGATGTCGTGGTACAGATTGCCCATCTGGCCGGTGGCGGAGGCTACGACGATCCGGCGACGGACGCGGCACTTGCGGTTTTTATAAAGGGCATCCAACGGCAAGATCGCCGTATGAAGAATGTATATTTTGACGTCTGCGGCATAGCCCTGTCCGGCAGGTGGGAGAAAAAAGCCGACCTGGTCGTTCGGCGTATTCGCCAGATCGGCACGAGCCGCCTGCTCTACGGCAGCGATGCCGCCGTCGCTGGCAACCTGCCGAAGGACGCGCTGGACAACTGGCGAAGGCTGCCCCTGACACAGGAAGAATTCAGGCAGATTGAAAACAACGTCGCGCCTTACCTGCAACGATAAGATTCTTAATCTGCCGTAATCTCACCCAACGCCCACTGGATTAAACGCTTCTCACGTTCCGTTGGAGCCTTATCCATCGCAGCCTGAAGCCTGGCCTGAGCCGGAGCGGCCGCTGCACCCATGTAACCGAACATGACCGTAGCGCGCTCGCGAGTCGCCAGATTATCGGACGTGAGCCCTGCCGAGAACTGTGCAATCGACTCCGCGGGGGCGCAGGCCAGCAGCTTATAGCCCCAGGTCGGTGTACTCGTGTCGGTCCCTTCCTGAATCTGCTTCAGCAGCATCAGTGCGACAGGCCGCAGCCGTTCGCCCAACTCGCGGAAGTAAGCCACGTACATCGTGGAAACAAGGTCCAGACCTCCGCCTCTGCCGCCGCCGAAACCGCCGCCCCTGCCGCCGGCGCCCGGTGTTTGCCAGGGAAGTCCTTCCGATTTGATTGCCCACAGCGTGGCGCTCGGCAACACAGGATGCGTGAGCTTCGTGCTCTGTGAAGCCTGAATCGCGTCGGTAGCGACCGGCCCCAGCATCGACAGGAAGATTTCCATGTTGTATTCGCCGATCTCATCCATGCCCGGCAAAGCCTTAATAATGAAATCGACGGCGGGATGAGCTTCCGGTCCGCCGATCTGCGCCAGCGCACGAACCGCTGCCAGATGCACGGCCATGGGCTGATCGTCGGCCAGCATTGCCGCCAGGCGCGCTGGAGCGGGGCGGGCAGCGGGCCCGATCCGGCCCAGAGCGTCCGCCGCCTCAATCATCAGTCCCGGTTCATTCAGCAACGGGACGAGCGCACTCGCTGCGCCGGCCGCCACCGGCCCCAGCGTGGCAACGGCCCGAACGGCGGCGCGACGGGTCTGAATATTCTGATCCTTAAGCACCGTGGCAAGGTTGGCGACAAGCGGAGTCGCGCCCTGACCGGCCCGCCCCACGGCATCCGCGGCGGCTCGTCGCACTGCCGCATCCGTGTTCGTGAGACCACGCGAAAGCACATTCACCGCATCGCCGTTGCTCCCCGTAATGCGGAGCAAAGCCGAGGCGGCCGCAATCCGGACACGCTCAACGGGATCCGCCAGGAGCTTGACCAGGCTGGCCTCCGCGGGCCGCGCTTTCCGCCCGAGTTGCTGTATGTCCTGCGCGGCTTCCGCACGCACGGCGGCGTCAGGCGAGGTGAGACGTTGCAGGAGCGCCGGAATTTCTTCTTCCCCCACCAGGCCCAACCCAATCACGTACGCTGGATTCACCGACACCGCCATCACTGTTCCCGGCATCGACATATTGGCCCGGATGCGCTGCACGCGGATGACGCTCGGAAGGTTCATGCGATTGAACGCCAAATCGAAACTCGCCGCCGTGTCGTCGGCGCCGTGCTGCACCATCGTCAGAATTGCATCGCCGCCTTTGAGCATAGATCCGATTCCATCGGCCAGGCGCGATACCGAACCGTAATAGGCCAGCGGGAGATCGGAGCGGTCCACTCCCAGCTTCCATTCCCCGCCGGATGATTTCGCCTGATACCAGCCTTCTCCAAAACAAAGCAGCGACGTGGTGCGCGACGAAAACAGCACGCCGCGCGCACCGGCGTCAGCCCACTGCACAATTGCGGGCGGCACAACATTGCCGTCGGACGACGCAACGTTGTGCAGGATCGGATCCTGCCCGGCCGTACCTTTCAACGTCCGCACTTCCTTCAGCGTGAGGACGTGTGTGGACTCGTTCAGGTTCACCACCTCCACCACCGAAATCTTCTGCGAATCGCCGATGATCTTCGTGATCGTGGGCGCCAGATCGATGTAGGCGCCGGACGGCCTGACAAAAACCAGGCACAGGCAGACGAGCGCGACGCTGGTCAGATTTCGTGTGAATTTTGCTTTTTTCATTTGCATCGTATCTTCCTCGCGCGGGCTAATCGATATACCCGAGACTAACCAGCGTCGCTTCTTGATCGGCAGCCAGCAGCGGGAGCAGCGCCTTTTGAGCGGCGGCAAGATCCGTCGCGGCTTTCTGGCGGGCAGTTCGAACCGCGGCCACTTTGGCTTTAATCTGCTCCGGAGTGCTGGTCGTGTCCGCCAGCGCCGACGTCAGTTCCGCCAATGCGGCGCCAACCGCATTGTTGTTGTTATTATTCCCACCCGGACCTCCTGGGCCTCCGAAACCACCGCCGCGTCCACCTCGGCCACCACCCCCACCACCGCCACCGAAATTCGGACCGCCAGGACCGCCAGGCCCACCAGGGCCACCCGCACCACCCGCACCGCCGAAACCGCCAGGGCCACCCGGTCCACCCCCGCGGCCCCGGCCACCCCCGATGCCGTCGCCCGGGCCCGCAAAGGCATCGGTGCCGAAATTAGGCCCGCCGCCGAATCCCCCCCTGCCACCGGTGCTCGCCGTGTAAGTAATCACGGCTTGCCGCGCCGTGACGACCGCCTGCAATTTGGGGCCGATGATCTTCCATTCTTCATCCGTCGCCTTAATCAGCGCCTGGACACTGTCGATCCCCGTACTTGCCGCCGGAGCGTTACCGGCTGGGGCAGCCTGCTGGGCGATCAGACTAATCCCCAGCAAAAGGACGGAGGCAATTCCTGCGAGCAATGGTTTTGTCGTTTTCATATGTTCCCGATTCTCTCGAAATGCAATTTCATTCAGGCTACCTTCAGCAACGCTTGCAGAACAAACAGCACCGGCAAATACGTCAGCAGATAAACCATGAGCCACCCAACTTCCACGGACGCCAGCCAACTCACTGGCCCGGAGTCACCCTGCGAACCCAGACTGGCGAACGGCTGCCAGAAGACCGGCTTTTGCGACGCGTGGGGATAAACGACCCGCAACTCTTTGACTGGCGCCCCCTCGGCTCCCGCGGTGGAAAGCGCGCCCGGAGGGTCTTGGTTTCCCAGCACCACATCGATACTGACAGGCGAATGTCCTTCGGCCACCACGCTGACTGGAAAGCGACCAGCGGCGCCGGCCGGCGGCCTGATTGTCCAGGTCATACCTTGCGCCGGCAGTCCGGCATCCAGATAATTCTTGAGGTTGGCGACCGTTTGCAGCCGCGCAACGTCGGGCGCGACCTGCAACTCCCACGGACCCTCGGCTTTGTTTTGTGGCTCGCGATACAGCGTCAGCAGATGCTCCAGCGTCCTGCGCACGGGCGGCAGTGTGCGGCTCGCGGCAGTCGTCTCGTCGAGCGCCAGGCCAGAGGGAATTTCGATGCGAACCGGCCGCGTCCATTCCCCATCCACGCTCGCTACCACCTGGACAGGCGATCCGGCGGCAGCCGACGGCACCGTAGGATCGATGCGATCCCGGAACCACACGAAAGGCATCATCAGCGGACCCAGCAGCAGACATATCGGCACCACACGCGCCATCAGAAGCCGGCCGTTCACTGACGCGGCGAGTTCCGTCATGGCTTTTCGTCGCGGTGAATTCTCCGGTAATGACTTCGCCTGCTGTAACAAAGCCGACGACCGCCGCTTTGCCTCAACCAGCTGGCGGTTGTCGGTAACGAACTTCTGAACCAGCAGCGTCGCGGCAGCCACCGCAGTCGCGACAATCGCGACGGTAGCGAGCTTCCCGAAAGCCACTACCAGCGGCCACAGCAGGAAATCCATCAGGTTGAGCGTAGGGTCGTGAACATAGGGCTTCGGCAGCAGAAAAAATGCCAGGAGATACAGTACCCAGACGCCGAGCGCAATATTGCGCCAGGACGCCGCCCGCCGGTCCTTCGCGCCGGAAGGCGGCGGGATCAGGGCTCGCGGAATTCGGGCATCGGAGGGATCGGCTACAGCTTCAACCGTGGCGGCCTTGCTCGTCTCGGGTCGCGAACGCCCCACCCAGCCGTTGTTTCCATCGATCTCGATCACTTCGCCGTTTCGGAAAATCCGCGTTGCGTCGGCAAGCACCACGGCGGGCAGGCCCATTTCGCGCGCCACCACAGCTCCGTGCGAAAGAGCGCCGCCGCATTCCAGCACCAGCCCGGCGGCATTGACGAACAAAGGGGTCCATGCGGGATCGGTGCTCGGGCATACCAGAATGTAGCCCGTGCCGAAATCTCCCCCTTCAGTAGCTTCGTGCAGCACTCTGGCCGGCCCGGAAATGCGCCCCGCGGAGATTGAAAGCGCCTGGTACGCGCCCGCCGTCATCTCAACCTCAACCGGTTCGCCAAGTCGCTCGATAGCCTGGGCGTCGATCACTCGCGGCAGTGCGAGCTTGATTTCAGCCCGATAGGAGAACTGCCTTTGCTCAATCAGATGGTGCGGCGCAAAACCCACGCCCAGCGAATCGAACATCTCATCCCGCGTCAGATGAAATACCCCGTCGCCCACTTCCAGACGCCGCCCGAACTCCCGTGCCAGATCCCGCAGGCGATCGTAGCCGAGCATCAGATAATCTTTTCCCTCTTCGCGGAAAGGCATGAAGCGGTGGATCAATTCCAACCGGCGGTCGAACTCCTTCGCTTCCGTCGGGCCCAGTTGGGCGCGCAGTTTGGCGGCCTGTTCCGCGGCGACCGCGCTGCCGCGTTCGAAGCGCACCAGCGGCGGTTCTCCGGCACTCAGCCGGTCCGCCATCTCGCGGAGCCTTTCCGGCTGTTCACGCCAGCGCGGTGAAGCCAGGTCGAATTCGCCAGGACCCCGATGCCCATGGGCCGCCAGCCACGCCTCAGCCCTCATCTGGCCCTTGGCAACCTCGAACAGTTCCGCGTTCGCAATCACTGTAGCGTCGGGCTTTCCGCCCGCGGCGATAAGCCGCAACAGAGAATCGGCGTTCTCGTCCCAGAAATTCTCATGCAGAAAACTTTCCAGGTCGGCCCAAACCATGCCGCAGATCAGGCTCGGCAGTAAAGTTTCCGGACCGAAAACATCCAGCACCTGGTGCTCCCACTCCCGCCACAGCGCAATCAGCTCCGCCGCTGAAAGCTGAGTGAGATCCTGCGCCCGCGACCGCGCCACCCACGCTTCAATCTCCGGCACGATGTTCGAGCGAAAATCCGCATCGGCGCTTTCCGCAAGCTTATGAATCCTCGCGGTCGCCTTCGCAAGCAGTCCGGACGCCTTCAGCCGCGTCGAAAACGACCCGCGCGGCACTGACGGCGGTTTCTGCGACGCTTCAGGATCGTCGAGCAGGCTCTGCAAATCGTAAGCGAATGGAAAATCCTGGCAGAACATCTCCGGCGAACGCGTCACATCCATATACACGCGGCCGGCAATCAGGTCGAGAAATCCTTCCCTGTCGATTGCCGCCGAGGGCTCAAATCCCGCCCGCCGGTACATGGCGCCGAATCCACCCGACCCCGACATGAACGGCTGAATCACGCTCCACGTGAGCGTAGTCGGATGCGGCAGCGTTTCCGCCAGATTGTGCAGTGCCCACGGCCCGCGCTGCGCCGCTACCTCTTTTCGCAGATGCTCGCGTGTCAGGCCCATCACTTCCTGCCGGGCCTCGATCTCGCGCTGCGTTGTAATCGGGCGCGATTGCAGCAAATATAATTTGCCCTCGTGGATCGCCCATTCAATATCCTGCGGCGCCTTGAAGTATGCCTCTGCCTGTTTTCCCAGTTGCCACAGACCGTGGACATCGCGGCTGTTCAGGCAGGCTTGTTTTCTTCGCGACTCCTCTACCGCCTTCTCGCCGCCGCCTCCCGCCGATATGTATACCGTCTTATCGGCGATCGAAGCCGAGAGCACCCGGCCCGTAGCCGCGTCCAGACGCAGGACGTCCGGCTGCACATGGCCCCCGACGACGGTTTCGCCCAACCCCCAGTTGGCGTCGATCAGCATCTCCTTGCGTCCTGTGCCGCTCGGATCGGCGGTAAAAAGCACGCCGGCCACATCCGACGGAACCAGGCGCTGCACCACCACCGCCATCGCAACTACCGCCTGATCGATCTCGTGTTCCTGCAAATAAGCGCGAATGCGTTCGGTGTGCAGGCTTGCCCAGCAATTCCGAACCGCCTCAATCAGGGCTTCGCCGCCGTTGATATCGAGGAACGTCTCGCACTGTCCCGCCATCGAAGCTGCCGCCAGATCTTCGGCGGTTGCCGAGGAACGAACCGCCACAGTGCCCCCGCCCATCTGTTCGTAGCGATCCAGAATTTCCTGCGCCACTTCAGCCGGAACTTCCGGTATCACCCCAGGCTCTGGACGCGGGATGTAAGCCAGACGATACGCGTGGGTGTTAACTACAAAACCACCCGGTACCTGAAAGCCGGCGCGAATCACCCGCCCCAGACTCGCGCCCTTGCCGCCCACCAGCGCCGAGTCCCGGCTGTTCACGAGTGAGTTCGTGTATTTTTTGGAGCCGGTCATTTGCCCCCCGCCGTACCCACCAGTGCGCGCAACCCGCCCGTCTCGCTGCCGACGATGATCCTGTTACCCACCACTTGCGGCGACGAAAGAGATAGTCCCGTGCCGGCCTTCTGCTGATCGTTCAGATAAACCTTCTCCAGCATCTTTCCGGTCGCAGCGTCTAAGGCTGCCAGATAGCCGTCGTTGCTGACAACATATGCCCGCTCTTTCGTGAGGGCGCCGCCGACGAGCACCGGTGCCGTACCGCTCACTCGTGAGCGCCACAGAAGATGGCCGTCCGCTACCGCCAGTGCGGCCACTTCGCCGGTGCGCAACGGGCAGATCATCATCCCGTGATCCACCGCGATACTACCGAGAACCGAGTCCTCAAACTTCTGCTGCCAGACGATCTGTCCGGTCTTGCGATTCAGCGCCACCACCAGACCCTGCGGGTTCTTATCGGAATGGACCATATCGCCGTTGCCGCCACCCACGATCACCAGCTCTCCGGAGAGTGTCACGGGTGCGGTGATTGGGTAGGCGACCGGAGTCTTCCAGATGATTCGGCTGAGCTTCTGCGCCTGCAATTCCTCATCGGCACCGCTGCGCAGCGCCACCACTGCCTGGCCGTTGAAGCCGCTGCCAATATAAACGTTGCCGCTGTCGTCGACCCCCGGAGAACTTTCCGGATCGTTGACTGGCTGCTTCCACAATTGTTTGCCGTCCGAAATACGTACCGCCATCACAAAGCCGGGATCGCCGACCGGCTTTCCATCATTGCCCTCAATCGCTCCCGCGCCGACAACGGCGACATCCCCGAAAATCGCCGGAGACGACTCGATGTGCAGAGTGGTTTTCACCGCCCAGTGCAGTTTGCCCGTTGCGGTCTCGAAACAAAGGAGCGAACTGTTGCGATCCTGATGCAGCCCTTGCCCGATGACGAGATACTTGCCGTCCGCCGTCAGCGCGGGCGAACTGAAGAATGGTGGCAGAGCTTTCTTGTCGAGTTCAGTGACCTGCCAGAGCGCCTTCCCGGTATCCGCGTCCAGACTGGCCAGCAGGCCGGTGTATCCGCCCAGGTCTGACTGGTTGGCTGCGACATAAATTCGCTTTCCGGCAATCGCCGGTTCGCCGAGGAAAATTCCATCTTCCGGTTGAAAGCTCCACAGCGGTGTCAGCCCGGCGGGAGAGATTCCACCCTCCCAGTGAGACCGCGAAAAAACCTGCCGGGCGGGCGCACTGGGCGCGGCCGCTACGGGTGCAATCGAAACCGCTACGTTGGCTGGCCCAGAATTAACTGGCACAGAATTAACCGCCGCAGAATTAACTAACGCAGGATTAACTACCGCTGGACTAACCACCACATCTGCGCTTCCCTCGTGCAATTTTTCCTGAGCGATCAGCTCTTCGGCCACTTTGGCCCAATTGATCTGGCTGGCGGACACTGTGCTGCTGGTGCGGGACGGGGGAGCCGAGCGCAGCAATGGAATTCCGGCGGCAACGATCACCGCCAGCGACGCCGTGACAGCGGCAACCAAACGCCACCGGCGTCTTAGAAATTGACCGAGGGCCTTTGGGTTAAAGAGAACTGCTGCAAGGTTGGCCAGGAAGGCCATGATGGTGGGAAACAGCGCTGCGCCGGTGTTGATGATGATCGGCACCACAGCCAGATCGGGCGTGAACACGATCCTGGAGTTCGTCCCCGCATTCGATGCCCCAGCCTCCGGTGCCGGCTGAAGGAAGGTCAGATCGGACGGAACCAGAAAATTTCGCGTGAGAAGGTTCGCCACACCACGCAAGCTTCCGATGTGTGCAACTCCAGCGACGCAAAGCAACAGACCAGCGCACACGGCGAAGATCTGTTCTTTCGTTATAACCGTTTTCCCCGCAGACCGCAGAATGTTCACCAATCAATCCCCGTTTGTTACGGACTCGTTACAAGTAATTATGGCGCGAAGCCCGAACAAAGTTCGTTAAGTTTTGTAAGGGTCCGTTGCCTTGCCCACCACCTGTAGGCGCTTGATGCACAAGGATTTGGTGATGAAATACCCTCTCGGCTGCCGCTTAGGGCTTGGCCGCGGCCGGTTCCATCAGTTCGATGGGTGTGGGCGGGCGCGTCGGATTCGGCGCCGGGGTGGACCAGGATGAAACCAGACTCTCGTTTCCGTTCTTATCCACCGCTTTGACGCCAATCACCGCCGTGTCCACATCGAAGTTGCGCAACGTGTACCCGGTCACTTTGCCCGCCGGCGTCTCGTGTTCCCAGTACGGGCTGAGCGTCGAGCGGGTAACAATGACATATCCGGCCAGATCGTCCGCCGGTTTCGTGTCCTTCCACTTCAGGACAGCGTCTTTCAGAGTGCTCCCCCGGTTCAGGGATGCCGTAAGCCTACCTTTGTTTTCGCCCGCCGTGATTTCTTCGAATATGTCCGGAGGCGCCGGAGCGAGTGCGAGGGACGCGACCGCTGCCGCATTGACGCGGGCTACGCGAGACGTGTATGCGGGCGAGGTTTTCTCGAAGGTGTCGCCCGCCGAGTGCTGGTAGATCAAATCCTCTGACGTTGTAGTGAAGCGAACGGCGGCGAATCCGTCTGCCGTGAAAGCGGCATGGTCGCCGCCCCGCCCCAGTCGGTCGGCGCGCAGCACGATGGATACCCGGAATTCCGGAACATAATGCAGCGCGGCTTCACGTATATAGCGCGCCACGGAGCGGCCCTTGGAATCCGGCGGATCGGGTGAATAGAGATTGACCCGTGAATTCAGCGGCGACCCAGCCACCGGATTTGCGGTCCCCACAATGTCGTTATTAAAGACTGCTTCAATATGGTCGCCGTCTTTCTTGGCGCGGTCGGCATAAAGCCGGGCGCCGATCTCTCCGAATTCTTCACCGGCGAAAGCGATGAACACAATTGTTTTCTCAAACTGGAACTGGCTCATCACCCGGGCCAGTTCCATCACCAGCGCCACTCCGCTGGCATCGTCGGTCGCGCCGGGCGCGTCGGCGTCGATGGACTTCTCGAAATCGATCATGCCCGCGATGGAAGTGCGGCTTCGGTAATCCTCGAAGCCGGGCTTCGCAGTCATATTGATGGTGTCGTAATGCGCGGAAACAATCAGCCGTTCACTGGCATTGGTGGTGCCTGGAAGAACGGCCACCACGTTCACCAGGTCCATGTCCCGAACGATTCGCTCGCCCTGCTTCTTCACGTGCCATTCGTCGAAAGATACCTGAAGACGAGGACTGTAGCCGGTCAATTCGTCCCGCATCCACCGTCGCGCCGCGCCAATCCCTCTGTCGTTGCGGCTGGGGTCAGTCATATTGCCCCGCGTCCCGAAAGACGCGAGCTTCTTCATCGTGGCGCCAATGCGTGCCTCCGAAATCCCGGCGACCACTTGTTTCACGATCGGATCGAGCCTCGGCCCGGTCGCGGCATTCGCAGCCGACGCCAGAACGAACGGCAGAACTAAGAGAATGCGCATTTATGAAAGGATACACGAAATGCCGCAACCAATCCCGATTCGGAGCCGCAAAGTTGCGACTACGCAACCTCGCCCCCGACCGCGCAACCCCCGCCAGCGACCGCGCAACCCGATTCTGAGCCGCGCGTGCTTTCTACTCCCGCACAACGCGTTTCCGAACAATCCGAAAACCCCGTTCACAACGAAATTCAACTATTTCGAAGTGCCCGCATACACCTGAATCAAATAACTTTATCGACAATAAATTATCCAAATACCCTGTCAAAGCACCCCCGATTTCTTGACACCCTGTGCTACTTTCCAGACAGGGAGTGGTTCTTCGCCGGCCGCTCCTGACAGTTATTTCCTGCGCAGGAAACGTCGATTGAGGTGAAACTGGACTTTCGGTTCCCCATTCAGGGATTTGCATCTCGGGTAACGTTACCGAGCCGACGGAAGAACTTTCAGGCTGGCCTGATTAACATTGCTTCGAGGCGAATGGCGCCGAGAGCGATCACCAGAGGGCGGAGT
>JAICJH010000138.1 GCA_025928545.1 Bryobacteraceae bacterium | reverse complement strand
GCGGGAATTTGATCCAGATCATGAGGATGTCGAGGTGATTTGTGACGCCGGTTGCCCCAGTGAAATCGCCGGCGCTTCTGAACACGGCGGTGTTTCCATAGACGCGAATGGCGGGGTTATGGAACTCGATCGCTTTGGAAATGCTGCCGGGTTTCGTCGCGTTCTCGATGGACTCGGATTTCGTTTCGACTTTGCCACTGGAGTGCTCGTAGGTGAGGTCGGCGTGATAGAGCTTGCCGAGGGCGGTGGCGTCGCCTTTGAGGATGGCCTGTCGCCACATTTCGACGACGGCGGAGACTTCTTTGGTCGCGGGCTCGGCTGCGAGCGCGGGTAGCGCGAGAAGGATCAGGGCGAGGGCGAATTTCATGGAGGGTAGTTTATACCCGCGGTGTATTAAGATTGAGGTTTGCCCGCCTTTTTCGGGGGCGCGTAGCTCAGCTGGTTAGAGCGCCTGCTTCACACGCAGGAGGTCCGGGGTTCGAGTCCCTGCGCGCCCACCAAACTTTAGAATGTCCGTACCGGACACACAGGTAACAGTTCGTTCCTGACACATAGGTAACACATTTTGAGCTGGGCGTCTGCGCAGAAGCGTCGACGGGCGGCGGCGATTTACGTCGTTGGATGGCCATGAGTTTTCAAGGCATGAGCGATCTATCGGTCCGATGTGATTGATGCGGATTGAGAAAAACAGGGGCGCCTGAGCGCCCCTGCTCATCGTCCGCGATGAGTCGCGCCGGTTATCCCTCGGCGAGTTGCTCTCCAGCATTGCTCGCTTCCGTTTCGCCGGGTGGACTGATATTACCTGATTCAGCCGGGGAGATTTTTTCGGCGGCGGGCGGGCCGAAGGGATTTTCCAGCGGCTGCAGCGTCCTTTCTTCCAGATCGATGTATCCGAGGTCGTAACTCATGAAGCTGACCAGCCAGATGCCGGTCTCGACTTCCTTAACGCCGACAGCCTGACCGGCCAGTGATTTACTGAGATTGATTTTCTTGCGGTGCAGGCAGATTCGGCCGCAGCTGGTGACAACGACAGTGCGGTCATGGAAGGGGTAGTGCGGCTCGGGAATGCCTTCATAAGGGCGGCTGGACAAAGAATAAACTTCGGCCGGGCACTTCATCTCAAGCGCTTCATGCGGGCGTTCGCGATTAAATTCCTCAATGAAGGCGTCGAATTTTGCCTGTTGCTGGAGGATATTGGCGCCGGCAGGCCGCGTGGCTTCCTTCTTCAGAGTCAGATGCATGCGTTCATGGCGGCCGTTCTGTTGAGGATGGCCCGGCCTGATGCGCTCGATGGAGATGCCCAGACGCAGCCACCAGACCGAAAGCCGGGAAAGCTGAAAAAGCCCGTGCGGAGAGGCGAACGGCACGCCGTTATCGGAGCGAATGGCGCGCGGCAAACCCCGCTCTTTGAAAAGACGCTCAAAAGCCCGAAAAGCCAGTTCTTCGCGGGTCGATTCGAGGGCTTCGCAAAGCAGAAGATAACGGGAGGCGTAGTCGGTGACCGTCAGCGGATAGCAATAGCGTTTGTCGGCGAGCTGGAATTCGCCCTTGTAGTCCGCGCACCAGAGATCGTTCGGATTCAGGCCTTCTGAAAGCGGCGTGCCCGCGGCCCTGGTGCGTGGCCGCTTCATCGGCTGCACCAGCCCGTGGCGATCCAGCACGGCATGAACGGTGCTGGCGGCCGGGACCTTGACGGCATGCGGCAAGCGCCTGAGCAGGCGATCGCGGATTTTGCGGGCACCCCAGTGTGGCTTTTCTTTCTTCGCCGCCACAATAGCAGCTTCGACCTGTGCCGGCAGTTGATTGGCATACCGGAACGGCCGCCGTGTCCGATCCGTCAGCCCCTCCAGACCGCATTGCTCGTAACGCTCCAAGATCTTGTAGCCGGTCTTCCGCGAAATGCCGAACTCGCGGCACAGAGAAGCCATTGTTTCGCCATCCTTCAACCGGATCACGAAACGCATTCGCTCGTCCATAACAGAACTCTCCTTCCATGGCATGGCCTTGTTCGCCCCTTTGCGGGGCAAAGTGTAACCTATGTCTTCGGAACGAACTGTTACCTATGTCTCGGAACGGTCAATCAAACACTTACGGAAGGTCATCAATTTGGCTCTACGCACTTAATGGGGGCAGATCAGCCTCCAACCGATATCAGGAACACAATACCTTAAACCCTGAGTCTGTAGTTGTTGAAATTGCGAAAGCCGTAGGCCTGTCTCTGGAGGACCTCCATTTTGGTGTGGAAGCCTTCGGTGATGCCGTTGTTCCTGGTGAATCGCCACATGCAGGCGATCTCTTCTCTCCAGGAATGGAGCGTATTGCCGAGCTGGACCAGCTGCGCCAGACCGGAATCACGCAGAAAAGCGATATCTCGTAGAAAACGGCCGGCCAGCTGACGGCACTTTTTCTGATTGTGATGTTTTTCCTTCAGCAGGTAACAAAGCCTCTGTTTGAAGCGGTAGATCAGCTCCAGAACCGGCTTTTCTTTCAGATAGGCGGACAGTTTCTGATGCTGGTCAGGGCTGAGGTTATGACGATGCCTGCGCATCAATGAGATCAGGCCCCGATGTTTCGATCCTTCAGGATCGATTTCCTTCCAGGAGGCCATGAAGTGATGGTTAACGATACGGATTACGTGGAAGCGATCGGCCACGATCCGGGCTTTCGGGAAGTGCTTCTTCACCAGCGCCCGGTAACCGGCCGCCAGATCCATACAGACCATCTCAACCCGGTCTTTGCCGGCGAGGCGATGCAGATAGCCTTCCAGTGAGGCCTCGCTGCGCCCCAGCACCACATCGTGGATTTTGTGATTCTTCAGATCGCAGAACGTGGTGGCATAGCCCTGACGGCGCGTGAAGAAGTGTTCGTCAATGCCGAGAATCCGTGGGCATTCCGTGCTGGTCTTCTCTCCCGATAACAGTCTGAGATACCAGCCGAACCACCGCTCCACAGTAGCGCTGGAGAGAGCTTCTCTCTTGCCCAGCCGACTGCGGCTGATGCCGTCGAAATGCTTCTGGCAAACGCTGCGACGGAACGGCTCACTGGCTCTCAGGCGCGGCAGAATGCCGGGAAAACGCTGCCAGAAGCTCCGCCCGCAGCTGTCGCATCGCCATTTTCGCGTCTCCAGTTCCAGAAAACACCGCCGCATTCCCCAGCTCTCATGCCGCGGGCGACGGACTCGTCGATCCTTCAGCCGCAACTTTGTCCCCTCGCAATGAGGACAACTTACACGGCCCTTGAACCGTACTTTTATCCGGACCTGTCCGGCCACTTCATCGACAGCGGTAACCTCATATTCGGGCAAGCCCAAAAGAACCTCTGATCTGATCAAAACAATACCTCGCAAGTTTGTTTTATCAGTCAGTTTCCGGGCTTGCCCCCATTAACGAGCTAGAGCCCCAAATCTTTCAAACAGATCCCGACGACGGTGCCGGCCCGTGAGAGTATCCCCCGATGCGCGGACCCCGCCTGTTATTTCCCCGGGAGTTTGGTGCGATCAACCGATCTCGCCACACAAGCGGTGATCTCGGTATCGTTCTAGATAGTCGTAATCTTTTCCGCGAGAGAAGATTTCGCGTAAGGCGCATCCGACTGTGCGTTGGGTCGTGCAGAATCAACCGAGTAAGCGGGGCTGCCGGCCTGGAAGGCTTCTCGTGTATAGTAAAACACCATGAAAAGTGGCGTCCCTATGGCCTGCCTTCCGGTGCGGCAGCCGTTCCGGCATGAGCGCTAATCCATTTCGGGGACCTGAGCCGCTTGGGCCCGCGGACATGCTGTTCGGCCGCGATCACGAGCTCAGGCAACTCGATCACCTCCTCACTGCCCAGCGTATTGTCCTTCTATATTCACCGTCAGGCGCGGGACGAAGCTCGCTGCTTTTCGCAAGAAACGGCCTGGTGGCGCGCATGGCGGAAAATTTCACCGTGTTTGGCGCAGCCGATGCTCCCGTCCAATTTAATGCCGTTCCGGCAGCCGGCTCGACCCAGAACCGGTTCGTCTGGAGCATGATCGATTGGCTCGAAACCCGCAGGCGCTCGGATTCAGCTCAGACCTCCCATTGCCAGAAACGGCTCGAACAGCATCGGGCGATCCTGATGAAGACGACTCTCGCGTGTTACGCAAAAAAACGCGTGAGAAGACCGGTTTTGCTGGTCTTCGATTATTTCGAGGACCTACTGCGGATCGACCCCGCGGATACAAAAACGAAACGCGAATTCTTCGAACAACTCGGCGAGATGCTGAGGAATCGCTTCGTATGGGCCATCTTCTCCGTCAATGAAGACGCCATCGCTCAGTTGGACCGGTACCGACGCCTCATCCCCACCGCTTTAGACAATCGATTCCGGCTGGAACTCTATACGCCCGAAGCAGCTAAAGAGGTGATCCGCAGAACTTCAGAGGGCAGCCGCCGCATTACCGATGCTGCGCTGGAACGCGTTACCGCGCTGCTTTCCGACCCGGGCGAAGAGGAAAGCGAACGGGCGTTTGGTATCGAGCCGCTCCTGTT
>JAICJH010000035.1 GCA_025928545.1 Bryobacteraceae bacterium | reverse complement strand
GCACTAACCGGCAGCGAAGAGCAACCTTCTGAGGAGTGCTGCCACTTCGGACCAACACTTCCAGTTCCGAAATTTGTACCACGCTCAGGGCGAGCGCGGCTGCTGAAGCACGCATGCCCCAGTGTAAGATGGATCCGATTAAATGTAAAGAATTATCTGAGACAGGACACTAGTCCAGAGTAGTGTGACGTAAATAACCAGTATATGCGGGTGTCGTCTCTATAATCCGGAGATCATCCCATGTCCGTCGCCTGGTTCGTTGCCAGATTTCGTACTCCCGTGGATCGGTCTGGTAGTCGTAGAGCGCTTCGCCTTCCTTCCCCTCAGCCGTGCGCAGCGAATACCCCATTACCGCGGCACGAGAGACTTACGAGACGGCTGGATAATTTCACTTCGCGTTCGGGTTGGACAGAAGAGGTCGAGACCGAACTCGCGCAGGACCTCTTCATGCGAAATCGTATCGCCGCGCTCAGCAGAGGCGCGCGCACGATCGAGCCTCGCCGCCATCTCCGGCGTGATCTCTTCGTCATCAACGTCGGCCCGCGCGAGGCGGTCCGCAAGCGACAGGTTCGAGTCCGGAACCATCTCTTCGAGCAGGTTCAGGACTTGGTTCACTTTTTCGGCCGGCAATATGTCGAGCAGTTCGTGGGCGTGCAGGCGCTGTTCGGTCACATCGGTTTCCATGTTGTTACCCTCTCGCTTCAGCGGCCGATAGCTTTCTGGCCTCGTGGCGAAGAATGAGCCCGTCGAGCGCCGATCATACGGCCTCTGGTCTTTTTCCGCTCACGCTCTCAAGGTAAGGGATGAGAGCAGATGTGTAGGCTGAAATCGATATCATATGCATCTTAAACATAACAGATATGCTCCTTGACAACATTCCGATCAGTTCGCCTCGTTTGGGAGGTTTTTGAGAAATGCCGCCCATGCCGGAAGAAACGATCGAACGGCTGAAGCAGGAGATCTCGCTCGAGCGTTTGGCCACGGCTCGCGGCGTGAACCTAAAGCGGCATGGCGCCGGATCTTCTCGAATAGTTCCACTTTGCCTCTCCTGCTCATCCCCGAATGGTTTCATTCGGGCTCCAGGTCGGGCCAAATCAGAGTAGCAAATGGGGCCAAATGTGAGTACCGAACTCACGCGGCGCGTTGCCTCACTTCGGATAACTCGGATTATGTATGAGCCGGTCTGCAGTTCGGCGCGCGGTTTCCCTGCGGCCGCAGGCGCTTTTGAATTCTGCGTGCGGATTCTCCACGATTCCGATCACCCATGCTCCTTTCATTCCGATCATCCGTTCTCACGGTAGTCCGATCAGGGAGAAAATGGACGGCGCGGAGCACAGGGTCGCCTCTAACGCTTTAGATTGAGGATTGAGGCCGCAGCCTGCTTCACCTGCGCAATTGTTTCCGCGTCACGGAAGCTGGCCGTACCGTCTTTGATCCTGATGGAGAGCGTAAACACCCTCCCTCGCAATTCGGGAAAACGCCGGGTCACGCTTTGTTCCCATTCATGGCGGGATTCCCAGTTCCTCGAATAAATGAGGAACCGCGTGCGGGGACTTGCGTTTCCGACGTACCCGAGAAAGGCGTCGAATTTATACCACCCAATCGGGTTGAACCGAGAGTAATCGAATTTTTCGGTATCGGGGGACGACTTTGACGCCGGGCCGGCGGGAGCGTCCGGCGAAGCGGAAGCAAGCTCGAAATCCAGAACTATTGGGTGAACAAAGGCCGACCGGTGCATGACGATCAGATCGGGCACTTGTTTCAGGATCTGGTCCTCGCGATCCCAGCTGGAGCTAACCGTTTCCTTATGGAGCGAAACCGGCAGATCGCGCAGACCGTCGCTGATGTCATCCGCATTGGTTCCACTGTTTTTTCTGGTTTTGGGATCGTAGACTCCATTCGGCGCGGTCGTATCCATCAAAACAATCACCGGAACCGAATTCGGTGGCGGTCCAGCCGCTCGCCCACTGCCGTGAAAGCCGTACAACAGACCGGCTCCAGCGACGAGCGCCATTGCCGCGGCAACGATCCACGGGGTTCTCTCCTTCTTTGCCGAAACGCCGGGAACCGTCTCTGTCGCCCACAGGAGTTGGGTCTTCAGATCGCGAACATTTTGCCAGCGCTCCTCGCGATCCTTTTCGAGGCATTTCTTCAGGACGCGATCGAGCGGCGCCGGAGCAAGGCCCGCCAGCGAAGGCGCGGGACGTTCCATGATGGCTGCAATGAGGCTCGCCGGCGATGCGCCTTCAATTGCGCGTTTGCCGGTCAGCATTTCATACAGCACCAGTCCGACCGAAAAAATGTCGCTGCGCGCGTCAACTCCCTCATCGCCAGCCTGCACAGATCTGCGCGGCGTATTTCAGGGCTTGATCGAGCGGTAACGGGCCTTTGAGCGGCACGTCCTCGATATACTCCATCACCAGATAGTCCGGGTCGACGTCGAACAGAGTGCAGATGTTGGAGTGGTTGAGCGAGGCGACAGTGGGGGCTTCCCGCTCGAAACGATCGGAGAAATTCTGGCTGGAAACCTTGATGGCGACAATGCGGTAGAGGGGGGCGTCGCGCGCCTTATATACTTCCCCCATTCCGCCCGCGCCAATGGGCACGAGGATTTCACAGGGACCAAGGCGGGTTCCGGGAGCCAGGGGCGTGAATGTGTTGGTAATCGGCGCTTCTTGTAGCGCTTACAATTGTGATCGGACCAGAACTCTAAAGCTACGCCGTAAGGGGTTGGGCAACATGCCGGACAACCGGCCCAGGATCATGCCATGAAGAGAGCCGGTATCGCTATCGTTGTGCTCGGAGTCGCCGCCGGCTCGGTGGCATTTCTGAAACTGTCCGCGGGTGGGTTCAGTGCCAGAGGCAAGCCGACCGCCGTGGAGGCCTTTATCGCGCGCACAGCCCGCAGGATCGCCGTTTCCGGCGAAGTGCGGTCACTTCGAAACCCGGTACCCGACACAGCGGAGACGCTTGCCGACGCCCGCGCTCACTGGGCCGATCACTGCGCAGGTTGCCATGCCAACAACGGAAGTGGAGAAACCGAGATGGGCCGCAGCCTCTATCCGCCCGCGCCCGATATGCGACGGACTGAAACCCAGGATCTGTCGGATGGCGAACTGTTTTTCGTTATCGAAAACGGCGTCCGATTGACCGGCATGCCAGGGTGGGGGAATGGATCGAAAAAGTCGGTCGAGGACTCGTGGAAGCTGGTGAGATTCATCCGGCATTTGCCGAAAGTTTCTGAACAGGAGGAGCGGGAGATGCAGAAAATGAATCCCCGAACCCCTGCGGAATTGCAGGAAGAGTTGGACGAAGAGAAGTTCTTAAAAGGAGACGACGCAAATGTACAAGAGCAGCATTCGCACACACATCACTAAGCTGATCGCAACGGTAGTTTTGGCAGCGGCCGGCGCCGTGGTGGCATTTGCCCACGGTGGTTTCGAGCACGTCATGGGCACTGTGAGCAAGGTGACGCCGACAAGCGTAACCGTGAAGACGACGGGCAAGAAGACGGTCGAGGTTGTCGTCAATGACAAGACGGCTTACACGCGCGGCGACGCGAAGATCGCGGCGACCGAACTGAAGGCGGGCGATCGGGTAGTGATCGACGCGACCGAGGTGAACGATAAGCTCGTCGCAGCCAGCGTCAAGGTCGGCGCCGCAGGCAACAGCGCTGC
Organism: Bryobacteraceae bacterium; assembly: GCA_025928545.1. Lineage (GTDB taxonomy): Bacteria > Acidobacteriota > Terriglobia > Bryobacterales > Bryobacteraceae > BOG-234. The sequence continues at coordinate 65,194 of JAICJH010000035.1, read as the reverse complement.
CACTCACAAGTAGTTGCCGTTTCAAAAAGAAACGACGAATTGAAGGAGGGCTCACCAAATGAAGAGGATCATGACTGCGATTGAGCCTTGCGAAGAAAGCCTGCGTCAACTGGCGCTGTGTCCTCTGTTTGGCGCAGCGCCAGTTGATTCAGCGACTGAAAACCCATGGAAAACAAAGCCCTGGGATTGGAATAGGACGTGCCATATGTAAAGCGTGACTCGGTTCATCACATTACTAGTAGCCTTCGCGATGGTTCTGCCGTCGGCGCAGGTCCAGGAATGCTGCAACCCGGTCGCGGCAGGTCACTGCCATAACCCCCGGCCGCAAAAACCGGCTCCGTGCATGCCACGGCTTTCGATTTGCCCGGACGAGATGTGCATCGAGAAAAGCGATGCCGTCGCAGCAACAATAGTTGCCGCACCCACGTCTAAGCACACGACGCCGGACCTCGCACCGGCCGAGTTCGATCAGATTGTCCAGCCCACCCCCAAAGCAGCGGTAAACGATGACGCCGGACGCCAGCTGCGTCTGCCTCCACAGGCACGGCTTTACGTCATCAATCGCAGTCTAGTCATCTAGTTCACTTTCCTCCTTCTGACATTGCGGCGAGATCTGAAGGGGTCTCATTGTGTCTGTCCCAAATAAGGGCCGGGTTCGCCCCGGCAGGTACACAGGAAAGGAATAAAGTCATGAAACGCTCTTTTGTTGCAACCTCCATTCTGGCGGTCACACTCTTTTTCGGCAGCGCAGCCGTTGCGCCGGCGGCAGAGTCCGCCAAGATGTCCAAAGACGAAGTAAAGGCGCTTATCGTGAACGCTAAGACGCCGGCGGATCACCAAAAACTCGTCGATTACTACAATTCTGAGGCGGCTCGGCTTGAGGCGGAAGCCGTGGAGCACACGGAAATGGCCGAAACATACAAAGGCATCCCCAAGGGCTTTACGATGGCCGATCACTGCAAAGCCTGGGCACGAATCGACCGCGAAGCCGAGGTCAGCGCCAAAAAGATGGCTGCTGAACACGGGGCTATGGCGAAAAACGCCGCTAAGTAAGGACGTCCGCGCATCCCGGAGCACGGGGCGAAAGCCCCGTGCTCCATTCCCTGCCTAAGCTGATAACGCCATGAACAAGCCGTCCAATGCTCGTGTCTTCCGGGCAGCGAGTTTCTGGAAAAACTCAACCTCGCCGCAACGCTGTGTCGGATTTATCAACGTTGTGCGCACGCACTGGGTAACAGGAGAGTCAATATGACTGAAACACGGATTGAGACAGCGGAAGTAATTGAACAGCTTAAGGAACTGGTTGCCCTGCACAGCGTGTGTTACGAATTGTTTCCACATTACGAACTCAACGGCCACACCCCGATTAAAGTGGGTTTCTCCCTGGAGTTGTATGGAACCCACGATCATGGCTCCAGTTCACTCACACCAGGCTGCGACAAATGCATGACCACTTACAAGGACCTGCGGCGCATAGCCGAATGGGTCCTTCCAAAGGAAGAGCGCCCCACTGCCTATGAGATTGAGCCATTCGACAGGGCGATGCATGAAAGTCCGAGGAGGAGGTTGAGGCCCGAAGTCGAACTCAACATCAAGATCGTTCATCGCCACAACCCGGTCCGCCCCATTGATGCCTGCGAGGAACGATGTCGCGGAGAAATGGAGCAGAGGCTTAGCGCCATCGGAGTGACTCGTGGAAACTGAACCGCGGTTGCCCTGGTCGAGAGGAGTGCGGACCCGACGGCGCTGAAGTCAACCTGGGCTGCCACCAGATATTATCTGTCCGGCTCGCTGCCAGCCGATTTCCTCAATGTGAGTCTGGACGATGGTATCCTGTGCAAGCTGATATGCCAAAGACCATCATCGTTTGTGGGTACGGAACAGGGATTTCGGACGCGGTGGCGAACAAGTTCGGCGCCGAAGGCTTCCAGATCGCACTGGTGGCAAGGAGCGCCGACAAGCTCGAGAAGGCGCGAGCCGACCTGCAGGCAAGAGGAATCAAAGCCGCGGCATTTCCGGCGGATCTGTCCGATCCCAATGCCGCGAAGGACCTGGTTTCGCGGGTGGCGGAACAATTGGGCGCCATCCATGCGATTCACTGGAACGCTTATGCAACTGCCGCCGGAGATATTCTGACGGCCGACGTGACTGCGCTCCACACCGTGTTCGATGTGGCCGTCACAAACCTCATCCTGGTTCTGCAGCAGGCGGTGGGTGATCTCAAGGCGCAAAAGGGCGCGGTCCTGGTGACGAACGGTCTTCTGGGTCTGTTCGATCCGAAAATGGACGCAATGGCCGTCGAATGGAATTCAATGGGGCTGGCAATCGCAAACTCGGCGAAGCACAAGCTCATCGGCCTTCTCAGCGAGAAGCTTCGTGCGGACGGGATCACGGTTGGCGAGGTCGTGGTCTCAGGACTGGTGAAAGGTACAGTCTGGGATACGGGCAACGCGACTGTTGAGCCCCGCAGGATCGCAGAAGCGTTTTGGGGTATCTACTCCGGGCGTGAGTCAAGAGTCGTCACCGTTTCCTGATCACAAGGTCGTGAATTTCCGTGCCTTACGCTCCTGGCCGGCGCGGACCACGCTGTGTATGAGAAAACGCGAAAGGCCTTGCGCGAAGACGTTGGGTCATCCGAGCACGGTTCGGCGGAATTCGTGCTACGCGCGGTTGCGGTGGAGGGCGCGGTCCACGATGCGTGCCATGGCACTTACGTCCAAAGAAACTCCCGCGAATGCGGCGACAGCGGCGGCGGTGGCGGCAGGATTTTCGAGTGCGTCGCGGTGGCTGAGTTCGAGAAACTCGACGTCCCCGCGGGCGGTGAGGATGTCGCGGGTCCTCCTGAGAACACGCGCGTATTCGTTGACAAGGCGTTCGCGGCGGCCGGGGGATTCGGACACGGTAGCGCCGCGGCGGTCCATCATGGTGGCCTGGGACGCAAGGATTTCGTCGAGGTCGCGGTCGAGCAGAATTACGCGATAGCGGAAGCCTGGCGGGAGGGAGCAGACGAGCGGAGCGACGATTTTCACCGCCTTGCTCTTTGCCTGAACCATGAAAGACCTGTCGCGGTAAAGAGTCCTGACTGGCTCAAATTCGAAGTAGCCGCGGGGGTTGTCTTCATCGGCGGCGCGCAGGCTGTCGGTCAGGAGGGGCATGCCACCGGCGGCGAGCATCTGCATCAGCATGGATGTGCCCGAGCGAGGCAGACCGGAGACGACGAGGATGCCGTCTTCGAGCGGTGGCAGCGGAAGCTGCGGCGCGGTGGCGCCGGGTTTTGAAACGAGGGGCGCAGCTGCAGCCTGCGCGGCGGTGGGCCCAGACGCGGCTTGCGCGGCGGTGGGCTTCGGAGCGGCGCCTTTGCGGCGCATCTGACGATACCAGGCGAAGTGTTCCTTTGCCGCCTCCGGTTCGCCGAGGCGGAACTTCAGCAGGCGGGCGAGGCGGAGGTGCGCCTGCGGAAAGTGGGGATTCTGTGAAAGCGCCGTTTCGAGCGACTCGCGCGCGGCCCGATAGTCGCCGAGTCCAGCCTGGCCGAAGGAGCGCAGAAAGTGCGCCAGGGGAAAGAAATAAAGACGGCCCACAGCTTCGGCGGCGGCGCACTCGGCTTCCGCGAATTGCCGGCGGCGCAGCGCGATGCGGCAGATTCCGAGATGTGCCTGGACGTTATCGGGATCGGCTGCCAGAGCGCGGCGATAAGCAGCTTCGCTTTCATCGAGACGGCCGAGGCGGCGGAAGAGGTCGGCTCCCTGCAGGAGAATGCCGGGGCGGATGGTGGGCGCCCGGCCGAGTGCGATGAGCGCGTCGAGGGCTTCAAAGAAGCGTCGCTCGGCGACGAGGGTCTGGGCTTCCAGCAGCGACGCGATGGCAGGGATGTAGCGGGCGTGACGCCGGGCAGCAGTCACCTCTTTGCGCTCCTCCGGCGTGCACAGGGGCTCACGCGCTTCCACCGGAGTGACATCCGGCGAGAGTTCATGCTGCACGTCGAGCGCGCACTCCCGCTCGGTAAATTCGCGCCCCGCGGCGGCGGCTTTTTCGCGATAGCGTTCGGTGGCGAGGTCGCGCAGGGCCTGCAGCTTTTCGATGCCCCGCTCGTAAACCCCGCGACGGCGGCCGCGCATGTCATCCACGATTTCGCGCATCTCGCCGGTGAGGCCGAGGGCCTGGCAGGAGATGAAGCGCTTGAGGGCATAGCGTTGCTCATCCGGATCACGGCGGCAGAGATCGCGGGCGAGTTCGAGGGCCTCGCTGTGCATGCCGGAATCGTGATAAGCCTCGATCAGGTTATAGCGCAGTTCGCGGACGGTGGATTCCACGTTCGCGGCAGCATCGGGACCGGGTTTTTCGATGTAGCCCAGGGCCACCAGTTGTTCCATGGCTTCGGCGGCGGCGACGGGGTCGAGCCGCGCGTCCGGCGGATGGCGGCCGTCTTTGCCCGGGACGTCTTCCCATGAAGAGATGGTCTGAATGTCGGGCGGATTTTCAAATGCCTGGGTGATCGTCTTGCCATCCATGTCCGCGCCGACGGGCAGGCCATAGAGCGTGAGGACGGTGGGGGTGAGGTCCAGAACGCTGAGGCCGAAGAGCGACGTGTCTTTGCGGATGCCGGGGCCGGCGATGACGAAGATCCCAAAGGGGCTGTGCTCGGCGGCGGGACCGGCGGGTATGTCCGGGATGGAACTGGGGCGAAGATGATCGGGATGGAAGCCGTGATCCGACATCAGGATGACCGTGGTGTCTTCACCCGCTTTCGCGAGGAGAGTGCCGAGCATCTGGTCGTGGAACTGGTAGGCGGTATTGATGACGTTCGAATAGAGCTCGAAATCCTCTTCGCCGATCCACTTCCGGCGCGGCGGGTGATACTTCATGAAGCCATGGCAGAAGTGGTCAATCGCGTCGTAGTAAACGGCGAAGAAATCCCAGGGCTGGTTGTCCATCAGCCACGTGGCCGCGCTGTGGATGCCGGCGCACTCGGCGATCGTGCGGCAGAGCATGGAGAAGCGCTTGTCTTTCTCCTGATCGACCTTTTCGAGGGCGGGAAGAAACGGCACCAGCATGGGCGCCATCAGTTCCTGGGGATGGAGGCGCAGTTCGGCAAGAGTGTCGTGCAGTTCAGGAGGATGCACCGAATTCGCGATCAGCGGCCAGCCGTCGTCCAGACCGCGATGCGCTTTGTGATAGTGATCCGAAACCATAATGCCGTCGAGCGGCTCGGCGGGATGGCTGGGCCACCAGCCGATGACCGTACTGCGGACATCGTTCTGGTTCAGGATGTTCCAGACGGCTTTGCAGGTGCGCGAGAGGTTGGTGATGGGGCGGATGCCGCGTCCATCGGGTGTTGGCTCGGAGAAGCCGTGGATACCGTGCTTCCACGGGCGCTTGCCGGTGGCGATGGAGGTCCACAGCATCGGCGAGAGGGGTGGGTGCAGGGTCGCGATGCGACCCATGGCGCCGCGCTCGACCAGGCGCTGCAGATGCGGCATGCGGCCCGCATCCATGAGAGGATGAATGGCCTTCCAGTCAGCCGCGTCCCAGCCGATCAGGAGGACTTTTTTCGCCAAGGGAAGATCAGCTACCCGAAACTGCTTTGCGGCGGCGGCGGAGCGCGACGATGCCGGCGGCGCCGGCCGCCAGAAGGCTGAGCGCGGCGGTTCCCGGTTCCGGTGTTCCCGACGGAGGCGCCTGACCTGCGGTGATTGACTGGCCGGGAACGTCGTTGTAAGCCCAGGCGAGGATGGTCAACTGATCGGCATAACCATCGCTGTTACGATCGCCAAGTTTGACTGTCAGCCAGCCGAGATCGCCGCCGAAAGCCGTGAAACCGACGATTCCGGTGGTGTTGAAACCGAAATTGCCAAATGCGTTTTGGGAATGCCCACTCCCTCTTCCGATTCCCTGCCTGAGCGCGACTCTCGCTCTTTGGGAACCGCCGGCGATGGACTGGCCTGAATTGAATTTCTGAGCCAGGCCGACGCCAAAAGCGCCCAGGTAGCCACCAGGGAAGCCCTGGGCGAAAAAATGCAGGCCGGTAACACCCGCCCAGGCGGAACGATTGACGTGTCCGCCGCCAGAGTATTGGGAGGCGTTGTCGAGAAAGATGGCCGCCCCACCCAGACCAAACGTAGCAGCCTGGTTCGTTGCGCCCTGGCTGCTTCCAAACCCGTTGAGGTTGGGCGAGCTGATTGTTATGTTCGGATTGCCACTGATGATGCCGGCGTCGGCGCTGGTGGCCATGGAGAGGGCGGCGCCGGCGGCGGCAGTGTATTTGGCCCAGTCGGCGAGATGGGCTTTCCATTCGGTACGTTTGGGCTGAAGAGCGCTGAGACGCGATCTGGACACTGAAGGTTCCTCCGATAAAAGCCGCGCCGGGTTCCCAAGCAGAGTACCCGGATGTTACTCGCGAGTTTACATCAGGCTGTAGCAGTTAGTAAAGGCAAGATTCAAGGTCTCCGCGATCTGGTACTAGTACAGGACCAGCCCAGGCGCTGGGCAGAGACCTGCGAGAGAGGTATGGAAAAGGGGGCAGATCGGCCGTTGACTTAATAAGTCAAGCACTCTTGAAAGGTTCATTCTGACTGGCCAAGTTCTGCGACTAACTAACAAGATGGAGAAAAACCAAATCAGCCGCCGATGAACGCCGATGCACGCCGATTCAGTCCCCCGGCGTCCTACCCATCGCACCCGTAACGCGTGCGTGTTCCAATAGATGATCCGGAGAAATCATGAAACGAGCCACGCTTCCGTTAGTCCTTCTTTTCGCCGCAAGCCTTCCCGCGCAACCGCCAAGCGCCAGTCCGCTGCCCGCGGGCGTAACCCGCGCGGCCTCCGTCGAGGGACTCACCGAGTATCGGCTCGCCAACGGACTTCGCGCAGTCATCTTCCCCGATCCCTCCAAAACCACCATCACCGTCAACATTACCTACCTGGCCGGTTCGCGGCATGAGAATTACGGCGAAGCAGGCATGGCCCACCTCATCGAGCATCTGATGTCTTTCGGCTCGACCAAACATCCCGACGCCAAGAAAGAACAAAGCGATCGCGGCGCGCAACGCAACGCCAGTACTTCCTTCGACCGCACGAACTACTATGAAGTCTTTCCCGCCAGCGACGCCAATCTCGATTGGGCGCTCGACCTCGAAGCCGACCGCATGCTGAACGCCCTGGTGCGCAAAGACATTCTCGAATCGCAGATGTCCGTGGTGCGCAATGAATTTGAATCCGGCGAGAACAGCCCGCAACGCGTCCTGCAACAGCGCCTCATGTCGACCGCCTACCTGTGGCATAACTATGGCCGCAGCACCATCGGCTCACGCTCCGATATTGAAGGCGTGCCGATCGAACGCCTGCAGGATTTCTATAAACGCTACTACCGCCCGGATAATGCCGTCATCGTCATCGCGGGCAAACTCGATGAAGCCGCAACCGTTCGTCTGGTCGCTGCCAAGTTCAGCGGTTTGCAGCATCCACCCACGCCGGTGACGACGACTTACACGGAAGAGCCAGTGCAGGATGGTGAGCGTTTCGTGGCGCTGCGCCGCGCCGGCGATGTGCAGCTTGTGCTCGCCGGCTACCACGTGCCGGCGGCGATTCACGCGGACACCCCGCTCATCGACATCCTCACGTCGATCCTGACTTCAGGACCTTCCAGCCGCTTCCAGAAGGCACTGGTAGACACCCGCCTCGCCGCCGGTATCAGTGGAGGCGTGCGACCACTTCGCGAACCGGGCGTTGCGCTGGTGAGCGCCACGGTGCGTCAGGAGGCCTCGCTCGATGCCGCCAGAACGGCGATGCTCTCTGTGCTGGACGGCCTGGCAGCCGCTCCCGTCACTGCCGCTGAAGTGGAGCGCGCGAAAACGCAACTGCTTTCCGGCATCGATCTGGAACTCGCCAATTCCGCCGCTCTCGCGATGGATCTCACCGAGTGGGCGGCGGCGGGCGATTGGCGTCTGTTCTTTCTTTATAGAGACCGAATCCGCAGCGCCACGGCGGCCGATGTGCAGCGCGTCGGCCTGCAATATCTGAAGCCGTCGAATCGCACCATTGCCATCTTTCAGCCTGAAGACAAGCCAGAGCGTTCGGAGATTCCATCCACTCCCGACCCCGCCACGGCGCTTCGCGACTACAAGGGCGATCCGCTCATCTCCGCCGGCGAGGCCTTCGATCCTTCCATCCGAAGTATTGAAAGCCGCATCGTTCGCTCGCGCCTGCCTTCCGGCATGAAGCTCGCCCTGCTGCCGAAGAAGAATCGCGGCGGCGCGGTCAGTGCGGTCATCCGCCTGAACTTTGGCGACGACACTTCACTTCGCAATATGTACGGCGCGTCCACGCTCGCGCGCGCCACACTGATGCGCGGCACCGCTACGCGCACGCGACAGCAGATTCAGGATGAAATGGATCGTCTCAAGCTCACCATGGCAATCAGCGGCAATGCCGGTGCAACGATCGTCACGCTCCAGACCGTGAATGCCAGTCTGGAACCGGCGCTGCGGCTTGCCGCCGAAATTCTGCATCAGCCCGCCTTCCCCGCCGCCGATTTCGAGCAGGTTCGGCAGGCTCAACTCCTGTCGCTGGAAGCCGCCCGGACCGATCCCGCGTCAGTTGCGCCCAATCAGTTGACCAGACTGTTGAATCCCTACCCCGCGTCGGATCCCCGATACACACCGGATGCCGACGAAGCGGCGGCCATGCTGAAGGCAACCACCATTGACGCCGCGAAAGATTTTCACCGGAGTTTCTACGGCGCCTCGAACGCAGAACTTGTAATAGCGGGCGACATGGACACGGCGGCGGTCAGCAAAGTCGCAACGGAATTGTTCGGCGCGTGGAAGAGTCCAAAGACCTACGGCGAAGTGCGGCGATCATTTCAGAAGACGGCCGCTGTGCAGCCAGTGCTGCAATTGAAGGATAAGGCGAACGCGTACGTAACTGCCGGTGAGTTATGGCCGGTCGGCGAGGGGCATCCGGATTATCCGGCGCTCGTGCTCGCCAACTATATGCTCGGAGGCCATTCCACTTCACGTCTCTATCTGCGGATTCGCGCGAAGGACGGACTCAGTTACAGCGTCTCCTCCGTGCTGACGGTCGACGGGCAGGAGAACTGGGCGCAGTGGACCATGGCCGCCATAGCCAATCCCGCCAATGCTCCGAAGGTGGTGCAGGCGTTGCGCGAAGAATTGGCTCGCGCGCTCAAGGACGGCTTCGGCGCCGATGAGATCGCCGCCTCGAAGAAAGGCTGGGCGGATTCGCGTCAGGTGCAGCGATCACAGGATCCAACCCTCGCGGCGCGCATGCTGCTCCAGGAGCACAACGGCCGAACGATGCAGTTCGACGGCGAACTGGAAAGCAAAGTAGCCGCGCTGACCCAGGACGAAATCAACGCGGCGCTGCGCCACTACCTCGATCCCGCCAACCTGACTATCATCCAGGCCGGCGATCTGAATCGGTGAAGCGGAGTCGCGACGCGCGCCGAATAACATGGCAATTTACAGAGCAAACCAGCGAGTCATGCCATTTTGCCGAACGCCGGGAGCGTCAACCACGAGGCGCGCGGATTGGCTGCATGTTCGAGGAGATTGAGAAATTTGTAATTGTTCTTTCGTTGATCATTACCCTTTTCTCCAGTGACCAGTCTGAACAGGAAAGTCACACTCTTGAAAGCGCTTTTCACGAAGTGGAGTTCTACGACGGCTTCCCCAATTTCGTAGAGACCATCCGATATCTCAATGCCTTTGGTCAACCCAGCCAGCGGCGATGAGTTCGACTTCTGCCATTCCTCGATACTTCTGACCGCGGCCTTGCGAACAAGCGCAGAACGACGCTCGGCGTCTTCCATGGCGGGAATCTGGCTGGCCATAGATTCCAATGCCCCCCGCAGGGAAATGAGATCTTCTTGTCTCATCAACATCTCGGATATCTGCTTGATCGTGAATTTCGAGACATCGGTGACGACCGATTGCATCACGACCTGAGTCAGGTCGGCGGCATTGTCGGATTGAGTCATCGGGATGAGCCCCAGTAGTTCCTCCAATACCAGTTGACCCTCCAGAGAATTGGAGATCGCGTGCGCCCGCAAAGAAGGAGTCACCATGCTGGCACCATGGAATTTGGCGCACGTAATAGCGAGAGTCGACATGATGACCGCTCCCAACTCAGGATCGACGGCCAGCCACTCTTCGCCTCGCCGTGTGTCAAGTTTCCATGCGAGCTTGCGCTCCAGCAGTAACTGCGCGAGAGGTTCAATCTCCATTCGGTGGATTTCAAACGAGTCCACCAGATCGGGACGGTCAGATTTCTCCAGGTATCCATTCCGCGTAAATTTATAGGTAAGTTTTTCATCCGCGGAGTCGATTCTGTCGCGCAGCCTCATCAGTGCCAATTGCACTTCCGGCGCCGAAAGATTCGCTCCCTCTACCAAAGGTCCATTCGGGCCTTCAGTATCGCAACATTCCCTGACTTCATCGCTGTCGTCGGCGGTATATGCTGCCGGAATGATCCTGCGGACCTTGCCAAACGAAAGCAGCGTCATCTTCAGCCAGTTTGGATCCTGAATGCGGATTCGGGGATAGTAGAGGGCGGCGTCCGAGGGCATAAGACTCCTTCAGTATTCGAGGCTAGCAAAACTGACGGTCTCCTGGTTGTTTGTTTGTTTTGCGAATTGTGTCTTTCCTCAGGCTTTTGGTTGGTCGCACTTGGCTCATGTAGTGGCAGGCGTGCAGATAGCGAACACGGCTCTGAATACGAAGCCGGAATGCTCCGCACGCAAATATGTGCAGACTCGACGATGGATAATCCACTCATTCGCGCTGCCGGTCACGGCGTCGAAGTCGCTGCGGCCCACACAGGCGAGCGAACCGAGGGCTCGCCTAACGCTTCGAAAATTGCCGACCTGTTTTTTTCGCGCAACATCGTGAGGGGTTCACCCTCGCGGTGTGGCCTGCGTTTTGCCGCTTCTAATGTCAGAACGTCAGGCGGGCGCTCAACTGCACCTGGCGGCCGGGGGTCTGGGAGTCCGTGATGGTTCCGAACTGGGCCGTGTTCACGAAGCGATTCGGCGTTCCCAAATTGACTTTGTTGAGGCTGTTGAACGCTTCCATGCGGAAGCTGATGCGGGTGGTTTCGGTGATTCTCAAGGTCCGTCCCACGGCCAGATCGAGCGTCTGCATGCCGGGACCATACACGGTGTTGCGACCGACATTACCGAACGTGTAGGCCTTCGGTGCGGAGAAGGCGAGCGGGTTGAACCATTCCTGCTCGGTGTGCGAACCCTCGGGGAAGACCGGCTGACCGGTATAGTTGGCACGGTCGGGGTTCTCGCCCAGAGCGGTGCCTGTGTTCGCCGTGTCGCCAAAAACAGAAATGGTGAGGGGGAAGCCGCTCTGTATCTGGTACAGCGTAGTCACCTGCCAGTTCCGTACCAGGGCGCTCCACGCGTGTCCCTTCGCGAAGCCAGGAATGTCATACACTGCGCTTATCACGAAGCGGTTCCGAATATCACAGGAGGGACCCTTCTCAGCAGCGAGATTGCTGCTGTTCTGCGGCACAGACGACTCAAACATGGGGGAGCGGAAGTCCGGCGCGTCACTGAGGTTCTTCGCGAACGTGTAATTGGCCAGCAGGCTCAGACCCGCGGCATAGCGACGACGAATATTGATGTACCCGGCGTCATACCAACTGCTCGCAGTGTTTTCGAGCCAGTTCACGGTGCTCACCGGAATCACGGAGCTCTGCACCGTCACGCCCGCCGGGAAAACCGTGTTGGGAAGAAAAGTGATCGAGGAATACGGACGGCGTGGCTGCACCAGACCCGGGCCAGGTTGAGCGTTGTTAATCAGAACGGAGCGCTGCAAATGCTTACCACGTTCGCCGTGATATCCGATTTCGAGAGTCGCCTCCCGACCAAGCGCTTTCTCGACCGAGCCGGCCCACTGCATGACGTATTGCGGGGACTGGTATGGATCGAACGCAGTGAAGCTCGTCACGGTCTTGCCGACGATGGGGGCGGCGAAGTTGAAGCTTGTGATTGTCGGATTGAACGGATCGCTCTGGTTGGTTTCCGGGAAAATGATCGGAACATTGTGGAGCTGGTTGCACCAGGTGTTCATGTCGATCGGCGTGTAGAAAAGGCCGAAAGCGCCGCGCACGACCAGGCCGGCCTTCGGAATCTGATGAGCGATGCCGAAGCGAGGCGCGAAGCGCAGCTTGTTCGAATAGAGGAGGCCCTTCGGCATATCGAGCTGTCCACCGATATAGCCCGTGAGGGTCGTGGGCGTCACCAGAAGCCCGGACCACTCATTGGAAACATCTGTGAGGGGACTCATGTACTCGTAACGCAGGCCGACGTTGACTGTGGTGGTCGGGCTCATTTTCCAGGTATCCTGCACAAAAGCATCGGCGTACCATTGCCGCAGATTCATGCGCGGGGAGCCAACCTGACGCTGGCGGCTGGCGGGAAGTCCGAGTTCGAAGCTGGCGAGCGCATAGCCGGTTCCGTCGGCGCTCGCAGTCTGCGTGGTGAACCCGTTGGTGAACTGGTAGAAGCCGCGGCTCTGCACGTAGGCCCACATGGGCCAGATAAAGCGCCGATAACTGGCACCGAATTTCAGGCTGTGCGAGCCCTTCTGCCAGGAGAGGGTCTCCCGGCCTTCGGCGACTGTATCCCACGACTGCATCGGAGTCGCCTGGAAGACATCACCCATAGGGGTGAAGCCCTGCACCGCGAAGTACGGCGCACCCCAGGCTCTGTCACCGCCGAAACCGACGCCCTGAATTCCGAGCTGGGTCACAATGTCGTTCTTGTAAGAGTTCTCGGAAAAATGGCTCATCGCGAGGCGCGACATGGCGATTGTCGCGTTGTTCACCATGGTTGGGGCGATGACTTTCGTCCATCCGAGAGTCGCCTGCTGCGAAAAATTGTCATGGGTCAACCCAAAGCCGGGCTCGTTCTGGGGCATGAAGCCGCGCTCCGCCCCGGCGGAATAACGGGCTGAGACACTGTCTCTTTCGGTGAAGTTGCGGTCCACGCGAATCGTACCCTGATCTGTAAACATGCGCTCGTTGCGCTGATCGAGGAAGTTATTCGCATCCTTGCCCGCGCCCACGACGGAAGGCACGCCATCCATCGCCATTGCGCCCATATCCATGGTGTTGGGGCGCGGCACGTAGTTCTTCAGCATCAGAGCCGCGGCAGGATTCAATAAACTTCCTGGAATGACGTTGTTCGCGAATTGGTCACGGACAGTTCCGCCGTTGGCACCGGCGTGTGAGCTGAACGGATTGAAGATCTTTACTCCGGAATCGCTGAAGTCACCGACGGCTTCCGCATCGGTTGGAACGGTTTCGGTCGTGGTATCCGCCTTGATGCGATGGAGCGATTCGTAGTTGGCGAAGTAAAAAGTTTTCTTCCCAAAGAGCGGACCGCCGAGAGAGGCGCCGAAATTATTCTGCACGAGGAACTTTCCGCCCGGCATTTCATCAAAGCTATGGGCGTCCATAGCTCCATTGCGAAGAAACTCATAAGCAGTACCGTGGATGTTCGACGTCCCACTCTTCGTGACGATGTTGACCTGACCGCCTCCCGCTCCACCTAGTTCGGCAGAGTACGCACCCGTCTGCACCTGGAATTCGCGCACCGCATCGGGAGAGAGGCTGATGTTCTGAGTATTGAAGGTCGGGTCAGTGTTGACCGCACCGTCGATGAGGAAGTAATTCGCATTCGGGCGGTTGCCGCCGATTGTCACCGACGAAGCCTGGCCCGGCCGCCAATACAGGGTATTCATGCTGCCGGTCTGGGCACCGTGACCGACGTGCGAGCCGGGAACGGTGAGAGCGAGGTCGAGCAGACGGCGTCCATTCAGCGGAAGTTCCTGGACGGCTTTGGTATCGACGACTTCACCTAGACTGGTGTCTTCCGTCTTCAGAGTTTCGGCCGAGCCGGCGACGTCCACGGACGAAGTGGCAACGCCGATCTGGAGGGTGAGATCGACGCGGGAGTTCTGACCGACCTCAAGCTGCATCGAATGCGTGGTGAGGGCAAATCCCTGGGCAGAGACTTCGAGTTTGTAATCGCCGGGGCTCAGGCCTGGAATTTCATACTGGCCGGAGGGACCTGTTTTGGTGGAGCGGACCGCGTCGGTATCGGTGTTTCGGATTCGGATGTCAGCGCCGGGGACACCGTTGCTGCGAGGGTCGAAAACAGTACCATTGACTGTTGCTAAATTGCTCTGCCCCAGAACGATAGAAGGCAGCAAAAGAAACACGAACGCGGTGAATTTTTGCATATTTCCAACATAAGCGGCGTCCGGCGGGCAAACCATAGTATAAATCTACTAGCGCCGAAAGTTCTTTAAGTGCGGCCTGGCCTGAACAGCAGTTCGGCCGCAGTGCTAATTGGCGGTTTGGGTCTGGATGTGAAACTGGACGGAAGTCGGGAGTTTAACTTAAGCCTGCCGTTGCGGCACGTCAACGTGAATGAATCTCGACCCCCGGCGCAGACCGCATCGGCGGAATCCGCGGGAGCGCGGGGGCAGCGAGGGCGTGACGACCAAGGAGCACCGAGGCCAAGAGGCCACAAACCGCAGCCGCCGCGAGCCACAGGCCTGGCGCTGCTCTGTTTCCCGTCGTGTGGATCAGCCAGGTACATATCGCGGGCGTGAATCCGCCAAATACCGCCGTAGCCAGACTATACGCCAGCGAAAATGCGGAAGCGCGTACTTTCGCCGGCATTACCTCAATCAGAAAAACGATCATGGCGCCGTTGTATCCGGCATAGACAACCGACAACCAGAGTTCGACCGCCAACAGTCGCCCGAAAGAAGGAGAGCTCGCCATCCACAATAGTGCCGGGTAACCGGTAACGAGCGCCAGCAGGGCGCAGCTGATCAACTGGGGACGCCGGCCAATCCTGTCGGATAACCCGCCCATCAGCGGCAGCAGAACAAAGTTCGAGAGACCGATGCAGAGAGTCACCAGGAAGCTATCCCGTAAAGAGAGATGGAGTACTTCGTGACCATAGGTGCGCGTGTACGCGGTGATCATGTAAAACGAGACGGTCGTCATGGTCGCCATCAGCATTCCGAGCCCGACAAGACGCCAGTTTTCGGCCAGGGATCGTAATACTTCCGCGGTGCCCGGAGGGCGGTGCAGACGCTGAAGGAATTCGGGCGTCTCGCTCAGAGTCTTCTGCATCACAAAAAGCGCTGGTATGGAGAGACACCCCACCATGAAAGGAATGCGCCAACCCCAATCGGCGACCGTTCGCGGCGAGAGACTAAACGTGATCGCAATCCCCACCAGTGCCGCCAGCACAACTGCCACCTGCTGACTTGCCGACTGCCAGCTGACATAGAAGCCGAGTTTGCCGGCTGTAGCTATTTCGGAAAGATAAACAGACACACCGCCAACACCCGCACCGGCGGAGAGGCCCTGAAGAAGACACGCAAAAAGTATCGCCAAAGGAGCGACGACCCCGGCCGTCTGATACCCGGGCATGCAGGTAATTGTCAGTGTGCCCAGCGCCATCATACCGAGTGCAAGGAGCAAACCCGAGCGGCGACCGTGCCGATCCATATAGGAACCGAGAACAATCGCGCCCACGGGCCGCATCAGGAAGCCCGCGCCGAAAGTTGCGAGCGCGAGCATCAGCGACGCGAATTCGCTCGCTGTCGGGAAAAACGTTCTGCCAATCGACGGTGCATAATAGCCGAAAAGCATGAAGTTGTACATTTCCAGAAAATTGCAGCTGGAAACGATGGTTACAAGTTTCATCTGACCCCGGCGAGATCTGGTCTCGCCGGAGCCTGTTAATGTTGTGGACTCCATAAGTACCGCTATTTCCGATCGCCAGGCGGGATTCGGATCACGGCGACGCCGTCTTCGACAACGATCTTCGTGCCGAACGGCTTCGAGTATTCAATTAGTTCGTCGAGGATTTTCTTTGCCACCGCGGGAGTCGGCCTTTTGGGAATTCCGACCTGCGACATCGGGCGAGGCGTCTGTCCCAGATCCAGCGGATACAGGCGCACCTCAGCCAGCTTGCCGTCCTCATAGCGTGCCTGCGCCATCAGGGCTTCCAGATTCGGCAGGAGCTGCCAGAATCCCTGGGTCTCATGCTCACCGACGATCGCATTGGGATCCTCCGCGACATCCCCGGCTCCGCGGCCACCACGGCCAGCGCGCCCACCCGCGCCGTCTTCCGCCGGGCCGGGACCACCAGGTCCACGCCCGCCGGACTGTCCGGCAAACAGCGGCTCGATTATTTCACCTTTAGCTCGCGGCATTAAGCCGGACTGGAAAGCGAAATTCGACAAACCGTAGAAGATCGGCTTGCCCTTATATATTTCCACTCCTTTAATAGTGTGGACGCCTTGAGCCGCGAACAGATCGTCCCCCTGGTCAATGGCCATGTGCGCAAATTTGATCTCGAAATCCGCCGGGAAATGGTCGTACGAATAAGCCTGGAAGTCATACCGGTTCTGGTGCCAGTGGAAGTTGCTGGCGAGAAAGTCCGACGCTTCCTTGCCGGTTTTGATCTGTGTCAGGATTTCTTTCAGGTCCTGAGGATCCATATCGAAGCTGTGCTCGCCGGGACGATCCATCAGACGAAACTGTGTTCCGAACGCAACCAGGTCGCTTCCCGTGCCGGTGTCTCCGGCAATAGCCCGAAGCTGCGCCATCTGCGGCGCGGTCACGCCATGAAATTGTGTGACCTTGAGCGAGTTCTTGAACCACTCAACGCCTCCGCCTCTTGCTGCGCGGCCGCCCGATCCGCCTTGTGCTCCGCCACGCCCACCCCGGCCCCGGCCGCCGCGCCCTGAGACGTCCGTACCCTGGGCGCCCGTCGTAAAGGTTACGCCAAACACGTTCACAGTGCCATCGGGATCCGGCGCGGGCATCGCGACAGGCACCTCGATCTCATCGCGCCTCGCAAGCAGAGCGTCTTTCATCGCTTTTACCTGACCCAGTTGCGCGGCCGTTACCGGGACTACAGTTCCGCCGGAACAGCAGGCTTCCGTTCCACCATCGCTCGAAATCCCGACCTCCCCTACAAGACCCTTCGGGAGTTGGACGAAGCGCGCCATTCGGGCTTCGGCCAGGCTGTGGGCGACACCCACGTGTACGATACCCACTCGCTCCACCTGCCTGAAGTCTTCCCACACGCTGGGACCGTCCGTCTGCTTGTTATTCGCGCGGCTTACGATCTTGAATCCCATGTTCGCGAAGTCGTCAGCCACTTCCTTGGTAGCCAGGTTCCCGCCGACCATTCCGAAGTTGTCGAAGTCCCTCAATTCGTTTTCAAGATCGGCAATTGCAAGATCGGCCTTTTGGACGACGCTCACCACCGCCTGTATGTCCGGATCTGTCATTTTGGAGAACGGTTGAAATTCCAGAAGGTCGCCCACTGCCACCACGGTAAAGGGCTGTTTGATCTTCATGGCCAGGTCGATCTTCTGGTCTGGCTTCAATTCAACTCCCCGTCCGCCAGGAGCCTTCTTCGCGCCGTAACCTACGTTCGTCGCGACAGGCGCCTGAGCCAGCATAAGGACCCCGGCAAACAGCGCAAGACCCAACACGGCAAGAGTCAGCACTCCACGCCTGTTCGTTTTTTTGATTTCTTTCGGTTTGATTGTCATTGTCTGTATCCAGTGCGGCGAGCTCAGGCCTCGCCCCTTGAAAATGAATTATTGATAGAGTCTACAAACTTTCTTAAACTTTGGGTGCGTCCAGCATTATGCCGGCCCTTTGCTTTACCAGACAATCCGCGCCACTAACTGTCCGACGCGGCCACCCGGATCGTCCGTATTGTTATTCGTGTAGGCGGACGTCACCTGGTTGATGGTTGCGGAGGCGGACGCCTGGAACACGGGATTGAAATTGATCGCCCCGGTTGCGTTCAGGAGATCGAACTGCAACTCGAAACGCCGCTTCTCACCCAGGGAAATGTTCTTCTTGAACGACAAATCCAGTCTTCCCACCATGGGTCCGCGAAGGTAAACATTCTGCGCCTCTCCGCAATCGCCGGAGTATACCTCCACGCAGCTCCCATTACTGGCCGGAGCGATATAGCGACCGGTGGGCGCGCCTTTGGTGTAGCCGGCGGCACTCGTGTTGTAGGCCGCAATCGTGTTGTCGATGATGTCCTGCGGCAGGTCGTAGACTTTTCGGGCGGTTGAATCGACGCGGATTCTGAAGACATCCTGAAGATCCTGCTGGGTCATGCCGACGAGCCTGACACCAGCCAGACGGAGGCTCGCTCCGGTCTGTATATGACCCACGGCCGATACGTTCCAGTTTCCGGCCACAAAATTCAGCCAGCCGGCGCTATGGCCGCCGAGTGCATGACCGTGGCCCCAGGGCAGGTTCCATGCTGCCGCAAATTTCGCGGATTGAGGGACGCCGCTGGTCGTGGGAACCGTAGTGAGCCCCTGATGAATAGTGGTGAATTGACTGGTAACTGTTCTTGAAAAAGAATAGTTCCCCGATAACAGCAGACCACGCGTGAGACGGCGCCGGAAGTCGATCTGCAAACCGTCGTACCTGGTTTCGTTAGCGTTCGTGATGTAGCTGGCTGCAGCCACGTCCGGATTCATTAGCCAGAAGTTCCTTGGCAAACCACCGGCAATGCCATTGCTGCGAAATGTCGAGTTGCCGTACAATCCGTTGCTGGCATTTGTCGACGCAAAAGATGTGGGGCTTGGGTTCAATGGGCTCAGGAATCCCGTAAAGGTGGAATTGGTCCAGTTCGAACCTGTGTACTTCGTGGCATCACCCGCCAATGCGGCACCCACGCCGTTATAGCTCGCGAGAAAAATCGGCAGCGGCGAGGTTCCCGCAACACCGGTATAGGCGAACGTCTGTCCTTTGCCTGCGGCGATATTGGCTGTGAGGTTCGCCTGGGCCTTTTTGAATTCATCGAGAAATCCGTTTTCTTTGACCGTAATCTCGTTCTCGTTGTAGGTGCTGATTCCGCCGAAGCTGCGCGTCGCGACATAGCGGACTTCCAGCGCCATCGTTTTTGAAAGCGAGCGTTGAATTCCCGCCGAAAACTGGCGGTTAGAGGGCTCCTGCAGATTCGGGTTGATGACGCTGAGACCGTTTGCGGTTGTCGCTGATACCGGGTAAGTGGGCGTCGCGGGATAGCATGCCGCTGTAAGGGCCCCGGTGCAAGTGGCGGGCGCGCCGAGCCGGCTCTTGTCGCTGAAAAGCAACGGATATGTCTGGCCTGCCAGTACCAGGTTTCCATTCGCCGCGTTGCGGGTCGCTGAGAAACTTCGGCCGGGATTGGCATCGAATACCGACAGATACGTGCCGAGCGGTTCGTGATCAAAGGATTGGCTGAAGCCCAGGCGGATGGTTGCCTGCCCGGGATCCCCCAACAGGGCCCGGAAGATTCCGTGCTTCACGCCCGGCCTCCATGCCAAACCGACGTTAGGCGCGAAGTTGTTTTTATCTGAATTGAACATGGTTGACCCGGGAGCGAACTGTGAGTACTGAGGTACACTTCCCGTCAGCGTTCCCGGCTTGAACAGGTTGCATGCCGGCGAAGTGCCGGGTCCGCCCGCACCGGTTCCTGAAACACCGCAGAGGGCCGTCACGTCCGCTTTCGTGTAATTGTTGCTCTCCGGGCTGGGGGCTAACTGGACCTGATATCGCAGGCCGGCATTGAGCGTGAGCTTTGAGGACACGTGCCATTGATCCTGGATGAAACCACCTCCCTCGCTGAGGTGGAAGTTATCAGTGGATCTGCCGAGGTAGGTGTACTTTCCGTCCGCGGTCAGGGCAGCGTTGGCGGTAACCGCGGTCACGCGCCCTGTGAGAAATCCATATAAGTTGCGCGCACTGGTCAGATCCGCCGAGGCTGCCCCTGGAAAGTTAGCTGCCGTGAACATTGTGTCGGCCGGGTCCACACCTGACTGCACGCCAAACGTCACGCCCGCGACGGGGCTGTCCTGATAGAGATCGTTTATGTAGCGCGTTGCGGACCCACCGAACGAAATGGTGTGGGCGCCGTGCTGCCAGGTGGCCGCGTCGTCAAGACTGTAGAGGGGCGCATGCCGGTATTGACGGCCGGTCGATGAAGTTGCGGAAGTGAGGGTCACGCCGCCAATCGACGGAAATGCCAGGTTGAAGCCTCCCTGATTGGCGAATTGGTCTGCCGTCACTGTCGGAAAATTATATGTCCGCTGGTCCTGCCATCCGAGGGTAACAACGTTAACGAGGTGTGGACTGATAATTGAACGCAGGGCTTCCGAACCTGTGCTGCGGGTCGAAATGTACCGCGATGTATTGGGCAATCCCGGGAAAGTCGGAGGGTTTGCCGTGCTTACCGCCCAGTCGATACCGGTGCGGTGATAAGTGCTGGTAAATCGATTATTCCGGGGAAGATTGACGTCGAAGCGCATCGCCGGCTGCGGGATTTTATCGGTGCCCGTGAACTGATTCACGTAAGCCTGGGTATTGGGGTCGGTGTTCGCTGTGATCGTACCTGTCGTCGAAGCTCCACTTCGAATCTGCGCCAATAATGGCCCGACGATCGGATCCACCGTACTGGTTTGGCCATTCTTTGCAGCCAGGCTCAATAGATTTACCTGCTGGACACCGGCGTTGGTCGTATAGCTGAAGACGCCCGATTGCGCAGCCGGACTTAAGATCGTGCGGTTTTGCGTGACGCTTGTCGGATGAAGGTAATCCTCCAGGTCGACAAAGAAAAACGCTCTGCCCCGATGCAGTAAATGAGGAATCAGAATGGGTCCGCCGATCGTCGCGCCGAAGTTATGGACTGTCGCGACATTTTTCGGCAGGCCGTTGAGTTCGTTGAAAAAATAGTTGGAGTTCAGGTAGTTGTTCCGGAAGTACTCGAAGAACGACCCGTGGAAGTGGTCGGTGCCGCCCTTCGTGACAAACTGAACCGATGCGGACCCGTCACCTGAACTATCGGCGCCCTGGGTAGCCGAACTCACCGTTACGGCTTCGATCGAGTCGGCGGACGGATAAACAAAAGAATAAAACCCTGACCCCGCGCCCTCGCCCTGCACATTTGCGGTGTTGATTCCGTCGATGGTAAGTTTGACGCTGTTTTGCGGCAACCCGTTGACGGTGGCGCTGCGGTCTCCCCCTGACTGGTCGACTCCCACCAGGAGCGCGGGAATGGATTGCATGACGTTGCGCGTCACCATCGGAAGTTGCTGAATCGCAGTGGTATCGACGGTTGTGGTCACGGTCGTCGCCTCAGTCTGCACGAGTTCCGAAGAGGCCGAGACCTCGACCGTGTCATGGACTTCACCGACGGTCATGGTCACATCTACGTTCGCGGGCGAAGCGGCCACCACAGCGACATTCTCCAGAACGACGGTCTTGAACCCCTGGAGACTTAAGGTCACGCGGTAGCTTCCGGCAGTGATTGAAGGAACGGAGAAGAGACCCTTATCATTTGTAACCGCCGACAGGCTGGTGCCGGTCTGGTCCTTCACAATCACCGAGACCCCCGGCATGACGGCGCCGCCACTATCCTTCACCTCTCCCGAAAGGGATGATCTCGCTCCCTGGGCGAAGGCCGATCCTGCCCAAAAGTTCAGGACCAGAATAGTGAGGATCCAGTACCCACTGAATAGAAACGATGCCCTGACAATCCCGGCCCCCACTCCGGTTTTGTTACGGCCGATGATCTTTTGGTCGCTCATGCGATTACACTCCTTGGTGTTTAACTAACCCTGAGAAGGCCTGTGAGGCGAATCTCCAATTTCCGAAGCAGCCCTGACAGCGGGTCGTGGTTCAGTATTGGTTAGCGGACTCGAAAACGTCCTGTAGCGGCAATGAAATAAAGTTTAAAATTTTATTAAATGAGCTAACATCAGTGGCTGCAGGCGGTTAGCGTATTCTAAAACTTCGCCGTCCAGGCGGCTTGCGATGTATTTCAGGTGCTCGGCAGGAACTTTTATGGAGACGGCGGCCGGGCATCCGGTTCTATCGGCCGAAGCCAAGAGGTCCAAAGCCATGTCGCCAACGGAATTTCTGAAGGCGCTTCCGAGCGGGCTGCTCGACCTTGGGTGGCGATGGCCGTGCGCGAGGGAAGGCTGTCTGAAAATCGTGTTATAGTATTGTCCATCCCGCACTCAGGAGTGTTTTCGCTTGCGCTGTTGCGCTACAGGACATGCAGGAATCAAGAGACGTTTGAGGGTTTCTCCAGCGGCCTATGACTAAGACAGGTCGACATTTATACGAGTTCGGCGCGTTCCGTCTCGACCCCTCGGAGCGCCTCCTCCTGAAAGAAGACAAACCGGTTGCAATCACCACCAAAGCCTTCGATGCTTTGCTGATTTTGCTGGAACGCGCCGGTCACCTCGTGTCTAAAGCAGAATTGATGAGCGCAGTGTGGCCTGATTCCTTTGTCGAGGATGGCAACGTCGCGGTTACGATCTCCACGCTCAGGAAGGCGTTAGGCGACGATGGACAAGACAATATATACATAAGGACGATTGCGAAGCAGGGCTATCGCTTTGTGCGCGAGGTACGAAAGGCCCCCGAACGCGAGTTGGAACAACCCACGTCGGGTCGACACGTTCCGATGGCCGTCCCGCCAATCCCGGAATCGCCAGTCCCGGGGCCGTTGATTCCGCAATCGCCAATTCCGCAGTCATCGATTCCGTTGCTTTCACCCGTCGCTGGACGGCCGGGGTACCGAAGTACCGGGCTCCTTGTTGCCATTGCGCTGCTTGCCGTGGCAATTGTGGCTGCAGCCAGCGTCTTTCTGAACTACCGGCAAACATCGACGCCTTTAGGGCCTGCGATCCGTAGCTTGGTTGTCTTGCCATTCCGAAGCTCTAACCTCGATCCGGCCCGGGACTATCTACGCGTCGGCATGGCGGACGCAATCATCACGAGACTGGCGGCAACGGGGCAACTCGTAGTACGACCGACCA
This sequence comes from Bryobacteraceae bacterium, assembly GCA_025928545.1. Lineage (GTDB taxonomy): Bacteria > Acidobacteriota > Terriglobia > Bryobacterales > Bryobacteraceae > BOG-234. The sequence continues at coordinate 42,284 of JAICJH010000035.1, read as the reverse complement.
CTGCGGTGATCGAATACTCGAACTCTCCCGCCGACCCGGTCACTGTCGCCCGATCTCAGCGAGTAGATGCCGCCCTGTCCGGCAACATCGAGTTTTCCGGCGAGCGTGTCCGGGTCAATCTACAGCTGGTCCGGAGTTCAGACGGTTCGATTGTGTGGGCCGGCAGTTTAGACGGCGTTCAATCGAGAATGATCGACCTTGAGCACGAAGTTGAAGACAGGGTCGCCAGGGCAATTCCGGTCCGCGCAGAGGGAGAGGGGAAAATGCGATCTCCCGGGACCGTGACTCAGAATCCCGAGGCCTATCGTTTATACCTCGAAGGGCGTTATTTCTGGAATAAGCGAACGGAACAGGGTTTGAGACGCAGTATCGAGCTGTTTCAGCGCGCCACCCTGGAAGATCAACGTTATGCGGCTGCGTTCGCAGGTCTCGCGGATTCTTATGCGCTCCTTGCGTCTTATGGAGTTGAGCCGACGGAGCAGGCTTATCCAAACGCAAAAGCTGCCGCTCTCAAAGCACTTCAACTCGACGATCAGCTGCCCGAAGCCCATACCTCCCTCGGGATGATCGCTTTTTACTACGAATGGAACTGGCGTCAGGCAGAACAGGAATTCCGGCGTTCCATCGAGCTGAATCCGAATTACGCTCTTGCCCACACCTGGTTCGCGCTCGAGTTGGCCGCGCTCGGCCGGTCGGACGAAGCAGCTTCTCAGATTCAGGCGGCTTATCAACTCGATCCCCTCTCGATGAGCATCAATACGGAGGTGGGCCGGGTGTTTTACTGGAATCGTCAATACGAGCGGGCCATCGACGCATTCCGCAAGGCGGTCGATCTCGACTCCAATTTTGCGAGGGCGCACACGAGACTCGGAATGGCTTATGCAGCCAAGCGGGATTTCGCGGCGGCACTCCAGGAATTCGGACAAGCCCGCCAGCTTTCGGGCCCCGATCCCTACCTGGACGGTCTTGTCGGCTATGTCCAGGCGATGTCCGGGAACACGGTCAAGGCGCGCGAGACCTTGAGCGCACTGACGAGCCGGGCAAGCAGCGGATTTGTGCCCGCGTTCAGCGTCGCGTTGGTTTGCATCGGACTGGGTGACCGCGCAGGGGCGCTTGAATGGCTTGCTCGCTCCTATCAGGATCGTTCGACATATTTGGTTTATGCAAATGTCGGCCCGCTGCTCGATCCGATTCGGTCCGATCCCAAATTTAAGGACTTGCTGGCGCGCATGCAGTTCGTCTCGAAGTAAGCGGTATCAACTCGCGGAGCAGATGTCGTCGAACGCCGCCGGGAGGTTTAGGCGTCCATTTTTTCGTGTTTGTCTCATGCACCCGCAAGCGTACATGTAACGACAGGACTTTGAGTACGAACCGGAATGTCGCCTAGGCGGGAAGGTTATTTTCCGGACGGCCCGAGATCCAGATTATGTTGTGAACCGGCGACAGAATTGCGTCGATCTCCTTCAGAATTTCAGGCGGAGGGCCGCCGTCCACCGCAGTCACATTGCGGGAGACCTCCTGAGTGGCAGACATTCCCACTAACGTGGTTGCGGCATCCGGATGATCGAAGCAGAAGCGGAGCGCGATGTCGGAGAGATTTGCGCCTCGAGCTCGGCATAGTTCCGCGACCCTGCGGACTGCGTTCCGAACCCCGCCCGGGGCCGGGTGCCATGCCGGACCTCCCTGTTCGGTCAGAATTCCCATATGCAGGGGCGATGCGTTGATCAGGCCAATGCCTCGCTCTTTCGCAAAGGGTGTGAGTTGATGGTCCATGTCGTTTACCAACAGGTTGTAGTGGCAGTAGTTCAGAATGGCATCGACGGGAATTGCCTGCGCGATGCGGATCAAAAAGCCAGGCGGGTAGCCGGAGATTCCGACGTATCGAACCTTTCCTTCTTCCTGCAGTTTGCGCATCGCGGGCAGGGTCTCTTCGACGATTTGCTCCGGACTGCCGAACTCAACGTCATGGGCAAACAGCAAATCGACATAATCAGTCCGCAGTCTCGTCAAAGACTCTTCGAGGCCTTGTCGAATCCTGTGAGCGGAGAAGTCAAAATCCCGGTCCCCGTAACGCCCACATTTCGTTGACAGGCAGATGTTGTGGCGCCTGCCCTCCAGCGCTTCGCCGAGGCGTGTTTCCGCAAGGGTGAGGCCGTAGTACGGGGAAACATCGAAGAAGTTTATCTCCTCATCGATGGCCTGGTGGACGGCTCTTATCGCTTCCGCGGGGTCGGCATCTCCGAAGACATTTCCGAAGGGAGAGGCTCCAAAACCCAGGATGGAGATTTCAAGGTCAGTCGTTCCGAGCTTTCGGCGAGTCATGATGTCTGAAAACCGCAATCTGGCTGCCTGGCCGCGTTTAATCGCCTGGATGGACTCATACCTCACCCACTATCGCAGAAAGGGCGTTGGGCGTTTTGGCCGCAGCTTGACGTCGCTGACGGATCCGGAGTGTGGGACGAGGCGGGTGTTCAGGCGTCATTGGCTTTTTGTATGCCGGTGTCGCCGATGCGCCGTTCGCGATGAAAAAGGTGCGATATACTGCCGACGCAGGACAATCAGGAGCTTCCAATGAAATTCACGATTCCGACTCTCGTTCTTCTGCCCGTTTTCGTGGGCTTTTCCGCCATGGCGCAAGCACCACAAGGGCCCCCCGGCGGCCGAGGTGCGGCGCCACCTCCCTTCGAAATAGACAAAACAGCGCCGACGGAGGACTTTAAACCTTCCTCTCTGAACCAGCCGGGCAAACAGTATCCCGAGGTCAACTCTCAGAGGCGCCTGCGCACGCAATTGCGGGCGCCGAATGCTCAGACCGTGCAGATCAACATGGGTAGCGGCGCTGTTTATCCCATGGTAAAAGGCGAGAACGGCGTCTGGACCGGCGTCACGAACGCTCTGGACGAAGGCTTTCATTATTACCAGCTCACCGTCGACGGCGTCTCCATCCCGGACCCGGGCACGCAGATTTTCTATGGTTCAAGCCGCTGGGGCGGCGCCGTCGAAGTTCCGGCCCACGATCAGGATTTCTATGCGCTGAAGAACGTTCCACACGGGCAGGTGCGCGAGGTCCACTATTTTTCGAAGGTCGCGAATGCCACGCTGCAATCGTTCGTTTACACTCCGGCCGATTATGAAAAAGGCACGAAACGTTACCCGGTGCTTTATCTGCAGCACGGCGCGGGTGAAGACGAACACGGCTGGGGCGGCCAGGGGTTTGCGGGGCTGATCATGGACAACCTGATTGCGGAAGGCAAAGCGAAGCCCTTCATCATCGTGATCAGCAATAGTTACCTCGTCACGGGCGGAGCGGGCAGTGGCCGTGGTCCGGCGCCCGCAGCAGGCCGTGGTCCCGGTCCGGCGCCAGCCGCAGGCCGCGGACCGGCTCCGGCGGGTGCTCCGGGCGGCTCGGGTCGTGGGGGCGGCCGCGGCCCCGGGGCAATGACCGATACACCGTTCGAGCACGCCCTGATCGACGACATCATCCCGTTCATCGATGCCAACTTCCGCACGGTGGCGGATCAACCGCATCGAGGTCTGGCGGGTCTCTCGATGGGGGGCATGCTGACGCACGGCATCACGCTGGCCCACATGGACAAGTTTTCCCACATCGGCATGTTCAGCGGCGGTACGATCGCCACATCGGAGATCAAGGATATGTCCGACTTTAAGAAAAAGGTCAAGTTGTTGTTTGTGAGCTACGGGAGCCGCGAGCCCGGGTCTGCGGGCGGTCAGGCAGCGGTCGAGGCACTGAAGAAAGAAGGCGTCAACGCCGTATCGTATGAATCACCGATGACGGCTCACGAATGGCAGAGCTGGCGGCGAAGTCTGCATGAGTTCGCACAGCTGGCGTTTCAGAAATAGTTCAACAGCAGTGGCGGGGCGGGGCCGGGGATCTTTCCCCGGTTTCGTTCCCGCGCCCGGAGTGCAACGCAGCATCACACCGGGTAGGGAAGCGGTTCCACTACCCACGAAAATGCGCCCCGAGAGAACCTCACTGTTAAGATGAAAAGTTGCGGGGGCCGCCGAAGGTTTCCGTTTCCACAGAGGTTGAATGCAGCCAACTGATACCGGTAATCCGGACTACTTTCACAAAGTAGTGGATTGCCAGTGGGCTTGTCCCGCCCACACCAACGTTCCGGAATATATTCGACTGATTGCGCAGGGCCGCTACGCCGAGTCCTACATGCTCAATCGGGAATCGAACGTATTTCCCGCCATCCTCGGCCGTACGTGCGACCGTCCGTGCGAACCGGCCTGCCGCCGGGGCCGCCTGGAATCCGATAAGCCTATCGCCATCTGCCGCCTGAAGCGGGTTGCGGCCGATCTTCGCGGCGACGTCAGCGAAATGCTGCCGAAAATTCCGGCAACGAAGAACGGCAAGCGCATCGCGCTCGTCGGCTGCGGACCCTCGTCGCTCACGGTCGCCAACGACCTGATGCCGCTCGGCTATTCCGCCACGATTTACGAAAAGTTCAATAAGCCGGGCGGGCTCATGCGGAGCAATATTCCGTCGTTCCGGCTGCCCGAACAGGTCCTCATGGACGAGATCAATATGATTCTCGACATGGGGGTTGAGGTTCGCTATAACTCGCCCGTCGAAAGCATGAAAAGCCTGCTCGAAGAAGGCTATGATGCAATCTTCGTCGGCAGCGGCGCGCCGCGGGGAAAAGATCTCGAACTGCCCGGACGCCGCGATCCGGCAGCGGCCGAACATATTCATATCGGAATCGACTGGCTGGGTTCGGTTGCGTTCGAACATATTCATCAGATCGGCGAAAAGGTTCTGATCATCGGCGTGGGCAATACGGCAATGGATTGCTGCCGCACGTCGCTGCGGCTGGGCGGTAAAGATATCAAAGTGATGGCCCGGCGTCCGCGAGCTTTCTTCAAAGCGTCGACGTGGGAACTGGAAGATGCCGAAGAAGAAGGCGTGCAGATCGTCATCAACCACGCTCCGAAGCGGTTCGTTATCGAGAACGGCAAACTCGTCGGGATGGAATTCGACCGGCTGGAATGGGACGAGAAGGCTGAGAAATCCAAAGTCATCGACACGGTCATTCTGCCGTGCGACGACGTGATTCTCGCCATCGGACAGGACAACGCTTTCCCCTGGATCGAAAAAGATCTCGGCTTCGAATTCGACAAATGGGGCCTTGCGAAAGTGGATCAGCAGACTTTCATGTCCACACGGCCGGGAGTCTTCTTCGGCGGGGATGCGGCATGGGGCCCGAAGAATATCATCTGGGCTGTGGAGCACGGGCATCAGGCGGCGATTTCGATCCACAACTACTGCAACTCGGTACCGGTCACGGACCGTCCGAAGCATGGGATGAACCTGATCAGCATGAAGATGGGGATCAGCGAGTGGAGCTATCACAACGACTTTAATCCGGCGGCGCGCCAGAAGATGCGGCATGTCGATCTGGAGCGCCGATTCAAAGAACTGAATATCGAAGTCGAACTCGGTTTCGATTTCAAGCAAACGGCGAAGGAAGCGCAGCGCTGTCTCAATTGCGATATCGAGACGGTCTTCACCGCGCCGAAGTGCATCGAATGCGACGCCTGCATCGACATCTGCCCGGTTTCGTGCCTCACGATGCTGAAGGATGCTCCGGAACAGGAGCTTCGGCACAAGACAACGGCTCCGGCGCTCAATGACGATCAGGCGCTGTTTGCTTCGAAACCGCTTCCGCAGACGGGGCGGCTGATGCTGAAAGACGAAGATATCTGCGTACACTGCGGTCTTTGCGCGGAACGTTGTCCGACGGCGGCATGGGATATGCAGAAATTCCAGATCTTCATTTCACACGCCGGCGATCAAGTCATGAACACGAGCGTGGCGGCTTAAAAATGTCCAGCGGCATAAACGATTTTGCATTCAAACTGGCGACGGTGAACGGGACCGGCTCGGCCAGCTCCAGCATTCTTCTGATGCAGGCAATCTTCCGGATGGGCGTGCCCGTTTCCGGCAAGAACCTGTTCCCGTCGAATATTCAGGGTCTGCCCACGTGGTATGAAATCCGCGTGAACAAAGACGGCTACACGGCGCGCGCCCCTCAGTACGAATTAATGGTGGCGATGAACGCCCAGACGTATAAGCGCGACGTCGCGGAGGTAGCCTCGGGTGGATACCTGGTTTACGATTCCACCTGGCCGCTGGATCCGGATCTGTTCCGCGACGACGTGACCTTCATCGGGGTGCCGCTGGCCCGGCTCTGCAACTCGAATTTCCAGGGCGCGCGGGAACGCATTCTGGTGAAGAACATCGCGTGCGCCGGCGCTTTGATTGCGCTGCTCAATATCGATCAGGAAGTGGTGGCCGAACTTCTGGAAGAGAAATTCGGCAAGAAGAAGGCTCTGCGCGAATCGAACACAAAGGCTCTCCAGCTGGGCCGCGATTACGTGCGGGAAAACTTCCCCTGTCCCCTGCCCTTCCATCTCGAGAAGATGGATGGCAACCGGGACAAGATGCTGATCGACGGCAACGCCATGACGGCGCTGGGCGCGATCTACGCGGGCGCCACGGTGGCAGCCTGGTATCCAATCACCCCGGCGACATCCGTAATGGATTCCTTCAAGATGTATGCCGATAAGCTGCGCAAAGACAAGGTGACGGGCGAAAATAACTTTGCATTCATCCAGGCGGAAGACGAACTCGCGGCGATCGGGATGGTGATCGGCGCGTCGTGGAATGGTGCACGGGCGTTTACGTCAACGGCGGGTCCCGGCATTTCGCTGATGAACGAACTGCTGGGTCTGGCTTACTATGCCGAGATTCCGGCTGTGGTGATCGATGTGCAGCGGGTGGGGCCGTCGACGGGCATGCCGACGCGCACGCAACAGGGCGACCTGCTGGAATGCGCGTATGCCTCGCACGGCGACACCAAACACATCCTGCTGTTCCCTGCGAACCCTTCCGAGTGCTTCGAGTTCGCGATCAAGAGTTTCGACCTCGCGGAGCAATTCCAGACGCCGGTCTTCATGCTCTCCGATCTGGATATCGGGATGAACGACTGGGTCACGCCGAAGATCAAGTGGGACGAATCCTATCGCCCGAATCGCGGCCTTGTGCTGACAGCGGAGCAACTGAAAGCGATGCCGAAGTACTTCCGTTATCTCCCGGAAAATGGCACCGCGGTGCCGGCGCGTACTCTGCCGGGAGTTCACGAGAACGGCGCATTTTTCACGCGCGGCTCGGGCCACAATAAGTACGGCGGATATACCGAAGTTCCGGATGAATATCAGGAAGTGATGGACCGCCTGCTCCTGAAGCATAAGGAAGCGGCGCGGTACGTGCCGCAGGCCGAAATCGTAAAGCGCGACGGCGCCAATATCGGCATTATTTCGCTGGGCGGCTGCGACCCGGCCGTGCGCGAGGCGAGCGACATCCTGGCTAAAGAAGGAAGTCCGGTGGATTACATGCGCATCCGCGGTTTCCCCTTCGGCGAAGAAGTCATCCAATTTCTTGAGGATCACGAATTCTGTTTCGTTGTCGAGCAGAATCGCGACGCGCAGCTGCGGACTTTGCTGCTGCTCGAAACGAGCGTGAGCAAAGACAAAATCCGTTCGGTGCTGATCTACGGCGGATTCCCGCTGAGCGCTAAACACGTTCTCGACAACGTTCGTTCCGAGGTGGAGGAATTCCATGCCGTCAATCGTTAAGCCCCGGGTAGCGCACCCCAGTCTCAGGCGCAATGAAGTCGGGCTGACGGTCCGCGATTACGAAGGGCAGATGTCGACGCTGTGTGCGGGCTGCGGCCACGATTCCATCACGGGAGCACTGATCCGCGCGCTGTGGGAACTATCTATTCCGCCGCACATGATCGCGAAGATGAGCGGCATCGGCTGCTCGTCCAAGACCCCGACGTATTTTGTGAACGGGGCACACGGCTTCAATTCCGCTCACGGCCGAATGCCAGCCATTGCCACAGGCGCCAACGCAGCCAACAGGGACCTGACCTATGTCGGCGTTTCAGGCGACGGCGATTCCCTTTCGATCGGCATTGGCCACCTGTGCCACGCCATTCGGCGTAATCTGAAGATGCTTTATGTCATCGAGAACAACGGCGTCTACGGTCTCACCAAAGGACAGTTTTCGGCGTCGGCGGATGTTGGTTCGAAAAGCAAAAAAGGCGAAGCCAATCTGATGAGTCCGATCGACCCGGTGCAGCTTGCGCTGAGCATCGGAGCCACGTTCGTGGCGCGCAGTTTCTCGGGGGATAAAGAACAGCTGGTACCGATCCTGAAAGCCGGCCTCGCGCACCGCGGGCTGGCGCTGATCGATGTCATCTCGCCGTGCGTGACCTTCAACGATCATGAAGGTTCGACGCGCAGCTATATGTACACCCGGCAGCACCTGCATGAAGCCACGGAAGCGAGCTTTGTGCCGCCGCAGCGCGAAATCGTCGCCGAAATTGCCAAACAGGGGGGCACGAACGTCACCCTGCACGACGGCAGCGTCATCCATTTCTCGCGCGTTCCGGATAATTACGACGTTTCCGATCGCATGGCTGCGATGCAATACCTCCGCGAGCACCCGGCAGAAGTGGTCACGGGAATTCTGTACGCGGATGAGAGCGTTCCGGAAATGCACGAGATGAGCCGCACGCCATCGACGCCGCTGGCTCAGCTGCCTTACGAGAAGCTCTGTCCTGGAGCGGAAGTACTAGAGTCGCTTCAGTCCCAGTACCGCTAAACGCTTAACACCAAAGGCTTCTTTGTGGTGTTTAGCACCATTACCACATGCACTAACGCGTGTGTTTTCTATTGTATTCGGATAGAATCTAGGGTTGGCATCCATTACGTCAATCCGCTGCGCCGGAGCATGTGTGTTCCTGGCCTCAGTTTGTCTTGTGCCGGCAGATACACCCACTAACAACCTGCTGGATCCGACGATTCTCAAGAAGCTGAGCCTTGAGGAACTGTCGCAGATTGAAGTTACAACCCGTTCGAAAAGTCCCGAGAAGGCCTTCGATTCCCCTGCCGCCGTTTTTGTAATCACGGGTGAAGATATCCGGCATTCCGGCGCGACCAGCATTCCGGAAGCGCTGCGCATGGCCCCCGGGGTTGAGGTGGCGCGGGTCGATTCGAATCACTGGTCGGTGGGAATTCGGGGTTTCGGAACGCGCCTGAACCGGTCTGTGCTGGTGCTGATGGACGGCCGCACGGTTTATACCACGTTGTTTGACGGCACCTATTGGGAAGTTCAGGATACTTTGCTCGAAGACGTCGATCGCATCGAAGTCATTCGCGGACCGGGCGGAACCGTGTGGGGCCCGAATGCGGTCAACGGCGTGATCAACATTATTACGAAGCCGGCGAAAGACACCCGGGGCGGGTTTGTCTCGATCGGCGGCGGAAACTTAGACCAGGGATTTATCAATGCGCGGTACGGAGGTGGCAACGACAAAGGGTTCGACTACCGGGTGTACGAGAGAGCGTTCACGCGAGGCCCCGAGAAACACAGCGACGGCCGAAACTTCGACGACTGGCGTGCGACCCAGGCGGGCTTTCGGATGGATTGGACCGGCAGCGCCGCCGGCAGCTTCACCCTGCAGGGAGATATTTATACCGAGGACGCCGGCGAAAGAAGCTCAGTGGACGGGTATAGCGGACCCTCGCGGAGCGTGGATTCAAACGCCGAACTGGCGGGCGGCAATCTGCTGGCCCGCTGGCAGAAAGCAATCCGTCCGGGCAATGACATCCAGGTACAGGTTTACTACGACCGGACTAAGCGACTGGAAGCGAATCTCTCGGATGTGCGGAACACTTTCGATGTCGATTTCCTGCAGCGCCTGCGCATCAGCGGACGTCAGACGATAACCTGGGGCGTGGGAGGACGCGTCGTTCCCATCAACAACGACACCATCACGAGTGGGCTGGCATTCGTACCCGCGAACCGGACGGACTACCTTGTCACGGGATTCCTGCAGGACGACATCTCACTCGTCCAGGATCGCCTGATTTTTACCGTAGGAACGAAAATCCTGCAAACGAACTTTCTGCATGGCGTCGGCTGGGAACCGAGCGCACGGCTGGCCTGGATGCCGGACGACAACCAGACATTGTGGGCCGCGTTTACGCACGCGGTGCGAACTCCATCGGACGTGGAAGAGAACTTTTACCTTGCGAGTTATCACGTGCTGCCCAACGGCACACCATTTGTAGCGCGGTTCAATGCGAACAGCCGCTTTTCACCGGAAGAAATGAACGGCTACGAACTTGGATACCGGCGACTGCTCGGCAAGCAATTGCTGTTTTCAGTCAGCAGCTTTTATAATCACTATCACGATCTGCTGGATCAGGAGCTGATCGGATTCTCGTTCGAGACGTCTCAACCGCCGGGAGTAGCCGAACCGATTGCGCCGCATAATTTACTTTCGGCCAAGTTCGGCAATGGTTTGCTGGCGACGACGAAGGGAATCGAGGTCACTCCGGAATGGCGGCCAACATCTTCGTGGCGGCTGCGCGGAGCTTATTCGTTTCTCCACATGAATGTGTACAAGGCGCCGGGCTCGCTGGACGTGGGAAGTGCGCCTGGTATACAGGGAGCGAGCCCGGACCACCAGGTCGCGATCGAATCCGAATACGACGTGACGAAGAAGATTCAGATCGATCTCGGTTATCGGTATGTCGGTGCTCTGCCTGCGCAGGGGGTGGACGCGTATTCCACGGGGGATGCCCGCGTCGGGTGGCGAATCGCGCCGCAAGTCGAGTTGTCATTTGTGGCCAGAGATCTTCTTCTGCAGCCTGCGCATTTCGAAAGTGCGGGCGACGGCATTCCGGTTGGCATCAAGCGGAGCGCCTATGCGCAAATGACATGGCGCAGGTAACCGTCAGGAGCTTACTTCGGCGTTTTCGCCTTGCGATGGCACTCGTTGCGGCAGGCGCGACTCTCGCGCTCTCCCCCGCGAGCGCTTTGGACGGAGAACTGGAGTATAGCGTCAAAGCAGCTTATCTGCTGAAGTTTGCCAAATTCATCGAGTGGCCCGCGGGTTCGCCGGGAACTTCGAATTCAACCTTCACAATCTGCGTTCTGGGAAAGAATCCATTCGGAAACTCACTCGCCCGTATCGTTAGCGGAGAAGTTGTGAATGGCCGCAAGGTCGGCGTCCAGGTGCTGGACGCGGAACCCCCTCCCGGGACGTGCCAGATGATTTTCCTGGGCGATCCGGACGGCAACGCGCCTGGTTCGCCAATCATCGGCGCACTGAACCGCAGTGCCGTCACGGTGAGCGATGGCGACGCGTTTGTGCGCAACGGCGGGATGATCGGGTTCCTGATCGAGAACCATCGGGTAACTTTCGAGATCAACTGGCGTGCCGCGGAAGCGGCCGGATTCAAGCTCAGCGCCGGGCTCCTTTCAGTGGCAAAAGCGGTGATCAGGTAGCGATGACGAGACCCGGCAGATTCACTTTCCGCGATGCACCGATCCGGCGAAAGCTGATGATCGTAATCATGGTGACGACGGCAACGGCCATGCTGCTGGGCTGCTTCGGCATTCTGATTTTCGATTCTCTGCTGTTCCGCGCGAATCTGTCCCGGGATCTCTCGGCGCTGGCACGCATCACAGCGGAGAACAGTGTGGCGGCGGTGGAGTTCAACGATCCGAAATCGGCCGTACAGACGCTGAGTGCGCTGCGTGCGAGAACGCATCTGTCAGGAGCCTGCACATACAGCGCCGATGGCGCGGTGCTCGCTCGCTACGTGCGAACCGGTGCGCGGGTTCCCTGCCCTCCCCCCCTCCATCAGGACGAAATCCGGTATGACCGGAATAACGCAATCGTCTCTTACGGGGTGATGCTGGACGGCAAGAGAATCGGCGACGTGATACTCCTTTACGATCTGGAGGAGATTGCCGAAAGAAGGCAGCTGTACGGCACACTCGTAGTGACGGTCCTCATGCTTTCCAGTCTGATCGCGTTACTGCTCTCCGCCAGCCTGCGCGGGCTGATCGCGGACCCGATCTCGCAACTGGTGAAAGCGACGACGGCGGTTTCGGCAAGCAGCGATTACAGTATTCGCGCACGCAAATTGTCCGGGGATGAAATGGGCGTTTTGGCGGACGGCTTCAATGAGATGCTGTCCGGCATTCAATCGAGGGACACCAGCCTGACAACGGCGCTTGCCGAACGCGAAGAGGCGCTGCGGGACGTGGAGAAGGCAAGGGAGCGTTTCCGTTTTCTGGCCGAATCGATGCCGCAGAAGATTTTCACCGCTACCGCGACCGGGGAAGTCAATTACTTCAACCACCAATGGGTCGAGTATTCCGGCCTGACGATGGAACAGCTGCTGCATTCTTCCTGGACACGAATTCTGCATCCGGACGATGTGGAAGGGGATGTCGCGACCTGGAACGAATCGCTTGCGACGGGCGAGCCGTTCCAGATCCAGCATCGTTTCCGGCGCGCGGACGGGGAATACCGCTGGCACCTGACAAGAGTGCGGGCGATGCGCGACGCGAACGGAAACGTCTCGATGTGGATCGGTTCGAACACGGATATTCACGAGCAAAAAGAGAAGGAAGAGGCATTGCGGCGCGCCAACGACGATCTGCAACAGTTCGCGTATTCCGCCAGCCACGATCTGCAGGAACCGATCCGGAACGTGACGATTTACAGCGAAATCATTTCGAGGCGGTACCGGAACATGCTGGACGCCGAGGGCCAGCAGTGCCTTGTGTTCCTGAAAGAAGGCGGGCAGCGCATGGCTATGCTGATCAACGATCTGCTCGCTTATACCAGAGCGGGCGGAAGCGATGCGGAGGCCAAACCGCAGGATGCCTCAGCAGTGCTGCAATCGACCCTTGCAGGGCTTGCGGAGGCGGTACGGGAAAGCGGCGCCGTTATCACGTGCGACGAACTGCCGGAAGTTTATATTGGTGAAGTCCATCTGCAGCAGGTTTTTCAGAATCTCATTGTTAACGCTATAAAATACAGAACTGAAGAACCACCCCGGATTCATATCTCAGCAGTTAACGCGGGCGCCTTTTGGCGTTTCTCGGTTCAGGACAACGGGATTGGAATCGATCCCCAATATAAGGAGAAAATCTTTGGTGTATTCAAGCGACTTCATCGTGACCAGAAGTACAGCGGCACGGGCGTTGGGCTCGCGATTTGCCAGCGTGTCATTGAGCGCTACGGAGGAAGGATCTGGGTCGAATCCAGCGCCGGCGAAGGCGCCACCTTCTACTTCACGATCCCCCGAAACGCCGGGCGCGCATTCCAAACGTCGACTTAACGTATTGATGGTTGAGGACAATCTGGCGGACGCGCTGCTGGTCCGTGAAGCGATCCGGGTGGAAGGTTTGCCGCTCGAGGTCTATGCCGCCTCGGATGGCGAACTGGCTATCGCATTCATTGAGAAGGCCGAGAAGGATCCGAATTCGCCTTCACCGGATGCGGCGATTCTCGACATCAATCTGCCGAAGATCGACGGATTCGAAGTGCTGCGCAGAATTCGCTCCAGCAAGCGGTATAGCAAGCTTCCGGTGATGATACTGACATCGTCCGATTCGCCGGCGGACAGAAATGAGAGCGCGAAGATCGCGAATGGCTATTTCCGGAAGCGGCCGGATTACGACGAATTTCTGAAGATCGGACCTGCCATGCGGCAGCTGCTGGAGCAGAACGGATTGTTGTAAGAAGGGGCTTGCCACCGGACTTAAATCGGAGTATTGTGTCTTTGTCCGACCACCGGACCCCGTATAGAAGGGAGGCCTCTTGTGCCGTTAACAGACACGATTCATTCTGTTTTATCTCGTAAAGGCTGGGGACTATACTCGGTCGCGCCCGAGCGCTCCGTTTATGACGCCGTTCAGGAAATGGCGGACAGGGACATCGGCGCCCTGGCAGTAATCGGACCCGACCGATTACTGGGGATCTTCTCCGAGCGCGATTATGCCCGAAAGATTATCCTGCTGGGCCGATCTTCGAAAGAAACGACTGTCGGTGAAGTCATGTCGTATCCGGCCACAACTGTCTGCAACGAAGACACGGTCGCGGATTGTCTGAGGATGATGACGACATACCGGCTGCGGCATCTGGTTGTGCAGGAGTATGGCCGTCCGGTTGGAATGGTTTCAATCGGCGACCTGACGACCTGGATTATGTCGGCACAGGAAGATATGATCGGGCATCTGCACAGCTATATCAGCGGCAGCTACCACGGCTGACCCGGCTAAAGAGGGTTACTCACCAACTCTACTTCCAGACGGTACGTGCGGTATCGGCGACCAGCCTCATCTTGGCCCATTGAGTTTCTTCAGTGACCGGATTGCCTTCCATCACGGAGGCGAAGCCGCATTGCGGGCTGAGTGCGAGATTCTCGAGCGGAACGACCTTCGAGGCCGCCTGGATCCGGGCGATCAGTTCGGCTGAGGTTTCCATTTCCGCGCGCTTTGTGCTGACAAGGCCAAGAACAACTGTCGTGCCACGCGGAACAAACCGGAGTGGCTCGAAGGTGCCGGAGCGTTCGTCGTCGAACTCCAGCAGGAACCGATCGACGTGAAGGCCGGTGAAGAGCTTTTCGGCAATGGCATCGTAGCCGCCCTGCGCGTACCAGTTGCCGCGGTTGTTGCCGCGGCAAAGGTGGAGACCGAGGGTGACGCCGGCGTTCCGCGCGGCATCAAGGCAGGCGTTGTCGGCGGCGATGGCTTCATCGAGGGCCACATCGGGATCGACACCGATTTCCGTTCGCAGCCAGTCGCGCCATTTGGGATCGATGTAGTAGGAATAACGGGGCGTATCGATCTGGATGTAGTTCACTCCGTCGGCAGCGAGCGCAGCAACTTCGCCTTTCAGAATACCGACGACATCCGCCAGCAGCGCGGAGTGATTTGGATAGACTTTGTCCGTCACGCCCTTCTGGAATGAGATGAACGGGAACTGATTCGGACTGGGGAGCGTGACCTTCACGTCTACTTTGGCATTCGCCAGAACGAACGGCGTTTCCGAGGCAGTGAGGCGGCGGGTTTGCCGGAGCTTGCCGGTTACGATGCCAGGAATGTGGCTGGGCGCGAGCCCGGAGGCGGACCAGCCGCGCCACTGATAGCCGACCGCATCCTGATGGAGGGCGAAGCCTTCCACCGAATCGGTAAAATCGCTCATGAAGGTGCTGCGGCGAAACTCGCCATCAGTACAAATGCCGAAGCCGAGTTCCTGCTGCTTCGCGAGAACTTCGCGGATATTCCGGTCTTCTACTTCGCGAAGGTTCGGATCGTCCTGGCTTTTGGCCGCGGCGCGCGCGGCCAGGACTGCGGCCGGCCGCAGGAAACTGCCGATGTGATCGGCGCGGTAGAGGTTTTTCATTTTTGTCACAGACATTTATCAGAGACGGGCGACGAGCGCCTGCGTGTACTTAATAGACACTTCGAGATCTTCGCGCTGGGTGGCATTGCGCTGCGCCAGCACTTCGGGGCTTACTGGCGGGCGGCCAGCACCGCCGCCACGTCCACCGCTGCCACCGGCGGCTCCTCGTCCACCGCCGCCGCCACCCGGACCACCGGGGTTTGGCGCTCCGGCATTGGCGCCACCAGGCGGCACAACACCCTTTTCCACCAGTTCGAGGAACTGTTCGTACTCCCAGGCCGGCGTACTCTTGTAGGGGGCCCAGAACTTCGGATCGTGAACCGCCAGAATGCGCGGGTTGGGCTGAACGATCACTTCCGCGGACAGTGCGCGGCCGGGGCAAAGTTCGGAGTATTTCTTAATGTAGCTGTCGATCCCGATGTTGCCTTCACCCGTGCGGCACCAGCGGACGGCCGCGCCGTACGGACTCATCCAGACATAGCTGTCACGGACGTGGCTGGTCAGCACATAGGGATGCAAAGTATCGAGCGTCAGGTGCGGGCTTTCGAGAGTCCACAACGGATTACCGGAATCGATGCAGGCTCCGACGAATTCCTTACCGGCTCCTTCGATCAGCGTCTTCAGTTCGCGCGCCTGCATGTCGCCGGCGTGGTTCTCGATGGCGATCTTTACGTTGTTGTCCATCGCCTGACTGCGAATGTTTTTCAGGACTTTGATGGTATTGGCGATGTGGCCTTCGAGCGGAAGCTGGCTGGAGCGTTCACTGGCACTGCCGAGCACGCAGCGAACGACCGGCGAGCCCATGATCTTCGCCGACGCAATCATTTTGCCCAACTGCTCTTCAGCCGTGCCCTGGGCTGCATCGAACATGGTGGAGGTGGGGCAAATGGACCGCATGCCGATCTCGCAGTCGATCCCAAGGTTATCCGCGTAGGCGCGGACCTTCTTCAGATTCTCCGGTTCGAGATTGCCGAGAAAGCGGATTTCGCTGAAGTGGACGACCTTGACACCGAGACCCTTGCAGTAATCGAGCGTTTGAAAGGGCGTGAAATTCTGTGACTGGATGCTGTAGACATCGACGCCGATTCGCACGGGGACCTTTGGGGCAGCCGTCTGTGCGCTGGCGCTTCGGGAGACGGCCGACGCAGCGGTCGTGGCCAGCGTGGTGGCGAGAAATTTTCGTCGTTGCATCGTTTTGCCTCTAATTAGAGTACATGATCGGCCCTGGAAGCCGGCGCTTTATTCGCGAAAGCGAACAAGCTTTAAAAGAGGGCCGGAAGGCTCCGATGCGAGGCTGGTATAACGGCCCACGAACTTATCGCCTGACGCTGTCATCGTGAGAACGGCGGTACCGGGCTTACCCTTCGAATCGGCCAACCGGACCGTCAGCACGTTACCGTCTAACCTGATGTTCGCCAGCGGAATATCTTCACCTGTGTTCCTGTTGATGACCGCTCCGGAAAGTACAGTGCCTTTTGTCCGGAAAACGAAGTCCACACGGTGTCGGGGGACAACCACCTCATCGTCGGACAGTTCCACTAAGTGCCACTTTCCGGCAATGGAGTTGGCAGGCGACTGAGCCATCAAGCCCAAGGCCAGAAACAGCGTGCATAGAGCGAATTTCATGAGGGTATTCTACAACCGTTTGTTCTCACACGGCTAAGTGAAAAACTTCTTCGATTCGTTCCATCACTTCGTCAGGACGGCCGGCCTGGCTCAGAAAGAAAGGCGCCATTTCGCGCTGCCAGCGCGCGTTGACCTCGGTGGCAGCCATATCTCGTAGAGATTTCGCGAAACTTTCGGTTTCCAGATAGCCGATGAGGAGGCCATCACCGCGCAGGAATAATGAGTAGTTGCGCCAGCCGGTTTCGGTGAGGGCCGCAAGCATCTCCGGCCAGACATGCTGGTGACGTTCCTTGTATTCAACCAGCCGTTCGGGCCTTACCTGAAGCAGAAAGCAGACGCGTTCCATATCCTATTTCACGTCCCGAACAACGCGGAAACCGACATCCCAGCCGTCGCCAGGCCCGGCTCCGTGGGTGGCGTAAATGACGTTCTTGACGTCAGAGACAAAGCCACCGCCCTTGAGGACGTGCTGCGATCCGGATTTGGGCGGGACCGGATCGGCGAAGAGCTTCTCGTTATAGAAATCCGTCACCCATTCCCAGACGTTGCCGAGCATGTCGTACAGACCCCACGCGTTGGGCGGCTTGGTTCCGACCATTTGCGTGGTTCCTTTTTGGCTGCCCAGCTGCTCCCAGGCGACCTGGCGGATTTCCGTCCAACTGGTCTGGCCCGGCTCGCCGGCCCGGCCTGCATACTCCCATTCGAACTCCGTGGGAAGGCGGAAGAGCTTAGACTTTTCGATCGTGTTGAGTTTCTTCAGGAAGGCCTGGGTATCGGCCCAGGTGACGCTGTCTACCGGATGTTTGTCGGCGTCGTCTTTCACTTTGCTGCCCTGGAACACGGAGGGATTATTACCCATGATCTTCTTCCACTGCCCCTGGGTGACTTCATACTTGCCGATGTAAAACGGCTTTTTGATTTCGACGGTGAAGCCGGGGGACGAGTCGCGCTTCACGAGCTCTTCGCAGGTGCGATAGTCCTGAGGGGTCCAGAGAGTGCGAGAGTCGGCGGGAGGTCTGGTTCCGCCGGCACGTCCTCCGCGGCCGCTGGCGCCGGAAGCTGCGGCTGGTCCCCGTGCAGGCGCCGCCGGTGTTGCGGCGGCTGCCTCGGAGGGGCATACGGGCTGAAAGACGCCGACCTGAAAGCTGCCGGGTTTGATCAGGACGTATTCGATTCCGGCTTTATCGGTGTACGTCGGCTCCTGGGCGTGCAGTGAGGCGATGCACGTTACCGCGATCAGCAGGAACCTCATCACTTCAGCTCCTTAATGCCGATAGCGCGGAATTTGTAGGCCGCGTCCGGCTTCCAGTTTTGCGACATATTGAAAGAGCCCTCGGCCGGCGCGTAAGTGGACCCCCAATGCAATTGGAGGCCGATCATGCCATCCACCTCATCGGCGATTTTGTCGTTCACGGGTTCTTCGACGTCCCACATGAGGACGTCGTTCACCCAGAGCGTAATGTGAGGGGCGTCGCCTTCCATGCGGATGCGGAAGGAGTTCCAGTCGTCGAGTTTCCACACCTTCGCAATCTCGGCGGCCTGCGCGGTTTTTGAGACGCGCATATTTTCACCGAGAAGATTACCGGAGCCGCGGGTTTGATCGAGTTCGATCTGGTAGGCGGACCCGCCTTCGGTGGATCGCAAAAAGAGACCGCTGTTACAGCCCCAGGCCTCTTTCACTTCCACGTAGAATTCAAAGTTGTGATATTTCTTGTCGGTCAGGAGCAGGCCACCTTGCCCGTAGGGGCGCTGTTTGAGGGTAATCTCTCCGTTTTCCACAAAAACATTACCGGTTGTGCCGTGGTGAACGGTCCGGCTGAGATGCCAGCCCTTGAGGGTCTTGCCGTCGAAGATCGGGGTGAAGCCCTGCGGGATTTTGCCTGTTTGGGCTGTGGCGGCGCTTACGGCGAGCAGGAGGAGACAAATCTGGCGCATGGATGTCCGCAATTATGATATCGAATCGTCTGGAAACATTGTGTTGAGACGCACCATAGCAAGCTGTATTGTGTAAAGACAAATGAATTCGAACTTGCTCCGCAACCATTCAGTGGAGGGCCGCAATCCCATGTCCAGTGTCATGGCTCTGGAACCCTCGGTTCGTGCCGCTGCCTTTCAGGAGGCGGGCGCGACAGTGTTCGATATGCTTCGCCAATCGGTTTCTTTGTTGCCGCTGCTCACCGCTATTGTGCTGCCGGGGCATGTTCCGTCGCTGCTGAATCAGGGAACCAGCTTTAACGAGAATTATGTATACCGCGATCTGCCGCCAGTGGTGAACAACATACCCGGCGCTATAGAGCTTCAGGATTTTTTTGAACGCGCCGAGTGGATCACGATTAACGCCGACCCGGTGGTTTGGGCTCCTCGCTTCACGGCTTCACCGCTACCCGGGATGCCGCAGAAGCCGGTGTTATTCCAGATGGCCTGGGGCGATCAAACCATCCCGAACCCAACTGTCACTGCGCTGGTTCGGGCCGCGAACATGCTGGACAACGTCCGGTACTACCGGAACGACATCGCGCATTCCATCTTCCCTTATTTCCCTGTAGACCCTGTTGCGTTTCTGGCTACGTTGTCTGCCGATCCGGAAAGGCAGTCGCTTTATCGGCAGTAAACATGGTTGGCGACTTTTTCAGGACGGACGGCCGTGTTATTTACGATGTCAACGATTTGATGCAGATCGTATTCGGGAAGAACCTCTGGATAAAGCCCACGGCATTGACGGAGACGCTCAACTTCATCCCGTCGGCAAAAGTGGCCAGCCAGGTCGGACCCGACGGCGCCGTTCAACAGGAAGAGCCGCGGCGGCGGCCCCGATAGGAAACAGATGAGCGCCGTGGCCCTCATTAGGGAAGGCCGGTATAGTTTTCCGCGAGGCTTGTCATGGCGGCCCGGGAACTGGTGAGGTAATCGAGTTCGGCCAGTTGACGGCGCTGATCGAAGGCGTTTGCTTCAGGGGAACGGTGGAGCATGGATGTCATCCACCAGGAGAAGCGCTGGGCTTTCCAAATGCGGCGGAGGCACTTGTCCGAGTATTCGTCCAGTTGTTGTTCGCTGCCCGATTTGTAGTATGCCGCGAGGGCCAGCGAGAGATTGCGGACATCGGAGGCAGCCAGATTCAGGCCCTTGGCTCCGGTTGGCGGGACGATATGGGCGGCGTCGCCGGCAAGGAAGAGCCTCCCATGACGCATTGGCTCGGCGACAAAGCTTCGCATGCCTGTCACGCCCTTCTGAAAGATTTCACCCTGATTCGGCTTCCAGCCGTCACTGGTGGCGAGTCGCGTGTTCAGTTCTTCCCAGATGCGGTCATCGGGCCATTGATTGATATCTTCGTCGGGCGCACATTGCAGGTAGAGGCGGGTCACGGCGTGGGAACGCATGCTGAAGAGAGCGAAACCACGCTCGTGCAGGCTGTAGACCAGTTCGTCGCTTGAGGGCGCTGCATGCGCGAGAATACCCAGCCAGCCGAACGGGTACTCCCGTTCGTAAATGCGGAGATCCGCGGCCGGGATGGATTGGCGGCAGATGCCGTGAAAGCCATCGCACCCGGCGATGAAGTCGCAATGGAGTTCGTGCGGTTCGTGATTGTAAGTGAAGCGAATTGAGGAATCGTGTACCGAAACTTCAGCGGTTTCGAAGAACAATGGGCGTCCGGTGGCAAGGCGGACTTCGATCAGATCGGTCACAACTTCGTTCTGACCATAAACCGTGATGGCTCGGCCGCCGGTGAGTTCGGCCATGTCGATACGATGCCGGACCCCGCCGAAGGCCAGGTAGATACCTTCGTGGCGCATGCCCTCTCTCATGAGGCGTTCGCCCACTCCGGACCCGATCATGAGGTCCACAGTTCCCTGCTCCAGGACCCCCGCCCGCACGCGTTCTACGACGTACTGGCGGCTGCGGTTTTCGATGACGACCGAGTCGATGCCTTCGAGATGCAGGAGGTGCGCCAGGAGCAGCCCGGCAGGTCCTGCGCCTACGATGCCGACCTGGGTGCGAAGTTGTTTCATGGCGGTCAGATCAGATCGGCGAAAGACCGGCGAAGTTTATGAAACCAGGCATGACCGGCCAGAAACACGATTATGGCGAAGGCAGTGATCCAGAGCAGAGAAGGCCAGTCGGGCGCCCTGGATTCGAGCAGAATACGACGATAGTTGCGCACCAGGACGTAGATCGGATTGAGCCGCATCCAACGTGCGGCGGCGGGTGACACGTTGTCCAGCAGTGCCTCGGAATAGCAGATCGGTGTGACGAAAAACCAGATAGTCAGCAGATAGCCATTGATCTGGGCCAGGTCGCGGACGAAGACACCCATTGCGCCCAGGAACCAGCAGAAACCCGCGGTTAAGAGCACCTGCGGGATCATCACGAGCGGAAGATAGACGATGGTGGCGTCGAGGTGGTGGCGAATCAGAAGCAAGGCCGTAATCAGGATTACGACACCGAAGAATTCGGTCACGAGACCCGTCGCCACGAGATTAACAGGCAGGGTTTCTACCGGAAAGACCAATTTCCGGATAAAGTTGCGGTGCTCGATCAGGATGCCGGGCGCGCGGGCCAGGGCGTCGCTGAACGCGAGCCAGGGCATCATGCCCGCCAGGTAGTAAAAAGCGAAGCCGGTGGCGCTGGGGTCGCCTGGGACGCGCGTTTGGAGCACAATGCCGAAGACGAAGAAGTACGTCAGCATCAGAAGCAGTGGATTGAGGATGGTCCAGAGCGCGCCTGCGGTGGAACCGGCGTAGCGGCTTTTGAGATCACGGCGCACGAGCGTCTGGATGAGGCTTCGGTTGCGCCACGGCAACTGGATGGGCAACGTCAGGGCTGTCGACATGCTTTTGAAAAGGCGGCGCCGGCGAACGGCGGCTTTGTCGGCAAGACGCCAGCGGCGGAGCGTGGGTATTCCGTTGTCATCGACGGAGACATCGATCAGGATGAAGGGCCAGCCTTTTTCGTAGAACCAAGCGACGTGTTCCTGCATGGGAGAAACGTTTACGGCGTAGTCGCCGGGTTCCACGGGGAGGGCAATCTTAGTTTCGAGATGGCGGCGATCGCCCGGAGGGAGATCGAGCGGGGTTCGTTCGCCATCGACGACCAGAGTTGAGGTGGGTTTATCGAACAGGTGGTACCCGGTGTTCCAGCCTTCTTCGGAGCGCCATGCCGATCTCGTGCGGTTCACAATATCGCCCCGCACCACGAGTTCGCCGCCGGACAGGACGACCGACGTATTGAGGAATTCTGCCGTCATGAAAGAGGCCGACGGCTACGAGTATAGCCAGGCGGGCCAGCGGTTTTTCACCGCGCCGGCTTTGCGCGCAACTGCGTAGATGCCGTCGCCGCGCAGGTTGTGGCTCAGATTGTATCGCTTCAGGAGATGAGTGACCCAGCCGAATTCGGGATGCGGCTCGTCGAGGAATTCGCCGGTTTCGAGGCGAACCATTTCAAAGCCGGAATCGGTGAGGAGATGCTGGATTTCCATGGGGACGTACTCGCGGTTGTGGCGCGCTTCGGTTTCCTCGCCTTCCACGCGGGGTCGAATATAGGCGGGGAAAAAGGAAGGATGGTAGCCCAGCAGGATGGCGGATACGGAACGGAGAGATCCGATATTGGGGGTGGTCAGCACGAGGTGACCACCGGGCTTCAGGATGCGGTTTATCTCGGTCATCATGTGCATCGGATCTTCGAAAAGATGCTCCAGCAGTTCGCAGCAGAGCACGGTGTTGAAGGAGGCGTCCGGATAGGGGTAGATGTCTTTCTCGGCATCGAAGTGGTCGATATCGCATTCAAAGACTTCGCCGGAATCCGACGTTATTTTCTTGTGATCGACCCGGCCGAGTTTGCCGTAATAACAGCCGCGGACATAACCGTAGCCGAGCTGGAATTTCAGGGGCGCGGTAATTTGCATGTACGCTCCCATTTCAAGTACGGACTGCGTCTCATCGCCGGGCGGCGTGATTTCGAGGGTGTGAACGAAGCGTGATTTGTGGATGGCCGCATAGGAGCGACCTTCAGAAGATACCCAGGTGGTGATGTCGTCAATCGCAACCGGAGGCTGAGGAGGCGGTGGCGGAACGGCAGCCGCGGGCTCGATTGCGCGCCCGACTGCGGCGGCGGAGGTCTTCGGGGTGCCCGAGGTTGGGTTCCGTAGGAAATTCAGGTAGCTGTTGGCGACGGTGGCCCAATTGCACTCCGTGGCCACCCATTGCCTGGCCCGTTCGCCCATGGCCTGCGCGAGATCGGGCTTTGAGACGAGGACATTCAGGTATTCGAAGATCAGATCTTCTTCACCCGGACCGGGGGGAACTTTCAGGCATATATCGTCAGCCAGTTCGGAGAAGGATCCGACGTCGCTGACGATGACGGCTTTGCCCAGGCCGAGCGCACGCTGGAGCGAGCCGGAGGTTTCTCCAACCGTGGGGAAGCGCAGGTTGAGAATGATGTCGCAGGCGCCCATATAGCCGACAAATTTGTCGATCCCGGCAAAACCAATGAGGCGGACATGTTCGCGCAGTCCCAGGGTGCGGATCAACTGATCGACCGGAAATTCAGGATGAGGCTCGCCGACCAGGATCATGCGAGCACGGGGTTCCAGTTTGATGAGACGGCGGAAGGCGCGCAGCGATTCGCCTATCCGCTTGTAGGGCTTGATGTGCCCAAAGGCGCCAATCAAAGGAGTGGATTCATCGAGACCGAGTTCGTGACGAATGGCATTGCGGTCAACCTGCGGCAGCCAGACGCCGTGCGGGATCGTGGCGATAGGTCCGGTAAAGCCCTGCTCGCGCGTGAGGCGGGCGACGAAATCGCTGTGCACAATGACGGATTTGGACGCGGCGAGCAGACGGCGGGTCATCGGCACGCCTTCGTAATCGGGACCAACTTCGAGGCGACGAACACGATGGGCAAATTCCAGAGCGCGGGCACCGCCATCGAATTCACACTCCGCGAGGTAGCCGTCCCAGTCATCGCGCACGATCGTGAGATGGGCGACGAGGTGGTGCAGATTGGCTTCGTGCATCACAACGCAGCCTGGATTGCGCAGGGCGGTTTCGTAAACGAAATCGTGGTGAGGATTATTGCCGATGTGATAGAGGATGGCGTCGAAGCGGGCGGGGTCGAATTTCTTCGGGGCGGAATCGAAGATTTCGATATCGGCGAGCTTCGAGAGCTCCTCGACAAGGGCTTCGGAATAATCGGCAATTCCGCTTTTCGAGGGCGGCATCGGCGAAAAGAAAGCGATGCGCAGACGACTCAGCGGACCAACTCCAGGGAGAATTTACCCATGGGGAGAGGGACCTTCACGGCGACAATGGTGCGGGCCGGGTCTCGGTCAAAGTAGACTTCGAACTGAACGTCCGACGCCGGGCCTTTGATATGGCAGATTAGCTTGTCCGTCAGAACTTTCTTGTTGCTCACGGTGATGGTTTCGGCTCCGGTGTACTGGAAACTGCCATTGTAAATGGCCCCGAAGACGATTTCCTGAGCGACGGGAACGCGGCCCTGTCCCATTTCGCGGCGCGCATAGTAGAGAAAAGTCAGGGCATCGCGGACGCAGGCGGGCACATTGGTTTTACTCTCGCCGACCTTATTGGCTGGCATTCGAGACGCGATGGAGGCCTGCTTATCGATGGTGACCGTTTCGCTGCTCTTGTGCGCACCATGCACGTAATCTTTGCTGAACGTATCCGAACAGAGATCGGCAGCAGCTGTGCTTTTGTAAGTGTCTTTGACGGCGAAGCCGGGGATGGCTGCATCGAGACCCAGTTCAAAATGCCAGCCGGCGGTTGTGCTGGTTGCGGACAGATGGGCCTCGCCGAGACTGATGCCACTCGGCCAGTTGGCTGTGTAGGAGAGGCTTTCGTTGGTGAACGGGAAACCTTTGAGGACCGGTTTGGCTGGAGCGGCGGGCGCGGAGGCCTGAGGATAGCCGGATTGAACGACCGCGATTCCAAGCAGCGCGGCCAACCGGAGTGTAGCGATTCTCATCGTTTTGTTGTTGGACGCACCGGCGCTGCAACGGTTCCCTCAGAGTGCTGCCGGGCTGCGACCGGTTCAGCAAGAAGAGTGCGCTCGGCTATCACTTCGCGATAGACGTCCAGAGTTGCACGGGCGCTCTTGCGCCAGTTGAACTGCGCAGCCCGCTGGAGGCCACGGCTCTCCATGCGCTCGCGAAGTTCGGAATCGAGCAGAATATCCGCCATTGCGCGCTGGATGCTGGTGGGGTTGCGCGGGTCGAAAAGCAGACCGGCGCCCTCCGCCACTTCCGGCATGGCTGAGGTGTTGGAGCAGGCTACCGCGCGGCCGCAAGCCATGGCTTCCAAAATCGGGAGGCCGAAGCCTTCGTAAAACGACGGAAAGATGAAACAGTCGCTGGCGTTATAAAGCTGGACCAGGTCAGCATCCGTGACAAAGCCGGTGAAATGAATCCGCGAGGCAACGCCGGAAGCCTGGGCGGCGGCGCGAACGCGAGGCGTAAACCACGTATTTTGACCGGCGAGGACCAGGTCATGCTTCAGGTGCGGATGGGCAGCGACGAGGCCGGCGAAAGCTGCAATGAGCCCGATGTGGTTCTTGCGAGGCTGCAAATCGCCCACGGAGAAGATGAACGGCTTGTCGATTCCGAAGCGTTCCTGCACGTTTTTCACGGCGCGGCCACGCGCGACGACTCTGAAATCGGGACTCACCGCATTCGGGATTACGCAAACCTTGGCGGGTGAAACCTTGTAAGTTCGGAGGATCGCATCGCGCGAGAACTCGCTGACGGTGATGATGCGCGAGGCCAGTTTCACCGTTCGGGCAACGTTAAACCGAAGTTGTGTGCGGCGGAGAGCCGGAAAATATTCGGGGTTCTCAATGAAGCTGACGTCGTGAACAGTGACGACGACCGGTACGCGATTGATCAACGGGGCGGTGTACTGGACGTGCAGGAGGTCGGGCCGCGCAGTTGCGACGCCGCTCGAAAGATCCCAGCAAAGGCGAAGATACGGATTGGATGCAACCTGGTGAGTTTGGAAGCGACGGGGCACGAAACGATCCGCGCCGGGCTCCGAAACGAAGGCAACAAACTCCGATTCGGCATCGAGAGTGGCAAATTCCCGCAGCAAGCTACGGACATAGACTTCGTTTCCGGTCAAATGGCGGCCGATTGCATGAGCGTCAACGGCAATTCGCATCAGAATCCTCAGTATAGCGATGCCCTGTACCAGTACCGCCAATCAGCCGAATTTTGTCGAGCATTTGCCACGCTGCCTGCCATGTATAACGCTCTTCAAAAAGACGGCGGCCATTGACAGACAGCCCGGCACGTCGAGATGGGTCGGCGTTGAGCTGAGCAATTGATCTGCCAAAATCCAATCCCTCGTTTGCAACGATCAGGTTGCAATCCCCCACCCCATCCAAACCCTCCGCAGCTAAAGAAGTTGCAATGACCGGACGGGCCGCCGCCCAGGCTTCCAGAATCTTTATGCGCGTGCCGCTGCCTGACCGGAGAGGAGCGATCACCATGCGACCAGCAGCGATGGCGGCAAGTGCATCGTCGATGGGACCGGTGGTCTCAATATCGAGGCCAGAGGGCAGGAGATGGCGGATGAATTTGTCGCCGCGGCCGACCAGGCGGAGGCGAAGGTCGGGGCAGCTGCGGCGGACTTCCGGCCAGATGGAGGAGACGAGAAAACGAACGGCGTCGATATTGGGATGGTATTCGAAATTCGCCGGGAAGACGACGACGGGTTCTTCAGAGACCTGAGGCACCGGTCTGAGCGGCAAGGCGTTTGGATAAACGGCGATATTCGCCGAGGGGGCGATAGCGCGAGCCGTTGCGGCATCGGCGTTGGACGTGGCGAGGACAAGGTTGTAGCGGGGGAGAAAGGTCTGCTCGAGCCGCCTGGAACTGGCAGCGAACCGTTTATGGCCCGCAGCCGGGAGGCCCTGCGTAGTTTGGGCGCAGCGGGCGTGGAGGACGGATTCGACGTTGTGCAGATCCAGGATGGTTTGATCGCAGGCGGCGGCGATCTGATCGAAGTAGGGTGCGCACCAGAAGTGTTCTACGATTCCGACATCGTAGTGTTTTCCCGCCAGAGCTTGCGATAGTTCGGAGCGATGGCCGCTGAGACGGTCTATCAGAGGCGGGATGCCCTGGGCAGCGCGGCGGGCGTTCCGGACGTAGCGGGCCAGAGTGCCGTTGCTGTGAACCGGCAGCGGGATGACTGTTTGCGAGCGTATTAAGCCCGGCGGGATAGTGGCCGGCTTTCCGCTTTCGGAAAAAAGTATGAGGTCGACCTGGGCGGATCGGGCGAAATAGTGGAGGAGTGAGGCGATGCGGAAGGCTCCGCCTCCGTTGAGAGGATATGGCGGTTCCGGGGAAAGAATCAGGACGGAGCGGACAGGTGTATCAGGCAACGGGGGCTCCGTTCAGAACTTCCCGATAGAGTGCGCGGGTTTGCCTGGCAGTTGAGGTCCAGGAAAATTCGCGCGCGCGGGCCAGCCCTTTTTCGCAAAGGTCGCGGCGGAGGTCGGGATTCGCGGCGACGCCACGGAGGGCTGCTGCCAATTCCTGCACAGTGGCTGCATGAATTGCCGCCCCATCCGCGACTTCGCGCACGGCGGGGTCGCGCGACGTGATAACCGGGCAGCCACACTGCATGGCTTCGAGTACGGGCAGGCCGAAGCCTTCGTAGAGTGTCGGGTAGACGAACGCGAGGGCGGAAGCCAGTAGTCGGGGAAGTTCGGCGTCGGGAACTTCTCCGAGATATTCCATTCCCGGGCTTGCTGCTATCGGCGTGAAATCGGCACGGGTGCGGCCGGCAATGAGGAGATCGGCGCCCGTTTCGCCACGGGTTTCGCGCCACGCTTCAATGAGCGCGTTCAGATTCTTGCGCGGTTCCAGAGTACCGATGAACAAGAAATATGGACGCGCCGGGGGCGTCAGGTGTGCAGTAGGGCGGAAAAGTTCCGAAGCGGCCAGCGGTATAGCGCGGACCAGAGTTTCCGGGAGTTGGAAGTGGGCGACAATTTCGCGGCGCATAGCTTCGCTCACTGTCAGAATCATCTGAGCTCTGCGCAGGCGAATCAGCCATGGCGTTCGCCTGCGCACTCGGTCCGCCCCTGTGTGCCAGGTTCTGTCTTTCCACGGCGATAAGTCATGGATAGTGAGAATGGCGGGCGTATTACCAAGGTAGGGAACCTCGAAGTTCGTGCCGTGGAAAATTTCGGCGCCCGTGGCAGCCATCGCGCGACGGACACCGCGCAGCCACCAGCGTTTATCGTGGACGCGTTCCGGCCCCGCCGTCAGATTGCGCGGCGAGTTCGGAGGCAGTTTGAAGTCCTGATCCGAGAGCAGTGTGTAAGTGTCCTGGGGAAATTCACGCGCCAGGGCGGTGGATAGTTCGGCCACGTAGCGGGCAAGGCCGCCTGAGGTGAGGATGAGCGGAGTGGCATCCAGGGCGGCTATCACAAAAACCGCGCCAGGCTATTTATGCTGGAGTTCCCAGTCATAGTTGAGGTGCGGATCGTTATGCGGAATTCGGCCTTCGTCCGCTGGATTATAGAAGCGGTCGGTGGCGTAGATCAGAGTCGCAGGACCGGTGCCGACAACCTTGTAGCCGTGAGCTACTCCTGGCGGAATCAGAATCTGCCAGGGACGAAGCTGACCGACATAGAGCGTGTTGCAACGGCCGAAAGTTGCGGATTCAGGGCGGAGGTCGATCAGAACGACCTGGAACATGCCGTTGGCCGGCGTCCAGCAATCAGTCTGGTGCCGATGAAAGTGGAAGGCTTTGATGATTCCCGGATAGTTAATAGCCGCCGAAATCTGCGTGCTCTCTTTCGGGAAATGAGCCGCGAGGCCAACGCCGATGCGCTGCACTTCGAGGAAGTAGCCCCGATCGTCCGGCCAGATGGCAAGCGGCGCGCATTTCACGCCGTCGATGAGCTTCGCGGAATCCGGCGCGAGGATTATGTCGCCGATTCCCTTTTCACATTTGGGCAGCTCGATAACAATCTCGTGGGCTGTGGTCATTCCGTCGGTCCTTTGGTCTGGCGGACAAGGTTGGCGGCACGTAGAAGCGAGTCGAAAGTACCTGCGTCGGTCCACCAGCCGTCGAGGAAGGAATAGGTCATGGTGCCTTCGGCGACGTAGGCGTTGTTCACGTCGGTGATTTCCAGTTCGTTGCGATGGGACGGTTTGCAGGTCTTGATTTTGTCGAAGACAGTGGCGTCGTACATATAGATGCCAGTCACGGCGAAATTGGATTTCGGCTGCTTCGGTTTTTCTTCGATGCCGATGATGCGGTCGCCCTGGAATTCGGCGACACCGAAGCGTTCGGCGTCCTCCACTTCCTTGAGCAGGATACGCGCGCCGCGTTTTTGTTCGCGAAAGGCGTCGGCGGCAACGCGGATATTTTTTTCGATGATGTTGTCACCGAGCACAACGCAGATCGGCTGGCCGGCCGCAAAATGCTCGCAAAGACCGAGCGCTTCGGCGATTCCCCCTTCTCCCTCCTGGTAGGCGTAGGCGATATGCTTCAGGCCGAAATCCTTGCCGTTGGCCAGCAGGCGGAGAAAATCTCCGGAATTCTTGCCGCCGGTGACGACCATGATGTCTGTGATCCCCGCATCGACCAACGCCTGGATCGGATAATAGATCATTGGCTTGTCGTAAATGGGCAGCAGGTGTTTGTTGGTTATTTTGGTGAGGGGAAACAGCCTGCTGCCGGTTCCGCCTGCCAGGACGATGCCTTTCATGAGCAGCTTATAGGATACTGACCTCAAATGGATCAATACAACTGGGCTACAATTCCGCGCGAAGAAATGAACGAAAAGACGGTTCGGCAGGTCGTCCACACGGAGCGTATGACGATCGCGCGAATCCTGCTGCGGGCCGGCGCGGTGGTCGGCATGCATCATCACGAAAACGAGCAGGTGACGATGCTGAAATCGGGCGCGCTGAAGTTTGTGTTCGGTGGATCGGAAGAAGGGCGGGAGGTGATTGTGCGGGCCGGGGACGTGCTTCAGATTCCGCCGAATCTACCCCATATGGTGGAGGCGCTGGAAGATTCCATGGCTACTGATTTATTCTCTCCGCGGCGGGAAGACTGGCTCCGTGGCGACGATGCGTATTTAAGAAGCCCCGCACGATAAAATCAACCATGCGCATTTGGTTTCGTCTCGTCTGTTGTCTGACCGCTCTTGCCGTAACCCAGCTCACGGCGGAGATCCGGACGCTGACGATTCTGCATACCAACGATCTGCATTCGCGGCTGAGCCCTCTCGACAATCATCACGGTGGCTTTGCGTATCTGGCGGCAGTGATCCGGCAGCAACGCGATGGGTGCATCGATTGCATTTTGCTCAATGCCGGAGATCTGGCGCAGGGCACGCCGGTTTCCACGATGTTCAAGGGCCTTCCGATTTTCGAGATCGCGAACATGTTCGGGTTTGATGCGGCCACGCTGGGCAACCACGATTTCGACTACGCCTGGGCGCAGACACGCAACTTCGTCGAAACCTCGAAATATCCGATTGTTTCTTCCAATATCGTGGACAGCAAGGGGCAATTGTTCACGCCAAAACCATGGACGATTCTAAAGGTAAACGGCATGCGGATCGGCATTATCGGCGCAATGACGGATGATCTGCACAGCCTGACATTTCCGGCCAATCTGGGCGACTATCACACGACGCCCCCGGTGGAAACCGTGCGAAAGTATGCGGCCGAGCTGAAGGGTCAATGCGATCTGATCGTAGTGGTGGCGCATATCAACGGCGCTGAAGAAGAGGCGATGGTGCGGGAGCCCGATGTTCCTGTCGTAATTTCCGGGCACATTCACACCGGACTCGAGCATGAATTGTCGAGCGGCAATCATGTTCTGGTGCGGGTGAAGAGTTATGGGGAAGAACTGGGTCGGCTGGAGCTGAAAATCGACACCGAGAAGAAGGCCCCTGTTTCGTGGCTATGGAAGAAAATTTCGATCGACAGCGACAAAGTAGAGCCGGCTCCCGACGTGGCCGCACAGGTGAAAATCTGGGAAGACAAGGCCGCGGTTGTAGTGGATCAGCCGCTGGCAGTTTCCAATCGCCTTATTGCGCGGCCTGAACTGAAGACCATGATTGAACAGGCTATGAAGGAGGCGAGTGGCGCCGATTTTGCTTTTCTGAATTCGGGTGCGGTTCGGGATATTCTTCCGCAGGGTCAGTTGCTGGTGCGGCACGTGTGGAATATCATGCCGTTCGACAATCTGGTGGTTTGGGGGACTTTCAAGGGACGCGATCTGCCTGCTGTTGTGACCGCCGGCCACACGATTGATCCCGACAAAGACTACAAGCTGGCCGTCTCGGATTTCACGGCCGCCAATCAGGACTCTCAGGAAAATCTGCGGTCGAGGGGGCTGGAGTTTCCGAATCAGGCTGGATTCGTGCGTGATGCGCTGGAAAAACTCATCCGCCAGAAAAAGGTGATTGAATAGGTAGCGAGGCTCTGACGGAACGTAAACCGGGACCCACAGGCTGGGGACGGCCCGTGCACTATTTGCGCTGCCTGACCAGCACTCCCGCAGTGGTGAGTTCCGCCGGATACGTCCTCGAAATATGATCGTGGAAGGCAAGGCTTTCCTCATCTGCCAGCGCCCACAGCAAGCCGAGGCCGGAGCAGTAACTCAGCCATGCCGCGACAAACCGTATGGTGCGGTCACGTCCTTCCAGCGCCACCCCGTCAAACGAGACAAGATGCAGCTGGGTCCAGTTCATGCCGGCGGTTTCGCGCATCGCCAGCGCCCAAACCAAACCATAAAGGAGTGAGATCAGGAGCAGAGAGGCAGAGAGGCCGATCCAAAGGGGTTTGCCGGAGCCAAAGCTGATTCCATGTGGCGCGCCCAGGAAGACACCAGCAATCCGGGCAGACGCTGCAAAGACGCCGAAACCGATGACCACCATCGCGACGTCCATGGCTCCAGCGGTCAGACGCCGCATGGGCGGCGCTACGCGGTTATCGCCACAAACCTGGGCCGGTACTCCCGTCGCAAGGACGCGTTCACCCTGTGCACTGTTGGGACGAAAATCTAGATTGCCCTGACCAACGGGCGGAGTTGCTTTGCGTGCGGCAGGCCGTGACGGCTGTTGGGGCTTGCGTCCGGGAGTTTCCACGGGCGGATTTGCGATCACGATCGGCTGCTGCTGCGCAGGAAAGCGTCCCGCGGCCTGACGCTGCACCTGTTCGAACGGAATTACGTTTTGCGAACCAGCGCGCGGTTTCCCGGGCGGCATCGCCTGAGCGGCGGGCTCAAAGAGCGCCGGCTGTTGCGGGCTCTTTGCGGCGCCAGGTTCGGGCGTCCAGTCGCGCTCCTGAGCGGGTTCAGCGGAAAGTGCAAGCGCGGTCGCGCCAATATAGGAAGCAGGAGCCGAGATCACGACACCACTCAGACGTCGCCCGCAACGCAGGCAGCGATGATCGTCTTCGCCATTGATGGAACCGCAGTGCTGACAATGCATTTTTATACTCTTCGCGTTTCTAATCCGCCGACACCAGCTGTGCGCGCCGATGCTTCACCGTCGCGGCTCGGTAAACGATTTCCGACTCGCTCGCTTGCCACACAACTTATGCCGTGCTACGGTTGCCTTTTGAGGAACACTTCCGCAATATTCCCTATTTCTCTGAGTAACATAATCCGGGCCGCTTGTCACGGAAAAACAGTGCGATTCTGCAATATTTCCACAATAGTTCTCATGTTTGTCTTATCGGTCGCGTCACCCGATTTCAGCAGAGCCGCGGACCAGAATGAACCGTCGGTCGAGAAGCCGGACTTCGGCGTACACGTAACGCGGCCCAACGCTCCCGCCAGCAAATCGATTGTTCCCTGGTCCGTTGAATGCGGAGAAGGCGTTCCCGAAGATTGCCTGGACCAGGCCGTGGGCGACAACGGGGTTTATCACCTGAAGGGGAAGAACAATGGCAGAGTGGTCTTCGAATTTCCGAATGCCACGCTGAAGGCCAACTCGGTCGATTACGATCCGCCCAGCGGCGTCGCTACCGCTACGGGTAACGTCTACTACCGCGACTACGATCACGACGAGGTTCTCTACGCCGACAGCGCCGTTTACAACACGGACACGGAAATCGGCGAGTACCGTCACGTTCGCGGCTATCTGAAGGCCAAAATTGTGGCGCGCCCGGGAGTCCTGACTTCAAAAGAACCTTTTTACTTCGAAGCGGGACGAGTGGAAAAAATGGCGGACATGTACATTCTGCATGATGCTTCCATTACGGATTGCGAATTGCCGCATCCCTGGTGGACGATGTCAAGCCGGCTGATCGACTATTACCCGCATGACCGCGCCGTGGCCCGCAACGCGGTGTACCACCTGCTTGGGGTGCCGGTTTTCTATTTTCCGTTCTTTGAGAAATCGCTCAAGACCGAAGCGCGCAGAAGCGGATTCCTTACGCCGAATTTCGGGCACAGTTCCACTCGCGGCTTTCTTTTCGGAATGGGGTATTACCAAACGCTGGGCCGCTCCATGGATGTGAGCTACGTCCTGCAGGACTTCAGTTCGCGCGGCTACGCGCATGACCTGAATTTCCGTGGCAGGCCGACTCAGAACTCCGATTTCAACCTGATCTTTTACGGCGTACAGGACCGGGGCATTCAGCAGAACGGAACGGTGATCCTGAAGGCTCCTGGATACAGCGTCACAGGCACCGGCAAAATCGAGTTCGGCAACGGCTGGGTGGCCCGGGGATCGGTCGATTACATCAGCTCTTATCTGTTTCATCAGCAGTTTACCGATTCCTTCACACAAGCGATTTTTTCCGAAACGCATTCCGCGGGTTACCTGGAGAAGCATTTCAAGTCGTACACATTCGATGTCTCGGCTTCGCGCACTGAAAATTTTCTGGATACGACGCCGGGGAACTCTGTGCTGATTCGTAAGTCGCCGGAGGCCGAGTTGAACGGCAGCTATCAGCAGATCGCCCGGGGACCGGTGCCTCTCTGGTTTTCACTGCATTCCAGTTATGGTCTTTTCCACCGGGTGGAACCACAACCCCTCGGACAGCCGGCCGTCGATTTTTATCAGACCAGCCAATTCAGTACCCGTGCGGACTTAGAACCTTCGCTCAGCAGCGCGATTCATCTGGCCGGTTTCACACTTCTGCCTGAGATTACCCAACACGAAACTTACTATGGCCAGACCCTCATCAATAAGGTGGTATCCAGCGCAAACCTGCTGCGATCGGCGCCCGAGGCCCGCCTGGACCTGATCTTTCCATCTTTGGCAAGGGTGTTCAATCGCAAGACTATTTTCGGCGACAAACTGAAGCACGTCATCGAACCTCGCGTCACCTACGACTATGTGACGGGCGTCTCGAAATTCAATGACACGCTGCTGTTTGACCCGACCGATCTGCTCAGCAATACCCGCGAAGCGGAAGTCAGCATCACGAATCGGATCTATGCCAAAAAGGGCGAAACTGTCACGGAAATTCTTTCGTGGGAACTCAGCGGAAAATACTTTTTCGACCCCACGTTCGGCGGCGCTCTGGTGCCGGGGCAGCGCAACGTTTTAACGAGCGAACTGGATCTGACTGGCTACGAATTCCTGGACGGCAGGCGGCGGGTATCTCCCATAGTTTCCAAATTCCGGACATCGCCCATCACCGGCCTCAGCTTCACCTGGCAGGCCAATTACGACCCGGTGTCGCACCGCATTGTGAACAGCGGAGCCGCGGCCAATATCAGGATCCACCGGTATTTCGTGACCGCGGGCAGCGATCAGATTCGCCCCAATCCCGATCTGGCGCCGCCTGCGAATCAGTTCCGAACCACATTCGGATACGGCGACGCGAACCGCAAAGGCTGGAACGCGGCCGTTTCCATGATCTACGATTACCGACTGGGCCTGCTGGAATATGGCGTCGCGCAGGCTACGTATAACACCAGTTGCTGCGGCTTCAGCGTCCAGGTGCGGCGGCTGGATTTCGGCACTGTGGTGGAAAACCAGTATCTGGCGTCATTCTCGATCGCGAATGTCGCGTCTGTGGGGACGTTGAAGAAACAGGAACGGATTTTTTGATCGGCAGTCGTCGTAATCTGGAGACATCATGAGAATGCGAACTGCGTTGTTGACTGCCGTCTTTGCCCTTTCCATCGGAACCCTGACGGCGGATACGGCCGGCATTCAACCGGCGGATTCCACACACACCGAGAACATCACTTTCGCGCCTGGAGGCACGGTCCGCATCAACGACGCCTCGGGGTATCTCTCCGTGGAAGCGTGGGATCAACCGAGCGTCGAAATAACAGTTGTCAAGTCGATGGGCTTCGATCCGAAACCCTCCGAACGCGACGCCGGCTTGAACAGCGTTAAGGTCGTGACGGAAAAACGCTCCGATACTGAAATAGCTGTCACTACTAGTCGCACCAGAATCTATAACCGTTTTACCCATGCGGTGGGATTCGGGCGCGATCCGGTTGTGGAATACCGTCTCCACGTGCCCCGCAACTCTCATGTGATTGTCAGCCATGCGTCGGGCTACGTTTCGGTCACCGGGGTCGCAGGCAGCGTGGAAGCCGATAACAGACGAGGAGATATCGTTCTCATGCTGCCGAATCTGGCGGCATATTCCATCGATGCCCACACAAAGGCAGGCGTCGTCACGTCCGACCTGGCGGGCGCGCGGCCTCGAAAGCATCTCAGCGGTGAAGCATTCACCGCGGGCGATGCGGCATCGGGACATCAGTTGCGGCTGAGGATGGGGTTCGGCGGAATCACCATTAAGGAATTGCCGGCAGAGTCGCTGGCTCCGGCTGTAGTCGCTGCAAAATAAGCTTCATTCGCTAGGATGGAGCAATGCTGCTCCGATCCGCGTTGCTGTCAGTCGCCATTCTCATGGTTGCCGGTGCACAGACCGGCAACATGGCCACCGTGGCGGCTCGATATACCGGAGACGCCAATAAACTGATCGACGCGGCAATGAAAGACGACACGGCGCTGAATCGTCTGGAATACCTCTGTTACAGGATTGGCAACCGGCTGAGTGGTTCTCCCGCGCTGGAGGAGGCCGTCAAATGGTCCGCGGCTGAAATGACGCGGGCCGGCCTCAGTAACGTTCGCACGATTCCGGTTAAGGTTCCGCATTGGGTGCGTGGCGCGGAGTCGGCAGAAATGCTCGAACCTGCGCACAAGCCCCTGTTCATGCTGGGTCTGGGAAACAGCAGCGCCACCGCTGCGGGCGGAATCACGGCCGAGGTGGTGACGGTGTCCAGTTTCAACGAACTGGAACAACTGGGCCGCGCCAAACTCGAAGGCAAGATCGTTCTCTACGACGTTCCGTTTACGACTTATTCCGAGACGGTGTTATACCGCTCGAGCGGGGCTTCGCGAGCCGCCCATCTGGGGGCTGTGGCGGTCCTGGTTCGCTCCGTGACGCCCCGCAGTCTGCGCGATCCGCATACCGGCTCGCTATCTTACGGCGCCACCGATCCGAAAATACCGGGCGCTGCGATTTCGGTAGAGGATGCAATCTGGATTCACAGGCTCACTGCTTCCGGTGTGCCGGTGAAGGTGCATCTGGAAATGCAGGCGCATTTCCAAGCCGAGGCCGATTCCGCCGATGTGATGGGTGAAATTACCGGCAGCAAGTATCCTGACGAAGTTGTTGTGATCGGCGGTCATCTGGATTCGTGGGATGTCGGTCAGGGCGCTCACGACGATGGCGGCGGGGTGATGGCTGCGCTGGGCGCGGCCGCGCTGATGAAACAACTGGGCCTGCACCCGGCGCGCACGGTTCGCGTCGTGTTTTGGGTAAACGAGGAGAACGGCGCCCGCGGCGGCGCGGCCTATAAAGCGTGGGCGGGCGATCAGGTAGCGAAGCACATCGCCGCGATTGAAATGGACGGAGGCGCGGAGAAACCGGTTGGTTTCGATTTGTTTGCCGGCTCCGGTCCGGGTAGGGACGCCGCCGGGATACGCAACAAGGCGGTCGCGATCGGATCTCTGCTCAAACGGATCGAAGCCGACAGCGTCACGGAGGGCAAAGGCGAGACCGATATCGCGCCCCTGATGAATGCCGGCGTTCCCGCGTTCGGGCTACGTACGGTAATGACGAAGTATTGGGATTATCACCATACTCAGGCCGATACTTTCGACAAGATTGTGCCCGAGGAGTTCCGTCAGTGCGTTGCGACCATGGCGGTGATGAGCTACGTGCTGGCGGACTGGCCAAAATAACATGAACAAGCGGCTTTTGCAGGCGCTGATTGCTTATGCCGCATTGGGAGCAGCCGCGTTCTTTACGCTCAGTGGATTGCCGCTGCGGGTTGTTCTTGCATTGTTCGCGATATTGCTGGTACGAACGCTCCTGTGGCACTTCAAACCCGAAGAGTAGTTGTTGGAGGCGCCAGCAGATACGCGCGCCTACGGTTTGAACTGCGAGGCCAGATAGTCGACAATGGCGGTTCGATCGGCCGCCTTTACCTCGGCGCCCCAGCCCGTCATCTTATCCATCTCACGCTCCCACTGTGCGCGAGTCAGATGCTGCATGCGCATCATGTGATCGTCGTGGCAAGTCATGCAGGCCGCTTTGTAGGCTTCGGGCACGGCGACGCCGGCGGAATCGGCCGCGATTGCGGTCGCAGGCTTCACGGCGGAAACCAGAACGTTCCGGGGCTGCGCCACATTCCACAGATAGCCGGATGGATTCCAGTCTTCCTGCATCGGCTGGGTGCGCCCGGCGGCATCTGTTGCGCGCGCAATCAGCGCGTGTTGCCCTTCCGCGGCCTTCCAGGAACAAGCCCATCGGCGAAAACCGTATTTCGTGCCTCCGCCGCCCAGTTTTGCCGACTGCCAGGTTTTCCCGGCATCATCCGATATTTCCACCTTCGCGACCGGTGAGCCGTTCGACCACGCGACTCCCTGTACGGATACAAGGCCCGGCTTGACCCAATCGCCGGGTGAGGCGATTACCGATTTCACGTTGAGATCCGTGACCGGGATCATGTCTTTGGCGTCCACGGCGGCTCCAGGCGCGACCGGATGCGACGGATGGCGGTATGCGGTCTTCATCCAGAAGCCGTCGAAGTCGTGATCCAGCACCTCGATGTGCTGCAACCACTTCACCCAGGAATCGCCGGCCCAGCCCGGCGCGACCACACGCAACGGAAAGCCGTGTTCCGGAGTCAGCGGCTGCCCGTTCATCTCCCATGCCAGCAGCGTATCCGGATGCTGTGCTTTGGCCACTTCGATGGTGCGCTGAAAATCCGGCATTTTGCCGAGAGGGACATCGGCCCCGTCCAGTAGCAACTGCGTGGCCCCCGGTTTAAGGCCAGCCAACTGAAGGACGTCGCGCAGCCGCACGCCGGCCCAGCGGGCATTGCCCACGCCGCCGAATTTCCACTGCGCGCCTGGCAAATGCGGTTCGTAAAAGCTGCGGCCATTGCCGGCGCACTCGAGGACACTCACCAGTTCGGTGCGAGGCAGCTTCTTCAAATCCGCCATGGTCAGGGTCAGGGGCTTTCCCACCAGACCGTCGACAGTCAGCTTCCATTCGGCCAATTTCACTTGCGGCGTGTAAGTGTGGCAGCGAACAAAAAAGCCGGACGTTGGCGTTATTTCGTCGATGAGAAACTCCACCGGCATCTCTATATCCGCGGGACGTGGGGAGAGGGTTATCGGAGATGCCTTTTGATCGGCGGTGAATGCGGGACGGGCGAGCCAGCCGGCAGTACCTGCAACCAGAAGACGGCGTCGACTGAATGTCATTCGACCAGTCTAACGTTGGCGAAGATTTGTGCCGATTAGAAACTGACTCTCAGACTTGGGAGAGGCTGTTTCAAATCGAAACTCCGTTTCGAAACACTTCTGTCGCGGTGGCGGATCGATTCCATTTCTTTACAGGTAGTTAGAAATAAAAATGAGTTGGCGAGAGGTCTGCATATTACCCGACCAAAGATATGTCTACTCCCGCCCTCGCATTACGGCAAACCATTCCATCCGATCAGGATACTTCGCGCCGCGATCAACTGGTGCTCGAACATCTGCCGCTGGTGCGCGCGATTGCCGTTCGGGTTTATGAGAGTTTGCCGATGCACGTAGAGCTGGATGATCTGGTGCACGCCGGCATACTCGGGCTGTTCGATGCCGCGCACAAGTTCGACGACACCAAACAGGTTGTGTTTCGCGGCTATGCCAAACACCGCATCAAAGGGGCGATCCTCGACAGCCTGCGGGAGCAGGACTGGGCTTCACGCGACCTGCGGCGGCGGCATAAGAAACTCGACGAAGTGACGCGCGAGCTTTCGGCTGCCCTGCATCGCCAGCCGACGGAGGCCGAGATTGCGGAAAAAATGGGGATGGACGTGGAACGCTGGAGGCAGGTGGCGCTCGAACTGAGAATGGTCGGGTTTCTTTCCGCATCGTCGCGAGTGGTGGACAACAAAGAAGGGCCGGCGCCGGAGTTCCCTGCCTCGCCGGATTCCAACCCGGCTGTGATGACTGGCCAGCGGCAGTTGCAAACGATGTTGGGGAGTGCGATGAGCGCACTTCCGCCCCGGCATCAGCAGGTGATCCGCCTCTATTACAACGGCGGAAGAACGATGCGGGAGATTGGAGATGCCATGGGGGTGAATGAAAGCCGCGTGTCGCAGATTCATAAGGCGGCGCTCGAAAAAATGGCCGGAGTATTGCAGGCGGCGGGAGTGAAATCGCCGGAATGTTTGATTTGAGCAGGTCCCTGGGTCTTGCTTTCCCAATGAACCCGCAAGCTGCTGAAAATCGTGTTTAGTTGGCGGTCGGTACTTTTTCGGCGTGATCGATGATGAGCAAGTCGATCGGCGCCTTTTGAGCCTGTAATTTTAGCCCGAGATTTTCCTGCACAGTCGTGAAGATCGAGGGCGCCGAGGTGTCCGCGGGGGGATTGCCGTTGAAGCCCAGCCCGGAAAGATCGATCGTGAAATCATAAAGGCCTTTGAGACCTGTCATGTCAATAGCGGGGCGGTCCATCCGGCGCGTCAACATAAAGGTGAAGCGCGAGACAGGCTGTTTGGTAAACGTGACGCCACCATTGGGCGCCGCACCCAGACCCGTTTGTTCATCCGCCGCAGCTTCTTTCAGTTTGGATGGCCCTTTGCCCGGAAGCAGCGCGTACACATCGAGGCTTCTCGTTTCGCGATGCAGTTTCATCTGGAAGCGATCGGTCAACAGTGTACGCAGCATCAGCCTCATATCGTTTTCCGACGCTCCGGGCGCGGTGGCCACTATATCGTAGCGGTTTTCGTTTTTGATCCACTCGGGACCGGAAATTTCGTAATCCTTCAGGTCCCATGCCCATTCGAGGGCGAAACGGAGCGACACGTTGCGCATCATAAAGTGGCCCGCTGAACTATCCATGTTACGGACCGCATCCCCGGGGCTGGGCTCGCCGGGATCCGCCGGTCTGACGGAGGCTGCCTCAAACGCGGGTTCTGCGGCCCTGACGCCGTATG
This sequence comes from Bryobacteraceae bacterium, assembly GCA_025928545.1. GTDB lineage: Bacteria > Acidobacteriota > Terriglobia > Bryobacterales > Bryobacteraceae > BOG-234. The sequence continues at coordinate 1,891 of JAICJH010000035.1, read as the reverse complement.
GCAGCAGAAGAAGCGGTAACAAGATGGACACTGTCGGCAATTTGCGCATGAGGAATGCCCCCAATCGATTTTACTTCCTCGGGGAGTAATCCGCAGGGATCTGGAAGAGAGATGGATCGGGCGATGCCTGCACGATTCCCGTCATCTGATACGTCGTGTCACCGAATCGTGGATCCGTGCTCGTGCTTTTCACAAGCATCTGGAGATCGTTTGAGTACCACCGTTCGTTCACTATGCTCATAGCGCGGTCGTTGCCGATCTTTCCGACCGGAATTGTTTCGGTGGTGCGGGTACCCTGGGCTAATGCGCCATTGACCATTTGCGTCGGCAGGCTTTCGACAGACCCGTTATCGCCCGGGCCGACACGCAGGATGACCGGACCATCTCCTGTAGAAACGTTATAGGTATACGTGCTGATTGCGCCACCCCGGACCTGAATTTCCGCAGCCTGTTTTTTCAGAGTTTCCGCCTGCAATGGAGAGACTGATCCCCCCCCGCCACTCGGCTGGCCGGCCGGCGCGGGCACCGTGAAATAAAAATTTGTAGCCGGCGAAGTTCCACCGAGGGCCTTTTCGGTATCCGCAATCTGCGCCTTCAGTCTTGCAATCTGGCCCTGGTCCGCCGTCCTGATCTGCGCCTGTTCCATTTCTTCCTTTAATTTGTCCAGCCGTCCCGCGAGTTCGGCTTTATTTCCACCGGTAGAATAGACCGCGGTGGTCTTGCCCGCAATTCGCCCTTCACGCACGATGACGGTGGTCTTCGAAACAGTCTTAGTCGTGGGATTCAGTTCCGCGCTGAAACCAGCGACCGGATCGAAGATCGAAATATTACCGCCTTTTCGTTCGATGCGGGTGCGACCCTGTTCATCCCGGAACAACCGGTTTGTTTCGGAGTTTTCGATGTGCGTGCCGTCGCCGAGCACCTGAATCGAATGCCGTTCTTCGGTCGCGGAAAACGGTTTACCCGTGACGATCTGACTGCCGAGGGTGTCGCCGAAGACTACTCTCGGTTCGGAACTGGACGTGGTGGCGAACTGGTAAGCCATGCCTTTGTATTCGGCCGGACTCTGTCCGTAAAGAGTACTGCCGCCAATGAGAAATCCGATGGCAATGCAATTCTGTCTGTTCATAATTGATTTCCTTAAATTAATTCGACGTCGAAACCGATATCAGGCGGATCGCCCGCGCACGGCCATCCTGCCCGAACAATACGTCCGTTTGCGCCCGCGCTGCCGGGTCCATCATGTTTGTCGGCATGCCTGCTGCAATCAGCGCGGCGACAGGCACATCCATATGCACAACCTCAGCCCGCTCATACGGCGCGAGCGGCATCGTGTAGGGTATTGCGAAAAAGGGCTGTTCGGGGGGCGGTTCAGATTTCGCCGCCGACCTTCGTGCCCTGCGCGGTTTGGCAACGTTCTTCGATGCGTCTACATTCGAGGACACAACAGTGGCTGTGTCGATGTGCGGAGCCGAGACGCGTGGGACCGGAACTATAGAAGCAACCGTCGGCTGGGGTGGGGTCCGGCCATTCAGGAACCACACAACCGCCAGGGAAGCGGCAAGAGCGGCGCCAACGTACGTCAGCCGCCGCCGCTGCCAACCGCGGCGAGCTTGCAGGGACCGGTCTACCTCGGCAAGCAGCGCCCGTTCCATAGCGGCCGGGGCCGAGAGCAAACCGGCGTTCGCAGCCAACGTGCCGGCAGCCGCGCTCAGCCGCAATTGGCTATCGAGCAGGCGGCGGCACCTGATGCAGGAATCGAGATGAGCGGTCAGCGCGCCGGGAGTATCGGGCCCGACCTGCGTCCGTCTGGCCAGTTCGATGACTTCGCTTTCAAATTCGCGGCAATTCATACCGGACATTTCTCTGTCCTCCTTTCGCATGTCGTCTG
>JAICJH010000158.1 GCA_025928545.1 Bryobacteraceae bacterium | reverse complement strand
GGGGGCAGGATTTGAACCTGCGACCTTCGGGTTATGAGCCCGACGAGCTGCCAGACTGCTCCACCCCGCAACAGGGAACGCCCATTATATAAGACTGGCGCGAAAAACTGCAACGGGTAACCCGCATCCGCTTGAGCTGGCAGCGTTTCTTGATCGGAGGGGGCTGCGGCGGCGGAGTTCTTCGAACCGCCAACTACCCGGCCGCCTCGATGGCTGCGTTACGTCTCGAGTCACGGCTATTACGCCCACCTGTGGATCGGGATGCTAGCCGACGACGCCTACGGCTGACAGAGGAACACGGCGGCCTAACCCGCGCCAACGGCGACCGCTTCCGCAACATCGTGCTGTCGCTCGGCAACACCGAAGACCTCGCCAAGATGGACGCCGACTGGCGGCCGCGCCCGCAACATCGACGCGATGAAGAAAGATCGCGGGTTGGAGCCGCCGAAACAGTAAAGGCGGTCCGGCGAGCTGTGCGTGCTGTTGCTCGCGGCTGGCTTCGCCCGGTGATTCAAAGAAAAGCCCGCTTCGGCGGGCTTTTCTTGTTCGGGGGTGTCGACCGATCGACGGGCTCGACCAGGAGCGGATACTCATCGCCTTGCTACAAAAAATTAAACATTCCGTTGAAATCTTCATGCCAGAAATTGGACCGGGGCTGGGCGAAATAGTATGAAATCCCGTCCGTACCAATAACGCCCTCCTGTTTAGGCGAAACGCTGGAGCCACTGAAGAACGCGACGCCCACAATGTGATGCCGTGTCTCAGACGACAAAAACTGACTCACTTGTACGCGTATCGCAGTCGGAGGTTTCCTGATATCGCCTTCATCCATGGCGATTGATCGTAAATCACTGTCGTTTACATCGTCGAGACCAGTTACGAGTAAAGCTGGCCGGTTGCCACTTACCTGATCACGAGCCGCTTTGCCCAAGCTCTTGAACGTTGCTTCCAAGAATGTGTCATCTTTCGCGCTTTGAATGACTAACACGAACACTCCACCCGCCCCTGTGCCGAGCACCATCGCTTCGCGGTTCCGTGTATTGGTAATTCGATCTATCGCAACGCGGCATTCGGCTGTGTTCATGTTCTTAGCTACGACCCCAATCTCCTGAGGGGGAAATTCTCCCATCCGAAGATTGGTCCCGTCTGGAAGGGTTTGATCTGCACGATGGAAAATTGCGGCAGAACAGTTCTTCGCTAAATCTACGCGGCCATCATGCGTTTTGGGGAGGCGATCTGGCAGGGTCACTACAAGAAACAGACCGCGCGAGAGTCCGGCGATGGTCTTAGTGACTATAGGCTTCACCAACGCGTAGAAGTCTAAAACTTCCCGGCGATGAACTTTCCTGCCTTTGTCCATCGAGATTGATTTGCACTCGACCTCAAGGGCGCCAGTTCCCAAGCCCTCGACCAAAAGATCGAACCTGCCGGTACCCGTTATTTCCGGCCAGCCAACCTTTTTACCTCTGCGAATGAAGTGAGTTGCCGCTGTCAGTTCCAAACGAAGCGCTCGCATATCGTCTGGATTCTTGAAGGCGCCTTTTACACGTCCCAGCACCCTATCGGCGTCAGCTGGTGCTAATTGTTTGGTGGCTGATAGCACTTGAGCCATAAACCCGACGGCTGGGTAAATCGTGCGGTCCATGCAATGTGCAGACGGAATGCCGCCGTATTGGTGAGCCAAGTCGCTCATGTGAGAAAGCTGGTACGCGATCTCATATTCTTTTTGCAGGTATGCCTTAAGCAGAGGATTGCCACGAATGGCAGCGTTACACTCTTTGACTTGGCGGAGCCAATACTTTTCCTTGATCTCTTGCTCGAAATTTGTGAAGAAAAAAGGGATATCCGAAGTGTGAATTTCGGTTGCTAGCATGAGCATCGCCTCAAGAGTTGCTGGCGTGACGTCGGTAAATTATTGATGAACGTTAGACCGAACGACCGCTTTGGGCCGAACCGGGACTACTGGCGCTCTATCGCCGTCGTGACAGGGCGAACAGTCGCTGTCACGCTGATCGCGCAAGTCTCGCGCAGCCGCTCCCTTACTGGTGGCCGACCTCCCCCTGCAACATACCAAGCGCATCGCGCGTGAACCGGTCAATATCGAAACGCGCATCCAGCGAATCGAAGCCACGCCGCACGACGATGACGTTCGCGGAAGGCACGATGACCGCGTATTGGCCGCGGCTGCCCTCCATGGCGAATGTCCCTGAAGGCAGTCCCTGGCCCGAATCCAGAACCCAAAAGCCTGCGCCGTAGCGCGGCGTGTGCGGATTGCCCGGCTGGGCGCCGCGGGTGCTCGAAACATAGCCCGCCCAACCCTTCGGCAGCAGTCGCTTGCCGTCGGACATTCCGTCGTTGGCGTACAGCAACGCGAGCCGCGCCGAATCGCGCGCCGTCATCCAGACCTGGCTCGACATCACGTAATGACCCTGCCAGTCAGTCTCCGGTGTGGTGCGGGTCATGCCGAGCGGCCACAGCACTTGCCTGAACGGAAACGCCAGCGCATCGGCGCCGAGCGTGTTCATCAGGCTGTACGTGGCGAGCAGGAAATCGTTGTTGGCGTAGTTGAACCGGCTGCCGGGTGCTGCTTCGAGCGGTGCCGCTGCCGCGGTTTCCGGCACCGTCGAGCCGCCCCAGTAGAGCGAGTCGGTGCGATTGCCGGGGCCGTCGGTCCAGAGTCCAGAGTTCATCCGCAGCAGTTGATCCAGGGTGATGGCGGCACGCGGATCGCCGGGATGGCGCCATTGCGGAATGTTGGCGGGCATCGAAACCTTGATGCGTCCCAATGCGACCGCGCGGCCGATCAGGGTCGCCACCAGGCTTTTCGCCATGGACCAGGTGCGCTGGGGCGTGTGC
>JAICJH010000128.1 GCA_025928545.1 Bryobacteraceae bacterium | reverse complement strand
TCGGCGCTTGGCGGAAAATTCATTTCATTCCCGCCCAGTATCGGGAATCCGTGGCGCACGCTTCAGCGTGCTGCGGCGACCTTCAGTCGCCGGGGAGCGGACAGTGACCTCGCCGGGGAGCGGACGAAAACCTTGAATCTGAGCCGGGAAGCGTAAGCGACCAGATGGCCCCGTCCCTTTCCCCGCCCCGGTGTATACGGCACGTCACGGGAAAACCCCCGGTGTCTACAGCCGTTGACAGCGCCGCGAACCGCGCCGCACGAAGATGCCGAATTTACGGTACTTTTCCAAAGATTTCGTAATGGATCTTAAATTGCCAAGAACTATTCCGATTACCTGTGTCAGCTACGCACTCAATCGCCTGGTGGCCTATTCTCGCCGCTGTCCTCATCGCCGTGGTCTGGGATGTGCGATACCGGCGCATTCCGAACTGGCTGGTATTCCCTCTTCTGGTCGGTGGAATAGGAATCTCCACCGCGGTGCAAGGCTGGCATGGACTGGGGCAAAGCGCTTTGGGAATTCTGCTGGCCGCGGTGGCCGTGGGAGCTTTCTACTGCCTCGGCGGCATGGGCATGGGCGATGTCAAGTTGTGCGCGGCGATCGGCGCCTGGATCGGACCGGCGCAACTCGGGCTGGCTTTGGTGATGACCGGTTTCGCCGGGGGCGTGATGGCCCTGGGATGGGCAATTTGCGGCGGATTCCTGCGGGAATCGCTCGATGGCGCGGGCGAGCTGGTTCTCGGAATGCGGAAGCGGGGAGTTCGCCCGCATTCGACGCTCGTGCTGTCAAACGCATCCACGCGGAAAATGCCGTATGCTCCCGCCATCGCCGTGGGAACGATCCTGTCCTTTCTGGCGGTCATAAAGTGAAGCACGGCGCGGCAAAATGCAAGAAAAACAAGTGGGAAGAAGTTCAATGGTGATGTCCACATCTATTCGCGATACTGAGTCGGTCAGCATGAGCGCATTGTCTGTTTTCCTGTTTGTGCCGGACAATGAGCGGCGGCATGCCATTGCAAAGGCGCTCTCCGGGACGCAAGCTCATATCGGAGGAGAGCTTGCCGCCTATCCCCGCATAGACGATCTGGCGCAAATCTCCGGCGCCGATTACGACGTCATCGTGGTCGACCTCGATCCGGACCCAGAAGCTGCGCTCGACGTGGTGGAAAACGTTTGCGCCGCCAACGCCGCCGTGACGGTGATGATTTATGCCGCCCATGCAAGCTCCGAAATGCTGGTGCGCTGCATGCGCGCGGGTGCCCGTGAGTTTCTGAGCGAGCCTCTGCAACCCGGCGCCGTCGCCGAAGCCCTGGTTCGCGCCTCCGTCCGGCGAGAAGAAGTGGGGCGGACGAAAAAGACCGCCGGAAAGCTATTCGTTTTTGCCGGCGCGAAGGGCGGTTGCGGAGTCACCACGCTTGCCACCAATTTCGCGTTGTCGCTTGCGAAAGAGGCGGGAAAAGTCCTGCTGGTCGATCTCGATCTGCACTTGGGCGATGCCGCTCTCTCGCTCGGTGTCGCGTCGAAGTTCTCGGCCGCGGATGCGCTGGAGAACACGAGCCGCCTGGATTTGGACTTTTTATCCGCCATGCTCGCGAAACACCAGGCCGGCCTTTCCGTTCTCGCGGGGGCCGATGCCGTGTCGAACGTGCACCCGACAAAAGATGCTGTGGGCCGGCTGCTGCAAGTGGCGCGGGAAGGTTTCGATTACGTGGTTGTGGATGCCGGGGCAAAGCCCGCCGATCTCTCCGAGACGCTCTTTGAAGCGGCAACGGCGGTGTATCTGGTGACGCAATTGGGCATCCCGGACCTGCGCAATGCGAATCGCCTGATCGCGCGATATTTCAGCGGCCCTGGTGCCAGGAAACTGGAAGTGGTCTTGAACCGCTTTCAAGCGAGATCGGCCGAGATCGACGATGCCGCCATTACGAAAGCCCTGACGCAGCCTGCCAAATGGAAAGTTCCGAACGACTTTCCGGCCGCGCGCAAAGCCCAGAATTCCGGCGTGCCCATCGCCATGGAACCTTCTCCCATTGCGCGCGTAATGCGCGAGATGGCGTGGGCCGCTTCCGGCCAGACCGGCAAACCGGAGCGGAAGAAGAAATTCGGCTTGTTCGGCTAATGAAAGCGCCTGACGGAAAAGCGCAATGGAAAAACTAAACCTGGAAAAAATCAAGGCCGATGTGCTCGGGACGCTGATCTCGAAGCTGGACCTCGAGCGGCTGTCGACTGTGCAGCATGCTAAGGCCAAAGAGGCCGTTTCCGGCTTGATCCTCGAAATTATCGCGGATCACAAAATGCCGTTGAGCGCATCGGAAAAGGAAAAGATTCAATCCGATCTGCTCGACGAAGTATTCGGGCTTGGTCCGTTGGAAGCGCTCCTCCGCGACGGCACCGTGTCGGACATTTTGGTGAACAGCAAGGACGTCGTGTTCATCGAGCGGCGCGGAAAGCTGGAAAAAACCGACATCGTGTTCCGGGACGACCGGCACGTGATGCAGATTATCGATCGCATCGTGTCGAAAGTCGGTAGAAGAATCGATGAATCCTCTCCGATGGTCGATGCGCGCCTCCCGGACGGATCGCGCGTGAACGCCATCATTCCCCCGCTGGCGCTCGACGGCCCCGCCGTATCCATACGCCGTTTCGGGACCGGCCCGCTTTCGGTGGACACGCTGGTGGAACTGAAGAGCGTTTCGCCGGAAATGATGCACGTGCTGGCGGCGGCCGTGCGTGCGCGCATCAGCATCCTGATCTCGGGCGGCACCGGCGCCGGCAAGACGACGTTCCTGAACATGCTGTCGCAGTACATACCGCAATCGGAACGCGTGGTTACCATCGAAGACGCCGCGGAATTGCAGCTTGCGCAGCAGAACCTCATCCGGCTGGAGACCCGGCCTCCGAACGTGGAAGGCCAGGGTGCGGTCCGGCAGAGGCAGTTGCTCATCAACAGCCTTCGTATGAGGCCGGACCGCATCATCATCGGTGAGGTTCGCGGCGAAGAGGCCTTCGACATGCTGCAGGCCATGAATACCGGTCACGAAGGGTCGATGACCACCATTCACGCGAATACCCCGCGAGACGCTCTCTCCCGTCTGGAATCGATGGTGGCCATGAGCAGTATGAATCTTCCGGAGAAAACAGTCCGACACCAGATTGCCTCGGCCATTTCGATTGTGGTGCAGTGCTCCCGCCTCAGCGACGGCTCCCGCAAAGTGATGAGCATCGCCGAAATTACCGGCATGGACGAAAACGTGATTAGCATGCAGGAAATCTTCAGCTTCGAGCGGAAGGGCATCGGCCCGAACGGGAAAGTGATTGGCGCGTTTAAGCCGAGCGGCATCCGCCCCAAGTTTCTGGAGAGGCTGCGCGTCGCAGGTGTTTCGCTGGCGGCCGAACTGTTCGAAACGTCCATGGAGGTTGCCTGAGGCTTGGGGATCGGAGGGGGCTTATCATGATATTCGCCGTACTGGTATTCATCGCGGTGTTTGTGCTGTTCGCCGTCCTGCTCTTAAGCATGTCCGGCGGCTCGCAAGAGAAGAAGCAGGTTTCTGCCCGGCTGGACTCGGTGCTGCTGAAGGCGCACAAATCCGACGATGTCATCACCGACGTCAGGAAACGGGAAACGCTGAGCACCATCCCCCTTCTCAACCGGCTTTTGGCCAGCCTGGCGATCGCGCCCAAGCTGCGCGATCTGCTCGCGCAGGCCAATCTGAGCTGGACGCCGGGGCGCTTGGTCTTGCTCAGCATCGTCTGCTGGCTGGTTCCAGCCTGGCTGGTGTATCTGAAAACCGGGGCTGCCGTCGTCAGTCTGATCTTCGGATTGGTGTGCGCGACTGCGCCGTTGGGGTACGTGCGTTTTAAGAGAGGCAAGCGCTTCGACGACTTCGAAAAGGGCCTGCCGGCGGCACTGGATTTGATTGTCAGCGCGTTGCGCAGCGGGCATAGCCTCATCTCCGCGCTCGGGCTGGTGGCAAAGGAGATTCCGGACCCGATCGGCCGCGAGTTCCGCATCTGCTTTGACGAACAGAATTATGGCCTGGAGTTGCGGGCCGCCATGGAGAATCTGGCACATCGCGTGCCCATTCCAGATCTCCAGATGATGATCACCGCGATCCTGATTCAGAAAGAGACGGGCGGCAATTTGGCTGAAGTGCTGGACCGGTGCGCGCACATCATCCGCGAGCGGTTTCAGCTCAAGAGGGAGATTCGCACCAAAACCGCGCAGGGACGCCTCACCGGTATAGTTCTCGCACTGATGCCGGTCGGCCTCGGGTTCCTGATGTACTTGATGAGGCCGGAGCTAATGAGCCTGCTGTGGACACGGGAGCAGGGCCGGAAAATGCTCTATGCGGGCCTGGGGATGATAGCGGTCGGCGGCTTGATCATCCGCAAAATTGTACGGGTACGGGTCTGAGAGGCGTTTATGGGATTTGCGATTTTTAGTTTCTTAGCCATCTTCCTGCTGGTGGGCAGCCTGGGGCTGCTGCTGTTTTACCGGTCCCAGGTGCTGCAGCGGCTCTCGAACGTCGTTTCGCCGCACTCCGAGCGCAAATTGGCCGACTATCTGACCGTGGGCCAGGCGGGCGATTCGCTCAAATCGTTTGTGAAGCCGTTCGACAAGGTGCTCCCCAAGAGCCAGGCGGAAGTTTCGGTCATTCAGCACCGGCTGATTCGCGCCGGATACCGGGAAGAAGGCGCTGTGCGGCTTTTTTACGGCGCCAAGGTGCTGGTACCGCTCACACTTTGCGTGATCGTGACCGTCACGGGACTCGCCAACGGCAACGCGTTTCTGGTATATGCGCTTTCATTGGCCTTGGGGTTTCTAGGCCCGGATTTCTGGCTGGGGCGGCGAATCGCCACGCGCCACATGAACATCCGCCTGGGATTGCCGGACTTTTTGGATCTTATGGTGATTTGTATCGAGGCGGGTCTGAGCCTCGATCAGGCGATGATACGCAGCGTAAATGAATTGGGCCGGAGCCAGCCGGAATTGAGCGATGAGCTTTCGCTCGTCACCTTGGAGCAGCGAGCCGGGCGGCCTCGGACGGAGGCATGGAAAAATCTGACGGAGCGCGTCGACATCGACGTCATCCGAGCCTTGGTTTCATCGATCAACCAGGCGGATCAGTTTGGAACGAGCGTGGCCAAAAACCTGCGCGTGCAAGCGGACACGTTGCGCGTGCAAAGGCGGCAGCGTGTGGAGGAAATAGCGGCGAAGATGTCGGTGAAAATGGTCTTCCCGCTGGTTCTCTTCATTTTCCCGTCGTTGTTTATTGTAGCGTTGGGACCGGCCATTATCGTGATGCAGGATT
>JAICJH010000048.1 GCA_025928545.1 Bryobacteraceae bacterium | reverse complement strand
GAAAACAAATGACCAAAGGAGACATGACGGATTACTTCGGTCTCTCTGGTTACACGCCCGATCAGTTGAAAGAAATGGGATACAACGTGTGGACCCCGCCGCTGGTAAAAGGTTCCTTCATCAGCGAAGGCGACACGCCGACATTTATGAATCTCCTGAATAACGGTCTGCGCGCCTGGGAAGATAAAGGCTGGGGTGGCTGGGGCGGAATCGTAAGGGCCGGGAATGCGGCGGGGCAGGGAGGACGCGGCGGTCCGGTTGCTCCGGCTGGTCCGGACGATCCAGGCGTGGGCATCGGGATAGCGCCAGCTGGAAGTGATGCGAACAAGCCTGCTGCGGCTGCGGCGGCAGCGCCCGCCCCGGCGCGCGGAGGTGCCGGTGGAAGCGGGAGAGGCGGAGGCTTCGGCGGCCGTGGTGGCGCGGCCTCGCCGAAAACCGCGGCCGTCAACACACGGTTTTTCGCCGCGGCGCAAAATGACTTTGCCGCTCGCCTGAAATGGTCCGTCACGCCGAAATTTACGGATGCGAATCACGCCCCGAAAGTGAGCGTCAAAGGTGCGCTGGATGTGTCCGCCAAACCCGGGGCCACGGTACAGTTGCAGGGAATTGTTTCGGACCCCGATAAGAATACCGTGAAGACGATATGGTGGCAGTACAACGATGCGGGCACGTACCTCGGCGATGTAACAATTTCTGATCCGGCGGCTCTCAACACGACGCTGAAAGTGCCAACCGATGCCCAGTCTGGTCAAACGATCCACGTGATTCTGGAGGCGACAGATAACGGCACTCCGGCGCTCACCCGTTACAGCCGCGTCATCGTACGAGTTCAATAGAACCGCACATCCGTCAAGGAGACAAAGCAAATCCGGAGGCGGCGCTCACGGGTTACCATCGGGTCATCGTCAGAGTACAATAGGCACCGCATGAAACGATCCCCCGACGACGACTTAGCGAAAGTCCCACGGCGCGACTTCCTGGAACTTGCGCTTGCGCTCCCCGCACTCGCGGAGGCGCAGACTGTAAAGCGAACAGAGATTTCCATTCACGCGGAACAGTTTTTTATCAACGGCAAGCCTACCTACGCCGGGCGCGAACATCGAGGGCTGAAGATCGAAGGCCTCCTCATGAACGTGCGGGCCGTGCAGGCGATATTCGACGATCTCAATCCCGAAACCCGGGCGCGATGGGCCTATCCCGATTCCGGCAAATGGGACCCGGAGCGAAACCTTCGCGAGTTCCTCGCTGTTCTCCCCGAGTGGAGGAAAAGCGGTGTTCTCGCTTTCACTGTCAATTTACAGGGTGGAAGTCCCGAAGGCTACTCGCGGGGGCAGCCCTGGGAAAATACGGCCTTCGACCCGGACGGCAACCTTCGCCCCGCATATATGAACCGCCTTCGGCAAGTGCTTGCCCGCACCGACGAGCTCGGAATGGTTGTGATCGTCGGATATTTCTATTTCGGGCAGGACCAACGAGTCACGGATGAATCGGCGGTGAAGCGAGCCGTGACTAACGCGACCAACTGGCTTCTGGATTCTGAGCGGCGCAACCTACTTGTTGAAATTGACAACGAATGCAACGGCTCATACCATCACGAGATCCTGAAGGCGGGGCGGGTGCATGAGCTGATCGAACAGGCGAAAGGCATTGCACGGAACGGAAGACGGCTTCTCGTCGGGGTCAGCTACGGCGGTGGTGTCCCGGCAGGAGCCAATGTTGTCGCCGCGTCCGATTTTCTCTTGCTCCATGGCAACGGCGCCGACGATCCGGCGCGAATTCACAAGGTAATACGCGATTCGCGCGCCGTCTCCACCTGGCGCCCGATGCCTGTGCTCATCAATGAGGATGACCATTTTCGTTTTGACGAACCGGACAACCATTTGATGGCCGCGCTTTCGGAATACGCTTCCTGGGGGTACTTTGATCCAGGTAAGAGCGATTATTCGGACGGCTACCAGTGCCCGCCGGTGAATTGGGGTATGAGTACGGAACGGAAGAGGCAATTCTTCGCGAAAATTAAGGAAATCACGGGAGCCTGAATCTCGAAGGTCCTCCGGCCGGTGGCGAATTGTGCCGGGCGGTCAATGAGTTCGCGGAGAAATTACGAGGCGCGCTTCACCAGCAGATCGCCTTCGCCGAATTCGCCGATGACGACATGGAACTTGATGTCCGCACCCGTGACTTTGCCTTTGTACACGATCTTGAACTGGCCGCCGCCCGCGTTCACGACGAAGTTCACATCGTCGCCTTTTACTGAGCCTTCCGCGATCTGCTCTTCGCCATACATATTCGTGACCGTGCCGGTCAGCTTGTCGCCGGATACCTTGAAATCCATTGTGGTCTCCACATCGCCGTTTGGGGAGGCGAGACTGCCTTTCCATTTGCCATTGATGTCCAGGGCGAAGGCGGCAGTTGCAAAAGCAATCAACAGAAACAGCGCGATGGAAAGGGTTTTCTTAGTCATGGGGTACGTCCGTTCCATGAATTTATCACACATGTCCAGGCAACCGGGGGCTGCTGATGTCGGTGGTTACTCTACGTAGAAGCCTTCGCGGGCGCGGACCTGGAGACCTTTCGTCCCGCCGGGCACAACTTCGATTTTCCGCCATTCATGGGTATCACCCGGCGATGGCTGGAAAGCGATGAGGTAGCCGTGCATCAGGTCCTGCGAAACTTTTTCGAAGACGGGAGCAATGTCGCTCAAACGGTGAATCAGGAAGTGGCTTCCGCCCGTGGCTTGCGAGATTCTGGTCAGTTCGCCGATCAGCTGCTGTTCGTGCAGCGCGTCGCCCTCGGCGATGGTGTAAATCGGAATGCCTGTGGATTTGGCGCGTTCCACGGGGGCTGCCGGCGTCAGCATACTCGCATTGTCGCTGCCATCGGTAAACACGATAATAAACTTTTTCCCCCCGCGTGAGGAGAGGTCGCGATTCACGCGAACCAAAGCATCGTAGAGTGCCGTGTTGCCCATGGCATGGGTCTTGAAAATAGCGCGCTTGGCGGCGTCTTTGTCGGTGGTCAATGGCTGGTTCTCGCTCACCGAATCGCTGAAGGTATAGACGGCAACCGAATCGGTGGGACGCAGATCGTCCACCAGCTGCATGGCGGCGGCTTTCAACAGGGGCAGGGTATTTGCCATGCTGCCGGTGGTGTCGAAGAGCAGCGCCACCGAGACAGGGTCATTGTGGTTTTCAAACGCCATGACCTGTTTCGGATTACCTTCTTCGAGAATTTTAAACTGTCCGGCAGCCAGGTCGTCGACATACCGGCCACGGCTGTCGGTGACGGTGGTATAGACCTCCACAATACGGCCGTCCGCTTTGAAGAGCGGGTCATTGGGCGGAGGCGCAGGCGCAAGTCCAGGCTGAAGCCCAGGCCCAGGCGAAAGCGGAGCGCCATCGGCAGCGGATTCCTTCCCGGCTGCGGAAACCGGTGCGCCGGCGGGACCGGGTTCCGGCATGAGTGGTCCCACGATCTGCTTCCGAAGTGTCCGCGCCACCGTCTGAAAATCCTCGAATCCCCCGAGGAAATGCGACCCAGGCGCAGCGTTGGAAATCGTCAGCGAGGAGCGGCCGAAATTTGTCTGGCGAACATTTTCGAGGAAGGTGAAGTTGTGCTTGCCGAGCAGTTGCGGGTCTTCGGCCACCAGCAGGTAAGAGGGATCGAGGACCGTCGCGTAGACCATGCCGCTGAGTGCTGCGAGCTTCGCGGCATCGTCCGGGGAATTGCCCAGCGATGCGAATGAGGGTACTTTCTGCAGCCGTTTGACGGCTTCGAAAGCTTCGAGACGCGCTCCTGTGAGGCGAAGCAGTTGGGCAGGGACGGCGTCATCCAGGTCCGTCGCTCCGCCAGCCATTTCGCGGAGAGTGTCGATTGCTTTGGCGAAGGCATTCGGCAGACGCATGATTTCGCAGGTCTGGCGGAAGAACTGCGAAGCCTGGGTATTCGATATCGCGCCCGACTGAGTGCCGAGCACGGTCAGTGCCACGAGCGAGTTCCAACCGCCGAGCAGGAGATTGCGGCGCGCCTGCGGAGCTTTCTCCACGTCGTCGCCGAAAGCCGCCAGGGCGGCGAAGTCGGGAGCATCGAGCGCGGGCAATTCCTCGAAATAGCGGAACAGGTTGTGCCACTCGGCCTGATGCTGCACGAGCAGCCTGGCAGCCGCGGCCGTAAACGGCGCCCCACGCTTTTCCTGGAGCTCGCTGATGGAAACGAGCAGCGGCGCAGGCACGCGATGCGAAAGAATCTCGTCGCTGCCTTCGCCCCGCGCACCCCACGCCTCCGGGCCCCCGGGGAAATTCACCTTGCCGGAAGGTTGAATGACCTTCTGAAGAATCGTTGCCTGCCAACGTTCCCCTGCCGTCTGACCGAGCGTCCCGAGGGTGGCGTGTACCCCGGAAACCGGCATGGAATCGCGATACCAGCTGTAGAAGGATTCCGCGCGGTCGGCCGTCTGGATGATGTACTGCTGGCGCGGCAAATCGGCGTGAAATACATCGAAATAAAAGGCCAGGAGGCGGCCCTGATCTTTCTCGAAGAGTGCGCGCAAAAACGGAGCCGGGTTTTCGGGTTTGGCGCCAACCAGTCTGGACCATACAGCCTCAGCTTTGGCGCCCCCGGGAACGAAAACGTGAGTCCCGGCGAGCGTAATGGAATCGCCGAAGTCCGCGATCAACCCGGGGTATTTGACAATCAGATTGTTCAGGCCAACCGAGGAAACCACGGCTCCGGCGGTTTCGTTATCCATGTTCGCCAGTCCGCTGTAGACTTTCGGGAAGCGCCAATCTTTCGAAAAGACTTCAATCGGCCCGCCGGGAGAATCGGGAACGCCTTTGAGGAGCACACCCCAGGCCGCCCCGCCGATCAGGCGCGCATTTTCGCGGGGAATCTCGAAGGTGAACTCGCGCTTCTGCCGGATGGCTTGCCTCAGAGCCAGTTCGTCCACCCCAAGGCACAGCAGCGCCCATTGGCGGAGTCCATCGTTGACGCGGTCGCCCGGTTCGATTACGTATTGATCGCCCCTCGAAACCAGCGTCCAGCCGGCTTGCGCCAGTATTTCGCGGCTCTTGCGGACCTGCTCGCTCGTATCGAATGCGAGACGTATGGATGTCGACTCGTCGTGGCGCTCGCCCAGCGCTTCGAGCGCCGCGACGGTGGCGATGAAGATCCGAATTTCATCCGTGGCCGCCCTGGTCGCACCATCCTCGCCCATGGCTTTGGCGTAATCCAGGAAAAAATTGTCGTACGAGGGATCGTCTTTTAACTGCGCCACCGCCGAAAAAGCTTTGATGCCGCCTGGCACGGGCGATTCGCCGGCTGTCGCGGCGCGCAGGTCGAGAACATTGATTTCCGAAGAGAAATCCGCCAGTGGCGCCTTGCCGAGATTCGCCAGGCGCTCATTTACGGCGGCGACATCTTTCCCATGGGGATGCTGCTGCACGTAATTTTTCAGGTGTTGCGCGGCGCCGGCGAGGTCTCCCCTGGCTTCGAGGATCAGTCCCTGGATGTACTCGCCGCGCGTCAACTGATGAAGCTTGTCAAGCCGTACGGCGTCGTTGACGGCAGTCAATGCATTGTCGAAATCGCGCAATTGATACAGCGCCACGCCGAGTAACAGATTGACTTCGATGTAGACGTGCTTCTTATCGGCGGCAATCAGCGTCCGGGCCGTAGCCTCGGCGGCCTTCCAATCCTTCAGCCCGATCTCGACCGTCGTTAGCCCCATATAAGAAGAGAGCGGCTTGGGGTCAAGCTCGATTGCGCGTTCGAGAGTCGTGCGGGCTTCTTCCGGTTTACCCATATTGGAATAAAGGATCCCGAGTGCGGACCAGCCGGCGGCAAATTTCGGCGCGCGTTCCACAACCGTGCGCATAGGGAGTTCGGCCGCCGCCCAGTTGCGCGCCATGACCAGGTTTACCGCCTGGTTCCAGCTCCGGGAGGCGGCATGCGGCACAGGGGGGTCGCCCTGGTTGTGGAGGGAAGTAGTGCGGGTCGCTGGCGTTAACACGATATCCGGAAGGCGGGGATTGTTGATGACCGAATGCTCCGAAAGATCGATCCGGCTTGAGACGAAACCCTTGTCATAGACTTCGAGCATGCAGGTCACCGGGACCATATTGAGGCCGGCATAAACCTGCCCGAAAGGGTCGAGGTCCATACGTACAAAATATTCCCCGGTTTTGGGAGATGTGGCGGCTTCGCGCACCGGCTCATCCTCGCCATTGCAGACTCGCTGAACGGTAACCATGTGGCCCACCGGTGCGCCGTCATCGCGGACGACCTTGCCGCGAAAGACGGTGTCGTAGGCCTGCACCGGGAAGGCCCACGGGAGAATACCCAGGATCGGAACGAGAAATCGGGTTCGTGTTTCACCCACAGTAGAGACAGGATACGCCACGCTGTCCGCTAATCCTGTCCAGAGCAGTCTCAGATTCCGCTCCTGCGTGACGATAGTTTTTCCTCCAAAGCCGGCAAAGAATGCCATAATCGTGCCTGCGGGGTTCCGAATTGACTTATAAGATCAAACTGTTGCTTGTTTTTATCGGCGTTGCGATTGTTACCAACGCTATTTCCCTCACCATCATGGACAAGCTGTCCGTGCACTATTTGTATGACGGTTACCGGGCCAAGATGCTGTCGATTACGGCCACCACGGCTACGATGCTCGATGGCGATCTGCTGAAGACCATCCAGAGCCGCACCGATGAGAATACCCCGGCGTGGACTCAGATTCATGACACGCTGCGGCGGGTGCGCGACGCCAATCGCCGCCCCGATACTTTCATGAAGAGAGTTTTTGCCGTCGTGAAATCGAAGGACGATCCGAACGTGCTGGTGGTGGCGGCGGATCCGGAAGAGGATCGGCAGACGGCAGCTCATGCGGGCGAGATTTACCGGCCCGGCGCGCAGCGCGTTACCGATATCACGAAGAGCACAGTGGAAGATACTTTCATTACCGATGAGTTCGGCACGTTCCTTCGCTCCTGGGCTCCGGTCAGGGATCGCGCCGGAGCTTTGGTGGGCGCGGTCATCGTTGAGGCGCCGATCGGCTGGGTGGAAGGGAAGATGCAGCCGATACTTCTGAGCGGATTGCTCTCCATGCTGCTGGCCGCACTGATCGCGGTTCCCGCGTCGCTGATGATCAGCCACAAGGCCAGCCGGCCGCTCGTGGAGTTGCACGGGGCGGTGACAAGAATCGGCAAGGGCGAATTCGATACGCCGCTTCCGGTTGCGGGAAACGACGAGTTCGCTCAGGTGGCAGCGGCGGTGAATGCCATGGCGACCGGGCTGAAGGAACGCGACCGGGTGAAATCCACGTTCGCGCATTATGTCTCGCAGCAGGTCATGGATTCCATTCTGAAATCCGGCAATGAGATTCAGCTGAGCGGAGACAGACGGAGGATCACGGTGCTGTTCTGCGATATCCGCGGGTTTTCCACGATGTCGGAAAAACTGGCTCCGGAGAAGGTGGTCCGGCTGCTCAATGAGTATTTCGAGAGCATGGTGGAGGTGGTGTTTCGCAATAAAGGTACGCTCGATAAGTTCATCGGGGACGGCATGATGGTTCTGTTCGGCGCTCCGGACGACGATCCTTATCAGGAAGAGCATGCGATGAAGACCGCGATCGAGATGCAGGATGAATTGCGGCGAATGAGCGAAAAATGGAAGGCCGAAGGGGTTGTCATCCGCAGCGGGGTCGGAATCAATTCCGGTCCGGCCGTGGTGGGGAATATCGGGTCCAGCCGGCGGATGGATTATACGGCGATCGGCGATACAGTGAATCTGGCGTCGCGGCTGGAATCGGCCACGAAGGATCTCAAAGTAGGAATTCTAATCAGCGAATACACGTATATAGCGCTGAAGGGAAGCTTCCGGTTCCGTGAAATGGGGTCAATCCATGTCAAGGGCCGGACGGATCCGGTTCTGACCTATACGCTGGACGAGCGAATGGAAGAAACGGCGGAAGCGGCCGCGGCTGCCGGATAACAGGGTACGCGAAGACGAACATAATCCCGACCGCATCACTAATCGTCCGCTTTTGCGGCAATGATATGCTTTAGCCGCATCGCAGTTTTTGCGCGGAGAATAAAGATGTTTTCACAAAAATTCCACAGCCACCGGCTGTCATCGCTCGGCGTCATGTTGCTCGCCGCTCCCCTCCTGTGCGCGCAGGCAGGCGGTCCGATGAGCCTCCGGATACGCGCGGATCAGTTCACCGCGCATATGCCGCCCAATTTCTACGGCCTGATGACGGAAGAGATCAACTATTCCTATGAGGGCGGCCTCTACGGCGAACTCGTCCGCAATCGTAATTTCAAGGAATCGGTCCCCGAACGGAGGAACGCGCAGAATCCCGCCCAGTCAGTTCCGGCGAAGGATGTCAAAGAACTGGTGCACTGGGCTCTGGTGCAGGAACGCGGAGGCGCCGGTTCCATGGAACTCGATACCGCGACGCCGCTGAACGCCGCAGTTCCCGCGACTCTGAAACTCACAATTTCGCAGGCGGCCGCCGACGGCAAGGTCGGTATTGCGAACGATGGCTTCTGGGGTATCCCGGTGAAGCCCTCGACGCAGTATAAGGCGATGTTTTACGCGAAGGCAGCCGCGGGATTCACCGGCGCCGTCAGTGTGTCGATCGTCAGTAACGATGGTTCGACGGTTGCGGCCACCGCCCAGGCGCCGAAGCTCGGGACAGGTTGGCAGAAATATGAATTGACGCTGACGACGGGAGCGAACGTAAAGGCTTCCGCCGAGAACAGGCTCGTCCTTGGCGCGGATAAACCGGGCACGCTCTGGTTCGGTTTCGTATCGCTGTTCGCGCCTACTTACAAGAATCGCGCGAACGGCAATCGTGCCGACATCATGCAGCTCCTGGCGAATATGCATCCCGGATTTCTTCGCTTCCCGGGCGGTAACTACCTCGAAGGCAATCAGGTGGCAACGCGTTTCGACTGGAAGAAAACAATCGGCCCGATTGAGGAACGCCCAGGCCATATGAACGACGGCTGGGGTTACTGGACGTCCGATGGAATGGGCCTGCTCGAGTATCTGGACTGGTGCGAAGACCTCGGTATGGAACCCGTGCTGGCGGTCTATGCGGGTTATTCGATGCGGCAGGTTCGATTCAAGCCTGGTCCGGAACTCGACCCGTATATCAAGGAAGCAATTGAGGAGATCGAATACGTTACCGGCGATGTCAATACGGTCTGGGGCGCGCGCAGGGCTAAGGATGGCCACCCCGCACCCTTTAAACTGCAGTACGTCGAAATCGGCAATGAAGACAACTTCGATAACGTGAAGGGGAGCTATGACGGCCGCTTCACGGCGTTCTACGATGCGATCAAAGCAAAATATCCCGAACTGAAAATCATTGCCACAACCGAAGTGACGACGCGCACGCCGGACGTAATTGATGAGCACTTCTATCGCAACGAAGAGGAAATGGCGTTGCATGCCTACGATTACGACACGCGTTCCCGGGGCGGACGCGGCGGCGCGGTGCCCAAAGTTTTCGTGGGCGAATGGGCTACGCGTGTCGGCAGCCCGACTCCGAACCTCCACGGCGCACTGGGTGACGCCGCGTGGCTCGTGGGGCTGGAACGGAATGCGGACCTGATCCTGATGAATTGTTATGCGCCGCTGTTTGTGAATCTGAATCCCGGCGCGATGCAATGGCAGACGGACCTGATCGGCTACAACACAATGACGAGCTACGGCTCGCCGGCTTACTGGGTACAACAGGTGTTCAGCACGCATCATGGCGATCTTGTACTTCCCATGACGGCCTCGAACATCCCGACGGCGGAGTGGCAGCCGCCCGCAGCGGGCCGCGGCGGAAGGGGTGCGGCTGTCCCAACCACCGATCAGGTCCCGCTCACTCCGATGCCGAAGCAACTGCCGCTGCTTTTCTCCGACGCGACGCGCGACAGCAAAACGGGGACGATCTATTTGAAGCTCGTGAACCGTTCCGCGACTGCGACGCCGGTCCATATCGCAGTCAGCGGACTAGCTACCGTCAATCCCAATGGGAAGACCACCACCATCTCTTCAGTCAGCCCGGAAGATACGAATTCGATTACCGAGCCGAATAAGATCGTGCCGGTGACCGCGGATGTGACTGGTCTCGGCGCGGACTTCACGAAGACGTTTCCGCCTTACTCGATCACAGTACTCGAACTCAGCGGAAAATAACCAGGGGCGGACCGGGAACTGGCGAGGAGCGCCTACCAAAAATAGGTAGCCAGAATACGCGGCGGGCCCGCATTGCCGCTGATCACATCGGTCGAGAACACAACCTGCATGTTCTTGTGTTCCCATCCCGCCGGAGCGCGGTCCGCAAGCATCTTCATGTACTTTTCCTGCGTCAGAAAATCGCCGGCAGCCATCGTCCCGTAGGACGCTATACCCGACGCAATCACAGTCATCTTCTCGGTCGTCGGATCCAGAACCCGCGAAATGATTCCGTAGTCGGTAAGGAAGCCGGAATAAGGCTGCCGATAATGAACAACCCAGTCCTTCTTGCCAGGGTTCTTCTGGTCCTCAATATAAGAGTTGTCCGCTTCCCACTCCCGCGCATACCGGTATCGCAGATTCGCACCCAGCCGCATGATCCATTGGTTGTTAAACGCGCCCACCAGAACGTCGGGCGATTCGCGCAGATCTGCGAACGCTATCAAGCCGGATTTTCGAAGCCGAATATTCTGGCCATTTGCTTTGGCAATTCCTGCGATTTGCGCCACCACCATCGCATCCGGCCACGCCACCCAATCCGCCCGCAGAGACTCTAAAACCGTGGGTCCGTTATCGGATGCGATGGCGGAACTTCCCGTATTAGACGCGCCCGTTCCCCGGGCTGCGGCGCCAGATTGCGCGGCAGTCGGAGTTCTGGAACCGTTGTTCCCCTGCGCGCCGCCAATGCAGATTAAAATCGATCCTCTGGAATCCCACACCGGCCCCCAGAACTTCCGCAGCGACGCGTCCTGCGTTCTCGCCTGAATCTGATCGAAAGCGAAGACACAGGCTGCGCCTATCGCCAACCCGACCGCCGCAAAACGCAGCCACTTAGCCCACGAAACCGTCGGGACCGCCTTTGGTTCAAGAACGACCAGCGGAACTATTTCCGCTGGCTCGGCGCCCGGTCCTCTCTCCGGCGCCACCTCCACGTTCATCGCGATGACGTTGTGGGTGGCCGCACCCTGCCGGAATTCAGCGACGTAGGCGCCGGGCGGTAACCCGATTCGAATTTCGCCCTCGTGTCCAGGCTGAGCGTAATACTGCGTGATTCTGTGCCGAAGCTGGGCCGCAGTCGTCCGCACCACCGGGTCCGCAGTTGTGTCGTATGAAGGATCGCGCCCGAAGACGTCGATCCCAACCGTCCGTTCTTTCAGCCGATCCGCCCGGCCTTCCAGCGTCTCTTCAACGACATAGCGAAGCAACGTGGAATAGCGGCGGCTTTGACTGAACAGCGGACTCGATATCAGCCGCTCCAGCTGCCGCCGGACTTCATCCGGGTCGACACCGTGCTCCGCCAACCCTGCGCGACCGCTGGATTCCAGGCCCGACGACTTGGCAAACTGTTTGATCAACGACCCCTCTTTCACAGAAAGTATACACCCAATTGACATCGCCAAACCCGCCACTGCCGGCTGATCGGGGTTTTTAAGAAACTGTAGGAGTAAAGGGGGGAGCAGGGGGGAGCAGGGCAGTGCGCTCTGGCGTAACGTCTGTGTTTTCAGCGATCGCGTTTATAAAGTCACTCAAAGCCAGGAGCGAGTTTTTCAGGCTTCGGACTCCGTGTCGAGCTTGTCGCCCGCGCCGATTCGGATCATGCTGGTTCCGTCAAGGGGAAAAATTCCACTAAATTTTTACGACGCCAAATCAGTCGAGGGAGACCAGTCTATGTCCAAAAAAGCTTCTGCCGTGAATCGATGTCTGCTTGTTCTGCCACTGCTCATGTTTGCAGGCGGCGCGCTCTACAGCCTGCACGCTCAGGTCGCCACCGCCGACATTCTCGGCACCGTCACCGACACCAGCGGCGGAGTCGTCCCTGCCGCCAAAGTCCTCGCCACCAACAACGCCACCGGTCTGGCCTACAACGCCGACGCGAGCGGCGAAGGTGACTTTCTTCTGACTCAGCTCCCTGCCGGCCACTACCGTCTTCAGGTCACCAAACCCGGTTTCAAGACATGGACGATCCCCGATATCTCCGTCGCCATCGGAGACCGCTACCGCGCCCAGGTCAAACTCGAGCTCGGTCAGGTGGAACAATCCATTACGGTCGAAGCCGACACCGTCAGGCTTCAAACCGATTCGGCCACCGTCGCCAGCCTTATCGACGAGCATCAGGTGCAGGATCTCCCCCTCCTGGGCCGCAACTTTGTAACTCTCACTCAATTGGTGCCGGGCGCCACCGACTACACCGCGGGATCGTTCTCCACCGGCAACGCCGTGGACGACCGGCGCCGACCCTCCGCTGTTTCGGTCAACGGGTTCAATGGCGCGCAGAACAATTTCATGATCGATGGCATGGATAATAACGAGCGCTTCATCGCTACCGTAACGGTGAAGCCGTCCATCGAAGCGATCGGAGAAATCAAAGTCATCACTAATACGTTCTCAGCCGAACTGTCGAGAGCCAATGGAGCGGGCGTCAGCTTTATTACTAAAGGTGGCACGAACGCGCTTCATGGTTCCCTTTTCGAGTTCTTCCGCAATCAATCGCTGGATGCGCGCCAGCCGATACTTCTTCCCACTCAACCCAAAGCTCCCTACCGCCAGAATAATTTCGGCGCCAGCGTCGGCGGCCCCATTAAGAAGAACAAGACGTTCTTCTTCGCAGACTGGGAAACCTATCTGGTCGGACAGGGCCAGGTCAATCAGCTCACCGTTCCGCTCGCGTCCGAAATAGCAGGAAACTTCAACACCATCGGCCTCGGAGCCAATCCGAATGTGATCACGCCGATCTACGATCCTCAGACCACGGTCACCGTTCCCACGTCGGTTTCTTCCAGCGGTGCTCAGCGAACTCAGTTCCCCAATAACGCCATACCCCTCAGCCGGATGGACCCGGCTGCTGTGAAGGTTCTCGCGTTGTACCCGGGCCCCCAGCTGCCGGGCGTGACCAACAACTATGTCTCAGCGCCGTCGCGCACACAGAACGACGGCACCATGGATGAACGAATCGACCACCGCTTTTCAGACAAGAGCAGTTTCTACGGTCGTTATTCTTACAACCACACCACCACGACAACGCCCCATGTCCTGCCCACCGCTCCCAACGGCATTGACCCCGTCGGCAACGGCGGCGGATATACCGATCAGGCGAACCAGAATATCCAGTTCAACGAAGTCTATACGCTCAACCCCTCAACCATCGCGGTGCTGCAGACTTCCTACAGCCGGTGGGCGCTCCAGAGCCTGCAGACCAACTTTGGCAAGAACGTCGCGGACAAACTGGGAATCCCGGGCGTCAACATCGATAGTGACAGCTCAGGCATTCCAACAATCTCCATTTCTACTGCCCAGGGCATTCAGAGTCTGAGTGAAGGCGGCTTCCAACCGAATTACGACTTCAACAATACGTGGCAGGAGACCGGCAGCCTGCAGTTCACCAAGGGCTCTCACAGTATGAAGACCGGGATGAGCGTGATCCGGCGTCAGGTCAACGAGGCCCAGAGTTCGGACCCGCGCGGCACCTTCAACTTCAATGCCATTCCAACCTCGGATACCGTCAACACAACCAACAACCAGTCGGGCAACGGTCTGGCGTCCCTGGAACTTGGCTTGTTCACGACAGCCAGCCGCAGCAAATACCTGATCCACCCCGGCTACCGCTTCATGGAATATGGCTCATACTTCCAGGATGACTGGCGATTCAACAAATGGCTGACGCTCAATCTCGGCATGCGCTGGGATTACTTCAGCCCGTTGAGCGAAGCGCACGGCCGTATTCCCAATTTCGATCTGAGCACGCTGAGCCTGGTCTTCCCTGGCGTGAACGGAGTCGGGAATACCACGGGCGTGCAGAAGAACCGCACGAACTTCGCCCCTCGCTTCGGTTTTGCGGCCCAGATAAATTCTAAAACCGTCGCCCGCGGCGGCTTTGGAATCAACTATGCTCCCGATCTTCAGGGAACCCCTGGCGCATTCCGCAATCCTCCTTTCAACAGCAGTCTGCCGAGCGCCTACACCAGCGCTCCCAACGCCTACACGCCGGTCGGCTTCCTTCTGTCGAACGGACTTCCCGCTCCCGTTCCCGGCGACCCGAACAAACTGGTCGGTGGAATCGCCGGTGTCGCCATGAACTACGTAACCCCGCGAACCTACCAGTACAACCTGTTCGTCCAGCGTGAACTTCCTGCCGATATCGTGCTGAATGTTGGGTTCGTCGGTAATCTGGGCCGTAAGCTGAGCGGTTCCAATGCGACCTATCAGTGGGACGGCGCCGCTCCGGGTTCGGCGGCGGTCGCGACGCGGCGTGTCTATGCCGCCGCGCTTCCCGACGTAACCGGCATCGGGCTTGTGACCAACTATTTCAACAGCTCCTACAATTCGTTGCAGACAACTCTGACTCACCGTTTCCAGCACGGCCTGAATCTCGTCGTGAATCATACCTGGTCAAAGGCCCTCGATAACGGGTCGCTCCGCTATATCGCCTACAACACCACAGCGCTGATCAAGGGCAATAGCGGCAGCGATATTCGCCAGCGCGTCTCCATTTCGATGAATTACAATCTGCCGTTCGGCGGCAAATCGACCAGCTTCGCCGCCAAGATTGTTCACCAGTGGAAGCTCAACGTGATCGGGGCCATCCAGACCGGCAGTCCCCTCAGCGTTAACAGCGGAGCCAACGTCAACGGCGCCACGGGGCCCAACTATCCCAACGTCATCGCCAGCGCAGATGGCCCTGGCACATACGACCAATGGTTTAACACTGCCGCGTTCGTCAACCAGCCGAACTTCACCTGGGGTAATGGAGGCCGTACGATTGGCTTCGGGCCGGGCCGGTGGAATTTCGATACCAGTCTGCAGCGCGAATTCAAACCGTGGGAACGAGCCACTCTTCAATTCCGCCTGGAATCGTTCAACCTGACGAATACCCAGACGCCAAACAATCCCAACACCACGGTGGGCTCCACCACGTTTGGCCGAATCACCGGAATCAGCGGTAGCAGACAACAGCAGCTCGGCCTGAAGATCATTTTCTGATCTTCTGAGGATCGATGCGGGACGACGGACCTACCCTCCCGGCGTCCCGCAGAGGCTTTTACCTGGAAACAATGAACAGAAACAATCTACTCGTCACAATCGCCATCGGCGCCTCACTTGCTGTTGTTTCATGGAGCGCGGACTACCTGACCGATGGTGTTGACAGCGCCCGCACCGGCTGGCTCCGCGATGAGCGAGTCCTCAGCCCGTCCAATGTCGGAAATACAAAGCTCCTGTGGAAGGTGAAGCTCGACAGCACCGTCCGCTCCATGACGAATCTGTTTCCGCCGGTCGTGGCGACCCGTGTGAGCACGAGCAAAGGTCCCCGGGATATCGCCATTGTGCCTGCCGCATCGGACGATCTCTTTGCGCTGGACGCAAACAGTGGTGACCTTCTGTGGCGAAAGCATTTCGATGACAGTACAGGCCAGGAAAGCGCTGGAAGCTGGATTTGCGCCGGTGGCCAAACGGCAGGGCCGGTCATAGGCCCCGCGGATGTCCCCGGCAAACTGACCATCTACGCCCTTTCCGGCGACGGCCTGCTTCATCAGATCAACGTAGCGGATGGCGAAGACGTGAAAGCGCCTCAAAAATTCCTGCCCCCCAATGGCAAGCCCTACGCATTGAATCTGTTCAACAACGTCATCTATACGACCACGGGCCAGGGCTGCGGCAGTGTGCCGAACGCGTTTTACACCTTCGATCTGAAGACGAACATAGTCAGCGCGCTGTCACCGGGAGGAGGCGGCATGTGGGGCCGCCGTGGCGTGGCCATTGCTCCCGATGGCACTATCTATATCGGCACGGGCGATGGCGAATACGATCCTCCCAACGGTCACCTGGGAAACGCCGTTGTTGCCGCGAAACTCGGCGCCGATGGTCTGAAGTTGACCGGCTACTTCGGACCTTCCAATGCCGCGTGGCTTTATAAGCGAGATCTCGATATCAACGTAACTCCTGTCGCCTTCGACTACAAGGGGAAACATTTTCTCCTTGAGGGCAGCAAGGAGTGCCGCCTCTGGCTGCTCGATCGTGACAACTTTGGCGGCGAAGATCACCGGACACCGCTCGACCGTAGCCCGCTCATTTGCAATGACGAGGCGAACTATCAGGCGCAGGGCGCGTGGGGTGGCATGGCGGCGTGGCAGGATGCCAAAGGTGCGCAATGGGTCGTGATGCCTTTCTACGGGCCGGTCAGCAGGACGTTTCATGCGCCCCTCGAATACGGCCGTCCGGAAAATGGCGGAGCGGCGGCGTTCCGCGTCGAAGAGCATGCGGGCAAATGGAAACTCGTGCCCGCCTGGCTGTCGCGGGATATTGACATGGCCGATGAGCCGCTCGTCGCCAACGGCATTGTCTTCACATTCGGCAGCGGTGAGGACACGCGTCAGCGCTATGTCGACCGCGCGTGGGACGACAAATCGCCGGCTCCGAACCGGATCGCCAACAGTACGCATGCCACCGTGTTTGCGCTCGATGCGGAAACAGGCAAAGAGCTGTGGTCGAGTGGTAATCAGATCGTTTCATGGAATCACAACAGTGGACTCTCCGTAGCCAACGGACACATCTACATCGACACTTTTGATGGCGAGTTTTATTGTTTTGGCCTGAAGTAGGGATGACATGAAAAGGCACCTGAGAAACATCCTGATCTGTAGTGCGCTTGGCGCGGTGACACTGTGCGCGCAGCGAGGCCCGGATTGGACCACCAGCGGCGCCAATGCGCAGCGCACTTCATCCTTTCCCGACACCGCGATCTCGACTGGCAGCATGCAGAAGCCGGGCTTCCGCATGTTGTGGAAGCTGAAGCTGAACAACCAATCGAGGCAAATGAACGCATTGACAGGGGCTGTCACGGCAGGTACCGGCTATCACTACCGAGGCGTGAATTTTCTTGCCTTGATGGGCGGAAGCTCGAATAATGTTTTTGCCGTCGATTACGACATGGCGCAGCTGTACTGGGAGAAACACTTCGATGCCCCACTGCCCGCGGCGAGCACGCCCGCCTGTCCGGGTGGCATGACGGCAGGCATCACGCGTTCAGTCTCACTCACACAGGCGCAGCCGGTTTCGCGCGGCCCAGGAGCAGGCGTACGCTCAGTTTCCGGCAAGCCGGGCGAAGGACTGCCTCCGGACTTTCGGGCAGCTGGACGCGGCGGCCCTGCGGCGGGAGCTTCGGGCGGACGTGGCCGAGGCGGGGCGGCTCCCGGTCGAGGCGGCGGTGGTGGGTCTGCAGGCTTAATGGCGGTTTATGCAGTCACCAGCGATGGCGTTCTGCACACTATCAGCTTTCCGTCAGGCAAGGAATTGCAGCAACCTCGCCCCTTCGTTCCCGCTAATGCCCGGCTGTCCGATCTGGCGGTTGTGAACGACACCGCTTATACTTCCTCATCCAACGAGTGCGGTGGCGTGGCCAATGGTGTCTGGTCCATGAACCTGACAGGCCAGTCCGTCAGCTCCTGGAAAACGGGGGGCGCCAGTCCCCTGGGCGACCTGGCTTTCGGGACCGATGGAACGGTCTACGCCGCACTCGGACCGGGGGCCGGCTATGGCAATTCTGTCGTTGCGCTCGAGCCTGTGACGCTGAAGTTGAAGGACTGGTTTACGGCGACTGATGCGGCATTCGCGACTGGCCCCGTAGTGATTCGCGGCGAGAATCGCGAACTGATTGCGGCGGCGACAAAAGATGGCCGCGTTATTGTTCTGGACAGTCAATCGCTGGGGGGCGCCAATCACAGCACGGCTCTCGTGAAATCTCCGGCTTCGGGTGTCGCGGCGGAAAGTCTCGTGTCCTGGGAGGATGCAAATGCCGTCTGGCTCGCGACGTCTTCAGCGGGAACAATTGATGCGATGAAAATCGTAACCGTCAATGGCGTGCCGCAACTGACAACGGCATGGACATCGCGCGAAATAACATCTCCCCTCGCGCCAGTCGTCGTAAATGGTGTGATGTTTGTGGCTTCAGGAGGCAACGCTCCCGCCGTTCTCCACGCCCTGGACGCGTCAACGGGGCGGGAGCTTTGGAATAGCGGCAGGTTGATCGCTTCGCCGATGCATGCCGCCAACCTCTCGGCAAGTCCGGGCCAAATCTATCTGAGCACTGCGGACAGCACGTTCTACGCCTTCGGTTTTCCCGTGGAACGTGAATAACAATTCAACCAGCGATTGCTATTGGACGATGAGCCATTTTCATGAGCGCCGATGGAGCGCCTGTTTGTCCATTTCGCCGGGCCGAGTGGTTTCGTGAACGAACGTTATTGGAAGTTCAGCGACGCCGTTTGTGTCGTCTGGCCGTTGACCGTCATCAACACCGCCAGATCCCCCTGTCCTAACCCCGCTGGAACCTGCGCATTCACCTGATACAGTCCGGCCGCGATCTCTCCTGCGAAAAGCACCGGAACACTCTTCCCGCCAATCGTCAGGCTCAGTTGGGACGGATTTGCCACTGGATACGCGCCGCTGAATACCGTGCCTGCGGGGGCAGCCGGGGTCGTTGCTCCGAAGCCATTCGCATAAAGAGTGATGAAATCGCCGGCCGCTGCAGGACGGCTCGCTGCCCCACCCAGAATTCCCGTCGGCGCCACCAGCGTAGCCGTGTTGGAAATCTGCGCCGCGATCCATGTCGAGGCGCCCACCGTGTAGGCGAACCAGCCAGGCTTTACCGGGGCCATGGTGACGGTCGAGTTCGCAATTCCCCCGGGAGTTGTCACGGAAACCGTCACCGTACCCGAATTGCTGTCAGGTGGCACGAGCACATTCACTTGTCCGAAATCGGCATAACTGATGTAAGCGTCTTTACCATCGATCTGGACCTTCACGCCCCCCAGACTTGTAGGCAACGCGGCTGTCGGCGCCCACGATAAGGGAGTGGCTGTAAAGCCGCTGCCGAAGATGGTCGCAAAACCGTTGGGTGTAATCGTAGGAGAGTAAGTAGCGGCGTCCTGCACGGAATTAATTAATGGAGCACCCGCAACCACGGCGGTCACCGCAATCACCTCCGCGGTGTTTTCGGCCGAGATCGTGATCGATCCCGTATACGCGCCCGGGGCGAGACCGGAGGGATTTACCGTAATAATCAATGGCGCCGGTGCGGTGCCACTCGGGGTAACGGTGGCCCAGGAGACGCTGGATGACGCGCTGAATCGATACCCGTTGCCGCCATTGAACAGAATGTTGGATGTCTGGGACGAGGGTGCGCTTGCGGCAAACAGGTTGAAGGTCAGCTTGTTCATCGGTAAAGCCGGCGCCTGTGGCTGGCAAAATACACTGTTGCCGGCGCGGCCGAGTGGCTGCGTCATGCAATAGATCGCACCCGCGGCAATCGAGTCGCCGGCTTGAGCGTGTATCGCAAGCTGACTCTGTGCGGCATAGGTGGCGGGACCAACAAAGCTCACGACAGTCGAAACGGACGGAAAGCCGCCGGAAGGTGAGAACGAATAGTACGACGGCGTAAATGGCGGAGTACCGTCACCGCTGGGCGATCCGCTGCCACTGACAACCGACAAGCTCACGGGTGTGGTGGCATTGCCGGTCACACCGCTTAGTGCCGATTGAAATGGTTTCGGAAAACCGGAAGCCGGGAGAGTCCCCACGTCGGCGCGAACGCTGTTCACAGCGAATGCCTGTGGGCCAAAGACCATGGTGTCGATCACGCCGTCAGGATCGATCGAGAACCAGATTCGGCCATCCGGCAGCACCGTAGCCCGGGGATCGGTGTTCGGCGCGGGTACCTGTCCCTCCAGTGTGAAATTGAGCCCATCTTCACTTACATAGCTGACGGTCCCGTCGGTGAGCGAGGGACTGTAGATGCGGTAGATGATCTTGCCGTTTTCCGTCGTCTTCACGGCTGCGACGTTGGTGTTGTTGAACTGAGCTCCCCCTATAACCGGGCCCTGCACCAGAGGATTAATCCGGATGCCTGCCTCCTGGGCAAAGGTCAGGCCATTGTCTTTCGATATGGCGCTCAGGATGACGCCGCAGTTGAAACAGTTGTCGTACCACGAAGGAGTGCCAGGGCTGCCTGGCGTGAATACGCCGGTGAAATACATCCGTATTCTTCCATCCGGCAAAGCGGCAAAGGCGTTTCCCCCGGTCACTGTGATATTCGAGGAAGTGTCGATCGGTAGCCGGTAGCCGGACTCCTGAGTCCAGATGATTCCGTCTGTCGAGGTAGCGCTCCAAAACGCGCGGCCATTTCGGATTCCGTTGAAGATCAGCGCGCGAATCCGGCCATCGGGCAGGTAAATGGCGTCGGCAAAACGGGCGTGAGTACCCAGAAAGTTGCCAACGGAATCAGGGGCATTCAGGCAAAGATCGCCGCTGGTGGCGCAAACATCGCCCGTGTCGACCGTCCGGTTTTCAGATCCTTCGAGAACGCGCGGCCCTGAGGATCGTTACCGCTCTCGACGGTCCCCGGCTGTCGTTTTGTGTAGTAGAGAATGTATTGCGTCGGCGCTTTCACCAGGGTCTGGTCATATCCCTGGAACGGAAGTATGCCGAGGCTGCTCCAGCCTTTTCCGGCGGCACTTTGCGAGTTGAGAACAGATCCGCCGAGACTCAGAAGCGCGAGAGCGACCAACACTCGGTGTAATGGCCGCAACCTGGTTTCGTTATAGATCGTCATGGCTTTGGATTCGAATGCACGGTGCAATCATCGAAATCCGACCTTTAATGAATTTCAGAATCTCACATGTTGCCGTCGGACGCCCAACTGGGGACATGATTCACATCGTTCTGGAAGGTATCGTCAACGGAGAGCCGCCCCATGACGTTTACCCGCGTGACGCGTTACCAGTGCGTCAGCGTGACAGTGCAACGGTCGAACTATTCGTCAGTATCGTTCTGTTTTTCCATTTGACTACAGAACAGCTGCTCACGGTCCTGCGCCTTGGCGGCAAGCTGCAAATATGCGTTTCGATCTCCTCGCAAGATCGGCGCCGCATTGATCTTAATAAACGCGGCCATCTCATCGATGAAGTCCGCTAACCCTGATCTCGTTAATAAATCAAAGCATTCATAGGGGAAGGACAGTCCCAGTCCCGTAGAGTAAAAAAAATCGTCCAGACGGAAAGGGGACCATTCTGACACTTCTGGTACAGTCACTTCGAGCGTTGTCTCAGGCAACTGTGGCGCGTATTCCACCGCAACCTCGACAGGGTTTGACACAAACACTACCCGAACCGGAGAAGTATCTCCGATACTGAAGCCAAACTCGGTTCGAAGAAAGTCGAAATCCGTCAGAACTTTGCTTCTAAAGCCCAGGTAGCCTTCCTCCGGTACTGGAAGGCGACTCATCGCGGCGAGCAGATCCCGAGATACCGCAACGAAATGACGATAGGCATTTGCCTCTTCTGGCCGTAACTGGGCCGCGCTGATCGCGGCCTCAGTCATTTCCAAATCTTTCAACCGCTCCAACGCAAGTTTCGGATAATCGAACTTCGTAGGTGATTCCCGAATTGCGGCGATAAGTACTCGGAAGTCATCAATTGTGTGCGCGACGTCTAATTCCAGGTTCGATTTTATATCCCTGCCAAACAGATTCCTTGTCTGTAAGACAGCCGAGGCTATAGGGTCCCAACCTTGAGTTGATATCTCATCGGCAAGGTCACCCCACTGCTGACAGACGGTGTAAAAGCGGTTAAAGAAATCCATTACTGCCGTCCCGGTCAGCCCCGAAAATCCCGTGCGTGGAGTTCGGCCCACTGGCGGAATGTACGCGGGCGCGTGCCCGTGATCTCGGAAAACCTGGTCGAAACGAATGCGGGCAATCCCGCAGCCGCCCCCCAGGCGCTCAGCAGCTTCTCGATCACGGCCGAGACCGACGTCGACGGCGCCATGCCCCAGTCCATTACGCTGACCAGTTCCTTCCGGGCCTCATCCGGCGTCATTTCTTCGATGCGCAGAGCCCGTCCCAACACACTGCCGACAATCGAGATCTGCTCCCTCTGCGTGAGCGATTCCGGCCCTGTCAGAACGTACTCAGCTCCAGCGTGCCCGTTTTCGCACAGCGCCCGAACCCCGATCGCGGCGATGTCGGCAGGGTCGATCGGCGCAGTTGGCACGTCGAGATAGGGCCAGCGAATCAGGTCGCCGGCGCGAAGTTGCTGTCCCCACCAGTGCGGACCATTGCACGCGAACATGCCCGGCCGAAGGAAGGTCCACTCCAGCCCGGAGGCTTCGATCGACCGCTCGATCTGCTCCGCCACTACTCTGGTAGCGTTCGGCTGCTGAAAAAACGGATGCGGCGTCTTGAGCGGAGCCGAAAGATAAACGATGCGCCGCACTCGTCTGGCCATCAGCTCCAGGATTGCCGGGAATGCGGCTGGCGGCGCCGTCCACACCAGGAACACCGTATCCACTCCATTCAGGGCGGGCTCCACAGTCTCGGGCGAGGTCAGGTCGCCTTGCACCACCTCGACTTGCGCGGAAGGGCGAGCGACGCCAGGCTTGCGCGTCATGGCGCGAACCGGCACGCCCTTATCGCTCAATTGGGCGACAACCTGGCTGCCCACATGGCCAGTGGAACCAATGACAAGAATTGGGGACATAGAAACTATCCTACCCGTCCCCGGCCATGCCGCGCCGTTAATCAATGAATCACGCGGCCGGATGTTCAAAGGTGTTTCTGGACTGGCCAAGACCTCGTGCCGATTCGCCAGCTTCTCAAAAAGAGACCGGCAGTCACTGATGGCGCTTTGCGATATCGGGCGGGCTGGAGGAAACCGCACCCGAAGTATCGTGACCGGCTGGCGTCGATTGCGTGGAAATTGAAAAACGGCTAGCTCGGGAATTACCAAACACCCCAGATTGCGTTACTGCAGTCGGGTGCCGAGATTATCAAGCGCTTGCCGTCGTTTTTCGGCTTCTGCCTGAAAGATCTTGAGGCTGTTGCGTACTTCGGCGACGCGCCTAAACTCCGGTTCGAAGCGTGTTTTCTCCCGGGCCAGATTTTCGCACGCCACCTTAAAGTCTGCAATCGAGTCTGGAGCGGCATTGCGCGCACGGAGTTCGGCCTCGGTGGGCCCGCAGGACTGCGATAGTTCGCGCAAAAGTGCAGCGCCACTATCCACCACGTTATCCCATACCTGATCAACCTGAACATCGGTTTGCGTTCCTGTGACTCCTCCCTGAGTAATTGCAACTGAGATCTGTGAACGCGTCACGGGATTTCGAGTCTGGCGCTCCTTGTCAATCAGGGTACGCATTCCGCTTTCAATTTCCTTGTACCTGTCGTAGATGTTGGAGATTCTTGACGCGCGCCCTTGGGAAGTTGCCAACCACGCTTCGGCCTGATTGATGGTTCGTTCGCATATCTGAACGATTTGAGCTAACGTCGCGTTCACCTTGGCCGAATCGACTTGAGCACGTATGGCCGTTGAATACTTGCCGAATTCTTCGGCAGATCCTAGCGCGAACGCCCACGTATGGACGCCTGCAGTGGAATCGACAAATTGGAGATCAATTGTATTTGCTCGCGCCTTGCCAGAGAGAGTATTAGTTCCCAGAAGTTCCTTGAATGACAGGGTAATCTGCCCGTTATCGAGTGCTCCGGTAAACGGTCGTTGAACAGTCTCTATTTGGCTGTCTTTATTCGCTTCAACAACACTCAATACGCCTGTGAGCTGGCCGTTATCGGTCTGAGTGATTTGGAGCATGGACACGGATCCTTGATCGTGTGCCACGTACGTACCGCTGATTCTGGCATCGGTCGCCCCCGATAGGCATGAAATCGTCAATGCCGCGAATCCGCAAGTGAGTATCAGCTTCAGCGCTGGCGAATGGGAAGACAGGCCAAGAATTTGCCGATTGTTACTCATTTTCTATCGACTCATAGTCTACATTAGTTGAGTATGAATCTTGGTTTCCGCTACGAGTGCAAAACGCGCGCTTGCCGACCGTCTCAGGGAACTCAGGCGTGAGCGGAAATGGTCGCAGGAGCCACTTGCAGAGCAGGTAGACATGCACCGGACGCACTCTGCAGGAATCGAAAGTGGTTGCGGAAACCCGTCCTTCTTAAATCTGCTGAAACTGACGAATGCCTTAGAATATAGCGTTGACGGAATTGTTCAGTTTCCCTGGTTCGCTGCGTGGGGGGCGAAAAGCCTAGCTTGGCCCTTCTCCCTAAAACCGGGGATTATCGCTGACGAGTAGTGAACAGTCGATACTCATCGGAAGCGTGATGTTATTTCGGATGGAGCAGACACTCCGGGCTCCATTAGTCCTAAATCCAATTCCTTCGAGATCCGCCCAGATGATTGGCGCAAACGCTCGGTCTCCGGTAATAGATACTCAGACCGGTAGAATCTGAACGCTCGCTCAGCCTGCGAATTTTGAACGCCTTCGATGCGACGGTCCATCCAGGGACCGTCTTGATTGATCCCCGTCCAGTAAAGACCGCCGGCTCGATTGTTGGTTCCCTAGAATATGAGTATCGTCGAAATGTTGTTTTTATTTGCCCTGTAATCACCATCTTACAAAAAATCGACCATTTTGCCGCCACCCTCGTCTGCTAAAACCGAACCATAGGATGCAAGACATCGAGAAATAGCGCAAGCAACGAGTACAACGAGAACAACAAGGACCAACCAAAATGCCGATATCCGAAAAACAACTAGCCGCCAACCGAGTCAACGCCCAAAAAGGCACAGGCCCCACCACCCCCGTCGGCAAAAGCAAATCCTGCCAGAACGCCCGCCGTCACGGCGTAACCGCCCAGGTCACCGTCATGACCGAAGAAGGCCGCATCCAGCATGACGCCTTCTGCTCCAAAATGATGGCCGACCTCCAACCCGTCGGCTCCATCGAGGAATTCCTCGCCAGTTCCGTAGCCGAAGACGCCTGGCGTCTCAACCATGCGCGAGCCCAGTCGAACAACATCATCTCCCTTGGTCACTTTGATGGCACCGCCGATAACTACAACGCCGACCACCCGGAAATCAACGACGCCATCACCGAGGCCCAGACCGTCCGCGACAACGCAAAAACTCTGGAACTGCTCTCGCTCTACGAACAGCGCATCCACCGCTCCTTCCAGAAGCATTTCGACCAGCTCCAGAAGCTCCAGGCCGAGCGCAAAGCCGAGCGTGCGAAGAAACTCGAAGAAGCCCGGCTCCTCAGTATTCTCGCCAAAGAAAGGGACTTACCCTACGACCCCGCCAAAGATGGATTCGTTTTTTCGAATGAGGAAATCGACTCTTACATCGACTTCTACCACCGCCTGAAACGCTATGGAGTCGGCCCCTCGCCGCTCGAATTGCGCAAAAAAGCATCGCCCAACCCCGCCTTGCAGCAGGCCGCATGACCCACGCATCCTCAACTGTCCCGATTGGCGCGAATCGGCCTGAATGGGCAGCCATTCTACCCCAATCCCGTTTGACAACCCGCTCTGGTAACTTTATAGTTGATAGATTCCCGTTCCGGATCCGCCCTCATTCGCGAGGTCGGGAAAGGGCGGGTTTGGGGGCCAAAGCGGTGACGGACAGCGACTTTCCCGGTAAGTTGGATCTACCGGCCACTAATGTAAACGCGGAAAGCGTAGACGCGGAAGATTACCAGCACTTCCTCGAAGATTACAGCCACCTCGCGCCGCCATCCCGCCATGAGGTTATAGAAGGTCGCGTCATCAAGATCAAAGGCGCCGATGTCTACATAGACTTCGGCTCCAAATCCGATGGCGTCATCCCGCTTTCCCAGTTTCAGGACTTCAGCGGAAACTCCACCGTCAAGCCCGGCGATATCGTCGAAGTGATGGTCGAAGGCGGCTATACCGCCGAAGGCTACGTCCAGCTCTCCCACGAAAAAGCTTCCCGCCTCAAGATTTGGGACAATCTCGAACGCGCGCTCACCGAACAATTAACTATCTCGGGCCGGGTGCTCGGCCGCGTCAAAGGGGGGCTTTCCGTCGACATCGGCGTCCGTGCCTTCATGCCGGGTTCGCAGGTCGATCCGCGCCCCGTTCGCAATGTCGATCAGTTCATCGGCCAGGATATCCCGGTCAAGATCGTCAAGCTGAACCG
Source organism: Bryobacteraceae bacterium (assembly GCA_025928545.1). Lineage (GTDB taxonomy): Bacteria > Acidobacteriota > Terriglobia > Bryobacterales > Bryobacteraceae > BOG-234. Next base: position 26,612 of record JAICJH010000048.1, on the reverse strand, counting down.
CAAGCGCGGCAACGCCGTCGTCTCCCGCAAACTCGCCGTGCAGGAAGAAGTGGATTCCCGCAAAACCATTACGCTCGGAATGATCCACGAAGGTGCAATCCTCACCGGTACCGTGAAAAATCTCACGGAGTACGGGGCCTTCATCGATCTGGGCGGCATTGACGGTCTCCTCCATGTGACCGATGTTTCCTGGGGCAGGGTAGCCCACCCTTCCGAAGTGCTCGAAACGGGCGCTGAAGTCACTGTCCAGGTTCTGAAGTACGATCCCGCCAAAGAGCGAGTCTCTCTCGGCATCAAGCAGCTGACGCCGGACCCGTGGGAAGGCGTCGCCGAACGGATCGCCGTAGGTTCGCGCCTCGTCGGCCGCGTTGTGACGGTGACGGATTACGGTGCGTTTGTGGAACTGGAACCCGGCATCGAGGGACTAATCCATATCAGTGAGATGACCTGGTCCCGCCGCATGCGCCATCCTTCGCGCGTCGTGAAGCCCGGCGATCAGGTGGAATCGGTGGTGCTCGAAGTCAACCTCCATGACCGCCGCATTTCTCTTGGCCTCAAGCAGTTGGAGGCCAATCCCTGGACCACCGTCGAGTCGCGTTACAGCGTCGGCTCCGTCGTCGAAGGCCGCGTCCGCAACATGACCGAGTTTGGCGCCTTCATCGAGATCGAGGAAGGGATTGACGGCCTCGTACACGTCTCCGATCTTTCGTGGACCCGCAGAATCCGTCATCCCAGTGAGATTCTGCGCAAAGGTTCCACCGTGCAGGCCGTGATTCTTGCGATTGATGCGGCACACAAGCGCCTCTCGTTAGGCGTCAAGCAGTTGCAGCCCGATGCCTGGGAAACCTGGTTCCAGTCGCACAACGTGAACGATACGGTGCGCGGCAAAGTGCTGCGGCTCGCCGGGTTTGGCGGTTTTGTGGAATTGGCTGAAGGCGTCGAAGGTTTGTGCCATTTCTCCGAAGTGCCTGGCTGGACAGGCCGCAAATCCGATCCGCCGCCGCTGACCCCGGGCCAGGAAATGGATTTCAAAGTCATACGTATGAATGAGCAGGAGCGGAAGATCGGTTTGAGCCTCAAAGCAATGGCCGATTCGGAAGAAAGTCAGCGCCTCGAAGATTACCGCCGCCGCGGGGCTGCCGCCAGTTCCGGTCTGGAAGAATTGTTGCCGCGCCGGCAGTGACGGTGAGGCCATTCGCCACCGGCGAAGGTATTGAGAGATAATGCTTTATGACCCCGTTTGAGGAGGGTATTGATGACAAAAGCCGATCTGATTGAAGAGGTCTCGCGAGTCGTGGAAATGACGCGCAAGGAATCCGAAGTGATCGTCGAGGCTATCTTCGACAGCATCGTACGCTCGTTGCGTAATGCGGATAAGATCGAAATCCGCGGTTTCGGGAGTTTTCGTACCCGTCAGCGCCAGGCCCGCATTGGCCGCAATCCGAAGACGGGCACGCGCGTAGAGGTGCCTGCCAAGAAGATCCCGTATTTCAAGCCCAGCAAAGAGCTGAAAGACGTGGTCAATAATTCGGACAGTCCCGTCGAGGCGGCCGCCGCTTCCGAAGCGCCCACACTCTGATTTGTGGACCATCTCTGGAGCCCCTGGCGCTATCGCTATCTGAGCCACGAGCGACCGCGCGAAGGCTGTATTTTCTGCGAGATGGCGGCGCAGTCGAACGACGAGGAAAATCTCATCGTTCATCGCGGGCTCTATAACTTCGTCGTCCTCAATCGCTATCCGTATACCAGCGGCCACCTCATGGTGGTTCCGTTCGTGCATGCGGACCGGCTCAACGCCGTTGAGAATGCCGTCGCGGCCGAACTGATGGAACTGGTTCGCGCATCCGAAGGTCACCTGCAAAGGATTTACCGCCCCGGGGGTCTGAATATCGGCATGAATCTCGGCGAAAGCGCCGGGGCCGGCATCGCCGGTCATATTCACATGCACGTGTTGCCGCGCTGGTCGGGCGACTCGAACTTCATGACCACCATCGGCGAAACCCGCGTCCTCCCCGAGGAACTCGGCATCACCTGGAAACGCCTGAATGAGGCGTTTGCAACCGTTCGGGACTGAAGAACTCCCGTTCGTCTGAAAACAGACCACCGCCTGGCGGAACCGGAGCAAAATAAAGTCATGAAATGGTTGTTCTCACTCTTCCGGATTCGGCGGGGGCCGCCGCCCGTCCACGAGCTTCCGTCGCTGCTTGCGAAAGTAGTCGTCTGGGGCGCCATAACCGGGCCTTTTTGGGCGGCTTTCTTTACCGCTTTTTCCAGCCCGTCGAACGCCCTCCAGATATTCATTAACCCGTTCGCGCTGTGCTGGTCGGCTGTTACCGGCATCGTCTTCGCGCTCGCCTTCTTCATCGCCTGCGGGCTTGGCAATGGATATCTGCGGCGGATTATGAACGGATATCCGCCGGCGATTATCACTGTTGTCGCGGTGGTTTACAATGCCGTCGCGGCCTCGCTTGCCTGTGCGGTGTCGCTGGAAATCGTCTCGCACCTCCCCACCGGCATCAATATCGTGATCCCGTTCCTCTGGCGGATTGTGGCCATTGACGGTGTGATCGGCGCAATACTTGCACTCATTATCGGAGCTTTTATGAAGCTCAAGTATGAGGTGGAGGATTCGTAGATGAAGTTGCGCGAGCTTGCGGTGAAGGCATCGGAAGCTCAGACGCGTGCCCTGCAATCCCAGATCAATCCGCACTTCTTCTTCAACACGCTGAATACGATCTCGGCGCTCATCGAAGACGATCCGCTCGCCGCCCGGCAGATGATCGGCCGCCTTTCCGATCTTTTCCGTTACACGCTCGGTTGTACTCACGCCGATGCGGTGACGCTCGGCGAGGAAGTTCAGTTTGTGCGCGACTATCTCTCGATCGAGCGCGCCAGGTTTCGTTCCCGGTTGCACGTGGAACTGCCAGAAGGCCATTTGCCCAATGTCCGAATCCCAGGGCTGGTTTTGCAGCCTCTGGTGGAAAATGCGATCAAGCACGGCATCGCTCCACTGATTGATGGCGGTTCGGTGCGGGTTCAGGTGCAGCCGTCATCGGCGGGCTTTCGCATCTCGGTCCGGAATACCGCCGACGATCATGCGTTGCCGGAACCTTCAGCCATGTTCCGGCCCGGTCATGCGCTGGATAATGTGCGCGCCCGCCTGCGGATTTTCACCGGCGAAGCCGAACCGTTGCGGATCAACCGCGGAACTGGCTGGGTCGAGTTCAGCTTCGAAGCGCAGGCCACTACATGAGAATCCGGACACTCCTCGTGGATGACGAAGATCCGGCGCGGATGGCACTGCGCCGCGCTCTGAGCGCTGCCCCCGATATCGAAATCGTGGGCGAAGCTTCCAACGGAATCGAAGCCATCGAGATGATCGGCGAATTGCGTCCCGATCTCGTGTTCCTCGATATTGAAATGCCGGGTTTCGACGGCTTCGAGGTCGTGCAGCAGTTATCCGATCCGCCGGTAATCGTCTTCGCCACGGCCTACGACGAATATGCCGTACGGGCTTTCGAGGCGAACGCGATTGACTATCTCCTGAAGCCGGTCCAGCCGGATCGCCTGGAGCGGGCGCTGGCCAGAGTGCGTCAAAAGTTTCCGGCCGGGCGTTTGCCGCTCAATACGGAGTTGCAGGATATCCGGCTGGTGGCCCGCGAGCGCAGCGGCCCTTTACGCCGCATCGCCGCGCGGCGTGGTAAGCGCATCGTGATCGTTCCGTTGCGCGACGTGATCCGGGTGGAGATCGAAGATAAATTGGTCTTCGCGGTGACTGCGAATGACAGGCTGCTGGTGGAAAAGACGATTACGGAACTGGAAATAATGCTGGAGCCGGTCGGCTTCCTTCGAATCAGCCGCGGCGAATTGGTCAACCTGGAAGCTGTGAAGGAACTGCTGCCATGGTTTTCCGGTACCTGGCGTGTGAAATTGCTGAACGGAGAAGAACGCGATGTGAGCCGGGAACGCGCCCGCCAGTTAAAGGAGGCAATGGGAATCGAATGATGGTGAGTCCTGAAGTCAGGATCGCGCTGTTCTTTGCCGCGTGGATTGCCTGGTTTTCCGCGCTTTGGGCGCTGCGCAAATCGCGGCGCAAGAAAGCCGTGAAGGTCGACCCGAGGGCACGCTGGGGACTGGTTCTCGAATCAGCGGGATACTTTATCGCCTGCACTCACAGCCCCGCCGTCTGGAGGGGCGGAATCGAGCTTTGGCGCGCCGTTGCGGCAGTCGTTCTGGCTTTGATTTCGATCTGGGTTTTCTGGAACGCCGTATCCAGTCTGGGGAGTCAATGGCGTTTCGACGCTGGCCTGAACCAGGATCATGAACTTGTGCAGACCGGAATCTACAACGTAGTTCGGCATCCGATATATGCGTCCATGTTCGGCATGCTGCTGGTCGCCATCCTGCTCGTCGGAACGCTGCCGGGGTGGCCGCTGGCTGTCGTGCTCTTCATAGCCGGTACGGAAATTCGGGTTCGGGTGGAAGACGGATTATTGCGGGATCGCTTCGGCCAGCGCTTCGTCGATTGGCAGCGCAGCAAACCGGCTTACGTGCCGTTTTTACGTTGAGCTGCTGTATGATCGTCACTGAAGAAACTATGGTTACCCCTTCCCTCCATCACGTTCTTGTCACCGCTAAGGATATCGACGAATCGCGCCGTTTTTATAGCGAGGTTCTGGAATTGCGCGAGATCGCCCGGCCGAATTTTTCCTTTCCAGGTGCGTGGTTCCAGTTTGGCGGCGGCCAGCACCTTCACCTCATCGTGAGCGATACCGCGATGAGCCGGGGCAGCAAACCAGTAGACCCGCAGGACGTCCATTTTGCCCTTGGGATGTCGAGCTACGCGAAGACCGTGGCGTGGCTGCGCGGGAAGGGGTTCGACGATGGGTTACCGGACAGCGACGACCACAAGATGGTCCTGCGGCCCGATTCGATCGTGGGCCGGCCGCAGATTTATATCATCGATCCGGATCATAATGTGATCGAGTTTATTTGCGATGCCATGGATTGATAAAACCCTGAACAGGATCGGGGTTCAGGGGATATATCCGGTAGCGGAGGGATCGAATCCGTCCCGTCTCGAAGACGATGTTGTTTCATTGTTCGGGCAGTTGCGCGCTCCGGTGCTGCGTTACCTGCTGAGTTTCGGGGTTTCCGCGCCGGATGCGGAAGAGATTGTGCAGGAAGTATTTTTGGCTTTGTTCCACCATCTGCGGCAGAACAAGCCGCGGGTAAATTTGCAGGGCTGGATCTTCCGGGTGGCGCACAATACGGCCCTGAAGTATCGCCACAGAGCGAAGCGGCACGCCGATCGCTTTACGTCTGAGCCGGACCTATCGGCCGCCCGGGATTTGAATCCCGGCCCGGAGGAGACACTGGTGGCGAGGCAAAGACAGCAGAGATTGTTGGCTGTGGTGAAGGCGTTGCCGGAGCAGGATCAGTGTTGTTTGTCGCTGCGGGCGGAAGGTCTGCGGTATCGCGAAATTGCCCAGGCACTGGGGATTTCATTGGGGTCGGTGGCGGCGTCGCTGGAGAGGTCGTTGGCTCGTCTGACGCGGGCGGAGCGTGTATGAATCGTCATTTGTCCGAGCAGGATATGGTGCTGCTTGTGGATGGAGAGCTTTCGCCACGGCGCAAAGCGGAGGTTTCAGAACATCTGGAAGCCTGCTGGACGTGCAGGGAGCGGGTCCAGTCGCTCCAGGGCACGATTGCGGATTTGGTGCGTGCTCGCAACGCGGAACTGAACGGGCAATTGACGCCACTGGCTGGTCCGCGTGCGTTGCTGCGGGCGCGGTTGAGCGAAGCCGCCGCCGCGCGTGAACCCTTCTCCTTCGCGCGCCTGACGGGGGCTGGTGTGGCCTTCGCGGCCGTTCTGCTGGCGGTTCTCGTCGTCTTCGAATCCACCGTGAACGCGGAAGGTCCGAAGCCGAAGCTGGGCCTCACGCCCGGCGAAACGCGGCCGATCAGCATCAACGAAGTGTGCCGGAATTCCGACGCCGAAGTAGTGTCACGGGATATTCCGGATGACACGCGCCAGAAAGTGTTCGAGGCTTACGGAATTGCTTCCCCACGTCCGAATCAATTCGAAGTGGATTACCTGATCACTCCGGATCTGGGCGGCACCGAGTCGATTCGCAACCTCTGGCCGCAGCCATATTCGGCACGCTGGAACGCGCGGGTCAAAGATAAGCTGGAGCAGCGGCTGCACCAGTTGGTCTGTTCGGGAAAGCTGGATCTTCCGACTGCGCAGCGCGATATAGCGGTGGACTGGATCGGGGCATACAAGAAGTACGTTGGTGAGAATACTTCGCGTTGAACTTACAACAAGAGGAATGCGTCATAATTTCTGGAGCACCCCAATCATCCTTATGAGACGTATTCTGGTCCCCATCGGCACTTTGTGCCTTCTTGTAGCTGCCGGCTGTAACGTCGTCGATTCCGGCCCCACGCAATCCGCTGTCGAGAAGATCGATGCGGGCGGCGCCGAATCCGTTACCGCGGATATCCACATGGGTGCGGGCACTCTTAAGATCGAAGGTGGAGCGCCGAACCTGATGACGGGTTCGTTCCGCTACTCCGAAAAGGTAGGCCACCCCGTTGTTCGCTACGACGTGACAGGCGACCACGGGCGGCTAACGGTTGAATCGCCGCACGGCTCGTCCAGCGGAAAAATGGTGAACGAGTGGGGTCTGTTGATGGGTACAGAACTGCCGCTGGAAATGACGGTGGCGCTCGGGGCGGGGGAGTCGACCCTCGATTTCTCGCGGCTTCATCTGCGTTCTCTCGACGTCAATATGGGCGCGGGAGAAATGGACCTCAACGTTGCCGGTAAGTATGGGAGAGACGTGAACGTGCGGGTCAACGGAGGGGTTGGGGAAGCAAAGATCCGGCTACCGCGCGACATGGGCGCCGAAGTGGAAGCTACGGGCGGGATCGGCAGCGTCAGTGCGAACGGGCTCACGAAACGGGATGGGAAGTATTATAACGATGCCTGGTCGGAAGGCAAGCCCGCTATTCATATGGTGGTCCACGGTGGGGTGGGGGACGTGGTGCTCAGCGTCGGGAATTAGCTTCGGACGGCTCTGTCGAGTCTTCGTTATCACATCGAGACCGGATCACGCCGCAGGGATCCAGCGTTCGCGGGGGGGGGAACCTTCTGTGCTCGAAGGTAATCCACCAGCGCCTGAATCTCAAAGCGCAAGCACTTTGATTTCTGAATCGTTGTGGAGAGTTTATTGACGTTACTGCGGAGATTGGCAGCCAGACCCACGGTCCTCTCTTTCTACAAAAAAGAGGAGCCAACCGGTCCAAACGGTTTAGACGGCTCTCAGATGCACCCTCTATTATACGCCAGTTTGAGGGTATTGGGATGATGCGGCAGGGGATTGGGGCGGCTGACGGGGTTCGAACCCGTGACTTCCAGAATCACAATCTGGCGCTACTACCAGCTGAGCTACAGCCGCCGCAGCTACAAGTCATTGTAGCATCGGGCAGTAAAAAACTAGCGGCGGCCGTTGCCGCGTGGCGGCGCACCCTGATTACTGCGCGGGGCAGGAGCGCTGCGCTGAGGGGCTCCATCGCCAAAGTTTCCGCGGGGCGCCGGAGCGGGTGCTGATTGCTGCGGCCGGGAGTAGCCGCCGCCACCGTATGAAGGCGCAGCTTCGCGACGCGACGGAGCGGGCGCCGGGCTATACGTAGGCGCGGCTTGCCGGGGCGCCGGCGCGGGGGCCGATTGCTGCGGCCGCGAGTAACCGCCCTGGCCATACGACGGTTGCGTGTTTCGATACTGCTGCGGCGCCTGTTGCGCGGGGGCAGGTTCGGATCGCTGGCGGACGATGGGCGGCGCTACCTGCACCTGGCGGGGGCTGCTATTCTGCGAGCTGTTCGGCGTGCTGCCGAATCTGTCGAAGCCCGGATTTGCCTGGCGAACTGCCGGAGCGGCCGCTCGATTATTCATGTCGCGGTTGTTTCCCGATTGCGGTGTGCTCTGGAATCGCGACCAATTTCGCTGAGTCGGCGCGTTGTTCTGTACCTGTACATTCGACTGCTGCTGCTGCTGCTGCGTGAACGGAGTCCGGCGAACATTGTTATTCGCGCCGTTATTCACGCTGTTCCCGGCGGTCCGATTGCCGCCGTAAAATCGCTGATTCATCTGGCCGCCTGTTACGGTGGCGGCGCGATTACTGAAGCGGAGATTCTGACTGGTCGGCGTGACAGGCATCGCGCCGCGGGCGAGCGAAGCCCGTTCGAGCGTGCCGCGATCCACCGCGACCGTATTACGGAAATTGCCGCGCTGGAAATCCGACGCAGCCACCGCCGTCACTCCGTGGGGTGCACTGGCATTGCGATAGGTGTTGTAGACATTTACATTGTTGACAATGTTGATCCGGTTGCCGTAGCCGCCGCGGCCATACCAGGGACGGAACACTTCATGAGGCGCGAGCGGCACCCAGCCCACGTTGCCAAAGCCGAAACTAATTCCGCCGCCACCCCAGCCGAAGAAGCCGACCATCGCCGGTCTCCACCACACACGGCCTACGCGCGGCCCCGGATACCAGTTCCAGCCGAAGCCAACCCGGTTGTACCAGTAGCCGTAATGGAACGGCGCCCAACCCCATGGCGAGTAGTCGACCCAGGTCCAGCCATAGTAGTCTTCCCAAACCCACTGGCCATTCTGATAAGGCGCCCAGCCGGCGGCGACCTGCGGAGCCCAAACCCAACCGTATGCCGGATCGTAATTCCAGCGGCCATACGCATCCAGATCTTCCACGCCATGCACGTCACGCGTGACATAGCGCTGCGATTGCGCGCGCAGCAAATAATTGTCGCGCTGTTCGCCCCAGCTATCGAATTCGTCGCGCGCGGGGGCTGCAACGGTTTGAAATTCAGGATCGTTCACGTCGCCGCGCACATCCATGGTGCTGTTTTGGTTGACGCGCTCGGTACCTCTTTGGGTGGAGACGTCGGCGTCGCCCCTGCGCACCGTGATATGAGAAACGCCATCGGGATTCACACCAATGCGGACAGTGGACTGCGGACCGGGATGAACGCCCACCAACGGCGTATCGATTTCGGCCTGCGCCTGGGTGTCGCGAAGAACACGCCAGGTGACCAGACCATGCGAGATCTGGACCTGATAGTGGCCGTTTTCAAGATCGGCCAGCCTCAATTGAGTGTCGCCCGCGATGCGCAGGAAGTGAGCTTCATCCAACTGCACTTCGGCGCGTCCACCGGCGGCGACGGAAATCTCATCACCCGACATCAGGGGGGAGTTGATGGCCGCCGCTACCCACTCACTGGAATCGCCGCGGCGGATGGAGGCATCGCCATTGAGGACAGCGAGTCGGGCGACGGCGCGGCCGGGCTCGTCGGCTGGCGCATCGTTATCCGCCGGGGGAGGGGTTTGCGGAGTCAGCGCGGAGGAGAAGGCTAAAATTCCAATAGCGAGCCAGTGCAGTTTCATATGATTACCACCGGTAAAGCTACAGGCATGCCGTAAACCAAACGTATGTCTTTCATATTTCAGGACTTCCCGCTATGATAGCGAGAGCCGCCATGGCTGAAAACCACCACATTGCCCGGTATGGCGCAATCCTGCTTGGCTTCGTAATTATGACATCAACGATTCATGCACAGCAGGCCGAACCGGTCCGTTACACCGTTTCTTTCCCCGCGCCCCAGACACATTATGTGGATGTGGAGGCCGAGTTTCCGTCAGCGGGGCAGACATCCATCGAACTCTTCATGCCTGTGTGGACGCCGGGGTCCTATCTGGTCCGGGAATATGCGCGCAATGTGGAAGAGGTAAAAGGCCCGGGGCAGGTGGTGAAGACGACGAAGAACCGATGGCGGGTGGACACGGGAGGCGCCTCCTCGGTTCACTTGAGTTACCGGGTTTATTGCCGCGAGATGTCGGTACGAACCAACTGGGTGGAGGCTTCCTTTGCATTGTTAAATGGAGCCGCCACTTTCATGACTCAGGTGGGCGGTCTGGCGCGTCCACACGAAGTGACGGTGAAGCTGCCGGCGGAATGGAAGACGGCCGTTTCCGGCATGGACGAAACGGAGCCGCACCATTTCCGGGCGGTGGATTACGACACGCTGGTGGATTCGCCGATCCTAGCGGGGAATCCGGCCGTATACCGGTTCGAGGTTGACGGCGTGCCTCATTTCCTGGTGAATGAAGGGGAGGGCGGGGTTTGGGACGGGGCTCGGTCGGCCGCAGATGTCGAGAAGATTGTCCGCAGTTATCGCGAAATGTGGGGAGGCCTGCCTTACCGGAACAAATATGTATTCCTGAATCTGCTGACCGAATCGGGCGGGGGACTCGAGCATCGCAATTCGTTCACCGTGATGACGAGCCGATGGGCGACGCGAACGCACCGCGCTTATGTGAGTTGGCTCGATACGGTTTCGCACGAGTACTTTCACGCGTGGAACGTGAAGCGCATGCGTCCGGCGGAACTGGGGCCGTTCGATTACGAACGGGAGAATCCGACTACGAGCCTCTGGATCGCGGAAGGGTTTACCAGTTACTATGGCCCGCTCAATGTGCATCGGGCAGCGCTGACGACGCGTGCGGAGTACCTGGGCACGGGGGCGGAGACTAACGGGTCGCTCTCGGCGCTGATCAATAGTCTTCAGAGTATTCCGGGGCGGCTGGTGTTATCGGCGGAGCAGGCTTCATTCGATGCATGGATCAAGCTTTACCGGCCCGACGAAAACACGAACAACGTGGCGATCAGCTATTACACGAAGGGCGCGGTGGTGGCGTGGCTGCTGGATGCGAAGATCCGGCAGGCTACGAACGACAAGAAGTCGCTGGACGATTTGATGCGGGTGGCGTTTCAGCGCTTCTCCGGCGAACGCGGATTCACGCCGGAGCAATTCAAAGCCACCGCGGAAGAGGTGGCGGGCGTACCGCTGGCGTCATTTTTTCGTGAAACGGTAGAGAAGCCTGGCGAGTTGGATTACAGCGAGGCGCTGGAGTGGTTTGGACTGCGGTTCAAGCAGGGCGAACCGGGCAGGGAAGGCGCGTTGCGCAAAGCGTGGACAGGGGCCGAAACGCGAACGGACAACGGACGCCTGCTGGTTTCACGGGTTCCGCGGGGGACGCCGGCATTCCAGGCCGGGCTGAATGTGGACGATGAGATTCTGGCGATCGGAGAGTATCGGGTGCGGGCGGATTTGCTTGCCGCACGATTGGATAACTATCGGCCGGGGGACCATGTCACGATCCTGGTGGCGCGGCGCGACAAACTGACGCAACTGGAACTCACGTTCGGAGAACAACCGGGAGGGTGGCAACTGGAACTGAGGCCGGACGCTTCAGCGGCGCAGAAGCGGCACCTGGACGACTGGCTGGGAAAAGCCGCGAAGTAGGCTTTCAGCGCCGGGGACGGGCGAAGACGAAATCGCGCTGGATCGCGAAGTTGGCGATGAAGAGAATGCTTTCGACCGAAATCTTGGCTGCGATCACTTCCACTCCCAGGGTTCCCGAGAGGAATGAAATCAGCGAATACGAAAGGCAAACGTTCGCCGCGGCCAGCATGAGGTAACGAGGCAACACGATTTTGTGTTGCTCGCGCGAGAGGAAAACCGCTTTGCGGACCGCCGCGTAATTGAAGCCCAGCGCGATCAGGCGGGCCGCGAACATGGCGGCCGCAATACTTCCGGAGGCATGGAAGAAGCCGTAGAAGAGCAGGTTGTCGAGCACGGCCGTCAGCATGGAAATCAGAGTGAAGCGAAGCAGCACGAAATAGATTCGCATCGAGTCGCGCAGCGGCTCAAAGTGCGAGGTGGGGTTGCCTGCCTCATAGATGGTCCGGATGGGTTGTTCGAGAATGCGATAGCCGAGGTGTTTGGCGGCGATCAGCATTTCCAGTTCGAATTCGTAACCGGAAGCGGAGACCGTCAACATTCTCTCGACCAGTCCGCGGGGGATGGCGCGGAGTCCCGTTTGGGTATCGGAGAGGCGCTGTCCGGCAACCACTCGCATCACTGCCTGGGTGATGGAGTTGCCGAGCCGGCTGCGCAGAGGAACATGGCCGGCGAAGGCCCGTGTGCCGAGAATCAGAGCCTCGGGGCTTTCGGTAAAACGGCTTGCGAGGCGGATCACATCGGCGGGGTCATGCTGACCATCGGCGTCAACGGTCACAATGCCGGCCAGACCGGGGGAATCCACCAGGGCGTGGTTCATGCCGGTTTTGAGTGCCGCGCCTTTTCCCAGGTTCACCGCGTGGCGGAGCACTTTCAGGTTTTTGAGGGCGGCAAGCTGGTCGAAAATCCAGCGGTATTCCGGACCGCTGCCGTCGTCAATCACTAAGATGGACGTGAAGCCCGCGTCCATTAGTGATGTGGCGATCTCAATCAATACGGCGGCCGGGCGGTAGGCAGGGATCAGAATGGCGACGGAGACGGCCGCGATGGCGGCGGACCCGGAGAGTCGCGGATGATCTGAAAGGGCGTGCATCGGAAGCCTGTTGCTCATTTTACCGGAGAAGAAACGGTTATCATGAAAATGGTGCGTATTCGACTGGTCATCCCGCTGGTGGTTGCGATGTGCTGCCCGGCATTTGCCGCGGACCAGCACAAGGGGATCAATCTCTACAGTGTTGCGCAGGAAGTGGCGCTGGGACGGCAGATGTCGGCTGAAGTGGAGAAGCAGGCGCGCCTGGTGGAAGATCCGATCATCGCGGAGTATATCAACCGGCTGGGGCAGAATATTGCGAGCCAGGCGAAGGCTGAGTTTCCGGTGACGGTGAAGATGATCGAATCCGACGAGGTGAACGCGTTCACGCTGCCCGGCGGTTTTGTTTACGTCAATTCGGCCATGATGAAGATGGCGGATAACGAGGCGGAACTGGCGTCGGTCATTGCTCATGAAGTTGGCCATGCGGCTGCGCGGCACGCCACGCGGCAGGCCACGCGCGGCAAGCTGGGAAGAATTGCGGCAATGCCGCTGAGTGTGCTGCTGCCGGGTTGGGGCGGGGTCGCGGCGCGTCAGGGCGCCGGGCTGGCCGGGCCGATTGTGTCGAATAGCTTTTCGCGGGCGTTTGAGACGGAGGCCGATTCGCTGGGAGTGGAGTATCTGGCGGAAGCGGGATACGATCCCAACGCGAGTATCGATATGTTCGAGCGAATTGCGTCGACGCAGCGGGCGACACCGGGGATGGTGTCGAAGTTGTTTTTGTCGCATCCACCGACGCGGGATCGCATTGCGAAGACGCAGGCGGCGATCCGGAAGCTCAAGGGGGAGAGCGATGGGTACGTTCTTAATACCAGTGAGTTTGAGGCGGTTCGGGCTCGGTTGATGGGTAAGTAGGGGCGGGGACGAATGGCCGCCGATTCACGCTGATGCACGCCGATAAGGCTGGTTTTTAGGCGATTCTCCATGGTTTGCCAACGAAAATCGGTATCCGCTCGTCTTATAGCCGAATGATTCGGATCAGCACTTTGGCGATGGCATTGTTTTTATTCGTGGGCATGGTGGAGGCCCAGAAACCTGGTTTTGAAGCGGCTTCCATTAAGCCGAACATGTCGGGTCAGGATGGCGGGTCGGTTGGTCCGCAGGGGAACCGGTTCGTGGGCACGAATGTTCCGCTCAAAACCTTAATCCATTTTGCCTTTGCTTCCCCCGGCAGAGCGCTGCTCGACGCGCAGATTATTGGCGCGCCGGACTGGGCATCCACGGACCGTTTTGACATTCAGGCAAAGGTGGAGGGCGATGCGCCGGCCGTTCCTGTTCAGCAGATGAGACTGATGGTTCAGGGTCTGCTGGAAGACCGCTTTCAGTTGAAGACGCATCGTGAAAGCCGGGTTTTGCCCGTTTATGATCTGGTCCTGAGCAATCGGGGCCCGAAATTGTCGGCTGATCAGAGCCCGCCCGGGCCGTCATTCATTCAATTCTCTTCGTCGGGACAACAACTGGCGCCGCTTCCCCGGGGCGCGATGCGGATTGTTACCGGTGCATCGGGCAGCACTCTGTCGGGGAATGCGATATCTGTGTCAGGGCTTTTGACGCTTTTGCAGGGGAGATCCGATCGCATCATTCTGGATAAGACCGAGTTCACGGGATTGTTCGACGTTCATCTTGAATTCAGCGAGCCGGCCGTCAATTCGCAGGCGGGGGAATCCAGTTTTCCATCGCTGTTTACGGCGATTCAGGATGTTGGGATGAAGCTGGAGTCGGCTAAAGCGCCGGTTGAGGTGGTTGTGGTGGATAGTGCGCACAGGCCTTCGGGGAATTAGGCGGGGCCAGGTATCATTCACGATGGCCATAACGCCCTGGTTTCCGCGCGATAAAATCGCGGGAGACCTCAGTTTCGCAGCCTTTTCAATGGCAAAATAGAAGGTATGGACAGGGAACACATTATCGCCAAGCTTCGCGAGCACGAAGCGGAGCTGAAAAATGCGGGACTCCAGCACCTGTCTCTGTTTGGTTCGTATGCGCGGGGAACGGCTGTTCGGGCTGAATCAGACGTAGACGTTCTCGCTGATTTCGACCGTTCCAGACGCCTGACTCTGTTCTCGTTGGCAGACCTTCGATTGCGCATTGTGGACATTCTGGAGATGCCAGTCGATTTGGCTGATCGCCAAATGTTGAAGGATCACGTGAAGGCGCGCGTCGAGCGGGAAGCTGTGCTTGTCTTTTAAAGATCCTACGCAAGCTCTCCGCGACATTGTCGACCGCGCGCGGAGGATCGAGGATTTCACGCTCGGCATGTATATAAAGGTTATTGACCCATAGGGGAAAGTCAGTATATTACTTTAAAGCGCTTGCCGGAACTGGGCAGCGGCACGCAGCGCTCAGGTGATATCGTCGAACTGTTTTTGAGTAAGAGTCTAGTCGGTCGCTCCGTTACGTGCCGGTCGACAGATCTCTAATGACCGTCCGGGTCGGACAGGGAAGAAAATGGTGGAGGCGGGGGGAGTTGGGCTGCGGTAGGCTATTGAAAATAGGTAAGTTACTGATTATGGGTGACGCATACAACGCCATGTACGCTGTATACGCTACCTCAATTCACGTATAATTCACTTTGCACTGTAAAGCCGTACCGCGGGTGGTTCTACATGCCAAGTGAGGCTATGACTTTCTTGCGCCGCTCTTGATCTCGCTCTTTGCCTTCCGCTCGGTCGAAGGCTACTTGCTGCAACTGGGCCATACACAGGGGGGCGGTGTCTCTTAAAAACGCAGTCAAGTCTCCAAGTAGTGGAATAAAGACAAGCTCGACGGAAAAACCGAACGACAGGTTCGCAACATACCGATATTTCCTAGCAAAAATCGTCTTGGCTGAATCGACCGCATAGACTTCGACCTGGAGACCGTCTGTACCAAGCTCCACATCCGGAAATGGAGTATAGCCATGATGTTCAAGGGCAGTCTTTAAATCCGGCGCTCCTTCGGGCCAAAACTGATCAGAATCGGATGCTGGATTAATCTCGCCTCGGGCGAATTCATACGCGGATGACATTTACGCACGATGATAACACCGCATCGCGATATGTTGTATCGGAGGGTGGTTCAGGAGGAACTGCCTTCACATGGATTTCTTTTCCTTGTCCCATCGGGCAATAGCGGCTTTCCTGGCCACCGTCTTCCGCTGCTCTGGCGTCATTTTCTTCAGACGCGCCTTTGCGCCGAGTTTCCCGAGTGCCACCGCTGCTGAGTTTTTTCTCTTTGCCATCTATGACATGCTAAGCGTTCGGCAGAAATTATGCAATCTCCCCTTGAAGTGCTCAGCGCTCGGCATATATACTGACCGCTGAGCATTGGAAAGGCGGGAAGTCACCGAAAATGGCAAGTACAGAAAGAGGGCTTGAGTCCACCAAAAACAAGAAACACGGACATCGGCGCCGGGGAAATGCGCGGGCGGAACTGGTTAGAGGTTCCGAATTGGATCGGCTGGAGTTGGAAGGTCTGATAGAACTCCAGGGAACTGGGTTTTGGCTCAATAGCTTCATAGGAAACCTTCTCAGCGGGTTCGTCGGCGGCGAGCGCGTAACCCCTCAGCAGGTGGTATTGGCACTCGCCGATAGTATCGCCGCTATAGAATCCATCCCACCGCGCTCTAGGGAGATGCGCAGGATTACAGGGAAGGATTGAGAATCTGTAAACCAGCGGGTTTCGGAGCTACACAGTGAGGTGGGGTTCCCACGCACTTGGGGCTTTGTGGCGGTTGCACCCACCCCAAAGCCCCAAGCGAATATCAGGAGCTTATATGCGAAACAGAAAAACTGCTGACCGATCAGGCGAACGAAGGCTATCTGTGATTGAGATATCCAAAGAACGCGCTAGAGGTTTGGAAACACGCTTGGAACTGGCGGACCTTTGTATTGAATTCGCGCGTGAGGCTGGCGACGTTGAGATTGACATGATGGTCGGGTTGCTTAGGATGTGGCGCCGCGGCCGTATCTCTGGAGACGAAGAAAGCCAAGTTCTTAACACAGCCATGAAGCGTTCAATACTGCTAGAGCCCCGTTAACTGGTGGAGGGCCGAAACCGGGTGGTTTTGAAAATGCGAAACCGGGTGGTTTTGAAAATGCGAAACCGGGTGGTTTTGAAAATGCGAAACCGAAAACCTAACCGGGACTGAAGAGAAGATATATAGTATTTGAGTTTTTCTTATACGAATGTAGTAGCTTAGAACCCATAAGGCGCGCTCAGTTCAGAGAGCGGACTATGCGATCAATTAACTCGCCGCCACAGTGCCATTCATTGAGGCGCTAACGGCCATAGGAAGCGCCGGAAGGGATTGCGGTATGCACACCATGCCGGGACACGACTCCCGAGGCTTGTGAAGGGGCCTAGGGGTAACTGGCGAATCTGCAAAGAATTCTATCGGAGATTGCATAAACGCAGATTGTCAGGGACATATACACACGAGAAGGGAGATAAAAATATATTTTTAGGCTAGGTTGTCATTTGGACCCCAAAAATCGCCTTTACTAGTGAGGGACAAAATATATTTCTGCCCTACCCAATAATTCGGGGCCGAAAAATCGCCTTTACTAATTGAAGGGCTTCGCGAATCGTTTCACTTTCAAACTGCGGCCTGATTTCGGGCACTCACGGCCCCGCATACACGCCGATCAATCTGGAGCTACAAAAAACATGCTTATGAATCTAGCGCAAGTTGCGCGCCGCCTTGGCGTGTGCGAATCCACCGCACGGAAAATGGTGGCTTCGTTTCCTTTCGTCATGGCCGGTAAAAGAAAATGCTACCTGTCTGAAGTTGTCGAAGAAATTCTTGAGGCCGGACGCCCTCAGAACCGTATGATAGCGCTCGGCCGGAATCAACGCGTGCAGGCTGGTCGCGCCGCTATTGATCGAATGGTGGGTTCTTGCTGAAAGAAAGGCGGGTATTTACCGTTGAGGTTCGGAAGTCCGCGGATGGCCGGAAGATCCACGGAACGGCGGTTGTCTTCAATCAGCGCTCCCAAAATTTGGGCGGGTTCGTTGAGCAGATCGATCCGTCCGCATTTGATAACTGCGAGATGACGGATGTGTGCTGCCTGTTCAACCATGACGACAATATAGTACTTGGGAGGACCACCAGCCGAACGCTAACGTTAAGCCGGACCAACGCCGGCCTGAACTTCGAATGTGACCCTCCGGATACCAGCTATGCGCGCGACCTCGCGGCGTGTATGGACCGCGGCGATATCGATAAGTGCAGCTTTAGTTTTGCCGTGGCTCCGGGTGGCGCTGACTGGAGCCAAGATCAGGCTACCGGTATAAGCGTGCGAACGGTAAAGAAGATTGCGCGGTTGTATGACGTTTCAGTAGTGACATCACCGGCTTATACACAGACCTCAAGTGAGCTGCGCACGGCGGCGGAGATTCTTGCTGAGCGTTCTTCAGTCGATCACGGCATTGGCGTGCTTAAACGGAGTATCGACCTCGCAAGTCTCGGACTATAGGATTCACTACGGACCGGGGTGGGGGCGGGTCTAATCTCCAGGGCTTGCCTTCCTAGACCGTTCTCACCGTGCTTTGCGCGTGAGAACAGGTTTCTGGACACGTTACAGGTTTTTGCCTGAACCTGCCACCACTTTAAGGTGTCATGAGTATTTCTGTCTGTTTGTAGTACTTATCTGGACGCCGCTAATAGAGCGCTCTCGCAGGCTATCGTTAGCAAACCTGTAACCTGTCGCGTCGGACGTATAGCGGCGGCGTTCAGGGATTCCAAGTTCCCTACTCGGGGGCCTTGTTATGAAAGGAAGTCTATATGAAGAGTAACGGTGAGGCTGACGTATCAGATGTTCCGCGCTTAATGGAGTCGTCTCGGCCTAATGACTGGCTGGGCGCGCGGGCGGCTCTTTTCGATGCAAACGAAAGCCTTTTAGATAAAGCACTCAGTGAAAACCGCGCGATGAGCCAGCTTGAAAGCCGGGAATTCGACATTAACGCTGGTCAGATTAAGGCGATCAACGGCAAATTAGCCGAATATAAGCGGTGGCGAACAGAACAGTGCGAAGCATTGGCGGCGGCCGGCTTCGGAAGCGGATTGGGGCCGGTTTTACCCTTCTAAGTGATTGGTTTTCTCCGGTTCGACCTCTGCCAGACGGTTGACTCGAACTGGAATGGACCAGAGCCAATGTCCTAAAACTTGGCTCCAGTGAATTCCTGCGGCGCACCAGGCGGTACGGCGCGGGGTTACGCGGTGATCTGAACCCGACGCCAGGCGGCGCCGGTGCGGAAAGCCCTGCCGGTACTGCGGCGAAAATTCAAAAACTGGAGTTAGAAACTTGGATCTCAAAGAAATCAGAGCAAGACGGGATGCGCACGGCAATACTATGCGCAGTATCCTCGCTAAGGCTGCGGAAGAATCCCGCGCACTTACGGACGAAGAAAGCCGGGACTTCGATGGATTAAAGGCAAAGGTAGAAGCGATCAATGGAACTCTTGACCGCGCATCGCAACTCGGCGAAATTCGGGCCGAAATTGATCGGCCTATCGTTCCCGAGCGTGTTGTTCGAGCCGATAACGACGGACTGATCTACGTACCGAGAAACCACCAACCGGGCGAAGTGCGAACGTACAAGCCAAATGAGGCCATCTCGGAAAACAGGCACAACGGGCCTGGTATCGGTGCATATGTGCGCGGGATCGCTACCGGAAATTGGAAGCATGCCGAAGAACTTCGCGCGCTTGCTGTGGGTGGAACTCCCGGTAGCTACTTGGTTCCGGCGCCACTTGGAACGGCTGTGATAGACTTGGTTCGCAATCAGGCACAGGTTGTGCGGGCGGGCGCTGTCACTGTTCCGATGGAAAGCGCCACGCTGAAAATCGCGCGGCAGACGGGTGACGTTACCTCGGGATGGAAGGCTGAGAATGCCGCAATGACGTTCTCGGACGCTAATTTCGAATCCGTAACTTTCACGGCACAGACCCTTGTGGCCGGATCGAAATTGAGTGTTGAGATCGTTGAGGATGCCTACAATATAGACCAGATAGTAGGTAGCAGCATATCGCAATCTCTAGCGCTGGCTGTTGACTACGCAGCGCTCTACGGGTCCGGTTCCAGCAATCAGCCAACCGGCATCCGGAACCAGTCTGGCGTTACCGTAACCGACCTCGCCACGAACGGCTATACGCTTGTGGATTTTTCTAAGTACTCATCCGCTATTTCCACGCTGATGGGATACAACTTCAATGGCCCGTTCGGTATTATGCATTCGGCTCGAACGGCCGGCGAATTGGATAACTTGCGGGACACGTTGAACCAACCGATGCGTCAGACTGACATGGTTGCCGCCGCTAAGAAATTCGTAACCAATCAGATCCCGAACAATCTTACGCACGGCACCGCTTCAACGGCTTCAGATGTATTTGTTGGGCAGTGGGATCAGTGCATGATTGGCGCTCGAACGGAAATGATTATCGAGGCCACGCGAGTTGGTGGCGATTCCAGTGGTTCGGCGATGTCAAATTTACAGTATTGGATTCGTGCTTATCTTCGTGCGGATATCCAACTGATTCACCCCAAGGCATTCAATGTCTTGACGGGCGTACTGTAACGGGCCTAGCCATTCCATCCGGCGGCTTATGGAATGGCGCGTTAGCCGGTGCCCTCTTCATCACCGCTAACGTTTTCGATTAGCCGACCGCATAGCGGGCGTGTCCGTACGGGCGCGCCCGCTCTCTCCTTAAATGTTCGTCGAAGGAAAATAAAATGGGATATCTGATTATGACTGTCGCCGTCTGGCGCGTTTCGGGATGGAGGTACGCGATGGCTGTTCTCGCCGCCTCTCTCGCGTGTGATGTCGTTGTTCTGTATCGAGGCGGGAAACGCCGCGCCATCCGGAGAGGTAAGTAACCAGTGCCAGTTAAAGCCGGACAGATCGTAATCGACATTTCCGCCGGAACCGGTAAGTTCGTGCAGGACATGGAGGTTGCCAAGGGCAAAATCCGTGAGTTTGGCGCTACAGGTGTCTCGGAAACCAAAGCAACGCGCGCCGCTTTCAAGGCTCTTGAGGGCGACATGTTCAGCAATACGAAAGCCGCTGAAGTGTTCGCGGAAAAGTTGCTCGGCGTGGGGAACGTCGCGAAGTACGCGTTTCCGGTAATTGGGCTGGCGGCGTTCGGCGGTTTCGTTGTTGAGACCGGCACTAAGGTGGCTGAATTCTTTCGCGGACTGGCCGAGGCTCCGGAGAAGATCAAGATGGCGTTTCGCGGGTTAACGGACCCGATACGCCTGACGAACGATGAGTTGGCCGTGTCGAATGACAAGCTCGGCAATGAAATCGCTAAGCTCGAAGGCCGGCCGCAAAATAATCTGAAACTGGCGCTCGATGAGGCTAAGAAGTCGGCCGATGAACTTTCGGACTCCATCGAGAAAGGTTTTTCCGCTCTCGATAAGCTACTGAAGGAACAGAGCGTTTCCAAGTGGGCGCAACTATTCGGTAAGGCCGGTACCAGCGACCTGGAGGGCGAGCACGGATTATTCCGGGAACGTGTAAGCGGTATCACGGATGAGGGCGCCGCCAAGATCCGCGGTGCGTCTTCGAAGCTGGAAGCGGACGCCGCGCGTACGGAGATGAACACTCGCCTGATGAGCGAGTACGGTATTGAGATCGGGAAGGTTAATGATCTTCTGAAAGAGGCCGAACGGCGCCAAGCGCTGCACAATAATTCCGCCTTTGCCGAGCGGGATCAGGCGGCGCGTATTGAGGCCTTACGCGGATCGGAGCGGCTACTACAAGCCGAGCGTGACAATATCTCGCTTCGTGGCGACAATATCAAGCTTGGTGGCCGCAAGGAAGAACTGTCGGCCGGTGCTGAGGGTCGGAAGCAGGCGGAGGAGACGCTGGTTCGTCTGAATCGCGAACTGGTGGAAGCGAAGGCGGCGCAAGCTACCGCCATGGGCCGTATTGAGATTGAGGAGCAGGCGGAGCTGGAACGGCTTCAGGCGGCTAACCAACTCAACGAAACCACCATGAACCTGGTTCATGGTATCTACGACACAAAGCGGCTTACTGAATATCGGCACGAGGCTGAGCAGTTCGCCGAAATGCAGATACAGTGGGCTGAGAAGTTGCGCGCCGTTACCCAGCACACGGCCGAGATGTACGCGCCGGGAATCGCCGTGGCCGTCAAGAATCTCGAAGAGGGCGCCAGGGCGGCTACGAAGTGGGCCGAGCAGGTAAATCGTATTTCGGCTCAATCCGGAGAGGCGACCTTACGCCATAACGTGTCTATGGCCGGTATCAATGGCAACCCTAACGATCCGCTCGGGACGCTGGCAACGCAACAGGCTATTCAGCGGGCGGATATACAGGATCGCTATGAGCAGAAACTGGCGATGTCGAACAAGGACCTTGACCGCTTTACAGCGTTACAGGAAAAGCAACTGGCGCTACAAAAGCTCCAATACGAGTGGGAAGAAAAAACCGCTGAATTGCGGCATAAGAATCTGGACGATTTTATCAACGAACAGCGCGCCTCCGCGAAGACGGCCGGGGATATTCTTTACGAAGAGGGCAACTCGGCGGTGGACCGGGTTTCCGAGCAGTTCGGAAAGCTGCTGACCGGCCAGAAAACCAATTTTAAGGACATGTTCCGCGGCATCTTCGAGGACATAACTAAGGAAGCTACAAAGTCGGCGATTCAGAAGGGTATCGGTAAGCTTGGGGATCTATTTGGTAAGAAGGCCGCCCCCCTGGGTAAGCCGGATGGAACGGCTGAGAATCCGTTCCATGTCATTGTGGATGACGACAAGGGTAGCCTGAAAAATCCGCTGGAAGACTTTGCTCCTTCGCTTTCACCCTCCGCTGGAGACGGGTCCGGCTTGGGGGAATTGTTTGGTGCGTTTGGCGCACTTGGCGGCCTGTTCGGCGCCGCATCTGGGGCGGCTGCCGGGGCTACAGAAGTCGTCACAAGCACAATAACGTACATGGCTGGCGGCGGCGACGTCTATCCCGGCAATATTTACAACGTGGCGGAGGCTGGCGAGGGTGAGTTAATCACGCCTAAGAATGCGAGCACGATAACCCCGATCAGTAAGCTCATGAATGGCGCGGGCGGTGGCGGAGATCAGTACACGTACAATATCGACGCTCGGGCCGCGGATCTTGGCGCGGGGAATCGCGTGGCGCGGGCTATTGAGTACGCTCACAATTTAGCGGTATCACGGGGCCTAAAGGCTTCGGTTGAGCGCGCGAAGCGAACGCCGCAACGACGAGGGTAAATAGATGTTGGGGAGCCCAATTCTACCGCCCGCAAAGTACCGCAAGGTAAAGCGGATTAACAAGAAAATTGCACGTCTGCACTGTAGGAGAGATAACACAAGGGATCGGCATAGCTCGGGTCTTATCTACACGCAAATACAGAGCGCGTATCAATTGCGGAGTGCAATTTTGGCGACTAACCTGGAGAGAGATTTAGGATGACTGATACGACAGCGTTTAACGAACGCCACTACACGGTTGATGAAATCGCCGAAATGTGGAGACTGTCGCGCGATTCAATCCGGAGGATGTTTCTTTCGGAGGATGGCGTCCTGAAAATCTGTCGGTCCGGAAACCGATTCAAGCGCACGTGTGTCACAATGCGCATTCCGGAGAGTGTTTTAAACAGGGTCTATCGTCGCAGATGCGCGGTCTAAGCGGTCATTGCGGCTGTCAGCGGGTCATTCTTCCAGAAATCCTCTAAACGCCGCTCTAGCCGTGCCTGTCGTCTTGTATCCCACTTGCTGTAGTACTTTTCAACCGTCTTCATGTCGTTTCCGAGTAGCTCGGCGATCTCCTCCATTGGGGTGCCGCATTCCAGTAGGTCCCTCACCAGGGTATGGCGGAACATGTGCGGGGTTGCTTTTGAAACCCTGACCGTTTCCGCCTTAGCCTTCAATTTCCCGCCTGATCGTTTCTTTCTGTCCTCCTCAACGATTCGAACGCCCGCCAATACGAATAGCTTTTGTAGCCGATTGCCCCACTTGCTAGCTCTGGTGTGAAGCTTTCCCTTTCCAGTCCAAAAGTAAAACTGTTCGCTGTCGTGTGGCGCTTTGGCAAGGGCGTCGATTACGAATGGTGGCACTTTGGCAAAAACATCCTCTCCTGTCTTCTTTCGATAGGTCCGGATGCGGCACCCATCGACATCCGCTTTTTCCAGTTTGGCTGTGTCGCCGATCGACATACCGGTGTAGCGCATGACCATGATGAACGCGCGCGTATGCTCGGTGATCGGCTGCCCTCGGCGGCCATACTCATCGGTCAGGTTCGGGATCGCAGTAAATATGCTCCCCATTTCATCTCTGGTAAATGGTTCCGTTTTCGGCCGGCCTTCCGGTATCGCGTCCAGATCCGCGGCGGGGCTCCTGGTGATGAAATCGGACTTTAGGCAGTAACGGAAGAAACCCTTCATTACCTCCTGATTCCGGCGTTGTGTTGTCAACGCGTCGCTCCAGGCAGCTCTGAACTCTACCAGGTCGCTAAACGTAACCTCAGTTACGGACAGTTTCTTGCGGCGCTCCATGAACGCTTTCATTCTTCCGAGGATTAGTTTGGCTTTGCGTTGAACATCGGCGCTCCGGCGCGCCTTGAATGCAATGAAAGAATTTATCGCGTCATCAATGCCTACTTGGGGCTTTGGGGTGATCTCAATGGGCGCTGGAAGTTCCAGGCCGCGTATGATCTCTACGGCTCGATTCCACTCGCGTACCCCGCTTCCGGATTGTGGATCTGTGAGTGCTTGCCGTTTACGGCGAATGCCGGCGCCGTCGATCCCTTCGAAGTGGATGGGGCACTTTGGTTTACTGGGACAATCCTGCGAGCGGGTAGCGGCTTTCGAGCAACCTGCGACGTGACGCCGAAAGATATTCAACATGCCGGAATTCTAGCATGAGTGAATTCACTTATAATTCACTTTGTTTTGTAGAGTAGTCTAAATTATTGAAAACAAAGTAAATAAAGTGGTGGAGGCGGGGGGAGTTGAACCCCCGTCCGAGAAAGCCTGCAATGAAAAGTCTACGTGCGTAGCGACGTTCTGTTATCTCATTCGACGCCTGAGAGCCCGCAAGATAGCGCCGAACCAGTTCGATTGATCTCGGGTCTCGGCTCCGAACAGAAGCCTGCTCCCTATCCCACTAAAATGACACTCACTAGTTAGCCCGTGGGCTGACTAACCGGAGCGACGCGCTTAGGTATTAATTAAGCAGCGTAGGCAAACTGCATGTTATTGGCAGTTTTGGTTTTCCGATCGTTTAACGGGAGCTCGGAACCCGGCACGCCTTCCCATCACAATTCAATCCCGTCGAAGCCGTTGCGCCCCCATTGCGCTGTACCCATTATAGCGCTTTACGGTCCGGTCATCTCCACTTCGGGGCCGGTGATGTCCGCCAGCCGAAGTGTCATATCGCGGCGCGACGTCACCACCCGCAGCGGGACATCGAACTCGACTGCCACCATCCGATTCACCGTCTTGTGCGGGTCAATCGTCCCGCGCAGCAGCAGCGGCTGATTCAACTGCGGTCCCAGCTTCGGATAAAACGCAAACGTCTTCGGCATGTCGCTCGCTGAATACAAACTGCCGTGGATATTGTTGCCGCCGGGAGTGGTGATCCAGGGGTCAATCGTGCCGACGACCATCTGCTGATCGGAATCGTTCAGAACTCCGAAATCGATGACCATCATCGTGAGATCGTCGGAGAGCGACTGCGTGCGGACGCTGGCGATCCAGCCGGTGGGCGCGAGGTGATTGCCTTTGGTCTGGATAAAGCCGAACCAGATTACCAGAATGATGGCCAGAACCGCGGCCGCGAAACCAATCGTAAAGGATTTATTCATGCTGGTCTTTTAGAGACTGCCGACAATGCGCATCATCTCTTCCATGGACGCATGTGCATGCTCCATGCGTTTCGCTGCATCGCCGTGAGTTTCAAGACCGATTTTGTAGGTGTAGTTGTCCTTCTGGAGAGCTTCGAGAACGGCTTTCCAATCCATCTTGTCGGGGCCGTCGAGCGTGTTCGAGGCTTTGAACTGAACATTCAGAATGCGGTCTTTCGGAACGAGCGCGTAGCCATCGGGGAAGGGTGTTTCCTTCAGCACCTGCGCATTGCCGGGGTCCCAGTTGAGGCCGATGGTTTTGGAAGGGAGCATGGCAAGGATGTCGCGCGATTCGGCAGAGGTGCCGATGTTTTGGGTGAACTCGTTCTCGATCAGCAGGTGCACTTTGGCTTTATCCGCCATCGGGATCAGTTCTTCCATGGTCTGCGCGATCAGTTTGTAAGTCGTCTCCGGATGCGCGACGCGGGAGCCGGTGAAGACACGAACCTTGTCGGTGCCGAGAATGTTGGCAGCCAGCAGTGCATTGGCAACATCGTCTTTGCGGGAATCCCAACGCTTCTGGTCGCCCGGCTTCACCGGGACGTCGGGGTTGAGGCCAGGCCAGGTGAACTTCAGGAGGCTGGTGTTCAGGAAAGATACCTTCAGCTTGTTGGACGCCAGTTCGGCGGCGGAGCGTTTCAACTCAGGCTCCGTCATTTTGGCGAACTCCTTGCCGGTTTCGGGAAGATTGCGCAGTTCGATGAATGACATCGCGTAGTGATGGGCGAAATCGATGGCTTCAGCCTGGGTCTTACCGATTTCATCCGTGATGGCGCTGATGGCGGCCTTCGTTATGCGTGATTTAAAGGCGCTGAGCGGCGCCGCGGCGGCCAGTGCGGCGGCTCCGGCGAGAATGCTGCGTCGGGTAATTTGGTGGTCCGTGCTGTATCTCTTCACACTTGAGATGATAACTCCAATGGATACGAACAGGCATGGCTTCCTGATTGAGGCGGCGGCAGGACCCGGAGTTCTGCACCAGGTGACCGGCGTGATTGCCGAACATGAGGGAGATATCGGTTCAGTTTCGATTCTGGAAAACTCGCCGGCCGGATCGCGCGTGTATTTCGAAGTGCACACGGTGCGCTTCGAAGAGATGCTGGGGTGCCTTCGGGAACTGCCGGTGGTGCGCCGCGTGGAACTCGTCAAGAGCATGGAGCAGATCTACGGCAAGCGCATCATCATTATGGGAGGCGGCGCGCAGGTGGGCCAGGTGGCCATCGGCGCAATTGTGGAGGCCGACCGACATAATATCCGTGGCGAACACATCTCGGTGGATACAATTCCGCTGG
>JAICJH010000080.1 GCA_025928545.1 Bryobacteraceae bacterium | reverse complement strand
CGGGAAGCGTCGATTGAGGTGAAACTGGACTTTCGGTTCCCATTGAGGGATTTGCATCTCGGGTAACGTTACCGAGCCGACGGAAGAACTTTCAGGCTGGCCTGATTAACATTGCTTCGAGGCGAATGGCGCCGAGGGCAATCACCAGAGGGCGGAGTGTTTATAATTGACCGGCGCGGCGTAAGTCCGCCGCGCTACAGAAGCCGCTCAATTCATTGGCGGCGGGTGATACGGAGCTTGCAACGACATGGGCAACCGACCCGCCGCAACGACTTTCTTTTTCCTCGCCGCAAGGCGTTCGAAAAAGGATGTCACTGTTATTTGAAAATCGAAAATTTATCCCTACACGTCGCGGGATACGTGTCTCTAGTTGTCAGGCTCTTCCATTACCGCGGCAGCGCTTCGGCCGCCGGGTCGCGGTCTGCGTCGAGCAGTAACGTAGGAATAGGGGTCTTCGGGCGGTTCGGGTTTGAGGAGTCGCCGAAGCGCCTCCCGGATCCGCCGCAGCAGGGAAGGAGGCCGGTTCTGCATCGCCATACAGTGATGCTACACCTTTTTTAGCTTGGGCGGGGTGCCTGGCAGGAGGTGAACTAAGCGCGGCTGAACTAGGCGCGGGAAGCTGCCAGCACGGGTTCCGCGGGAGGCGTCGCCACCTGCGCAGGCAGGTCGATCTCGACCCGCAGGCCAGGCCGCACATTTTGCGCCCGCATCGTGCCGCGATGCAGTTCCACTGCCCGTTTCGCGATTGCCAGCCCCAGTCCAACACCTCCGCTGGTGCGGCCGCGATCTTTTTCAACCCGGTAAAACGGGTCGAAGATCGAGGGCAGCGACTCTTCCGGAACTCCGGCGCCATGGTCGCGTACGGAAACGCGATACACCGAGCCCACTTTTGAAAGCGAGATGTCCACTTCCGTGTTCTCCGGCGAATAGCGAATTGCGTTCCGGACCAGGTTCTCGACCGCTCGGCGCAACAACTCGGGATTGCCTTCCATCGTGACTTCGCTCAGACTGGCGTTCAGAATGACGTGCTTCTTTTCGGCCTCAATCCGCGTGTCTTCCACGATTGTTCCCACCAGTTCGTCCAGACGAATCTGTTCCGTGGCCAGACCCTGCGGATCGCCTTCTCCCCGCGTCACCTGAATCAACTCGCCCACCAAAGTATTGAGGCGTGTACCTTCGCGCTCGATGCGGTTCAGCGAGCTGTCCAGATCCGCGCCGCCCCGCGCCAGTTCAACGGCTACGCCCAGACGGGCCAGCGGCGACCGCAGCTCGTGCGAAATATCCTGTAATAGCCTCCGCTGCGATTTCAGAAGATTGTCGATTCGTTCCGCCATGCGGTCGACGGTCCGGCCCAGCTGGCCGAGTTCATCGCCGCGCCGCGAATTCACCCGGGCGGTAAAGTCTCCCTGCCCGAAGCGCTCCACGATTTTCTGCATCTGGCGGAGCGGCGAGGTCACATGCCGCGCCAGTACGTAGCAAAGGACGGCGAAAATTCCCAGCATCCACCACGTTTGCGGCAATAGTTCGATTCGGGTCTCGGTCGCCTGCGCATTCGGAGGAGGAGGAAAAATGACAATGAAGAAGTATTTGGCGCCGCTGGTTGTGGGCGTGACCGACGGCCCCTGAAACCTTGGCTGATCGACATGGGTGAAAAGGAAAAACGGGTTATTGTCCCCGCGGCCCGGCCCGGGACCACGTCCACGCGCTGCCGACTGTGCCAGCGATGCCGCGATCTCTTTCGACCAGTCGCGCCCGGTCAGCAGATCTTTTTCGGAAGCATCCGCGAGGTGAGCTTCCAGGTGATCCGCATCCCTGACCTTGGCGAGAACCTCTTCGAGACCTTTCGCGCCTTCCGTCTGCCATGCTTCGCGGGCATCCCAAAGTTCATACCGGAACCGGAAGTACCCCTGCGGTTGCTGATTCTGCGCCTGCTGGCGCTGGGCGAGAACGTTTGAAACGTAAAAAGTACCGCTGACCGCGACGACCACCGTCAGGATGAACCATGCCAGAATTTTGACGAATAGTCTCACGTATTTCCTCTTGTTGCTTTAAGCCGCGACGCCTTCTTCAGGCGACCGCACAAACTGATAACCAACGCCGCGCACCGTCTTGATCAGCGGCTTATCCCCTTCCAGCTTCTTCCTCAGATGACTGATGTGCATGTCGACGGAACGATCGAACGGCGTCGCTTTCCGGCCATAGAGTTCTTCCATCAGGTCATCGCGGGAAACCACCCGGCCTGCCGCGCGCATCAGCGTTTCCAGAATGTCGAATTCGAACGTTGTGACCTCTACCGGCACGCCATCCCGGGTGACGTCGCGGGTTCCGGGATCGATTGAAATCCCGTTGACCTCAAACTTCACTCCCGGCCTGCGCTCTTCGAGGCGTCGCATGATCGCCCGTACGCGAGCCACCAGTTCGCGGGTGTTGAATGGCTTGGGCAGGTAATCGTCGGCGCCCAGTTCGAGGCCGATAATCCGATCCTCATCTTCGCCTCGCGCCGTCAGCATGAGCACGGGCAGACGCGATTCGCGGCGGACGCGGCGCAGAATCTCAAAGCCGTCCATACCCGGCAGCATGACGTCCAGAACCATGAGGTCGTAGCCGCCGCCCAGCGCCGCCGCCAGACCCTTGGGTCCGTCGTGTTGCATGTCGACGCGAAATCCCTCGCGGGTCAGCAGCTCGGAGAGGAGACCGGCAAGCTCCTCATCATCATCCACAATAAGGATTCGCACTACTGCAATCTATCACTTTGACCATAATGGCGGCGGTAAACCTTTGTAAGTTAAGGCACATGAAGGGAACTAAACGTACAGGTCACGGCCTGCTAAACTCGACACGTCATGCCGCAGACCGCCGCTTCTCCCGTCGCCCAAAAGATCCCGCACACTGTGGTGATTCACGATGAAACGATGGTGGATAACTGGTTCTATTTGCGCGATCGAACGCACCCGGCCACCATTCCATATCTCAACGCCGAGAACGAATTTACCGATGGAATTATGCAGCCGACGGCGGAGCTGGAGACAAAGATTTACGACGAGATGGTCGGCAGGATACAGGAAACCGACTCCTCGGTGCCTGTCCGGTATGGCGGTTTTGAGTACTACACTCGCACGGAAAATGGCAAGCAATACCCGATACATTGCCGCCGCCCGGTGCCCGGGGGAGCCGAGCAGATTCTGCTCGATTGCAACGCCATGGCCGAGGGTCATCAGTATTTTTCCCTGGCTTATGACCTTGTCAGCCCCGACAGTAACCTGCTGGCGTTTGCCGTGGATAACGACGGGTCCGAGGTCTACACCCTCCGGTTCAAAAATCTGATAACCGGCGACATGCTCGCCGACGAGATTCCCAACGTCTACTACGGCGGCGCCTGGGCCGATAACACGAATTTTTTTTACACCACTCTCGATGAAACTAAACGTCCTTATCGCCTGTGGCGTCACCAGCTCGGAACCGGCACGCCGGATTCGCTGGTTTATGAAGAAACCGACGGCAAGTTCAATATCTCGGTAGAACGCTGCCGCAGCGGTAAATTTCTGTTGCTCGGAATCGACAGCCATGCGACCAGCGAGGCCAGATTTCTGGCGACCTCCACGCCAGCCGGAGAATTTCAGGTGCTCCGGCCCCGTATTCAGGATGTCGAGTATTACGCCGAGCACCAGGGCGGTTTTTTTTGGGTTCGGACCGATGAAGACGCCATCAATTTCCGGCTCCTGCGCGCGCCGGACAACGATCCGTCGGTGTGGACGGACATCCTGCCCCACCGGGAGGATGTCTCGATCGAAGGCCTGGATGGGTTCCGCGATCACCTGGTTGTGCTGGAGCGCGCCAACGGCCTCAAACAATTGCGCGTAGCCGACACCCGCTGCGGGTTCGACTCGCACGTCGTGGCGTTCGACGAACCGGCCTATACCGTGTTTCCGGAAGGCAACGAAGAATACGAGACGACGAAACTTCGGTTCCTGTACACATCTCTGGTCACGCCGCGCTCTGTTTACGACTACGACATGAACACCCGCGAGCGCGAATTGAAGAAGCGATACGCCGTCCTGGGCGGCTACGATCCCGCCAACTACATCTCCGAACGCATCTTCGCAACCGCCACGGATGGGGTGCAGGTTCCGATCTCGCTGGTTTATCGGCGCGGCATGCAACGGGACGGCGGCAATCCGCTCTATCTCTATGGATATGGCTCCTACGGCATCATTACCGAGCCGGCTTTTTCCTCGGAGCGCATCAGCCTGCTCGATCGCGGCTGGATTTTCGCCATGGCCCACATTCGCGGCTCCGGCGATCTTGGGCGGCAATGGTACGAAGACGGAAAACTGCTGCACAAAAAGAACACTTTTACGGATTTCATCGCCTGCGCCGAGCGTCTAATCGCGGAGAAACACACCTCGGCGGACCGGTTGGCGATCGCGGGCGGAAGTGCCGGCGGGCTGCTCATGGGTGCGGTCATGAATCTTCGGCCCGAC
This sequence comes from Bryobacteraceae bacterium, assembly GCA_025928545.1. Taxonomy (GTDB): domain Bacteria; phylum Acidobacteriota; class Terriglobia; order Bryobacterales; family Bryobacteraceae; genus BOG-234. Next base: position 21,834 of record JAICJH010000080.1, on the reverse strand, counting down.
CTGTTCCATACGGTGGTGGCGCACGTGCCGTTCGTCGATGTCGTCAACACGATGCTCGATGAAACCCTGCCTCTGACGATCGCCGAATACGAAGAGTGGGGCAATCCTAACGAGCGCCCGTCCTTCGATTACATGCGGTCGTACGCGCCCTATGAAAACGTGAGGCGGACAGCCTATCCGAATGTTTTGGTAACCGCCGGCTTGAACGATCCGCGCGTCTCGTATTGGGAGCCCGCGAAATGGGTGGCGAAGCTGCGGGATATGAAGACGGATTCGAACGTAATCGTGCTGCGAACGAATATGGGGGCGGGTCACGGCGGCCCGTCCGGTCGTTACTCGCGCTTAAAAGAAAAAGCCTTCGAGTACGCGTTCCTGCTTACGCGCTGACGACTTCGGTCACCGGAATTCCGGCACGCTCGAGAACGGTTTCCACCTGGGCGGTGTTGAGCCGGGTGGCATCGTACTCGACCATCAGATTGCCGGATGGCTCGATGCGGATTCGCTCGATCCCGTAAATGGAATTCACTCGCGCAATCTGCTCCATAAGCGGTTCATCGATCGCGCGTTGCAATTGGAAATGTCTTTGAACTTTGGTCATACGGAAACCCGATTATACCGACGCGGGGCATGCCCTCAGGGGCGCGGGGCGGAATCGGCCCAGAAATTCAGCGGCCCGGAGCCCGCACCCAGGCCGGGAGCAGTCGAAATCGCCGCATTTATGAAAGCCTTGGCTTTTCGAACGGCGTCGTCGACCGGGCTACCGCTGGCCAGGCAGGCCGTAATCGCGGCTGAATAAACGCAGCCTGTGCCGTGGGTGTGGCGTGTATCGACGCGCGCGGATTTGTATTCCGAAAAGATGCCGCCGTGCCAGAGAATATCGAGCGCGTCGCCTTCGAGATGGCCGCCCTTGACCAGCACCGATTTTGCCCCCAGGTCGGCGATTCGCCTGGCGGCCTCCCGCATACCGTCCACATCGCGGACCGGAATTCCCGCCAGTTCGGAGGCCTCGTCCAGATTCGGTGTCACGAGGGTGGAGCGCGGCAGCAGCAGTCGCCGCAGAGCGGAGTGCGCGTCCGGATCCATCAGCCTGGAGCCGTGTTTGCCGAGCATCACCGGATCGATCACGAGGGGGGCGGTAAACTTCCTCGCCGCCACGGCTTCGATGATCGCGGAATTCCCCAGCGCGCCCGTCTTGATCGCGTCGGGAGGCAAATCTTCCAGCAGGGCATCGAACTGCTCGCCGATAAGGTCCGGATCGAGAATCGCCACCCGCGACGAGCGTACCGTGTTTTGCACCGTAACGAGGGTGATAACCGAAGTTCCGTAGACGCCGAACTGATGAAGCGTTTTCAGGTCGGCCTGCACGCCGGCGCCGCCGCCTGGATCGGAACCGGCTATGGTGAGGGCGATTTGAGGCACTATCGTCAGGGTAGCGCGGGAAACTTTAGTCTACAGGCAAATTTATTTTGCCGATAAGAAAGCATGCAAAGAAGTTGGGCCGTGCCGGCGGTGCTGGTCTACGGCGTTGTAATCGTCGCGAGCGCGTTTGGGCAGGAAATACACCTGAAAACGCGAACTTTTATGGCGCCCGCTCAGAGTAGAAATACAGAGCAGCGCACCAGTAAACGGGTTCATCGGATCGTGGCCTTCGATCATCCTGTTGGTGTTGACGACCTCGACATGCTCGCCAACGCGGGCGCGCAGATCACAGGAGTTCTGCCGGACAATGCAGTGGTCGTTTCCGTTCCCGCTGGCTTCCGTGGCCGTCCGCGTGGGTCGAGCTGGATCGGAACCATGGAGGCGCAGGATAAGATCAGCCCCGCGCTGAGCCAGATCAGCCAGTCGGTGGTTGTCGAGTTCCATTCCGATATTGACGCGTCCCAGCAGGCGGCGCTCGGTGCAACTCTCGGATTGGTGTTCGTGAGGCCGGCCGGCTTGCTGGCGGCCCACGTCGTGGTCCAGGCGGACGCCTCCGCCATCGGGCGGCTCTCCCAACAGGACGAAGTGGCGTACATCTTTCCGGCTGACCCCGGTTTGCTCGAAAGTGGCGTGATTTACCCCTGCGGCGGAATGCTGACGACGGCGGGGCAAGTTGCCCAATATGCCACCGTTACGCACGGCTGGGCGCTCGATTCCGATAATGCGGCACATCTGAGTTACTCCTTCGGCAGCCTCACCGCGAAGGTGCCGGCGGCGGCCGTGCAGAGCGAAATCCTCCGGGCGTTCGCACAGTGGACGGCGAGATTGAATGTGACCTTCCAGCCGACATCCGCCCTGAGCGCCGGCCGGAGTATCTTCATCCAGTTTGTCGGCGGGGCGCATGGCGATTCCTATCCGTTCGACGGCCCTTCCGGCATGCTCGCCCATACGTTCTACCCGGCGCCGGTCAATTTCGAATCCATTGCCGGCGATATGCATTTTGACGCGGACGAACCGTGGCGGACCGGCGGCGACACCGATATCTACGCTGTGGCGCTGCATGAAACCGGGCATGCGCTCGGCCTCAGCCATTCGGACAATCCCGGCGACGTGATGTATCCCTACTATCGGCGCGGAATGACACTTTCGGCGAACGATATTGCGGCAGCTCTGGAGTTGTATCCGGCGGCTGGCGCAAAGGCGCCGCAGTCCACCTTGCCGCCGCTGAGCCTGACCATCACGCCCCCTCCCACCACGACTCAGGTGGCGGTGATCGGGCTGTCCGGCGTGGTCTCGGGCGGCTACGGACCTGAGTCCGTGCAATGGCAAACCAACCACGGTTACACCGGTGTGGCTGCCGTTTCAGCGTCCGGCGGGTGGAGCACTCCAGTCAACATACCGCTGGTTGCCGGCCTCAATGTTTTCACGGTTACCGCCTTCGATGCCGCAGATCAACTGACAACCAGAACGGCCAGCGTTACACTCCTCGTTCCACAACCGACCGTGGCGGGACCGATTACGCTCTCCATTTCATCGCCCGCCTCGCCGGTCGCGACCGTGAAGACAGCGACGATGACGGTAACCGGAAAGGCGTCGGGCGGAGCCGGAGTGGCCCAGGTGGTTTGGCAAACGTCGAATGGAGCGACCGGAACGGCATGTGGAACCGGCACATGGGTCGCCTCGGGAATACCCTTGCCGCAGGGCACGACGACAATCATCCTCCGAGCCTACGACTCGAAAGGAGCGAGCGTCTGGGTCGCGCAAGTGGCGGTGCGGCCCTGATTCTTTTCAGCCGCGCGGCAGAACTTCGGCCGCAACCTGCGCTCTGAGGTTTGCCACCCCGGCCGAATAGCGATCATCTGAAACCGCGAATGCCGCGGCATCTTCCAGCCAGTCGTGCCAGACGCCGTCGGGATCGTGCGAAGCCGCGGTGACAGTATAGTCGCCGGGGCAGAGGTCACAGCGGAACCGGTAGGTGACGCGCACGGCGTCGCCCGCCTGCATCGGGCCAAAGTGAATGTTTTCAAGCTCTGTATTGGTGCCGTAAACATTGAGACCGATCCGGGTCCGAATCAAAATTCCGATCACCGGGTCGGCCACATCGCCGGTGAATCGCACGGTGACGCGGATCGCGGCCGCTTCTCCGCTGCGCCAGACGATCGATGGGGCGCCGTCAGCTCCGAGCAATTCAATCCTGGCGAGCACTGCGCGGCCGTCGCCGTCGCGAAGCACCGGCTCCAGCGGCGCTTCCTTATTCCGGCCCGCATCGCGCAGGGCTTTCGCAACGTAACGGCGGTATTCGGGCAGCACTTCCTGCGGGTCGCCGCGCGCCACGAGTTTGCCGTCCCGCACCCACCAGATTTCATCCGCGCAGCTTTCGAGCAGAGGTTCGTCGTGGGTCAGAAGTACAAAGGTGGCCCCGGCCCGCCTCAATTGGACGAGGCGGGAAATCTCGCGCGCTTTTGAGATAGCGTCGAGTTGAGCAAGGTGGGAGGCGGGAATAACGCCTTCCGCTCCGGCCAGCCCGCTGTCGCGGCCCTCCTGGATGACACCGATAATGCTGCCGTCCGGCGCGGTAAGGCTTAATGACGGGAACTCGATCATTCGAAAGCAATCTTAGCGCGTCAGACCGTCCAGTCGCCCGAGCCCCCATGCCGCATGTTCCGCGACCAACGGGTCATCCGATTTGCCAAGGCGTTCGAGGGGCTCGCGGAACATCTCCAGACCGGAATTCCCCATGGCGATTGCGACATTGCGAAGGAAAGCCCCATACTTCGCCCGACTGACGGCGGTGTGGCGGTAGCGGCTGCGGAACTCGCCCTGGCTGAGAGCGGCGAGCTCTTCGAGGGCAGCGGGGTTTGGTTCGGGTTGAGCGAGGCGGCGATTCCACGGGCATACATCCTGGCAGATATCGCAGCCGAATACGTTGGTCCCGATGCCCGTCCTGTGTTCCACGGGTATTTCTCCGCGCAGTTCGATCGTGAAATAGGAAATGCAGCGCCGGGCGTCCAGCTCGAAGCCTCCCTGCGGCGAGGGAACAATGGCCGCGGTGGGGCAGGCATCGATGCAGCGGGTGCAGGTGCCGCAGCGATCCGGCGGAGGGCTATCTGGTGTGATTTCAAGAGTTGTGAGCAATTCGCCGAGAAGAAAAAACGAACCCGTTTGCTGGTTGATGAGGCAGGTATTCTTGCCAATCCACCCCAGACCAGCCTGCCGGGCCAACGATCTTTCCAGCAAAGGCGCGGTATCGACACAGGCCCGCCAGTCGAACGGCCCGTATGCCGCCAGCAGCGCGGCCAGGGCTTCCAGGCACCGCCGGATGACGGCGTGATAGTCCTCACCCGCGGCATACCCCGCCATGCCAGAGCCGTTCGCAGGCTCGTAAAGCATTCCCACCGCAATCACGGATTTGGCTCCGGGCAGCAGGCTCCGCGGGTCGGAACGCAGGTCGGCCCGGTGATCCGTCAGATAGCCCATTTCACCGGCCAGCCCGCGGTCCACCCACTCCCGAAAGCGGTCAAAATGTGGCACCGGTGAGGCGTCCGCGACACCCGCCAGCTGAAACCCGACTTCTGCCGCTAACTTGCGGACCATGCGACTACTTACGCGTTGTGTTACACTTTCCAAAAGGATCCGGGACAGTACCATTCGGGGCGGAGTAAAAACTGCTCAATCTGGATATACCCCGCCCGATGGCGAAATGGCGCAGTTCGATGTTTTTTTATCGAAATATCCCCGCCGATGCCCTACTCTACGAAGGATACCTGATATCAGGTGAAGTGTCTGGTCCGAAGCACTTCCACAGGAGATAAGAATTATGCCGAAAGCGATTAAAGTTGCGGAAAAAGCGGTAACGGTTGCCGCCGGAATGGCGTGGAACGTGTTCAATGCGTTTAATTCCATCAAGCCGAACGCCTCCTTTACGCCGAAGTGGTCCGAAAAGCCCCTGTTGAAGTCGTGGGAAAAGCAGAAGCCGCCGCTCGGCTGGCCCCGCACCACGGACTCGCTCTGCCCCAAGTGCGTCCCCGAGATGCGCAAGAAGATTCTCGACGGGGAACTGCCGGTCGACGTACTTCGCACCGAAAAGATGGGCGAAATCAAGGCTCAGATCATCGAGCGCGACGGCAAGATCCTGATGGTGAAGGATTGCCCGATTCACGGCCATTTCGAAGATGTCATGGCGATTGACCCGGCGTTTTTGGCGCATGTGGAACATGTGTTCCCCGGCCGCGATATCCGCGCCCATGCCGATAAAGGCCTTCACAACCACGGTTCCTCCACGGTCACCCACGGCCGCGGTTCGGTTCTGACAATCGATCTCACCAACCGCTGCAACATGATGTGCGATCCCTGCTTCATGGACGCCAATCAGGTTGGTTTCGTCCACGAACTCAGCTGGGAAGACATCCAGACGATGCTCGACAATGCGATCTCGATCAAGCCGAGACGCCAGATGTCGGTGCAGTTTTCGGGCGGCGAGCCCACGCTTTCTCCGTACTTTTTGGACGCGGTCCGCTATTCGCGTAAGGTCGGCTACAACAGCGTGCAGGCCGCGACCAACGGTATCGAGTTCGCGAAGAGCCCCGAGTTCTGCCGCAAGGCTGCCGAGGCGGGTCTGCGTTACGCTTACCTCCAGTTCGATGGCGTCGGCAACGCGGCGAATTCGCATCGCGCCATCGGCAATCTGTTCGATGTGAAACTGCGGGCGATTGAGAATCTGCACTCGAACGGCGTCGATATCGTTCCGGTCATCACGATCATCAACGGCGTGAACAACGAACAGGTTGGACGCGTCATCGAATTCGCGCTGGACAATCCGAAGAAAATCTCGTTCCTCTCGTTCCAGCCGGTATCGTTTACTGGTCGCGACGAAGAGATCACGCCGGAACGCCGCGAAGCACAGCGCTATACGCTGTCGCATCTGGCGCACGACGTAAAAAATCAGGTGAAGATGGGTGAACCCACCCGCGACTGGTTCCCGATCTCCTTCATGAGCACATTCTCCGATTGGGCCGATCTGATTCACGGACCCGACGCGGATTGGGGTCAGTTGAGCTGTGGCTGCCACCCGAACTGCGGTATCGGCATGGCGGTCATGATCGACAAGGAAACCAAGGAATTCCGCCCCGTGACGGCCTTCCTCAACGCGGAACAGCTTTCGAAGGACGTAGCGGCCGTGAATGATGCGGCTCGCGGCAAGTTCCTTTCGGTGCTCGGCGTCTCGCTCGCGTTGCTCCGCAATTACAATCCCTCGGAAGCCCCCAGCACGTTCAAGATGACGGACCTGCTGCAGAAATTCGACAAGTGCTTCGGCGCCACCGGCCGCAATTACGGTAAGGTGACGGGCGACCGTACCTTCGAAGATATCGAAAAGCGCCGCAAGGATCGCTGGAATTTCCTGTTCATCGCAGGCATGTGGTTCCAGGATCTGTTCAACTACGATTTCCGCCGCACCGAACAGTGCATCATTCCCTATGCGACACAGGAAGGCGAAATCAGCTTCTGCGCCTACAACACCGGCGTGGGCTGGCGTAACATCGTCGAGAAAATGCACATGACGGCGACGCTGACCAAGTGGTATGAGGAACGCGGCCGTCACGAAATCATCGCAGGCGGCAAGAGCGTCAATCTGCCTTCGAAAGAGCACTCGCTGATCCTGAACGCGGAAGCAGTCGCGGCTGGAATTCAGCACGATCTGGACGACAAGGGTATCGCCAAGACCGCGCGCGAAGAGAAGATCCGCAAGCGGAATGAAGAGATGGCGAAGCGTGCCGAAGATCTGCGGATGGAGAAACTCTACCGTGAGCAGATCCTGAAAGAGAAGCCGGTTGAAGGCGGTTTCGTACCGATCAGCCAGTTGGGCGGCATCAAGCCCGCTGCTGCCAAGACGCAAGCAAAGGAAGAAGTCGGCAGTTTCGGCGACTAGTTCAAATCCAATCCTCACGCAAAAGGCCGCCGCGGATCAACCGCGCAACGGCCTTTTGCTTTGTGGGCGACGGTTCGGTGGCGGCGCGCATTTTTGTGCTGCGAAGGTGATGGAAGATACAGAGATCTGCGGGCTTTTGAGCGTATTCTGTGAAGTGTCCCGAATGGTACTAATAGTACCGACACAGCCGCTAAGGAGAACGGAATTCTAATGAAATTACCTCTACTCGCCCTCGCTATTTGCGCCACCTGCTTTGCCGACGGCCATTTCACCTGCAAAACCAGCGACGTCAGCGGCACCTATGCTTTCCTCGCCAACGGCTCAGTATTGATACCGGGTTTGCCGATCAGCGGTCCATTCAGCCGGGTTGGAACTCTGACAGCCGATGGCAAAGGCGCAATCCATATTTCGACGCTGGCCCTCTATAACGGGCTCAACTTCGGTTTGGAATCGTTCGACGGAACCTACACCGTCACGAGCGATTGCGGTCTCGACATGATCGTAGCGGTGCCGGCACCGGTGCATGCCAACGCCGAATTCAAAGGCCCGGTCGCGGGTGGAGGCGATGACGTTACATTCCTGCTCGTCAATACCGACGGCCCGCCGGCAATATCGACAGTGGTCGGCTTCGGCCGCCTTCGCGACCTGAAATCGTGTTCCAACGGGACTGTCGCGGGCGGATGGCGCATGGAGATCAACGGCTACAAAACCCTCCAGGCTACCCCCACACCTTACCGTCAGGTCGGCAAGCTGCAACTGGACGGGCATGGCGGTCTGCTGGCGTCCTTCATCACCAGCAACGGCGGCCTCATCGCGAGTGAGACGGGAGCAGGCACCTACACCGTAGGGGCGGACTGCGTTTTCGATCTGAACTACACGATCGGAACGACCCCGTATTCCATCCGGGGCTCGGTCGTCAACAGCGAGGAGGCAGACCTCGCGTTGAACATGCCCGGCGACGGCGCGGTTCATGCTTCTCCCTTCGGTCCGTTCACGATCTCGGGCGCCGTAGCCACAGGTACGATGGTGCGAGAAACGGGCAGTTCGCCGTCGCGGAACGATCACGGCCGGGATTGATTTCCGGGTTCGCGCGCCGGTCCGATCCGCCTCTGGTATCATCAATTTCACCCCATGGATCAGGCTGGCCGGATCATTGCCGGAATGAAGGGCGCGACTGCAATCGCCAGCCCGGAACGCATCGCCTGCGCCGCGTGGAAGCGGGCCGTCGGCAAACGTCTTGCGGTGCGGACAAAACCCGTCAAACTGGTGCGCGACCGGCTGGTTGTGGAAGTGGAAGACGAGATCTGGCGCGAGAGCCTCTGGAAACTCCGTTTTCAGATTCTGCGCAATATCGAGAAAGAAATCGGCCCCGAAATTGTTGCCGACCTGAGTTTTGTGGTGGCGCCGCCCCGTCGCGAAGCGCAGCGGGAAACCACAGCACAACCGGCCGCTCTTATCAGCAATGATGAAGCCGATTCCATCGCCGATCCCGGGCTGCGCCGCGTCTACCGGAATTCGCGGCGGCGGCTCGCATAATCCAGCTGCCTGAACCCATGAGACTCACCGAAAAGGATGTTCGTTACGTTGCCGCGCTTGCCAATCTGAATCTCAGCGATCGGGAAATCGGCCGCATGCTGCACGATCTCGACGGCATCCTCGGCCAGATGGATACGCTCGCTGAGATCGATACGGAGGGCATCGCACCCATGTCCCAGGTGTTGTTCGCCGATGGCGACGAAACGGCGACACTGCGGCCGGACGTGGAACGGACGCCCCTCGACAATGAAACGGCACTCGCAAACGCTCCCGTTTCGGGCGAAGGCTATTTCAAAGTCCCGAGAGTGATCGAGCGATGACTTTGCACACCATCACTTCTATTCGCGAAGGTCTGCGGGCGAAGCAATTCTCCGCAGTTGAAATCGCGCGCGAGGCTTTGGAAACTGCCGAACGGGAGAATCCGAAGACGAACGCCTATCTCCGGCTTTGTCCGGAGCGCGCGTTGGCCGCGGCAGCTGAAGTGGATCGCAAACTGGCAGCCGGTATTGAGGCGGGGGCGCTGGCGGGCGTGCCGATTGCAGTGAAGGACGTGATCCTGACGAAAGGCGTGCGCACGACCTGCGCATCGAAGATGCTGGAGAATTATGTTCCGCCCTATGATGCAACCGCAGTGGAGCGCATCGAGGCGGCCGGCGGCATCATCATCGGCAAAACCAATTGCGATGAATTCGCTATGGGGTCGTCGAACGAGAATAGCTTTTTCGGCCCGGTGAAGAATCCTGCGGCTCTGGACTGCGTGCCCGGTGGCTCAAGTGGCGGGTCGGCGGCAGTGGTCGCGCAGGGACCCGCGGTGGTGTCGCTCGGCTCAGACACCGGTGGCTCCATTCGGCAGCCGGCGTCATTTTGCGGGGTGGTGGGAGTGACCCCGACCTACGGGCGCGTTTCGCGCTACGGGCTGGTGGCCTTCGCGAGTTCGCTCGATCACATTGGTCCGTTTGCCCGCAACGTGAGCGACGCGGCCGCAGTACTCGAAGCAATGGCTGGACGCGACCCAATGGATTCCACATCGGCTGCGGCCCCGGTCCCGTCCTACAGCGCGGCGCTCAATGGCGGCGATGTTCGCGGCATGAAGATCGGCGTTCCGGTTGAGTACATGAAACACGCAACCGGCGAGACGGCCGAGTTGATTCACGCCGCTGTCGGGAAATTGCGCGGCATGGGCTGTGAGGTGCGGGACATCAGCCTGCCGAGTACCGATTACGCGATCGCCGCGTATTACATCATCTGCACGGCGGAGGCGAGCGCGAATCTCGCGCGGTTCGATGGCGTCCGGTATGGCTATCGCAGCCCGGAAACCGCGAGCCCCGAGGCGCATAAGCTGAGTGCGATGTATCGAAATTCACGCGGTGAAGGTTTCGGTCCCGAGGTCAAGCGCCGTATCATGTTGGGTACCTACGTGCTTAGTCACGGATATTACGACGCGTACTATTTGAAGGCGCAGAAGGTCCGGGCGCTGATAGCGCGCGATTTTACGAATGCGTTTCGGGAAGTGGACGCCATCGTGGCTCCCGTATCGCCGTTTCCGGCATTTCGGATCGGCGAGAAAGTGAATGATCCCGTTTCCATGTATTTGTCCGACATCTACACCATCACCGGAAGTCTGGCCGGAATCCCATGCATGAGCGTGCCGTGCGGCGCCACCACGGCAACCGCGACGGACCCTGCGCTTCCGGTGGGGATGCAGATACTGTGCAACCATTTTGAGGAACAGAAGATGTTCCGGCTGGCCCACGCATTTGAGAATTCTTAAGGAGAAGAAACATGCCGTTTACACTTCCCGCACTGCCCTACGCGACCGATGCACTGGAACCTTACATCGACAAAATGACGATGGAAATCCATCACGGTAAGCACCACAACGCTTACGTCACCAATCTCAACAAGGCACTGGAATCCGCCCCGGAACTGGCCGATAAATCTCTGGAAGAACTTCTGGCCCGGAATCTGGTAATTGTGCCGGAGAACATCCGCACGGCCGTGCGCAACAACGGCGGCGGGCACTGGAACCATTCGATGTTCTGGACGATCCTGGGCGCCGGCGGCGGACAGCCTTCCGGCGAACTGGCGGCGGATATCAACGCTACGTTCGGTAGTCTGGATGCGTTCAAAGAGAAGTTCAATGCAGCGGGCGCTACGCGTTTCGGCTCCGGCTGGGCATGGCTGACTCGCTCGAACGGCAAGCTGGAGATTTCCTCCACGGCCAACCAGGACACGCCGATCATGGAGGGCAAAGCGGTCGTGATGGGGCTCGATGTCTGGGAGCACGCCTACTATCTGAAGTACCAGAATCGCCGTCCGGATTACATGGCCGCATTCTGGAATGTCGTCAACTGGTCGGCAGTAGAAAAGCGCTACGCAGCAGCGAAGTAATCGGCTGCTCTGCCGGAATGGCAGTGGGTTTGCATTGCCTCGGATGGAGGTTTTGGATGAATTACGACCCCATCCGAGGCAAAACGATCCAATGGAGCTTCGAAGGCCCCATGGGTGGAAAGACGTATGAGCACGTTTTTGCGCACGATGGGACGGTAACATACCGAACCGTGGAGTCGGAGGCTAAAAAGACTCCGACCGTGGCTTATCGGGTCGCCTCCATCACGCCCGCGATTTGTGCTATCTCCTACCTTGGCGACATGGGTTACACTCTGACGGCCATTCTGGATTTCAACACAAACCAATTAGTGGCATTTGCATCGAACGAAAGAGAACTCAGCCAGCACAGGGGATCCTTCGCGGTGATCGCCGACGAATCCGATATACCCATGCGTCCGCGACCGACGGTACGTGAGTCGCGCGCTCAGCAGCATTGAGCCTGAGGACGAATTCAGACAAATAACTGGTGGATCGGCTCCGCCGCCGTTGGCAGATCCAGCGCGTGATTCATCGTCGCGAGAATACGCTCGAAGCCTACTGGATTGTCTTTCGGCTCGGCCCCCATGGCATCGGAACTTCCGTAGATCTGTCCGCCCTGAATCCCTCCGCCCGCCATCAGCACGGTCCGGCACTGCGTCCAGTGATCGCGTCCACCGGTCGGATTGATTCTCGGGGAACGCCCGAATTCGCCGGCAGCCACGACCAGGGTAGTGCTCAGCAAACCTCGCTGACTCAGGTGTTCCAGCAGCGTCGTGAAGCCGAGATCGAAGGCGGGTGCGACGGTGTTCCTGTAATCGGCGATGGTGCTGAAGGGCCGCGAGCCGTGGCTGTCCCACGTCGCCCGGTGAAAGATGGTTTCGAACATGTTGACCCGCACAAGGCGAGCACCGGCCTCTACCCGTCGAGCAGCAAGCAGACAGTTTTCGGCGAAAGTTCGGGATGCGGGTTTGGCGTCACGCAACGCCGGTCGGCTGCCCATGAAGCCAACAGGACCGGGCAGCATAGCGTAGTTCGCTGTGGCGAGATCGATCGTCCGGAGAGCGTCCTCATGGGTGGCTGAGGAATCGCTGTAAACGGAACGAATCAGAGCGTACTTGTCGGCGTGGCGGGCCATTCGCGGAAAAACTTCCGAGATCTGCATTCCGGATATGTTGGTGCGGATGGGCCGGAAAGGTCCGCGAATATCGGTCGGCGCATCCGGCTTGGGATCCCAGGTGTCGAGTTGCGACGGGCCGCCGGTCAGGACGAGGAAAATGCAGCTTTTCGCGCGCAGGGCTGCGGCCTGAAGCGCGACTGGAACAACGGCGGCGGTACGCAGGAAATCGCGCCGCTGCATATCCGGACGACCCATGGCTGGATGGGTCGGTGGCATTACTGGTTGTCCTTATACTCCTCAAGCCAGGCCATCTGGATGGCCTCGAGTTTGCCTTCGCTCGATTTGGCGGGGTCGTCGCCGAAGTTGGGGAGATCGGTGATCCACTTCAGCAGATCGGTGAACCGGATGGTCAATGGGTCTACCTCGGGATGCGCCTCGTAGAGTTCAAGCGCGATGTTGTCGATCTGGTCCCACGTTAGTCCGGCCATATGGTTCAGTATCGCAAGCGGGCTGCGGGCCGAAGGATGCGCGGAATGAGGGCCGTAACCCCGCAACTCAGCAACGCACCGATCGCCGACACGCACAGGACCATGATCGCGATTCCTTCCGCTTCATGCTCGACGGGATGGCCGTATTTCGCAGCATTCCCCGCGACGGCAAACGTCTCCCAGAATGAGAATTGCCAAGCGTCCGGTACCAAATGCCAGCCCAGCGCCGCGCCGGCGACGCATCCGAGGAGCGCGGCGCCGATGAGCAGATATCCTTTGATTCGACGTTGGTCAGCGCGATCCACCGCTCTGTAGTTTATCCTGGGTTTCACCGCTTCATTCCCGTGCTATTGTGGCCGTGAAAGCTGCTTTGTCCCGCTCCTGGCTTATCTCCGCGCTGGTGTTTCTTTCATGGGCGAGTTGCGCGATGGCGCAAATGCCTGCGAAGGAACTCGCGGTTCAGCTTGCCTCATTCGAGCTTGTCTGGAGCACGGTGAGGGATCACAATCCCGATCCGCAGATGAACGGGTTGAACTGGCAGGCGATTCACGATTCTTTCAAGCCCAGGGCGGAACATGCGGAATCCGCGGCGGACGTGCGCGGCCTGCTTCGGGAGATGATTGGCAAGCTCGGTGTCTCGCACTATGCCCTCATACCGGGCGATCTTTACAGCGCCATTGGCGAGACCTCGGCGGCATCGCGCGGTGATGCGACAGCCGGAATCGAAACTGTCATTCTGGACGGCAAAGCAGTCGTGAAGAACGTCGCTCCGGACTCGCCGGCCGCACGCGCCGGGATTCAGCCGGGCATGATCGTCGACGGAATTGACGGAGCAAAATTGAAGCCGCTGCTGGATTCGGCGAACGCTCTCTCCGACAGCGATGCCCGCCGGGTGGCCGCCAAAGCGCTGACGCGCAAGCTGCTGGGACCGGCCGAGACTGCGGTGAAACTCGACCTGATCGATGCCAGTGGCGAAGCGAAGCATGTGGAACTGGACAGGTCCGAGCCGAAGGGAACTTCCGTTCAGTTCGGTAATCTTCCGGCGCAGCGGCTTGAGTTCGAATCGCGCACGCTGGCAGGCGGGGTGGGTTATATCCGGTTCAACGAATTTCTGGATCCGGTCAGTCTGATGCCGCGTTTCGAAACGGCTCTGCACGGCTTTGCCGGTGCGCCCGGTGTGATTCTCGATCTTCGGGGAAATCCCGGCGGCATCGGAATCATGGCGATGGGAATAGCGGGATTCTTCATCGGCGACGCCGGTCATCAGCTTGGGGAAATGAAGATGCGGGACACATCGCTTCATGTAACTACGTTGAAATTCACGGTGTTTCCGCGGGCTGGTATCTTCCCGGGGAAGCTGGCGCTGCTGCTCGACGAAGGTTCCGCGTCCACAACGGAGATTCTGGCGCAGGGGCTGCACGATCTCAACCGTGCCCGTATCTTCGGCACGCGCAGCGCCGGGGCGGCGTTGCCGTCCGACATCATCCGTCTGCCGAATGGCGATGGGTTTCAGTACCCCACGGCAAGTTATGTCTCGTCCGGCGGCCGCGTGCTGGAGGGCAATGGGGTGGTTCCGGATGTGGAAGTCCGGCAGACCCGGGAAGCGATTGCCGCCGGGCGGGATCTGGTCATCGAGGCCGCCGCGGATTGGATCACTAAACCCGCACGGCCATAATAGTTTCAGTGCCCTATCCGTTTCGCTATGCGATGTGTAATGAGGCTTTCGAGAAACGTCCGCTGGCGGACGCGTGCAAGGTCATACGCGCGGCCGGTTACACCGGCATCGAACTCGCGCCCTTCACGCTAGGCGAAGACCCCCTGGCGCTTCGCGCCGGACAGCGCCGCGAACTCCGCGACATCATGGCGAGCGAAGGGCTCGAATTCGTGGGGTTGCACTGGCTGCTGGTTGTGCCGTTTCCCGTCCACGTCACCACACCGGATCTTGCCCTGCGCGAACGAAGCTGGCAATACGTGCGCGGGCTCATTGATCTTTGCGCGGATCTTTCGCCGGACGGCGGGGTCTCCGGCAGTTCCAACGGAATTATGGTGTTCGGCTCACCGAAGCAGCGTTCGGCAACCGGCGGCCTGACTCCGGCGGAAGCCACCCGCAACTACGTCGCAGGGCTCGCGAGCGTTGCGCAACATGCTGAAGATCGCGGGGTGACCATCCTTGTGGAAGCGCTGCCGCACTCGCAGAGCGATGTTATCCACACGATGGCGGAAGCCGTCGCGGTTGTCAGGGAAATCGGCAGTCCCGCGGTTGCGACGATGTTCGATTCGCATAATGCCGAAGATGAAACCGAGCCGCACGATGAACTGATTCAGCGTTATTTCGATTTGGTCCGCCACGTGCATCTCAATGAAATGGATGGGGGTCACCCGGGAACCGGAACGTACGATTTCGGCCGTGTGTTTGCTATCCTTGAAAAACTTGCTTACCACGGCTGGGTGTCGGTGGAAGCGTTCGATTTCGCGGCGGGGGCCGATGAAATCGTCCGGGGCTCGATTGAGCACATGAAGAAAGCGGCGGGGGAATTTTCCAAGGCATGAACAATTTTCTGGTGACCGGCGGCGCGGGTTTCATTGGTTCCGCGATTGTCCGGGGTTTGATTGCAAAAGGCGCCAGCCGCGTTGCGGTCGTCGACAACTTGTTGACGGGATTTGAAAAGAATCTGGATGAAGTGCGCGGCGCTGTCGACTTCCACAACGTGGATATTCGCGATTACGACGCGGTGCGGAAAGCAATGTCGGGCATCGACATTGTATTCCACGAAGCTGCTATCCCGTCGGTGCCGCGATCGATCAACGATCCTCTGCCATCGCACGATGTCAACGTCAACGGCACGTTCAATGTTCTCCGCGCGGCAAAAGAAGCAGGTGTCCGCCGCGTGATTTATGCGGCCTCGTCATCGGCCTATGGCGATACGCTGGTGCTGCCGAAAGTGGAGACTATGCTGGCCGCTCCGAAATCGCCTTATGCGGCCCAAAAGCTGATGGGCGAGTATTACATGTCGGTTTGGGCATCCTGTTTCGGCCTCGAAACTGTCAGCCTGCGGTACTTCAATGTGTTCGGCCCGCGGCAGGATCCCGGCAGTCAATACTCGGGAGTTCTCTCGCTGTTTATCACGGCGATTCTGGAACGGCGCACGCCCACGATCTTCGGGGACGGCGGGACGTCGCGCGATTTTACCTATGTTGAGGATGTGGTGGGCCTCAATCTCCGGGCCGCCCAGGCTCCGGCCAGCGTTTCCGGCAAGGTGTTCAACGCGGGCAACGGAGGCCGGATCACGCTGAATGAAGCGTGGAGTCTTCTGCAAAAGATCGAAGGCGTTTCCATCCCGGCCAAGTATGGCCCGGAGCGCGCCGGCGACGTGCGCGATTCCCAGGCCGATACAACCGCCGTCGTGCGGGAACTCGGACACGATCCGCAGTTCAGTTTCGAGGAAGGCCTGAGAAAGACGCTGGAATGGTATCGCGGCGTAACGGTAAAGACCGCTAACCCGTAGACTGAATATATGGGTGTCCGGTCGTTCGCGGCATTGGTAGCATTCGCCGGGGCAGTTAGTGTCGCGTCCGCTCAGACGGTTTGCCCGCCAACGCCGGAATTCTCTCCCTGCGACCTGATCTTCGATATCCCTTCCGCTCCTACCTCGAAACCACTCGATCTGCAGGCGGAATTCCGCTCCCCCCGCGCCAGTACGTTTCTCGCGCGCGCTTTCTGGGACGGCGGCACGAAATGGGTCATCCGCTATGTGCCCGCCGAAGCGGGAACGCATAAATTCCGACTCACTGGAACGGCGGCCGGTTTTTCCGGCAAACAGGGCGAAATCACGGTCACCCCGGGTCCGGAAAGTCATCCCGGATGGCTCCGCGAAGCCAATCTGCATCACTTTGCATGGGTGGATGGCATCACCTACACGCCGTATCTCTACATGGGAGCCGTGGTGCCGGGCTTCGCAGCCATGGATCTCGCACGCTGGAAAGCGCTGGTGGACGAGCGCGCCGCCGAACACTTCAATCATCTGGCAGTGACGCTGGTGGACGCCACCGCTTCCGCCGACTTTCGAAAGCCCGAATTTTTCCGCGCCGCCGAAGAAAAGCTGACGTATGCCAATCAGCACGGGATCATGATCGATCTGGCGTTCTTCGGTCCGGAACTGTTGACCAGGCTGCTGCCGGAGGCATCCGAGCGGCGCGACTGGTTTACTTATGCGCTGTCACGGATGGCCGCTTTCGACGTTGTCTGGCAGGGCATTGAAGCGTGGGAAAACTATCCGGATGGCAGGGCGCTGCTGGAGGAAATAGCCGAATATCTGAAGGCGCTCGATCCGTATAAACACCTGAGCACGACGCGAACGCTGAACACATCGGCACCGCTTCTGGACGATAACTGGATGCACCTGCGCGCCTATCAGACTTCCGATGATGCGATCGGCAGCGTGGAACAGCAGGTTTATCAGTATCCGGCGATTAATAATTTCAGTGCGGGCGCCACTGTGGCAGGGGATAGCGCGAAGGCGGATGTGTTCCGGCACCGTCTCTGGAATGCCACGATGAACGGACAGTATCCGGCGGCTTTTATTCCCGATGAGGCATCGGCTGCCGCGATGAAGGCCTGGTACGAATTCATGCAGTCCACCCGGCACTGGGAACTGGAGCCTTTTTTCGATGTGGATGGCGGCCGCGGGTTGCAACTGGAAGGCATTGAGTACGTCATCTATGTCGAGAATCCGGGGCCGGTGACGCTGACGGTGGAGAAGCACGGCTACGATGCGGAGTGGATAGACCCGGCCACCGGCGCACGCACGAAGATCAAAGATCCGTGCAAAGGCGAGACCTGTACCGCCACACCGCCCAGTCCGGGGCACGACTGGATTCTGCACATTTCCCGCGAAGGCACCAAAGCCGGAATGCTGAAAAGCGTGAAGTTCGTTTCGCGCGATGAGGAACTGAAGCTTCAGGACATCGAAGTCGATCCCGAAAAGGTGCCGTTCGATATTACGGGACCGGAGGCCGACTCGCTGTCACTTTCAAAACCGGCATCGTTCGGCGTAAAAATGAAACGGCAATCGAAAGCGCTGCAACATATGACGTGGCTTTGGACCGGCGAAGTCACGGCTTCGGGTCACGGGTATCGCATCATCGCGACGGGCGCATCGGGAACGTTCCGGATACCAGCCAACATTGCAGAGGACTATCCGGCGGGCCTGCATGTGCGCCTTTATGCAATGAACGGGCTGGGAAAAGTGTACTCGCTCGATCGCAATTACACGCTCACGAAATAATGCTCACATTGGCAGTGGATACCGCGGCGGAGATCGGCAGTATCGCGCTGGTAGAAGGCGAGCATGTGCTCGAACTGGCGCTGCTGACGGCGCCGGGAGGTTTCGGGCAGACCCTGTTCGGCGAACTGGAAAGTCTGCTGGCACGCCGGAAGGTTCGTCTGGCGGATATCGATTTGTATGCGGCGGCGAGTGGGCCCGGGTCTTTTACGGGAGTGCGCGTGGGTCTGGCGGCAGTGAAGGGAATGGCGGAGGTAGCCGGCAAGCCCGCAGCCGGAGTTTCCAATCTTGCGGCGCTGGCGGAATTTGGCAGTGCTGAACTGCGTGCACCGTTGATTGACGCCCGGCGCGGCGAAGTTTTCGCAGGTGTTTTCGATGCCTCGGGGCTGGAGATCATGCCCGCGTCCGTGTTGCCGTTTGCAGGGTTCGCCGAACTGGTGGATGGGCGTCCGGTGGAATGGATTACGGCGGGCTTCGATCCAGGAATACCCGCGACCTTGGTGCCGCCGGAGCTCGCGGCGATGATTGCCAGGCTGGCGATTCGGCGTGTGGTTTCCGGCGAGTCGTGCGATCCGGCGTTGATGGAAGCTAATTACGTCCGGCGCTCCGATGCCGAAATCTTCTGGAAGCAGCTTTAGACCGGCGTAATACAGCTACTCAGTTTTCCGTCGGCGTCTTTTCGGCAGTGTCCACCACCAGCACCTCCAGCGTTAGTTTGCGCGGCTCCAGCTTCAGACCGAGCTGATCGCGCAGCGCTGGAATCACCAGGTCAGCGGGGTCGCGCGGTGGATCGCCAGGCTGCAGCGGTGCGATGTACGGTCTCAGATCGAGTTTGAAATCGTAGAAGCCGGCCAGACCCGTTCCATCGCGAACCGGCACTTTCAGAGCGGAAGAGACGATATCCGTCAGCCTCGAAAGCGGCATCTTATGGCCTTCGAACACCAGCGCGCCGGAGCCCGTCATGCTGCCTTCCCCACCGCCTTCGGCAGGCTGGAGTTTTGGAGTCTGATCCTTTCCGGCCACTAACTCATAACCCGAAACACTCTTCGGCTGCCGATGCGCAACTAACCTGAACCGCTCATCGAGGAGTGACTGCAACATCAGGCGAAGCTGATCCTCCGTGGATGGCTGAGCTGGTTTCGCAATAATGTCGTACCTTGTGCTGTCCATCCAGTCCGGCGCGGAGATTTCATAAACATTCAGCTTGTAGGCCCAGCGGATGCAGGTGCTCAGCTTCACATTGCGCATCGTGAGCGTGCCTGAACTTGTATTGATGTCCTCGCGCAGCGGCGCCAGCGCGCCACCCGGCGGCGGAGTGCCCGGCCTGACGGATGCGACGTCGAACGCCGGACGGGAAGGGCTTTGGCCGATCGCCATGGCTGCCACAAGAACAAACAAACCTGCTGCCCGATGCAAACACGTCATGACCCTCAATCTTACAGATCCGGGCGAGCGCGGGCAACGGGGGCGGGCGGCTTTGCGGCACCATCAACCGCTTCCCGGCCGGATGGTAGCCTTACTTTCAGCCACATCAACGTACGCCATGGCCCGAGTTGCCCGTCAAATCCGCCTTTCCGGCATCTTCCCGGCCGCCATCACCCCCCACCACCCGAAGACGCGCGAAGCCGATTATTCCGGCGCGCTCGAACTCGTCGATTTTCTCGCCACCGCGGGCGCGGATGGTATTTGCCTGTTCGGTTCCACCGGCGAATTCATTAACTACTCGTTTGCCGAACGGCACCGGCTGCTGTCGCTTGCTGTCAAGCGGAGCCGGGTTCCCGTCATCGCCGGTGTTTCCCACTCCACCCTTTCCGGAGCCCTGCAACTGGCCGATGACGCCATTCAGGCCGGCGCCGACGCGCTCATCCTCATGCCCCCGTACTTCTTTCGCTATGAGCAGGCTGAGGTGGAACAATACTTTCGGAGTTTTGCGCGCGAAACCAGCGATGCCGTGCCGATCCTGCTGCAAAATATTCCGGCGTTCACAACTGGCATCGAAATCGAAACCGCCCGCCGGCTTTTCGAAACCGGCCGCTACGCGGGCATCGAGGATTCCAGCGGCGACTGGTCGTATATGGAACAACTCCTCGCCCTCAAGCGCGAACTTCCCTTCGCTCTGTTCGGCGGCGCCGAACTGGTGGCCGGCCGCGCACTGGACGCGGGAGCGGACGGCATCATATCCGGCTGCGCCTGCGCCATTCCCGAACTGGTGGTTGCTCTTGGACGTGCAATAACGGCGGAAGACGCGAACCTGGCCGAAGCTCTGAATGGGCGGCTGATCGAGTTCGCAACGCGTGCGGGACAATTTCCCTGGCCGCTGGCGATCCGGCGAGCGGTGGAACTCCGCGGGCAAAAGTCCGGGCCACCCGCAGTGCCGCTCTCGCCGGCAAGTCAGGAGGCAATGGAAGCGTTTGGGGCATGGTTTTTAGCGTGGAGAACGGTGTAAGTGTCAAACCTTACGATTCGGCCATATCAAAATCTGAGTGTTCGCCTGTCAACATCTAAATTTCCTTTATAATCATATAGTTAAGTTAAATTTTTAGCACTCATGCCTGTCTTGTGCTAATAATGTGATTTGGAACCTGCTCAGGCGAGCCTGAACAGTTCCACGTTAGAATTCCCGTTTATCAATTCACCTTTGGAGGTTTCAAGTAATGAACATTCGTCCGCTTTATGACCGCATCGTAGTCAAACGGATCGAGGGAGACGTCGAGAAAACCAGCGGCGGCCTCTTCATCCCCGAGAGCGCAAAAGAAAAACCACAGGAAGGCGAAGTTTTCGCCGTTGGCAAGGGCAAGCGTCTCGAAGACGGCAAAGTTGTCGCTCTTGACGTCCAGAAGGGTGACCGCATTCTCTTCGGCAAGTACTCCGGCAGCGAGATCAAGCTCGATGGCGTTGAGTACCTGATCATGCGTGAGGACGAGATCCTCGGCATCCTCGAGAAGTAGTTTTTAAAAAATCCCAGGAGAAAAATACACAATGGCAAAACAAATTGTTTACGCGGAAAATTCCCGTCAGGCGATTCTTCGCGGCGTGAATCAGCTGGCCGATGCGGTGAAAGTTACCCTCGGACCCAAGGGCCGCAATGTGGTCATCGAAAAGAAGTTTGGCGGACCCACCATCACCAAAGACGGCGTCACGGTCGCCAAGGAAATCGAGCTGAAGGATCCGCTCGAAAACATGGGCGCCCAGATGGTTCGCGAAGTCGCTTCCAAGACTTCCGACATCGCCGGTGACGGCACCACGACCGCCACGATTCTGGCTCAGGCGATCTTCCGCGAAGGCGTGAAGGCCGTTGCCGCGGGTGCAAACCCGATGGCCCTGAAGCGCGGTATCGAAAAGGCCGTCGCTCTGGCCGTGGACGAAGTGAAGGGTATGTCGAAGCCGGTATCCGGTGACATGATCGCTCAGGTCGGCACCATTTCCGCCAACTCCGATCACACCATCGGCGACACCATTGCCGAAGCCATGAAGAAGGTTGGCAAGGATGGCGTCATCACAGTTGAAGAATCGAAGACGATGGCGACCGAACTGGTGACCGTGGATGGTATGCAGTTCGACCGCGGTTATCTCTCGGCCTACTTCGTTTCCGATCCGGACCGCATGGAATGCGTGCTGGAAGATCCGTACATTCTGATCCACGAAAAGAAGATCAGCAACATGAAGGACCTGCTGCCGCTGCTCGAACAGATCGCG
>JAICJH010000071.1 GCA_025928545.1 Bryobacteraceae bacterium | reverse complement strand
TCTTCGGTGAGTCGGCTGGCTCGTTGTCGGTGAGCGCGATGATGGCGTCGCCGCTTGCCAACGGTTTGTTCCAGCGCGCGATCGGAGAAAGCGGTGCGCACTTCACTGCGCCGGGCGGCACCCTGCCAATACTGTCACTGGCGGCGGCGGAAAAACTCGGGGTGGAGTTCGGGGCATCTCTTGGAGCGAAGTCGCTGGCGGATATGAGAGCGTTGCCCGCGGCGGCGTTTGGAAAGGCGATCGCGGCAACGCCGACAAAATTCTCGCCAATCGTGGATGGCTATGTGTTCCCAGCAGATCCCTGGGACATTTTTGCACAGGGCAGGCAAAGCCATGTGGCACTGCTGGCCGGATGGAATTCGGCCGAGGCCAAATCGTTCCTGCCGTCGATACCGACCGCGCCCGAGTTCGAGGCAACGCTGCGTAAGCAGTTTCCCGACGATGTGGAGGCTGCCTTGAAGGCCTATCCTCCAGGCAACAACCCCCACGCAACACAACTCTCCGCGGTTGCGCTCGCGAGCGATAATTTCATCGCTTACTCGACCTGGAAGTGGATCGAAATGCAGAATGCAACCGGCAAGGCTACTGTCTATCGCTATCTTTTCGATCACATTATTCCCACAGCCACCGGCGATGCGCCCTCGGACGATCCCGGCGCCGGGCATGCCACGGATATCGAATTCGTTTTTTCAACGCTGGATTCGAAGAAACTGGCATGGCGTCCTTCGGACCGAAAAGTGGCGGATCTGATTACTTCGTACTGGACGAATTTCGCGAAGCAAGGGAATCCCAATGGGCCGGGGCTGACTCCGTGGCCACCATACGATGCAAAGTCGAGGCAGATTCTTCGGCTGGATGCGAATCCAAAGGTAGAGGCGGAAACGAATCGCGCGCGTTACGAGTTGCTGGATGCGGTAACCACCAGACTCAGGAAGCGATGAAGCGCCCATGACGGATAATCCCTGGCTGCAAATACCAATTGCCGACTACGAAGGGCACATGCGGGCGGCTGAAGTTCAGCAGCTGGACGTGCTTTCCGATTTGTTTGCCGAAGTTCTGCTGCGGCGCCGGCCGGAGTCCGTGGCCATCCTGGGAATAGCCGGGGGAAATGGACTCAACCGGATCGACCCCGGCGTTACCACGAAGGTTTCAGGCTTCGATCTGAACCCTGGTTACCTCGACGAAACCAGGCAAAGATTCGGCGACGGTTGTAAGCTTCAGCTTCATTGTGTCGATCTCGCGAACGAAAGGGTCACTGCCGAACCAGCCACGCTGGTTCACGCGGCACTGATCTTTGAACATGCCGGGACGGACCTGTGTCTGGAGAACGCTGTGTCATTGGTCGAGAAGGGCGGCGCGTTGTCGGTGGTGCTTCAACTTCCCGGAGAACCGACGCAGAACATCGGTTCCAGCGGCTATACCTCGATTCTGGCGCTTCAGGACAGATTCGCTCTGGTTGACCCCGCTCAACTTCGCGAAGATCTGCGGATGCGAGGTTTCGAACTCGCTGACGAGATGGTGAAGCCGGTTGCGTCCGGAAAAAGCCTTTGGATGGGGATCTTCACGCGACCGACAGCGACTCCTTAGCCCATCCCCGTATAATGAACGCTTGCCAAACCGCACCATCCGGCAATTTTTCGCAGCGCTCTTCGCTGTCACTCTCCTGCTTCGCATTTGCCACGTCAATCTCCTCTGGCCGGACGAAGATTACCACCTCGTAGCCGCGCAGCAACTCCTGCGTGGCAAGATGCTCTATCGCGATTTCTGGTATGACAAGCCTCCTCTCGCAGCCCTCACCTACGCGCTGATCGGCGCACCCACCGGCATCGCTCTTCGCGTGTTCGATGCGCTTTGGATTCTTACAATCTGCGTAATTGTGTTCCGCTTCACCCGCGAAATGTTCAGCGAGATGGAAGCCATAATCGCGGCGGGCCTCGTCGCCTTTTTCCTGAATTTCGATCTGCCCGCCGGCATCATCCCCATCGCGCCCGATTACTTCATGGTCGTTCCGCATCTGCTCGCGATGTGGTGCGCGTGGCGATTGCGGCCGCTCGCGGCCGGAGGATGGTGCGGCATTGCATTCCTGTTTAATCCCAAAGGGGTCTTCGTCTTGGCCACGTGCGGCATTCTGATGTGGCGCAGCATTCCATCGCTGCTGGCCGGCTTCCTGATCCCGAATGGGGTCGCCATGGGCACGCTCGTCGCACAGGCCGCAGCCGGTCCTTATCTCGAGCAGGTCTGGCGATGGGGTTCCCTGTATGCGAAAACGCCACCGGCTGCCGCTACCTTCGGCGATGGCTTGCGGCGCACTTTGAACTGGCTTGGCTTCCATTCGGCGATAGTCATCGGCGCTGTTTGCTGCTGGTGGAAGCAGCGGACCCGGGCGACGCAGTTTCTGGCCGTATGGGCGTTGGTTTCCTTCGTCGCGGTGGCCTCAGGCGCAAGATTTTCCAATCGCTACTTTCTCCAGTTGCTGCCGGTTCTGGCGATTGCGGCGGCCCACGGTATCGTTCGAGCATCGCAAGCGACTTCAAAATGGCGGGTGGCCGTGATTCTGGCCGGAGTAACGCTGCTGGTGCCGATTGTCCGCTTTACCCCTCGCTACGCTGTCCTCGCCCGGGATGCGATCACAGAAAAGGAAACGCAGTGGAGCGACGCTGTTCTCGATCGCGACAGCCGTGCGGTCGCCGCCTGGCTCGAAGCGAATCAGCATGCCGGGGATACGTTATTCGTGTGGGGCTATCGGCCCGACGTTTTCGCTTATACCCGCATGACGATGGCCGGCCTGTATTGGGATTCGCAGCCGCTGACCGGGGTGCCAGCGGATCGGCACCTGACCGAGAGCGCATCGCTCATGCCCGACTGGGCAGCTCGCAATCGCCGCGATCTCGTAACTTCGAACCCCACGTTTATTGTCGACGGCCTGAGCCGCCTCAATCCGAATCTCGCATTGGATAGCTATCCCGAAACGAGAGCCTGGCTGGAATCCTATACTCTCGTCAACCAAACCCCGCTAAGCCTGGTTTACCAGCGCCTGTCTGTGAACGACCGCCACCGTTGACCGCGCTGGTGTTATGATTGCCATTCCGCGTCAAAACTTATGGACTCGCTGCAGGGCAAGGTCGTGATCGTGACGGGCGCATCGGAAGGCATCGGGGCTCACCTGGCCGCCGCACTCCACAAGCGCGGCGCACGGCTTAGTCTGGTGGCGCGCAACGAGGCTAAACTGCGGGCGGTGGCGGGTCCGGAGGATCTCATCGTCCCTTTCGATCTCACGCAGGATAACGGCCGTGAAACGATTGTGGAAAGCACGGTAGCGCGGTGGGGACGAATAGATGTTCTGATCAACAATGCGGGCCGCGGTTCCTATTACAGTTCGCTGGAGAATCCGCTGGCGGACGCCCGCAATCTCTTCGATCTCAACTTTTTCGCCCCGTTTCACCTTGCGCAACTCGCCGCGCCGTGGCTCAAGAAATCGAAAGGCACGCTGGTGAATGTCAGTTCCATTGCCGGCCAGATCAGCCTGCCGTGGCTGCCGGTTTATTCCGCCAGCAAGTTTGCGGTGGCGTCGCTGACTACCACCCAACGAATGGAATTTCGAAAACACGGCGTCAATGTACTCGCCGTCTTCCCCGGATATGTGAATACGGATTTTCAGGCTAATTCAGCCGGCGCCACGCCGCCGGAGCCGGTTGTGGAAGGGCGCCGCTTTTCCGTCAGTTCCACGGTATGCGCGGAAGCGATCCTGCAAGGCATCGAACATCGCCGCAAGACTGTCGTGACACCGCGCGCCGGGTGGGTTCTGGTGCTGCTGAACCGTATGTTGCCGTCGCTGGTCGAATGGAGCGTCGGGAAAGCTTAGTATGCACCTGAAGCTGAAACGCACTCCCGGAATTTACATCACCGGCTTTATCGGCTGCGGCAAAACAACCGTGGGGCGGAAGGTCGCGGAGCGCCTTGGCTGGGATTTTGTCGACCTCGACCGCGACATTGAGGAGCACGAACACGACACCGTGGCCAATATCTTCGCGACACGCGGAGAAGCCGAATTCAGACGCATCGAAAATGAGGCAATCAAGCGCTGGCTGAAAAAAATCGAGTGCGGCATCCCGACTGTGGTCGCGCTGGGCGGTGGAACTTTTGTGCAGCCCGCAAACTACGAACTTCTCGGCGATAATGGCATCTCTGTCTGGCTGGACTGCTCTTTCGACGTAGTGGAAGCCAGAATCGCGGAGAACGACGACAGGCCACTGTTACGTGACAAAGAAGCTTTCCGCAAATTGTATAACGAGCGCCGGGTGCAGTATGGAAGAGCCGATTTCCGGGTGGATGGCAATGTGGATTCCGAAGAGGCCGCCGGCGCGATCGTGAACCTGCCCCTATGGAAATAGGCGCCAAACTTCGCCGCGACGCCCGCGCCATTTTCAAAGCCGCTGTAGCCGCCGCGAACCCGGCCTCAATGGTGGAGGCCACGCTTCGCAATCGCCGGGACCTCCATCGATATGAGCGGATCTTTGTCACCGGCGGAGGCAAAGCCAGCGGCACCATGGCGCGCGCCGCCGAAAAAATTCTTGGCAGGAAAATTACGGCGGGTTGCGTGGCGGTCAAAGATGGCGACCCGGCAAAATGCCGCCGCATCGAACTCCGCCCCTGCGGGCATCCGGTGCCGGATGAAAGAGGAGTCGCGGCGGCAAAACGCATCGAGGAACTCTGCGCCGAAGCCGGAGAAAACGATTTGGTCCTGTGCCTGTTGTCGGGAGGCGCGTCAGCACTGTTGCCCGCGCCCGCGCCACCGGTAACACTCGCGGAAAAGCAGGCGACGACCAGGCTCCTGCTGGCGTGCGGCGCCACCATTCATGAGATCAACGCGGTCCGCAAACACATTTCGCTTATCAAAGGCGGACGGCTGACGAAACTGGCGGCTCCGGCGCACATCCTGACCCTGGCTCTTTCCGACGTGGTGGACGATCAACTGGATGTTATCGGCTCCGGTCCCACAGCGCCGGATGCATCGACTTTCGCGGATGCACTGTCGGTACTCGACCGCTACGGCCTTCGCGCTCAGGTTCCGAAAGCCGTTCGCGACACACTGGTGCAGGCGTTGGATGAAACCCCGAAGCCCGGCGATGCGATCTTCGCGAAGACGGAGAATCTGATTGTAGGCAGCAATCAGAAATCGCTCGAAGCCGGAGCGGCCAAAGCGAAATCGCTTGGCTATAAAACTCTGATTCTCGCCAGCACCATCGAAGGCGAAACAAAAGATGTAGCGCGGATGCACGCGGCCATCGCACGTCAGCTCCGGACGGCTGGCCAGCCAGTGAAAGCGCCCGCGTGCATTATTTCAGGGGGCGAAACGACGGTCACGATCCGCGGAAAAGGGAAAGGCGGACGCAATCAGGAATTCGCTCTGGCGGCTGCGATTGATATCGCCGGTCTGGCGAATACGCTGATCCTGAGCGGCGGCACGGATGGAACGGATGGGCCGACGGATGCGGCGGGAGCACTTTGCGACGGGGAAACAACCATGCGCTCAAAGACAGATGCAACAGATGCTTTGGCGCGAAACGATTCGTATCCCTATTTCGAAGCTCTGGGAGATTTGATTATCACCGGAGCCACGGGAACGAACGTCATGGACGTTCATGTGATTCTGTCCGGACTTTCCCGATAAACTAACCGTGGCCGAGTTTCATCACCCAGCCGATTCCAAACAGGGCCACGATGAAACATCCGAAGCAGTAAAATCCATAGTGCAGCCGCTCGTTCTGGGTCTTCTTCGACGTGATTCCCATCACCACCGAAACGAACAGCGAGAACAGAAACGCTGCTTCAAAATGCGAAAGATTAATGCTGGGCATCGGCTAGTCTTTCTTCCCCGTAGCAATTTCGTAAGCGTCGGTCATCGCCAGGATATTGAGCAGCCCGGCTGTCACCAGAAACTTTGTCCCGTAGTCATGAACGGCGCCCGGCATATCCGGCTGTGAGTAACCGAACATCGCTGCCAATACATACATTCCGCCAGCGGCCAGGTCGCAGATAAAACCGCCGTAATTGATCAGCGAAGTGAGGTAGTCGGCGCCTTTTTCCGGAGTAAACATCATCCCGCTCATGGAGAGGCCGAACAGAAACATCAGCAGCACAGAGCCAAACAAAAGTGCGCCGCGGCCTGTCTTTTTGAGCATGAAATGACCGGCGCCGGGAATGAACCAGGCGGCGATCACGGGCAGCAGCCACACGGTCATTGGAGGCGTAGCGTCGCCGGCGGTTTGCCCGGTCGATTCCGTTGTTGTATCCATTTTGAGGGCTTAATTTGAGGGTATCACGCGGGCTTACCTTTCGCCCCACTTTAGCTTCTGACGCAGCACGTCGAAGAACGTCTTGTCCGGTGGCTGCACCAGCAGGACTTCCGATCTCGACGCCGTGCACTCCACTGCGTCTCCAGGCTCCAGCAAACCGCCAACCTGGCCATCGACGGTCAGGAACGAATCCTCGTCTTTCATGTGCCCAACGACGCGCACCGGCAAATCGGAAGGGATGATCAGGGGCCGGTTGGTCAGCGTGTGCGGACAGATCGGTGTGATGCACACCGCGTTCACGGTCGGGAAAACGATTGGCCCTCCGGCGGCCAGCGAATACGCGGTGGAACCGGTCGGCGTCGAAACGATCAGCCCATCGGCCTTGTACTCGCACACAAACGTATCGCCCGCCCACACATCCAGATCCACGATACGAGCGATGGACGATTTTGCGATGACCACGTCGTTCAGCGCCTCGTACTCCGAAACAATTCTGTCGCCGCGCCGCACCGCGACATGCAGGAGATTGCGTCGAGTGAGCCGGTGCACTCCGGTGAGCGCACGCTCGAGTGCCGGGAAGAAATCGCCGACCGGAATTGCCGTCAGAAATCCGAGCCCGCCCAGATTGACAGCCAGAAGCGGAATCGCACGGCCCGCCACTGCGCGCGCCGCGGAAAGCAGAGTGCCATCGCCGCCCAGCACAATCGCGAGTTCGCAGCCATCGGCGACATGCGGCCGCGGGAGGCCGTTGGCCGCCTCGGCGTAACTGGCGGCCACGTCATCCAGGCGAACGGTAATGCCTCGTTCCGCCAGCCACGCGAGCAGCTCCGGCACCAGGCGGGTTGCCGCCGGCGCTTTCGGCTTGGCGAAGATGCCGACGGTCTTAACGGCTGCCATAAAGCAGAAACTCCCTGTTACCTTCGGCGCCTGTGATCGGACTTTCCATTAGTTTGGTGGTGAAATTAGATTCTTCCACACACGCTCTCACCCTGGCGCAAGACTCCTCATGCAGAGCCGGATCGGTAATGATTCCGCCTTTACCCACGCGATCCCGACCGACTTCGAATTGCGGCTTCACCAACACCACCATCCTCCCCATTTCCGGCTTCAGCACGCGAACAATAGCGGGAATAATCAGCGTCGCGGAAATAAAACTGACATCGCAGACAACCAGATCGACCGACTCGCCGAGGTCTGCCACCTGAAGATTCCTGGCGTTGAGTGCTTCATGAAGAATGACGCGTGAGTCGCTGCGCAGCCGCCAATCGATCTGCCCGGTTCCGGTATCCACGGCGTGAATGCGGACCGCGCCGTGTTGCAGCAGGCAATCGGTAAACCCTCCGGTAGAGGTGCCGATATCCGCGCAAATCAGGCCGGTCACATCGATGCCGAAGTGCTTTAACGCGCCTTCCAGTTTCACCCCGCCGCGGCTGACGTACCGGAGTTTCGCGCGGACGTCTACTTTGGATTCAGGCGCGACAGACAGACCCGCTTTATCGGCCCGCTGGCCATTCACGAAAACCTCGCCGGCCATGATCAGCGCCCGGGCTTTTTCGCCGGTTTCCGCGAAGCCGTTTTCCACCATCCAGCGATCCAGACGGATTTTCACGATTTGCGCTGAACGATCAGGTCCGCGATCTCGTGCAGCCGTTGCGCGCCGTTTCCAAAAGGCGCCAAAGCTTCGTGTGAAAGCCGGCATTGCTCCTGCGCCATCTCACGAGATGCTTCGAGCCCATACACAGCCGGGAAGGTAATCTTCCCCTGCGCCGCGTCTTTGCCGGCGGTCTTACCAAGCGCCTGGGACGATTCCTCCACATCGAGTATGTCGTCCACAATCTGGAAAGCGAGACCAATATGTTCGCCGTACCGCGACAAGGCTTCGATTTGCGCGGCATCGCCACCCGCCGCAATCCCGCCCATCCGCACGCTGGCACGAAGCAAAGCCCCGGTCTTGGCCCGGTGAATGCTGTCGAGCAGTTCGGCGGTAGGCGGCAGGCGCTCGCTTTCGATATCGGTGACCTGACCGCCAATCATGCCATCCACGGTGCCCGATGCAAACGACAGTTCGCGGATCAGCGCGACCACGCGCGCGGGATCGGCGTCTTCAATCCGGGTCAGCGTCTGAATAGCAAGCGTGAAGAGAGCATCACCTGCCAGAATCGCCATCGCCTCGCCAAAAACCTTGTGGCACGTCGCCTTGCCTCGGCGGTAATCGTCGTTATCGAGTGCGGGCAGATCGTCATGAATCAGCGAATACGTGTGGATCATCTCCAGTGAGCAGGCGGCGTAAATCGCAGCCGGGGCATGGTCGGAAACGGCGGCAGCGGCGGAGATGCAGAGGATCGGACGAATGCGCTTCCCGCCCGCAAACAGGCTGTGCCGCATGGCGCGATGAATGGTGGCCGGGTGTCCCGATTCGGCGGGCGTAAACCGATCGAGCGCCGCGTCGATAACGCTTTGCTGCGCGGAGAAATATTCCTTCAGGGTCATTTTCCGGGACCGAACGGCTCCGGCTGATACGTGCCTTCTTTCCGGATCAGTTGCTCCACGCGCGTTTCGGCTTCTTCCAACTGCTTGCGGCAGGTTTCGCTTAACCGCATGCCCCGGGAAAACAGATCGAGCGAACGATCCAGCGGAAGATCGCCGGATTCCAGTTCTTTCACGACCTTTTCGAGTTCGTCGAGCGAAGTTTCAAAATTGCCTGCGTTTGGTTCGGAAGCAGCCATCGGTTCATTCTAACGCGGGGAAGATCTGGCCCTCGCTTTGCTTCTGAAATAGGGATGTCGCGGGAAAATACATGTCCGGTATGCGGCACCCGGGGGCTGAGCGTGGAAGTGCCCTATCGCTCGATTCTCCGGGAAAATGAGCTGCGCGAAGCCTTCGTCGTGCAGCGGCTCGGGCACCAGCCCGAAGAGCTGGAAGCAATGGATTTGACCCGCTTCATGCACGGCGGCCCAGGCCGGATTCTGCGCTGCCGGGAGTGCGGCCTGCTGGTTCGCGATGAGGCAGACCAGAGCCATTACGAAGCCGACATGTATGATTCCGCTCTGATGAGCCACTTGTATCCCAGGTACGTCCGGGCCTTTGAACAGAAGCGAGATCAGTATCAGCCGCTGCTGCGGAATCGAGCCGCGGTACTGGAAATCGGAAGCCATCTGGGCGCTTTTCTCCAGGCTGGCGAGGAATGGGGCTGGAGTCCGATCGGACTCGACATCGGGGCCGCAACCAGCGCCTTCGCAAGGCGGCAGGGAGGAACCGTCAAGCGGCTGACGCTGGACGATTACTCGCCGAAACTGCGCCGGCCGGAAGCGATCTTCATCTGGAACTGTTTCGAACAACTGGACGATCCCGCAGCGGCGTTGCGAAAGTCACAGGAACTGCTCGACCGGCACGGGCTTCTGGTCGTTCGGGTGCCGAATGCGGAGTACTATCGCGCGATGCATTCGAAAAACAGTCAGGCGAAACCGCTCGCATACAACAACCTGCTGGGCTTCCCCTATCTGCACGGCTTCACGCCCCAGAGCTTGTCGAGGTTGTTGCGCGCGCATCGCTTTCAGCCGATCCAGACCCACAACAGCACGTTGTTGACGCCGCCCTATCCCGACATGTCGCGCAGAGTCAACGACGAATGGCGGCAGGTGCGCCGGACCGAAGGCCCATGGCTCGAGGTCGCCTGCATTAAAACCGAAACAAGTAGCTGAGCTTCGCGAAGAACTGCCGTTGCGTCGTGGTGGACGGCAGGTTGGTGCGAATGATGGTGTTCGGGGTGCCGGTCATCAGCGCGACATTCTCCAGGCTATCGGTGTAACCCAGATAAAAGGCGGTGCCCGGATGTAACAGCCAGGTCACAAGCACGTCGCTGGTAATACGTTTCTGCCGGTCGGCATTGAACAGCAGTGGATTCTGCAGCAGGCTGTTGTAATCGACGATCAGACGAAGTGAAAGCTGCTGGTTGTACTGATAGTTCAGGCGCGAACGGAGCAAATGGTTGACGAACACCGTAGCCGGATGGCTTACCGGCGGCGTCGCGAGTCCGACGAAAGAGTTGCTGTCCGTTCTGAAGCGCGTCAGATTGTAGATCTCATCCAGCTTGATCTTGGAACCGGGGCGGAAGGTCAGATTTAGTTGCGCCTCATTGCCGTGGCCGAGGAAAGCCTTGACTCCCGCGGCGGGGCTGTAGTTGATTCGGGTGCCCCAGCCCATGCCCCCGTCGACGGTGACGGCCTTGAAATATTCGCTGTGCATGCCAAAGCCGGAATCTCTGCGCCGGAAATTCGTGTTGTTGAAGCGCTCGAATACTTCCCCGCTGTTGACGTTGATAAAGGTGGAGCGGGCAAATTCCATCTGAAAACCAGGATTCACGTTCCAGTCCTGCTGCACGTTGCGGTGATCCATGTCCCCGGAAATATAGAGCCGCGGCCCAAACGAAATCAGTTTCTTGCTTTTCGGGTGAAAACGATAATTGACGAACTGCTGAATTTGGCGGATATTTACCCGGTTTACAAAGCCCAGATCCGTCTGAAACCCCTCGCCGCGATCGATGTAGCTCAGATCGTAATACATGTTTCGGTCGCCGCGGTTCAGGTCGATATTCCAGGCATTCCCGCCCGATTGCACGCCGTTCGAGCGCTTCGTCTGGCTTGCCATCAATTGACCGCTGAGGGTCCATTTGCTGCTGAGGTGCAATCGCGTATCAATGGCGCCCACACGGTTAAAGCTCCCCGCAAATTCGCGGTCGGTGAACAAGGCACCGATATTGGACTGGGTTCCGAATTCGCGCTGAATGCGGCCGACGCCGATAATGGCGCTGTCTCCGTAATTCGGGTCTCCCGGACCCGCGACAATACCGGCCGCGCGGTCATCGATCGTGAGCAGTCCCATATTCCAGCGACCCAGTTTTCCGGTGAGGCGCGCGCCATAGTTCGGATCGATGATTCGGCGCGAAAAGAACAGATTCTCCGGAGTCAGAAAGAAGCCGTTGTTTTCGATGAAGAACGGCCTTTTTTCATTGAAATGCACTTCATAACGCTGATTCACCGTGACCTGTGGATCGTCGGATTCCACCTGGCTGAAGTCCGGTTTCAGCGCGACATCGAGTGTGAGCGAGTCGTGCAGAATCATCTTGGCGTCGAGGCCGGCGCGCACGTCCGTGTTGGTGCGAAACACCGGATCGGCTCCGATCGTGCCGGGGTTATCCAGAAAATGCGCGTGCCCCAGAGCGCCGTACGGGATCAACTGCAGATTGCGACCCGGCGATATGGATTCGAGTCCGCTCAGATTGCCGAGCTGCCCGTTAAAGCTGTTCACCCGACGCGTGAGAAAAGGCCAAAACGAATTTTCGTTATTGGTGGGAATGAACCTCCCCAGGCTGAACCCCCAGGTTTGAACATCGGCCGCCGCGAACCGCAGGCTCTTAAACGGAATCGCGATGGTGACGACAAACCCCTCGGGCGTAACACGTCCATCCGTGTACCAAAGCGTGTCAAAACTCAGGTCGTCATTCTGGCCCTCGTTGATGATGCCGTCAGCCTGGATTCCCAGAGGATTTACAAAAAATTCATAAGCTCGCTGCTTGTCGTGATAGGTGTCGAGAAATACGCCGACCATATCGTCGGAGAAGATATCCTCCCGTTTCCCCATGCGGGCGCGCGTTTGTGCAGCCGGCGATTCGCAGACAAACACGGTGTAGAAGGTCTTATCGTCGTAGCCAATCCAGGCGGATGTCTTTCGGCTGACCGCTTCGCCGTCCCCAGGCTGGCGCTGACGGAAATCGGTGACACGCAGCATGTCGGAACGAAAACGGCCGCCAAGGAATTCCTCAAGCTTCGGCTTTGAGGTAATTTTGGGGATTTTGAGGTCTTTAATCTGCGCTTCGCCGGCTTCACGCCCGGTTTGTGCATGGACCAGAGAATATAAGGCTGTCAGATACACAAACAGCGCGACAGGACGCGGCATTCTCCGGTAAGACGTAGCGGGACCCCGTTCCGTTCGCAACAAAATTTGGAGATTCACTTGCAAGCGCCGCGCCGGTGCTAGATTCAACATTTAGCCCCACATCATGCTTTCCACTCTTGAAAAGATTACCCTGGCGGCGCTGATTGTCGCTTCGCTGGCGGGTTTCTGGATCCGCTTTCAGCCCGTCGTGCGGATCATACTCGCTTCGAAAGCCGATGCGGGAGTTCGTTTCGGCGCGTTCATGGTGCGGGTTCGCCGTTTCGTTTTCGAAGTGTTGCTGCAGGGTAAGGTCATCAAAGACAGGCCGATCGCCGGGGCTGCCCATGCGCTGGTTTTCTGGGGCTTCTGCGCGTTCGCTCTGATCACGATTAACCACGTGGCATCGGGTTTCGGAGTGCCGGTTCTTTCCCATTCGGGCGGATTCGGCGCGTTTTATTTCGGACTCGCTGCCGTTTTTGCTGTTGCGGTGGCGGTTTCGATTGCGTACCTGGCTTTTCGGCGCTATGTTCTGCGGCCTGTATGGCTCGGCAAACTGGCGCCGGAATCGGGAATTATCGCCGCATTGATCTTTATTCTGATGGTCACCTATCTCGGCGGCCTGGCGGTGGACGAGTCGACTGCCGCCGGCCATGCGCTCTGGTGGGCGCATACTCTCGCGCTGCTGATTTTCCTGCCGTTGATTCCGCATACAAAACATCTGCATCTGGTGCTGAGCCCGCTGACGGTTTTTATGAAGCGCTCGCGCTTCAGCGACATTCCGAAACTCACCGGAGATGAAGACTTCGGCCTGGTCAACGGCAAAGACGTTACGCAGTTGGAAGCCTTGCAGGCGTTTTCCTGCGTGGAGTGCGGCCGTTGCACAGAGCACTGCCCGGCCGCGAACACAGGGAAGGTGCTGAATCCGAAAGAAGTGATCCTTGGCTTGCGAGGCTACCTGCGCGAAGAGGGGCCGGCATCCGAAAGTTCATTGCTCGGCGTGCATATTTCGGAAGAAGCGGTTTTCCAGTGCACGACCTGCGGAGCCTGCGAGGAATCGTGCCCGGTGGGGATCCAGCATTTGCCCGCGATTATCGGATTACGGCGCGGAGCCGTGAATACAGGAACGTGGGAAGATCCCTTCGGGACAAAACTATTTCTCGCGATGGAGCGCAACGGCAATTCGCTCGGGATGGCTTCCGGCGAGCGCATGAAATTTATCGAGAAGGCGGAACTACCGCTTTACGACGGCACACAGGAGTATTGCCTGTGGCTGGGCTGCATGGGAGCCTACGATCCGGCCGGACGCGAAACGGTGATGGCGCTGGTAAAGATTTTGCGTCACCTGAACATCACATTCGGGGTGTTACGCAAAGAGAAGTGCAACGGCGATCCGGCGCGGCGTCTGGGCAACGATCTGCTGTTTACGTCGCTGGCCGAGGAAAATATCCAGACGATTGAGGCTGCGGGTAAGGAAAAGGCTCCGAAGTTTCTCAGCATTTGTCCGCATTGCGTGCGCACGATGAGTACGGATTGGCAGGAAGCGGGCAAGACAGTAGAGATCGAGCACCACTCCGAGTTGCTGGCGCGGCATGCCGATAAGCTGCCCAACTACACGGCGTTTCCCGGGGATCGTCGGCGCGAGAAGGTGGTTTATCACGATCCCTGTTATCTGGGCCGTTATCGCGGTGTCTACGACGAACCGCGCGCGGTGCTGGAGCGTTCGGTGGATGTGCTGGAAGCTCCGCGTCATCGCGAAAAATCGTTCTGCTGCGGCGCAGGCGGCGGACAGATGTTCCTGGGAGAGGAGAAGGGCGAACGGATCAATCTGACCCGGGCGCGTGAGTTGGCAGAAACGGGTGCGGAGACGGTGGCGGCGGCATGTCCGTTCTGCGCGTCGATGTTCAGAGATGCCCTGAAGGCAGTTTCCGAGAATCCGCCGAAGTTGCTGGATATAGCTCAGATCGCCGCCCGCGGCCTGGAGAGCCGTACCGACCCGCGAACGTAACCTAGCCGAGCGCAACTTTACCTTATCGACCCGCGCGCTTAGCGACTCAAACCATTACCGAGCCACCACTCTACCGAGCCGAGACGCTAATTTTACTGAGCCGCGACCGCAAGGGAGCGGTCCTCGACTCTTCACTCTACTAATCACCGCCTGAACCGGTACTCAAACGCATTCCGCCGAATAACATCCAACTCCGCCGCGCTCAAGCCGAACACCTCTTCCGCCAACCTGAACTCAGTTGCCAGATCCGAGCCAAACATACCCGGATCGTCCGTATTCAACGTGACAATAACGCCGGCATCCACCAGTTTGCGAACGGGGTGGGCATCAAGTGATCTAACCGCACCGGTCCGCACGTTGCTCGTTATGCAGACTTCCAGCGGGATGCGCTCCTCCCGCAATCTGCGAAGCAACTCCGGATCCTCCGCCGCCCGAATACCGTGCCCTATCCGCTCGGCGCCAATATCGAGCGCGTTCCGCACGGATTCGGGCCCATCGGTTTCGCCGGCGTGCGCCGTCAATCGCAGACCCGCATCCTTCGCATACCGGTATGCGTCCCGGAACTCCTTCGCAGGACCGCGCACTTCATCGCCCCCGACCCCAAACGAAACGACACCGTCATCCACGTAACCGGCCGTGAGTTTCGCGATCTCCATCACGTGGTCGGGACCAAGTTGCCGGATAGCGTCGAGATTCCACCAGACTTCGACCGGGAACTGTCGTTGCGCTTCGCGCTGTGCTTCGCGGATGGCGCGCCACACGCTGTCGAAATTGAAACCCAGCCATTGAACGACACCCGCGCCGAGCGTGACTTCCGCATAGGTGATCCCCTGCCTCGATAACGCCTCCATCATGCGGCGCGTCACAAGAGCGTAGTCGGCCGGTCCGCGCAAACGGCGGGCGACGAATTTGAAACACTCCAGAAAACCGCCGAAATCGGTGAAGCCCCAGACGGCGTCCACCTCCTCGCGGGTCAGCAGCGGATCCAGCATCATGACTGTTTCCCGATCGACCGTACCCTCCAGGTGCAAATGCAACTCTGCGAAGCCCATAGAATAGAAGTTCCCATGAATGACGAAAAAATGATAGGGGGCGGCGTGGTTGGCGGTACTTCGGCGGCGGCCCCCTTTGGTGTAACGGCGGCATCGGTCGAGGCAGTTGCGGGCGGCTATTGTTCCGATCCGTTCGCCGTGCTCGGCCCCCATAAGATCGCCGCGCGCGATGCCTGGACGGTGCGCGCCTTCTTGCCGCAGGCGGAATCCGCCGAGGTCGTCTTTCCCAACGGCAATCACGTTCCGCTCGAGCGGCTTCACAAAGAGGGTTTTTTTGCGGCGATATTGCCGGGCACTCCCGCCGCCTACCAGTTCCGTGTGAAGGACTGGCACGGGGTCACAACCACTCTCGACGATACTTACCGGTTCGGCGCCATCATCACCAGCTTCGATCTCCACCTGCACTCGGAAGGCAAGCTCTACGAATCCTGGAACACGATGGGCGCGCATTGCATGACCATCGACGGAGTAGCCGGCGTACGTTTCGCAGTCTGGGCTCCCAATGCCGAGACCGTTTCCGTGGCGGGCGATTTCAACTCGTGGGACACGCGGCGGCACCCCATGCGGTGGCGTGATGCCGGCGTCTGGGAAGTCTTCATTCCGGGTGCGACGGCGGGTCATTCATACAAATACCTGGTTCGGTCGCGCCATCAGGGTTATCAGCAGCTGAAGTCCG
The DNA here is from genome assembly GCA_025928545.1 of Bryobacteraceae bacterium. Taxonomy (GTDB): domain Bacteria; phylum Acidobacteriota; class Terriglobia; order Bryobacterales; family Bryobacteraceae; genus BOG-234. The sequence goes on along the minus strand of JAICJH010000071.1, from coordinate 17,909 downwards.
ACCCCTTTGGTTTTGCCAGCGAGAAGCCGCCAAAATCGGCATCGATTGTTTACGATCTCGACACCCATCGATGGGGCGATGCGGAGTGGATGGAATCGCGCGGCCGGCGAGACTGGCTGAAAGCGCCGATTACCGTTTACGAGGTGCATCTGGAATCCTGGCGGCGGGGACCAGGGGGCGAGCCATTGACGTATCGCGAAATGGCGACCGCTCTGGTCGAGTACGTCACCTCAATGGGCTACACGCACATTGAGCTCATGCCCGTGCAGGAGCATCCGTTCTCGGGCTCGTGGGGCTATCAGGTGACAGGCTACTTCGCGCCCACATCCCGCTTTGGCGACCCCGGCGATTTCATGTATTTCGTGGACGCCTGCCACCAGGCGGGCATCGGCGTGATTATGGACTGGGTGCCTGCGCATTTTCCCAAAGACGCGCACGGGCTGGCGTATTTCGACGGCACCGCGCTCTATGAGCATGCCGACCCGCGGCAGGGCGAACACCGAGACTGGGGCACGCTGATCTTCAACTTCGGGCGCAACGAAGTGCGTGAATTCCTCGTGGCGAATGCGCTCTTCTGGCTGAAGCGATATCACATCGATGGCCTGCGGGTGGATGCCGTGGCGTCCATGCTGTATCTGGATTATTCGCGCAAGGAAGGCGAGTGGATGCCGAATCGCTTCGGCGGACGCGAGAATCTGGAAGCCATCGAATTCCTGAAACGCTTCAACGAGCAGGCCCATACGGTGCCGGGCGCGTTCACCATAGCGGAGGAATCCACTTCATTTCCCGGCGTTTCGCGGCCCGTTTACGCGGGCGGCCTCGGCTTCACCATGAAGTGGAACATGGGCTGGATGCACGACATGCTTCACTATTTCAGCGAAGACCCGGTGCACCGCAAGTATCATCACAACCACATCACGTTCAGCATGCTGTATGCGTTCACGGAAAACTTCCTGCTGCCCATTTCGCATGATGAAGTGGTTTACGGCAAAGGATCGCTGATCGGGAAGATGCCTGGCGATCAGTGGCAGAAGTTTGCCAATGCGCGCGCGTTTCTGGGCTATATGTTTGCGCATCCCGGCAAGAAACTGCTGTTCATGGGCTGCGATATCGGAACCTACGACGAGTGGGATTCCAATTCGAGCGTGCCCTGGGACTTGCTGAAGTTTCCGATTCACGACGGGCTGCGCGCCTACGTGCGGGAACTGAACCGGCTCTATCGGGCCGAGCCCGCGCTGTATCAGGTCGATTCGCATCATTCCGGTTTTGAGTGGATCGATTTTTCGGATGTGGATCAATCGTCGATTTCATTTATGCGGCGGGCGGAAGATGCGGCGGATTGCATTGTGTTTGCTTGTAATTTCACGCCCGTGCCACGGCCGGGATATGCGATCGGAGTGCCGGCGGGCGGATATTATCGCGAGATCCTGAATTCCGATTCGTCGAATTTTGGCGGGAGCAACTGCGGGAATGCGGGTGGCGTGATGGCGGTGGATGAACCGCGGCACGGACGACCCTGCACGATTCTGGTGACGTTGCCGCCGCTGGCCGTCGTGGCGTTTAAGCTGGAACGCGGCTGACATCCGACCGGGGTTCGATGAAACGCTACGACGCCATCATCGTTGGCGGTGGTCACAACGGCCTGGTGACTGCCGCCTATTTGGCTCGCGCCGGACGCAGCGTGCTCGTGCTGGAGCGGCGCGGGTTGCTTGGTGGCTGTGCGGTCACTGAAGAGCTCTGGCCGGGATACAAAGTTTCCACCGGCGCTTATCTGGTAAGTCTGCTCCAGGAGCGAATTGTACGCGAACTGGAACTGGAACGTTTCGGGTATCGCGTCACGCCCAAAGATCCTTCGTTCTTTTCCGTTTATCCCGATGGGCGGCATCTTTTTTTCTGGAGCGATGAGCGGAAGACGCTGGCGGAGATTGCAAAGTTTTCCGCGCGCGATGCCGAGGCGTTTCCGAAATATGAGGCTTATCTGGAACGGCTGGCTCGTCTCGTGGAGTCGCTGCTGCTCGTCACGCCGCCCCAGTTACCTCCGAAACGCGCCGCCGATTTCGTCGACTATCTGAAACTGCTGGCGAAGTTTCGCGGTCTGGGGGCCCGTGAGATCAACGGCCTCGTGAAGATTTTCACGCAGAGCGCGGCGGATCTTCTCGATGAGTGGTTTGAATCGCCGGAGATTAAGGTCACGCTGGCAACGGACGGAGTGATCGGGGCGAACGGCGGTCCGCGGTCGGCGGGTACGGCTTACATCCTGATGCATCACTGTATGGGCGGCGTTGGCGGCAAGCGCGGGTTGTGGGGCTTTGTGCAGGGAGGTATGGGCGCGGTGTCGGAGGCGATTGCGGCCTCGGCGCGAAGCCATGGCGCGGAGACGCGTGTCAATGCCGCGGTGGAGCGCGTGGTGGTGCGGGATGGCCAGGCGTGCGGCGTGGTGCTTGAGGGCGGCGAAGAAATTCGGGGCGCGGTTGTGGCGTCGAATCTGGATCCGAAGCTCACGTTTCTAAAGCTCGTGGAATCCAAAGAACTGGATCCCGAATTTCGCGCGGCGGTGGCAAGGTTTCGCGTGGAGGGGACCTCGCTCAAGATCAATCTGGCGCTGGAGGGTCTGCCCGATTTTAAGGCGCTGCCCGGTACGCCTGGTCCGCAGCATGGCGCCACCATGCATATCTGCCCGTCGATTGAGTACGTGGAGCGTGCATGGGATGACGCGAAGTACGGACGGCCGTCACAGAATCCGCTGATTGAGATGACATGCCCGACGGTTTACGATCCGCAACTCGCGCCGCCGGGCCACCACATCATGGGAATTTTCCTGCAATACGCTCCGTATACGCTGCGGGATGCGACCTGGGATGATTTACGCGAGCCCTATGGCGATCGTGTCCTCGAAGTGGTCGCAGAATACGCGCCGAATATGCGGGACATTGTGCGGGAGAGACAGGTTCTGAGCCCTCTGGATCTGGAGCGCCGATTCGGGATCTCGGGCGGAAATATTTTTCACGGCGAGATGAGTCTGGATCAGATGTTTGTGATGCGGCCTGTGGCAGGGTGGGCGAGGTATCGGACTCCCGTGCGCGGCCTGTATCTGTGCGGGTCCGGTGCGCATCCAGGCGGAGGCGTGATGGGCGCGCCGGGATTCAACGCGGCCAGGGAAATCCTGAAAGATTTCTGAGCCAAGCGATTCTGAGCCACGCATTTCTGAGCCACGCGCGTAAGCAAGTGGTTGCCTCAGATCACTTCCGCGCCGCGTTCAACCAGTAACTCCCGCAACACAGATCGATGACACCGCGTTTCATCTTCGCAATAGCACCCGAGCGACATATTGTTGTGATGCGAAAGCGCGGCCAGCACGTCGAGTTCGCGGGAGCGATCCGAATCGCTCATCTCAGCACGAAATTTTTTCCTGAATTTCGCGAGGCCTTTTTCATCGGTTGCGGCCATAGCTTCTTTCACAAGTTCCGCGCTGGGTGACAGATTCGGAAACCAGACATCGTAAAAATCCAGCTTTGCGAAGTCGGACTTCGGAACCCCGCGGGGCGGTCGCCGGACCGTGCCGATGCGAGTGCCTTCCCCGGCTTCTCGCGGCGAGCCGAGTTGAACGATGCGGATCGGCATACTTCAGTTTACTGATTTGCGGGCCGCTATCAACGCCGGCAATATAATGCGGCTCATAATCCTGTTGGGCGGCGCGCCGTCCGAATTGTAGTCGCCGCCCGTAAAGACGGCAATGAAATCGTATTGCGGCAGGATGTAGATTTTCTGGCCGCCGTTACCCTGCGCGGCAATCATATCGACACGTTGCTGGCCATCCGGCATCGGTACATTGATCCAGGGGCGCCACCAGAAATAGCCGTAGCTTGTATCGTCCACACGGCTCTGTTCGGAGAGCGAGGCTTGAATCCACGATGAACCGAGCACTTGCCTGCCCTGCCACACGCCTTTATTTGCGTACAGGATGCCGAGTTTCAGCATGTCGCGCGGGCGGAGATGAATCTGGGAAAACTCTTTGTTCGCGCTGGTGAGGTCATAATTCCAGAACCAGTTGCGGCGCGGAATGCCCAGCGGCCCGAAGAGATTGGCTTGAGCGAAATCGGGAAGCTTCATGTGGACTGCGTTTTCGATCATCCGGCCCACCACCGCGACTCCTCCCGAGCAGTAATAACCACGGCGTCCCGGGCTTTCAATCATGGGCAAATCGAGCGTCGTTTTTACCCAATCGGGGCTGTCGTAAATCAGGGTTTCGCGGCCCGCTGAGGTAGAACTGTGGTCGTTACAATCCAGTCCGGAACTCATCGAAAGCAAATTGCCAAGCGTAATAGCGGATTTCCGCCGGTCGGAGTTGGCGTAGCCTGAGTAATTCATCGCGGGCAGCACAGGTTGATCGGCGCCGGAGAGAGCACCGCGGTCAATGGCGAGACCGGCCAGAGCACTGACCACCGACTTGGTGGCGGAACGCAGCTGATGCTGCCGCGCGGCGCTGTAGCCGTAGAAATATTCCTCCAGAACAAGTCGGCCGTGCTGGTAGAGCAGAATGCTGTGCACGTCTTTGTAAGTGCCCTCGAGGATGGCGCGCACAATGGTGTTGGCCGTACCGACCCCGAGCGCCGATTCCGAAATGTTGCCGACCGCGATGCCATCGCGCGCATCCGCGGGCTGCCGGTATCGGTAATCGGCCGGCGAACCCCGCCCCGGGGCGCGCGGGTGGGCCAGCGCGATGGATTGCTTTGTTACGGCCGCGGAAAGCCTGGCATGGAATTCACCAGCTTCTTCGAAGCCTGTGACTTTGCCGCCGGCGTCACGGCGAAACGGGATTTTTTGTCCGCCTGGATTTGTGACGACGTCGGGGCCTGCCGGTGTGAGGCGGTACTTCGCGCCATCCAGCACGGCGAAGAGTTCGTCGCTCCACACAATTTCTATGGTTTGGCCTGCGCCATACGAGTAAGTGCCGGCGTAGTCGGATAACGCCGGCGCCCGCGTTGTCTGCGCACTCACGGCGAAGGTCAGCAGGCCAAGCGCAAGCCAGCACTTCATGCCTAGCTTTCGATTCCCATCTGGGTCAGACGATAGCGCAGAGAATTGCGCGTCAGGCCGAGAATCCGCGCCGCCTGGCTCTTGTTATTATTCGCCTGCTTCAGCGCGTTGCGAATCAGTTCCTGCTCGTAGGCGTCGAGACTCATGCCTTCCGGAAGCGCCATCTCTCCTGCATGGGCGCGCGGACGAAGATTCATGTCGAGCCGGATATCGTCGGCATCCAGCCTGTCGCCGGTCGTCATGACGATGCTGCGTTCGATCACGTTTTCAATTTCGCGCACGTTGCCCGGCCATGAATACTGCATAAGCTTGTCAATTGCCGCATCGGTAATGCTGCGCACGTGCCCGCCGTTTTCGTGGGCAAGTTTATCGACAAAAAAGCGCACCAGATACGGAATATCCTCCTTACGTTCGCGCAGCGGTGGAATCTCGATCGGGACTACATTCAGCCGGTAATACAGATCTTCGCGAAACGTGCCGTCTTCGAGCGCCGCCCGCAGATCGCGGTTTGTCGCGGCGATTACGCGAACGTCGATATGCAGCGTCTTATTGCTGCCGAGGCGTTCCACTTCACGTTCCTGAAGGACGCGCAGAAGCTTGACCTGAATGTTGCCGGGAACGTCACCAATTTCGTCGAGCATGACCGTGCCGGAATCGGCCTGTTCGAACTTACCGGCTTTCGCCAGATTGGCTCCTGTGAAAGCGCCTTTCTCGTAGCCGAAGAGCTCGCTTTCCATCAGATTTTCCGGCAGCGCTGTGCAGTTGATCTTGACGAAGGGCCGGTCGCGGCGCGGCGAATGGAAATGAATGGCGCGCGCGATGAGATCTTTTCCGACCCCACTTTCACCCGCCAGAAGAACGGTTGCCCGCGAGGGAGCGACGCGCATCACTGATGCAAAAATCTGCTGCATCACCGGGCTGCGCCCGACAATGTTGTCCCAGTTGTATTTCTTGCCGAGCTCTTCTTTGAGCCGCACGTTTTCGTCGCGCAGATTGCGGACTTCCAGCGCCTTATTCACAACGGTGGTCAGGTGATCAAGCGAAAAAGGTTTGGGCAGGAAATCAGCAGCGCCTGCTTTCATGGCTTGCACCGCGTTCTCGATGGTGCCGAACGCCGTCATCATAATTACCGGGATGGACGAATTCTGACGCTTGACGATCTGCAGCATTTCCAGGCCTGTCATGCCAGGAAGTTTGAAATCGGTCAGGATCAGATCGGCGCGGTCGATAAGAGGCAGCGCTTCTTCCGCCTTTGAGGCTTTATCCACGTCAAAGCCCGCGTCCATCAGTTGAAGCTCCACGATGCGGCGCAGTTTGTCTTCGTCTTCAACTACCAGAATCCGTTTTTTCATTTGTCAGATGGGCAGGCTGAGGCGGAACGTGCTGCCTTTTCCCGGCGTGCTTTCGACCGCTATTTTACCGCCGTGGCCATCCACGATCTTGGAAACGATGGCCAGACCGAGACCGACGCCGGCCTGTTTCGTCGTAAAAAACGGGTTGAAGATGGTTTCGATTTTGTCGGAGGGAATGCCGGCTCCGTTGTCGGTGACGCTGGTTTCGACAGTGTTCCCCACAACGCGTGTCACGACGATTACGTGCGCGGGCTCGGCTGTGCCGGACGATTGCGCCGCGTTGGAAAGAAGGTTGATGAACACCTGCTCCATGAGTGCGGGGTCGATGGGAATGCGCGGAACCTCCGGCGCGTAGTCCCGAATAATTGAAACGGAAGCGTGAGCCGCCGCGCGGTCAATCACTTCGGTGATGTCGGCGATCTCGCGCTGGGGTTCCAGAGGGCGGGCAAACGCGAGAAACCGCGTGACCAGAAGATTCGTGCGGTCCACTTCGGAACTGATGATTTCGCCGAGTTCGCGCGCCATGGGATCCCGCGCTGCCGATGCGCGGGCCAGTAAATCCGCCGAGCCCTTGATGCTGGCCAGAGGATTGCGCAGTTCGTGCGCAAGGCCGGCCGTGAGTTGCCCGAGCGCGGCCAAACGTTCGGCGCGGCGCATGGCGGCTTCGGCCTCGAGCAGGCTCTTATTGGCGATGGCCAGTTGTTCGGCCGTGGCTTTGTTGCGGGCGGACTCGAGGCGGATCGCCCTGCCGAGAGAGTTCACCAGCACCGCGGTGGCTGCCATCAGGAGGCAGCGGATGGCGAGCGTATGCCAACCGTCGGCGTCCATCTCCGAATTCTTCCAGTCGATAAAAAGCAGGAACGATAATGACGCGGCTACCGCGGCAACCGACGCAATCACTGTGGCGACTACGCCGAGGTAGGCAGCCGTTGAAACGACGGGGAGCAACAGGATCGGGTAATATGCGCTGGCGACATTGCCCGTGAGATGCATGAGTTCCAGACCGAGAGCCAACTGAAGGAAAACGGACGCCATGCGGCCGCGGCCAGTACTCAGAATCGGTACACGGCCTTCGATGAGCTGAAGGATTGCAAGCGCCAGCAGTAATATCTGCTGGGCCAGATCGTGAGCGAAGATGATGAGCGCTCCGAAAAGTATGGCCAGCAGCATATCCGAATTGCGAACAGGCAGCGCCGTGTGCAGCACCGCTGGTTCGGCGGAAGGAACTGCGGGCTGGATTTCCAGAGTCTGCGGCATAGGCCTCACACCATTGTTAACCGAAAACGGGGACAGCCGCATTTACAAAGGTCGGCGGGAAATTGCGTTGGTCCCTTTTTTTCGCACCGTCTGCGCCCGAACGGCGTCCAGCATCGCCGATACGCTGCGGTGGATTTCCGGGTCTTCCAGCCCGGGATTCAGTTCGGCCAGCGGCTCCAGAACAAAACGTCGTTCGCGATAGCGCGGATGCGGAACCTGCAGTTCCGGTGTTTTCAGAACCGCCTTGCCGTAAAGCAGAATGTCGATATCGATGGTGCGCGGGCCGTTGACCACGGTACGCCGGCGGCCCAGTTTTTGTTCAATCCGGTGGATGCGCCGCAGAAGCTGTAGCGGAAACAATTCCGTTTCGTATTCGGCCACCTGGTTCAGGAACCAGCCTTGTTCGCGCAGCCCTATGGGCTCGGTTTCGTAAAGGCTGCTGGCGCGCCGCAGGCGCAGATCGCGCGACTCAAGGGCGGACAATGCGTCCTTCAGATGCGCTTCCCGATCGCCGAGGTTCGAGCCAAGCCCGAGATAAACAACCTTCAAAACAGCTCCGGCTGCCGCTCCACGCCGCCAAAACGGCGCGGCACATTGAAGTAATCGTAGGCGCGTTCCGTCGCGAGGCGGCCGCGCGGTGAACGATGAAGAAAACCGAGCTGGATCAGATAAGGCTCGTACACTTCTTCGATCGTTTCCGATTCTTCGCCGATCGACGCCGCGATAGTATTGACGCCCACCGGCCCGCCGCCGAATTTTTCCAGGACCGTGCGCATGATCTTCTGATCGATTTCGTCGAGACCGAAGCGATCGACTTCGAGCATATCGAGAGCCTTCATCGCAACGTCTTTCGTGATGTGCCCGTGAGCTCGTACCTGCGCGTAGTCGCGTACTCTGCGCAGCAGGCGGTTGGCGATACGTGGCGTGCCGCGCGCCCTCCGAGCGATTTCTTCGGCGCCTTCGGGGTCCACCGGCGTTTCCAGCAGACGCGCTGAACGGTTGACGATGCTGGTGAGATCGGCGACATCGTAATGATTCAGCCGCAGCACCAGTCCGAAGCGGCTGCGCATGGGGGCGCTGACCAGACCCTGCCGGGTGGTGGCGCCGATTGCCGTGAATTTCTGGAGCGGCATCGAGTGGGTGCGCGCGCCCGGACCCGTGCCGATCAGGATGTCGAGATGGAAATCTTCCAGCGCCGAGTAGAGCATTTCCTCCACGTCGGGCAACAGCCGGTGAATCTCGTCGATGAAGAAAACCTGGCGCGGCTGGATGGTGCTGAGCAGGCCGGACAAGTCGAGTTTCTTTTGCAGGACAGGCCCGGATGTTTGCGTGAAAGCGACTTCCAGTTCCTGCGCAATAATCGACGCCAGCGTCGTCTTCCCCAGACCAGGAGGGCCATAAAGCAGCACGTGGTCCATGGCTTCACCGCGTTTGCGCGCAGCTTCAATGGCGATCTGGAGGTTCTCTTTCAACCGCGCCTGGCCTGTGAAATCGGCGAGACGGCGTGGACGCAGACCGGCTTCGAACTGGAGGTCTTCGTCGAGAGACGATGCGGAGACGATGCGGTCGTTCGACATCAGCGCACCAGCTCCAGCGAGCGGCGAAAGAGCGGCTCGAATTCAGCGGGCGAGCCAGCCGCGCGTGCTTTCCGGACGGCAGCTTCCGCGGCGGGCCGTGCGCAGCCAAGGTTTAGAAGCGCCGACATAACATCTTCTTCGATCGACGTCAGGGACGGAGTGGCTGTCGCAGGTTGATCGCCCGCCGGCGCCGGAAGTTTGTCGCGCAGTTCGAGCACCATGCGTTCCGCGGTCTTACGCCCGACTCCCGGAATCCGCACCAGACGCTCTACTTCACCGCCCCGGATGCCGGCGATCAGTTCCTCGATCGCCATCCCGCTCAGAACTTTAATGGCGAGACCCGGGCCGATGTTGCTGACTCCGATCAGCTTTTCGAACAGAGTTTTTTCGTCCGGCGTGAGAAAGCCATAGAGCGCGAACATATCCTCGCGCACGTGCGTATGGATGCGCAGAACGGCCTGCGCTCCCACGTCAGGGAGCTTCGAAAATGTTGAAATCGGAATCGTTACTTCGTAGCCCACCCCGGATACGTCAATGATCGCCTGATTCGGGTGTTTCTCCGCAAGTGTCCCTCTCAGCAGCGCGATCATGTTCGGAATAAAGGGATAGCGTAAACATTGTACATGGCACGACGGCGATTCTTCGTGAATCAGGTTCGCAACGGCTCGGCCGAAATCACCGGCGAGAGCGCCCAACATCTGACGCGGGTGCTTCGCGTCGAGAAGGGGCAAACGTTCGAAATTACCGACAACAATCGGGTATGGCTGGCGACCGTGGAAAGCGCCCGGCGCGATCTGGTGCGGTTCGATGTCACCGAAGAACTTGATGCCGGACCCCAGGCCCCCGAGGTGACGCTGTACCTCGCACTCATCAAGTTCGACCGGTTCGAGTGGGCCGTCGAGAAGGCGACCGAACTCGGCGTAACACGGATTGTCCCGGTGGCTGCCGTGCGCAGCGATCGGGGCCTGTTCGAGGGCGGTCAAAAGCGGGTGGAAAGATGGCGGCGTATTGCCCATGAAGCCAGTGAGCAATCGCGTCGGTTGCGGATACCGGAGATCGACGCTCCGGTGAAGATGGTGCAGGCGATGCGCGACGAATCCACCCATCGTTTCTGGTGCGATGAACGACCGGGCGCTCCGGCACTGGCGGCTGCGTTCCTGCCACGGCAGGGTGAGACGGCGGCGGTGCTGATCGGCCCGGAAGGCGGCTGGACGGATCCGGAGCGGGAGCAGTTTGCCACAGCCGGATGGCGCGGTGTGTCGCTGGGGCCGCTGGTTCTGCGGGCTGAAACGGCGGTTTGCGCGGCACTGGCTGTCATCGCGCAGCAGCGGTTGGTTGGCGAGACCACTGCGGTCGCGTCGCTACAATCGGATTTGGGCTGATGGTCTGATGCAACCAACTCATGCGGAACTCCTCGACTGGATCGTGGTGGTTCTGCTTCTCCTTCAATTCCTGGCATGGAGCATCCAGTTGCGACGCTGGTATCGAAGCTTGTCCCGTGCCCGGTTCATTGCGGTCGTTGCGCCGTTCGCGCTGCTCTGGGCCGTGTCGCTGTTTGGCTTTTGGCTGACGTGGTCCGGCAGAATGTACTCCGGCAATTTCATGGCAGTGGGACTGCGCGCAACCATCGTCGCGTTGGGTTATTTCTGGCTGATTCTTTCCACGCTCGGGATGGCGTTCGTGTTTACCTGGCGATTTGCGGCCGCGAAGATTCCACGGCTGGACTCGGGTCCGACATCGGCATCGCGGCGTGCCTGGGTACGTTCCGCCGCTCTTCTGGCCGTCAGTTCACCGGCGGCGGCGGTGGGGTTCGGCGCCTTCATCGGCAGGAATCAATTCCGCACCCTCGAACTGGATTTTCCCGTACCGGACCTGCATCCCGATCTGGAAGGCTTCCGCATCGTACAGGTAAGCGATCTGCACGTGAGTCCGTTCCTGAGCCCCGCGGAGGCCGCGCGGGTGATCGACGCGGCTAACGAACTGCATGCCGATCTTGCGGTGTTTACCGGCGATCTGATCTCCGAGCGGGGCGATCCGCTGGATGAAGCGATCCGCGAGTTGATCCGCCTGCGGAGCAGCGAAGGCGTGCTCGGCTGTATGGGGAATCACGAACATTATGCGGGCTGCCGGAATTATCTGGAGAGTCAGGCGGGGAGAGCGGGGGTGAGATTTCTCCGTGGAACCGCCAGCCGCATTCAGCGCGGAGGCGCCACTCTGAACGTAGTGGGGGTGGATTTCCAGCGCGGAGCGGAGCGGCTGAATTATCTTGCTGGCACGGAGAACCTGATTGTGCCGGGCGCTGCCAATCTCCTGCTGTCGCACAATCCGGACGTTTTCCCGACTGCCGCCAAACGCGGCTTTCAAGCCGTCCTCAGCGGCCACACACATGGTGGACAGGTGAATGTGGAGATCCTGCACCGGAACGTGAATCCGGCACGATTCCGCACGCCGTTCACATCCGGCCTATACAGATTGCCGCAGGATGGAGCCGCCCAATCCGCCAGTTGTTTCGTGACGAACGGGATCGGCACAATCGGCATTCCCATCCGGCTGGGAGCTCCGCCGGAAATCGCGCTGCTGCGCCTCCGGAGAGCCTGACTGCGTTATCTCATCCTCAGCGACATTCATGGCAACCGGGAAGCCCTGGACGCGGTTATCCGCGACGCAGAGGGCAAGTACGACCAAATCGTCTGTTGTGGCGATTTGTGCGATTACGGACCGGATTCCGACTATGTGATCGACTGGGCCCGCGAGAACCTGACGGCGGTGATCCGGGGCAACCACGACCGGGTTTGCGCCGGACTGGACAGTCTGGACCTGTTTACCGAGTTGGCCCAGACTTCCGCCCGCTGGACGATGGAACATCTGACGGCGTCGAATCGTACTTATCTGCGAGAACTGCTTCAGGGGCCGCTTGTTTTGGATAATCGCCTGGTGCTGGTGCATGGTTCGCCGCGAGATGAAGACGAATATGTGACCGGGATGAAGGAAGTGGAGGGCATTTTTTCGCTGTTGGGTGAAGGAGGTTTTCCGGATTTGCCCATCTTCTTTGGCCATACGCACTTACAAGGAGCGTTTGTGAGGATGGGGGGCCGGATTCGCGGTATTTCTCCACCGCTGACGCCGACGCGGGAAGTGGTGATCGAGCTCGAAAAGGATGCCGCGTATCTGATCAATTCCGGGTCCGTGGGCCAACCCCGGGACGGAGATTCGCGGGCGGCGTATTCGATTTTCGACAGCGAGGAAAGGCAGGTCGAACTTCGCCGGGTGCCGTACGATTTCGTGGCTACGGAACGGAAAATTCTGGCAGCCGGATTACCCCCCAAACTGGGGCTGCGGCTCGGATTCGGACGCTGAGGAGTTGTGGTTTAATCGAAACGAGGCAAAGTATGTATTGCACAAAGTGCGGCGCGCAGAATTCAGATGGTACCCGTTTTTGCACCGCCTGCGGTGCTTCTACGGAGCCTGCGGCCGAATACGGTGCGTTACCCGGTGGCGCAACGACGTCGGCGCCTGGTAAGCGCCTGCGCCGGGTGATGGCCGACAAGAAGATTGCCGGCGTCTGCGCGGGCTTTGCCGAATACTTCGATATGGATGTCACGCTGGTGCGGCTGATCTGGCTGGCGATGGTGCTGATTCCACCGGCCCCGGGCGTTATCATTTACATCGTTGCCTGGATCATTTTGCCGCGCAGCTGATGCCTCAGTCGCGCCGCACCAGGCCGATGATCGTCTCTATGTGGAATGTTTGAGGGAAAAGATCCACCATGATGAGGCGCTCCACTTCGTAGCGCTCTTTCAGGCCCGCCAGATCACGAGCCAGCGTCGAGGGATCGCAGGCCACAATGACCAGTTTGCGCGGGGCGAGTTCCAGAAGCCGGGCGACGGCGGTAGCGCCCAATCCGGCGCGCGGCGGGTCGGCTAATACAAAATCCGGCGCGGCATTCGCTTCCACCAGAAACGCTTCGGAATTCTGCCGGACCGCTTCCACTTCGACGCCCGCGCGGCGCGTATTCCGCTGCAGATCGTCCACTGCGCGTCCGGATTCCACGGCGGTCACTTTGCCAAACTTCCTGGCCAGCGGGACGCTGAACAGGCCGGCGCCGGCGTATAAATCCCAGGCTTCGCCACCGCTTTCGTCGCCCATCGCAAGATCGGATAAGCAGCCGATCAGGGAGCGATTGACCTGAAAAAACGAGTTGCCGGCAATGCTGAACACGTCGCCATTGACCTCGTAGTCGAGCGCACCGGGCACAGTGCCGGGAATCTCCGCGGCCAGCCATTCGAAGAAATGCTTTGCAACCGGCTGGGTGGCTTCCTGCACGTTCCATTGGACCTGGACTTCGTCGGTGAAGACTTCGAGCGAGGAGACGAATTTGGGCCAGCGGCGATCCTTCGCCATGCGATTGAGTTTCGCCAGCGCTTCGTTGATTTTGGGCGAACTGATCGGGCACTGCGCCGCCGGAACCAGCTTTTGACCCCGCATCTGCCGGTATCCGACTTTCCCGTTTTCGATGTGGAACTGGGTTCGGTTGCGGTATCCCCAGGGATCGCCGGAGACGATCTGGATGCGGTTTTCATCGAATTCGAGCTTCGCACCACGTTTCAGCGTTTCGGCCAGAATTCCGCGCTTGAAACGCAATTGCGCCGGATAATCGATGTGCTGGTAGTGGCAGCCGCCGCACTCCCCGAAAATGGGGCAAGGCGCCTCCACCCGGTCTCCGGAAGGCTGTGTAACGCCGATCAGACTGGCCCGCTGGGCGTGCTTCTTCGAAGTCGGCGGCGCAACCTGCACGAGTTCGCCCGGTAGTACGAACGGCGTGAAGATGACCTCGCCGTCGACTCGCGCCAGACCTTCGCCGCCGTAAACCAGCTTTTCAATTGTGAGATCCAGAGCCATGGGAATCCGAAGATTAGCACTATGCGGCTGTTTTCTCAAACGTTTGCGTTTGGTGGTTCCGTTTGGCCTTTCCTGAAACTATCCGGCGGCGGCGAGCATCGTAAAGGTGTGGTTTGTCAGTCCTTTCCGGGCTGCGCAGATCCGCGTGGGCGACGCATCGTTCCCAATCGCGTAATCTAGAGGGAGAGAGCCTATGGCAGGAAGATCCAACACAACCTTAAAAAAGCGGCAAAAAGAAATGGCCCGGGCTGAGAAGCAGCGCGAGAAGTTTGCCAAGCGTCTGGACAAGAAACAGGGCGAGCCGGGTGAGCAGACCGAACCAGCCTTTGAAATCGATGAAATGACATCCGCTCAACGACTGGCGCTCGAAACCGGTCCAGTCAACGCCTGACCTGCTGCCTGTTACGATGGGTGTTCGCTCCCCATCTCCATGATTCCCCGCGTCCTGTCGGGCGTACAACCGTCCGGCAACCTGCATATCGGTAACTATCTCGGCGCTCTCTCCAACTGGGTTCGGATCCAGCACGATTACGAGAGCATTTTCTGTATTGTCGATCTTCACGCGATTACGGTTTTTCAGAAGCCGGATGAACTGCGCGCCAGCATTCGGGATCTGGCGGCGCTGTTTCTGGCTTCCGGTATCGATCCGAAACATTCGCGGATTGTCGTGCAGTCCTCGGTTCCCGCTCATGCCGAGCTTGCCTGGTTGCTCACCTGTGTGACTCCCATGGGCTGGCTGGAGCGCATGACCCAGTTCAAGGCGAAGGCCGCCCTGCAGGAATCGATCGGCGATGGCCTCTTTCAGTACCCGGTCCTCATGGCTGCCGATATTCTGCTTTACCAGGCCAATATTGTGCCCGTCGGTGAGGACCAGATGCAGCATCTGGAACTCGCCCGCGATATCGCGCAGCGCTTCAATGCTCTGTATGGTGAGACCTTCGTGATGCCGGCAACGAAGCTTCCCGCAGTGGGTGCTCGCATCATGGGGCTGGACGATCCGACGACCAAAATGAGTAAATCGGCGGCGGGCGCGGGCCATGCGGTGGCGTTGCTTGACCCGCCCGAACGGATCAAGAAAACGATGATGCGCGCTACCACGGATTCCGGCAGCGGTGTGGAATTCGAAACCATGGGGCCGGGCGTTGCGAATCTGCTGAGCATCTTTCAGGCTTTTGCCGAATGGTCAAACGATCAGATGCACACCCATTTCACGGGCATGCGTTATGGCGATCTGAAGAAGCAGGTGGCCGAGATGGTGATCTCGAAGCTGGAGCCGCTCCAGGCTCGTTACCGCGAGATCACTTCGGATCCAGGTTATCTGGACGGAGTGCTGCGCGCGGGCGCGGAAGCCGTGACGCCGGTCGCGAATTCCACCGTGCGGCTTGTCAAAGAGCGTATGGGTTTGTACATCTGATTTCTTTTACTGAACCGTAAGCGCGACCAGTGAGGCCGGCGTGGTCTGGGAGCCAATGGCCACCACGATGTATTGTTTTCCGTTCGCCATGTAAGTCATCGGGACGCCGGTCGTCATGGCAGGCAATTCCATTTCGTAAATGAGCTTGCCGGTTGTTTTGTCATAGGCGCGGAACTTGTTGCCACCCATGCCAGGCGGGCCGCTCCACAGATTATTGCCGTCGTTGCCGAACAGAAGCGTCTTGGTCACCATCAGCAAGGCGCGCGACGGATGACCGACGTTGCTGAGGTCGATGCCTTTCATCGCGGGGTGATTTTTCACGAAGTCCGGCGCATCGCCACTGGCAATCGTCCATTCGATGTCGCCTTTGTTGAGATCGATGGCGGTGATTCGGCCCCACGGGGGTTTGACCAGCGGGAGACCCTGCGGGCCGGTGTCGAGGCCTCCGCGGCCGGAGAAAATGACGGGCGCTGGCTCGTCACCCTGAGCGATCGGGCGACCACGCGCGGGGCCGGCGCCACTGCCCATGATGTAGTCCATATCGGAATATTGCGGGTCGGCTTTTGAAAGCGCAACAAAATCGGCGACGGTAGTGGAAGCGACGTACATCATGCCGGTTTCCGGATCGGCGGCGCCACCTGGCCAGTTCACACCACCGAGGTGATTCGGCAGCATGAAGACGGCTTTTTTGCCGTTCGTGTCAGAGACGATGGGCGGGGTAAAGAGCGGACCCATCTTGTACTGGGATGCGATTTTGACGGCTTCCTCGCGAAGCGCGGGTGTGAAGTCAAGCAGGTCGTCAATCGAACTGCCCTGCCGATCGAAGGCCGGCGGCTTTGTCGGGAAGGGCTGGGTGGCGGCAGTCTTTTCGCCCGGCACGTCGGATTGCGGGACAGGCTTCTCGACAATCGGCCACACTGGTTTCCCTGTCACGCGATCGAAGACATAAGTGAAAGACTGCTTCGTGTTTTGCGCGACGGCTTTGATTTTTCGACCGTCCACCGTGATATCGATCAGGAGCGGCGCGGTGGCGATGTCCCAGTCCCAAATATCGTGGTGGACAAGTTGGTAGTACCAGATCATTTTGCCGCTGCGGGCATCGAGGCAGACGAGGCTATCGGAGTAGAGATTATTGCCGGTGCGCGAGCCGCCGTAAAAATCGCCGGTGGGCATTTCGACCGGAATATAAACATAGCCGAGCTCTTCATCGGCGCTCAGCGGAGCCCACGCGCCGGTGTTGCCGGTGTACTTCCACGAGTCGTTGTCCCACGTTTCATTGCCCGCCTCGCCGGGTTGCGCGATGGTGTGGAAGGTCCAGAGCTTCTTGCCGGTTCGGACGTCGAAGCCCCGGATGTAGCCGGGCACATTCGTCTTCGATGGCGGCGCGGTGCCGGCCAGCAGGGCGGCGCCGACGACTACAGTGTTGTTCACAACGATGGCGGGTGAACTTGCGCCGATGAAACCGGGTTCGACAACGGCACGATCCAGACCTTCAGTCAGATCGACGATGCCATTGGCGCCGAAGCCCGGAATTGTGCGGCCGGTTTTCGCATCGAGGGCGACGATTTGATAGCCGGGGGAGATCATGATGATGCGGCTGTCATTGCTGCCGTCGGACCAATAGGCGAGACCGCGGTTGTTGGTGCGGGCCACTTTACTGCCGCGCGCGCCTTCATCGAGGCGGTACATCCAGAGCGTTTCGCCTGAGGCTGCGTCGACGGCTATTGCGTCGCGACGTGTGCCCGCCGTGAAATAAAGGACTCCACCGACCATGAGCGGCGTGACTTCCCAGTTGTGATCGGGGAAGCGCCCGAAATTATCGGCATGCCATTGCCAGGCAATGTGAAGCTTATTGACGTTGGCGGCATTGATCTGATCGAGTGCGGAGTATTTGGTGGTGCCCGAATCGCCACCGTAGTAGCGCCATTCACCGTTCTTCGCGCCCTGCTGTCCGAAGCCGGGAGGTATGGCGATGAGAAGCGAAAGGGTTAGCGGCAGTAAACGCACAACTGAAGGTTGTATCACAAGATTGATCCCTGGTGCATACGCACCGAAATAAAGACACTTCGACGGCAACACATGACGTCGATGGCGGCAGGGGACGCCTTGTTATAGCGCTGTGTCCTGCCGCCCATGAATCGAGCGGGATCTATCGGGCTGTCGGCCCGCGGTTAGTAAGTACATATGCCCGCGTGCATAGCGCCAATTTCGATGCTCCGCCCTCTGGTACCCAGCTTCACTTTTTTTCGCTGTGGCTGGTAGTTATCCAAACTAGTCTGGAAAGTCCTCTCGTCGACACGGTCCCAAGGGCCGCTGCCGTGAGCCTTTAACGGGCACCCGAGAGTCCAGTTTCACCTCAGTCGACGTTTCCTG
>JAICJH010000053.1 GCA_025928545.1 Bryobacteraceae bacterium | reverse complement strand
TTACGCTTGCCGACGTCTGGGATGCGATTGAACTTCGCGGAACTTTGGAGGGCACGGCGGCGCGTCTTGCGGCCGAGCGCCTGAAATCGGACAGTGAACTCGATAAGCTTCGCGGCATTCATAGCCAGTTGGAGAAACTGGTGCCGCTTGACGCGGATGGGTTCGCCCGCTATCTGGAACTAAACGAAAATTTCCATTCCGAGATCTGGCAGCTGGCTAAGAGCCCGATGCTGATGCGCGCGATCGAACAGGTGGTGAAACTGCCATTCGCCGCGCCCAGCGCGCTGGTGTTCGGACAATCGGAATCCAACCATTCGCCCCGCCTCTCTCTCATCGCGCAAGAGCACCACCGGGCTCTCATCGAAGCAATCGCAAACCGCGAGTGCTCGCGCGCCGAGAATCTCGCTCGCGAACACTCGCGGGTAGCACGGCAGAACCTTTCCCATACACTCGAAGACTGGGAGGCGGTCCGGCGCATGCCGGGCGGTTCCCTCATATCGCTCAAGACTCTGAAGACTTCATGAATCCTCTCGTCAGGTTTGAAAAACAAGGCAACATTGCTATCGTCACGATCGATAATCCACCAGTGAACGCGCTGAGTCCCGGCGTTCCGGAGGGCCTCGAAGCCGCGATTGCGCGGGCGAATGCCGACGCCGATGTAATTGCGGTTGTCGTGATCGGCGCCGGCAGAACGTTTATTGCAGGCGCCGACATAAAAGAACTGGAATTCGCGGCGTGGGGACAACCCGCGAAACTGCCTGCGCTGCATGATCTGCTGGCTCATATTGAAGACTCGGCCAAACCAGTGGTAATGGCGCTGCATGGCACCACGCTGGGCGGCGGTCTCGAAGTTGCTATGGCCGGCCATTACCGGATCGCCGCGCCGGATGGCGTCATGGGACAGCCGGAAGTGAACCTCGGCATCATTCCCGGTGCTGAGGGAACGCAGCGTTTACCCCGGCTTGTTGGTGTTGAGAAAGCAATTGAAATGTGTGTCAGCGGTAAACCGATACCGGCGAAGGGCGCTCTCGCGGCCGGCCTGATCGACGAAATCGCGACTGGAAATCTGCTGGAGAGCGCGGTCGCGTTTGCTTCTCATATTGCGCAAAGCAAAACACCGTTAACACGCACTCGCGACCGCAACGACAAACTGGGAACCCCTGAGGACAGCGGCGAGTTGTTTTCAGCGGGACGCGCTTTAGCCGGAAAATTGCGGCGCGGTGCGATCGCTCCGCTGATGGCAGTGGCCGCCATTGAGGCCGCCGTCAACTTTCCTTTCGACGAAGGCTGCCGGCGCGAACGTGAACTGTTCGCGCAGTGCGTTGCCTCCGATCAGGCGAGAGCGCTGATCCATGCATTTTTCGCCGAACGCGGCGTGGCGAAAGTTCCGGGAATTACAAAAGACACTTCGGTGCATTCGATCGCAAAGGTCGCGATTATCGGCGCCGGCACGATGGGCGGCGGCATTGCCATGGCGTGCGCGAACGCCGGGCTTCAGGTTCTGCTGAGGGATTCGCAGCGGGAGTCGCTGGACCGCGGCATGGCGACGATTCGTAAGAACTACGATGTCTCGGTAACGCGTGGACGTTTTACGGCGGCCGGAGTGGAGGAGCGCATGCAGCGTATCCATCCACAGATGGACTATGCGGGTTTCGAAGGGGCGGACATCATCATCGAAGCTGCCTTCGAGGACATGGCGATTAAGAAGGCGATTTTCGCGGAAATCGACGCAATCGCCTCGGCAGGGGCGATCCTCGGAACGAATACCTCGACCCTGAATATCGATGAAATCGCATCCGTGACAAAGCGGCCAGAATCCGTTGTCGGCCTGCATTTCTTCAGCCCGGCTAATGTGATGCGGCTCGTGGAAATCGTGCGCGGCACGGCGACGGCGAACGAAGTACTGGCGACAGCGTTGGCATTTGCGAAAAAGCTGAACAAGGTGGGAGTGGTGGCCGGGAATTGCCCAGGGTTCATCGGCAATCGCATGATGTTCCCCTATATGTATGAAGCGCAGTTCGTCGTTGAAGAGGGTGCAACGCCGGAGCAGGTGGATAAAGCCCTCACCGAGTTCGGCATGGCGATGGGGATTTTCGCGGTGGACGATATGGCCGGGATCGATGTGGCATGGCGGGTTCGCAAGGCGCTCGGGCACTTCTCTGAGCCAGGTGTTCGCAGGCCGCTGGTGCAGGACAAACTTTTCGAGATGGACCGCTACGGCCAGAAGACAGGACGGGGCTGGTATACGTACGGAGCGGATCGAAAAGCCACGGCGGATCCGGAAGTGGTTGCACTGATTCGCAGCATGTCGGCGGAGGCAGCGATCCCGCAGCGATCGTTTACGTCCGGCGAAATCGTCGAGCGCACCGTGTATCAGCTGATCAACGAAGGCGCCCGGATTCTTGAGGAAGGCTATGCGCTGCGGGCGGCGGATATCGATGTGATCTACATTAACGGCTACGGCTTCCCTGCCCGTCTGGGCGGCCCCATGATGTTTGCCGACCAGGCCGGTCTGGCGAAAATTGCGGCACGAACAGCGGATTTTCACGCTGAATTCGGCCAGCGCTGGAAGCCGGCGCCGCTGCTGGTTCGGCTTGCCGGCGAGGGCAAGACCTTTCGGGATTACGATGCCGAGCGCGCCTGAAGTTCGTGCGGTCAGGGTTCCGGAAGCCGCCGCAGTTTTCGATCGCCGCCCGGACGGCACCGTCTACGTTAAATCCGCCCGCCCGCTCGGCGGTTACCCGGAGAAGATTACGGAACGTCTGGAGCATTGGGCGGCAGTTGCTCCGGACCGCACGTTCCTGGCGCGTCGTGGAACCGACGGTGAATGGCAGCGGCTCACCTATGGGCAGACGCTGGCGCGTGTGCGGCGCATCGCTCAAGCGCTGATCGACCGCGGGTTATCCGGCCCTTTATCTCAGGACCGGCCCATCGCGATTCTTTCCGGCAACAGCCTGGAACACGCCCTCCTCGCACTCGCCGCGATGTATGCCGGTGTTCTTTACGCGCCAATCGCGCCCGCATATTCTTTGGCAGTGAAGAGCTTCGGCACTCTCGCGAATATCTGGAAGTCATTTCGCCCCGCGCTGGTCTTCGCAGACGACTGGCCCCGTTTCGAGGCTGCTCTGCAGGCAATGCCACTCGACGGCGTGGAGATCGTCAGTGAGCTTGCCGAACTCGAAAAATCACCAGCCACAAAGCAGGTGGATGAAGCTCATGCCCTTGTAACCGCCGATACCGTCGCCAAGATACTCTTCACGTCCGGCTCCACCGGCACACCGAAAGGAGTCGTCACAACACAGCGGATGCTTTGTTCCAACCAGGAGATGATCCGCTCGTGCATGCAGTTCCTGGCCGATGAGCCGCCGGTCCTTTGCGACTGGCTGCCGTGGAACCACACGTTCGGCGGAAGCCACAATTTCGGCATCGCGCTCTACAATGGCGGAACTTTTTATATCGACGATGGACGGCCGACCGCGAACGGTTTCGAAACCACTGCCCGCAATCTGCGCGAGATCGCCACCAGCGCCTACTTCAATGTGCCGAAGGGTTTCGAAATGCTGGTGGAACGAATGCGCACAGACGGCGAACTGCGCCGGGTGTTCTTCAGCAAAGTGCAGGTGTTGTTTTACGCGGCAGCCGGTTTGAGCCAGTCGGTCTGGGACGAGTTGCAGGAACACGCCGTCGCCGCTTGCGGCAAACAGATCCTTATGATGACCGGACTGGGCGCCACCGAGACGGCGCCCGCCGCGTTATTTACCGGCAAAGAAGGCGCGGCTTCCGGATTGGTGGGGCTGCCGATTCCGGGCGTGGAACTCAAGCTCGCGCCGGTGGGCCGAAAGCTGGAAGCCAGGATCAAAGGTCCGCTGGTCACTCCCGGATTTTGGCGCAACGACGACCTGACTCGCGCCTCTTTCGACGAGGAAGGCTACTACCGAATGGGCGATGCGCTGGTGTTTGCCGACGCTCAGGACGACCTGAAAGGTTTCCGGTTCGATGGCCGTCTGAATGAAGATTTCAAACTTTCCACCGGCACATGGGTCAGCGCAGGACCGCTTCGCATGAAGTTCCTCGCGCACTTCGGTGCCTTGGTTCACGACGTAGTGCTGGCAGGCCCGGATCGCGATTATGTGACGGCACTGATCTTTCCGGGCGGCAACGCAAGCACTCAGGAACTGCGCGCGCGCCTTAACGAACTGGCAACGCTGAATACCGGCAGTTCCACGCTGGTGCGGCGCATGCTGGCCGTCACCCAGCCCCCTTCCATCGAAGCTGGCGAGATCACCGATAAAGGCACGCTGAATCAGCGCAACGTACGCGAACACCGCGCGGCGCTGATCGAAGAGCTTTATGAAACTCCTCCGTCGGCACGGGTCATCTGTGCGGACCTCGAAAGCGAAACAACATCATGAGCGAGAAGAAAATGAACGCAGCCGATTTGAAGGCTATCGACGTACACGTTCACATCGAGCATACGGGCAACGCGAACAGCGCGGATGCCGCGGCTGAAAAGTATTTCGGGGCGAGCGGCGCACCGCGCGAACGCAACGCTCTGGCCGACTATTACCGGTCGCGTAATATGGCCTGCGTCGTTTTCACGGTTGACGAGCGCCTGACAGGCCGGCCGATGGTTCCCAACGACGAAATCATCCAATTCGCACAGGACAATGCCGATATCGCGATACCGTTCGCCAGCATCGATCCGAATCGCGGACCGGAGGCGATTCGTGAAGCGAAGCGGCTGGTGAAAGCGGGCGCACGCGGTTTGAAACTGCATCCGCCGCTACAGCAGTTCTTTCCCAACGATCCGATCGCCTATCCGCTTTACGAAGTCTTTGCCGAAGCGAAACTGCCGGTTCTGTTTCACACAGGCCACAGCGGAATCGGCACGGGCATGCCCGGCGGCGGCGGTATCCGCCAGAAGTATGGCAATCCGATGCATGTGGACGACGTAGCGGTGGACTTCCCCGACCTGAAGATTATCCTGGCGCATCCATCGTTTCCCTGGCAGGACGAAGCTATTTCCGTGTGTCTGCATAAGCCGACCGTGTACATCGATCTATCGGGCTGGTCTCCCAAATATTTTTCTGCGACGCTCATTCAATATGCGAACAGTCTGCTGAAGAACAAGGTCTTGTTCGGCTCCGATTACCCGCTGCTGACCCCCGACCGCTGGATGGCCGATTTCGAGAAGATTGCGATTAAGGATGAAGTGCGGCCGCTCATTATGAAGGAAAATGCGGTGAAGCTATTCGGGATTCTGTAAACCGCACTTCACCTTGTCGGCAAGCGACAGGGCATCTTTGGGAGCCCGAACTTTGACATCGTTATCAAAATAGACGAATACATCGCGGCCCTTCGCGGGTTTTGTGGGCGGAAGAACGCGCTCCGCATCGTCCGGCTCCGCGCCGCGAGCCCACGCCTGCACGCGCGCCGCCCATCGATCCAGCGCGGCGGAATCGTAGCCGCTGACGTAAAGCTCTTCGGATCCATGCAGGCGGCAGTAAACGAAATCCGAGGTGAGATCCATTAACTGCGGCCATTCCACGGTATCGGCACAGACCAAAGCGATATTGTATTCGCGCAAAAGGCGGATGAACTCCGGCGCGCGAAAGCTTTCGTGACGAATTTCCACCGCGTGGCGCACGGGCTGGTTTACATCGCTTTGCAGCCAATCCCGATCGGTGAGACGGTGATCGTGGCAGCGCGCCAAATTGATGGCGTGTTGTGTGTCCCGGGGCAGCAGTTCGAAGAAAGACCGGAATCGTTCGGCGTCGAATTTCATCTGAGGCGGGAACTGCCACAGGATCGGGCCGAGCTTGGGCCCGAGCCGCAGGATTCCCGAAGCCAGGAAGTTGGCCAGGGACACCTGAACGTCCCGTAGCTTGAGCATGTGAGTGATGTATCGGGAAGCTTTCACGGCGAAGACAAAATCATCCGGAGTTTCGCTTCGCCACAGGCCGAACGCTTCGGGCCGCTGCAAACCATAGAAGGTGCCATTGACTTCGATGGATGGAAAAAGTCCGGCTGCGTAGCTGAGTTCTTTCTTATGCGGGAGCTTTGGCGGATAGAACGTGCCCCGCCAGGGTGCGTAATTCCAGCCCGAAATGCCTATGCGAACTTTTCCCGGCGGCATCTCCGGACTGTCGTGCACGCTGGTTGCCAGCCACTGCCTGTATTTACAAAACCCGCCAGAAACGAACCATCACATGATTGGCGAACCGTTCGGCATCGCCCACAAACACAGAGTTCATCATCCAATCCAGTTCCGGCACGGCGGTTTCAAACACCGGTGTCGTCCGGAAATAATAGAGCGACTTGTCCACTGCAACACCTTCCAGCAACGCCATCAGCACCTCCGGCGGCGCATGCCTTATGCCGCGGTTTTCCACGTAAATCAGACCGCCCTGATCCGTCTGCAATGCATAACGCGCCTCCAGTTCGGCGGCGCCATCGGGACGGACCATCTGAAAGTCCGCACCACCTGGAATCACACGCCCTCGCAGGATGGGCCCCTCGAAAGTACCGCCCGTGATCGGAATAATCCGGCGCTCGCCGCGTGGCGTGCGCCCGATATCGAGCGCGGGGCCGATGGTCACGTGCGCCTCCATCACGAATTCGAGCAGCGGAGCGGTAGCAGGCATCGCCGGATTCTATCATTGGAACTGCCTGCCTTAGACTGCGGGGCTCAGAGGATGAATTCCAGGCTATGACTCCGGTACCCGATTTGCCAGTGGATCGCCAGGCATCGCGATGGCGCGGCGCGATTGCTCCGCTTGTTCTTCTGGCGATCGTCATCGGCTTTTTCTGGAAGCTGCTTCTCACGAATCAATACAGCTGGCTTGAATCTCCGGACCTCGCGTATCAGGTCGTCCCCTGGTTTAATTATCAGGCCGTACAGTTTCATCAGCACGTGTTTCCGATCTGGGATCCGTATCAGTTCGCGGGCCAGTCGCTGATCGGGCAGGATCAGCCAGGCCTCACCTATCCGTTCAACTGGATCCTCTTCTTACTCCCGCTGAAGAATGGCCACATCGCCGTGCGTTACCTGAACTGGTATTACATGTCGATTCATTACTTAGCGGCGCTGTTTTGCTACTGGCTGTGCCGCGATCTTGGCCGCAGCCGTCTGGCGGCCATCATCGGAGGTGTCTCGTTCGGTCTGGGCGGCTACGTAGCCAATATCGACTGGCCCCAGATGATTAATGGTGCGATCTGGACGCCACTCGTTTTTCTGTTCTTGTTTCGTACCCTGCGCGGCATGCGCCCACGCGTGAGCGCGGCGCTTTCAGGCCTCTTCCTGGGCGTCAGCTGGCTCAGCGGCCACCATCAGGTTCCAATATTCCTGACGTTGACGACGACGGGCGTATGGCTTTACTTCATTTGGGAGCGGGGACGCCTCAGTCGGCAAATCCTGCTTGCCGCCGCTGTGTTTCTCACCTTCCTGATCTTTGCGGGCGCGTTCCAGATGTGGCCCACTTTCGAATATGGCCATCACTCCGTGCGGTGGGTGGGATCGCAGCACGATCCCGTCTCGTGGAATCAACCGGTGCCTTATATGGTGCATCGTGAATACTCGCTCAGCCCCAGATACCTGCTGGGAATGGTCATCCCTGGCTATCAGGATGGTGGAGTTGTTTTCGTCGGCATTGTCGCGTTCGCTCTTTCCGGTCTGGCACTGGCTCGCTGTTGGGGAACCAAGCCGGTGCGCGTCCTTGTCGCCGTCGGAATGGCGGGGCTATTTCTCGCCCTTGGCAGTAATGACCTGTTTCAGGGCATTCTCTACAGCGTCCTGCCGGTGTTTGACAAAGCCCGTACGCCGGCAACCGCAATATTCCTGTTTCACTTCGCAATCGCTGTGCTCATTGGCTTCGGGATGGATGTTCTGCGTCAGCCATCAAATGCGCGCTTGCTGCGGAGGCTGGCTCTGATTTTGCTGGCCTCCGGAATCGTCACGTTTTTCATCGAATTCGGAGTCTTCCTGAGCCACGATCAAAAATGGATCGGCGACGATCGCGTAATGCTCATCGTAATCGCGTCGTTTGCTCTTGCCGGCTTGCTCTATCGTGAAAGCACTGCAGATTCGAAACACCGGGGGATTCCGCTGTTGATCGTAGCGCTCTATCTGCTGGAACTCGGCAATGTGGCCCTGTACTACCTGCCCCATCGGGATGAAACTAACCGGAATATTTACTTGAGTCATCTGGAGGAAACGAAACAGGTCGCGGATTTTCTACGGCACCAGCCGCAGCCGCTGCGCGTATGGACCAACATGGACGACGTGCCGTTCAACTTCGGCGATTGGTACGGCATCGATACTCTGGATGGCTTTGTCCCGAGCGTGCCCGCGAATTTCTATGAGATCGAAGCTCACACCCTGCGCGGCCGCAAACTTTTCGGCGCAAGATACTCCGTTGGACGTAAGCCTCTGTTTGCCGACCAAAAAGAAATCTTCCACGACTCGAACGGCCTTTCCGTATACGAGAATCCGGACGTATTGCCCCGAACCTGGACCGTCCACAACGCCGTCAAAGTCAAAAACGCAGCTGACGCCCGAGGCCACCTGCAGGATGTCAATTTCGATCTTGCAAACCGCACATTTGCGTACACCGCGCTGCCGCCGATGGATCAATGCAATGGCGATGAGGTGCGCAGTTCTTCGCGCGGCATTAACTGGTTCAGCGCAGTGGTCTCGATGAAGTGCAAAGGCATGCTGGTCATGAGTGAAAACTACGCGCCCGGCTGGACCGCGCAGGTGGATGGAATCGACACGCCTGTTTACGAAACCTATACATCCCTGCGCGGCGTGATGGTTGGCCCTGGGGCTCATACGGTGGAAATGCGCTATCGGCCGTTGAGTGTGATTGCCGGCGCGGCCGCCACCTTCATCGCGTTCATCGCCGGGGCGATCCTCTGTCTGATTCCGGCACACAACAGATGAACCGCCTTTGGTCAGTTATTGCGACCCGGCCGAGCTTGTGCGCGCTCGTCCTTGTATTCATTGCCTCTCTGCGGATTGTTTCGACATACCGGGTTCTGAACCACACGACCGACGAGCCCGCGCATCTTGCGGCGGGGATTGAGTGGCTTCAGAACGGAACTTATACGTATGAGGATCAGCACCCTCCTTTGGCTCGCGTCACGGGCGCTATTGGGCTCTACCTCACCGGCAGCCGTTGGACCCGCAACAAAGACATGTACAAGGAAGGCTATCTTCTGCTTGGCCAGGGCAAGAGATACAACAGGGCGCTGTTTTACAGCCGCCTGTGCATGCTGCCGTTCTTCTGGATAGCCGCGGCGGTGGTTTATTTGTGGAGCTTTCGTACAGGCGGGGGCGGTCCCGCCGTCTTCGCGACTTTCCTGTTCACAACCACACCGCCCGTGCTGGCTCACGCAGGATTGGCGACGACCGACATGGCGCTGACAGCTTTCGTCACCGCCACGCTCCTGGCATCGCTTTCCTTGATCGAAACGCCCGACTGGAAGCGCTCGATTGGTTTCGGCTTGTGTCTCGGCCTGGCGCTTCTGTCAAAGTTCTCAGCTTTGGTTTTTCTTCCGGCAGCATGGATCCTGATGTACGCGGCCTATCTGCTCACGGGGTGGTCCGGCTTCCGCCACGAAATCAGGAAAGCCGTGACCCTCCTGCCATGGGCCGCCCTGAGTCTGCTGACTACCGGATTCGTGATCTGGGCCGGTTACCGATTCAACGCCGGAAATGTGCCCTTCCTGCATGCCCGACTGCCTGCCCCCGCATTCTTCACCGGAATCAGATATGTCTACCTGCACAACCGCGAGGGTCATCTCGCGTATCTCATGGGGAAGCTGAGCCAGACCGGATTCTGGTACTACTATCCCGTCGTGCTGGCAGTGAAGACGCCGCTCGCAACACTTCTCATCATGGCTGCGGCGGTCTGGTTCGCTGTCTGGAAAAAAGGCCTGCGCGCGATAGCCATGCCGCTCGCCCTGGCTGGCGGAATTCTCTGCGTGGGCCTGTTCAGCCATATCAATATCGGCGTGCGCCACATTCTGCCCATCTATTCTGCCTTTGCAATTTGCGGCGGTTGGGCGCTCAACAGTCTCCTGCGGACAAACCGGCGCTGGCTAGTCTACACAGCTTCCGCATTACTCTTATGGCAGTCAGCCACCGGAGCTCTGCAACATCCGGACTACCTCTCCTACACGAACGAGCTGGCTGGCAGGCATCCCGAAAGAATTCTCGCCGACTCCGACCTCGATTGGGATCAGGGAATGCGAGGCCTGGCTCTGAGGCTTCAGCAACTGGGAATCCGGAAGCTGACGTTCAAGCTGAACGGCACCGGCTACATGGAGGCCGACGGGCATTCGTTTCCCGCATACGACTACATGCCCGATGGAAATGAGCCAAGGCCCGGCTGGAATGCCGTCTGCATTACGGCGTGGAAACTCAGTGGCCAGCCGAAATGGGCAGAGAGGATCGAGCCGACGGAACGGATTCGCGGCGGCTCCATTTATCTCTATTACTTCCCACCACCAATGGCGCCCTGAAGCAGCGCCGTCAATTCGGCTTCACCGAGCACAGTACTGATAAACAGCTCCTGGCGCGCGCCATTAGCTAAGGCGATAGCCTTCCACCCATTCTGCGTCGGTACGGTAATGCGGATCCGGACCGGCCCCCGGGCATCGCGGACCGGCCTGATCACACCTGGAATAACAGAGCGAATCTCAACGGACGCTACCAACCGGTCCAGCACCGGCCGCAAGTCATCGAGAATGCTGTGTTCGATCTTGAGTTTGCCCTGCGCGGTACGCAGCCGGAAGGACATCACCCTTATCGTAGCTTGCCCGCGGATTACCTCACGAATTGCGCGGCCATCGCAAGGCCGCCAACTACAACCACGGAGATTGCCGTGATCGCCAGATAATGAAGGAGCCGATCCTTGCCCGATACGTCCTTCTTTTCGTCCTGTTCGATTCTTTCTTCAAGGCTTTCAAACATGATTTTTCCTCTCCAAATGAAATGCGAAGCTGGCCGGACTACCCGGTTGCCTCAAATAGTACACCTGTCGGAGGACAAACGGAAGGGCCTCCGGTCTCCCCCTCCCCCGGCAACGGGTTGCAATGCTGTTAATCTAGTCAGTTGCATGACTAACGATGAGATCCGGGAGTTAATTCAGCTTGCGGGAGATACCGGCATTGCCGAACTGGAAGTTCAGCGAGGCGAGAACCGGGTTCGTATCCGCACTTCATTGGGTGTGGAGACGCGGGTCGTTGCAGCGGCTCCCGCAATCGCGGCGGCCAGCCCCGCACCAGCCGCACCTCCGGCGAAAGCCGAGGTTCCGATTGCGAAGGAAACCGACTCGCTCGTTTACGTGAAGTCGCCCATCGTGGGTACGTATTACGAATGTTCGTCTCCCGGTTCGCCGCCTTTCGTGCGCATCGGCGAGCACGTGACCCCAGGGAAGGTGCTCTGCATCATCGAATCCATGAAACTGATGAATGAGATCGAAGCGGACGCCGCGGGCGTGATCGAGAGCAAGCTCGTTCAGAACGGGCAGCCGGTGGAATACGGAGAAGCCCTCTTTGGCATCCGTCCCGTTTAAGAAAATCCTGGTCGCAAACCGCGGTGAAATCGCACTGCGCATTATTTGTGCGTGTAAGGATCTCGGGATCCCCACCGTCGCGGTTTATTCAGAAGCCGACCGCCACAGCCTTCCCGTGCGCTTCGCCGATCAGGCCATCTGCATCGGGCCCGCCAAGAGCGCCCGCAGCTATCTCGACGTTCCTTCGATCATCAGTGCCGCGGAGATTACGAATGTGGATGCGATCCATCCCGGCTATGGTTTCCTCAGCGAGAATTCGAGTTTCGCCGAAGTCTGTCGGGTTTCCCGCATCAAGTTCATCGGACCGTCCCCGGAAGTGATTTCGCAGATGGGAATCAAGGAACGCGCCCGCGCCATTATGAAGGAACATGGCGTCCCGATTCTGCCAGGTTCCGAAGGTGTTCTCTCCAGCCCGGAAGAAGCGGTGGAGACCGCGAATCGAATCGGCTATCCGGTCATCCTGAAAGCGTCGGCGGGCGGAGGCGGGCGCGGCATGCGCATCGTGAACTCCGCGGCGGAACTACCAGGCCTTCTGGAACAGGCACAGCAGGAAGCCGGTGCTTCGTTTTCGAGCGCGGACGTTTATCTGGAAAAATTCATCGGTGCGCCGCGTCACATCGAGTTCCAGGTGCTCGCCGACGAGCACGGCAATGTCGAAATACTCGGTGAGCGGGATTGCAGCATCCAGCGGCGGCACCAGAAACTGCTCGAAGAATCCCCTTCTCCCGCTCTAAGCGACAAGATCCGCAAACGGGTCATGGCCAAGCTGAAGGAAGCGCTGAAAGCCATCGGCTACAGCAATGCCGGCACAGTGGAATTCCTCATGGATGAGAAGGGCGACCTCTACTTCATTGAAGTCAACGCCCGTATTCAGGTGGAACATCCGGTGACCGAGATGGTGACTGGCGTCGACCTGGTGAAAGCGCAGATTCGCATCGCCGCCGGCGAAAAGCTGGAAGATATTCTGTGCGGGCCGGTAGTCTGCCGCGGACATGCCATCGAATGCCGCATCAATGCGGAAAACCCCGAAACGTTTACGCCGTCGCCTGGACGGATCACCGGTCTCAATCTGCCCGGCGGCATTGGCATCCGGGTCGACACGCATGCTTATCAGGATGGCGTCATTCCACCCTATTACGATTCGTTGGTCGCCAAGCTGATCGCTTACGGCGCGGATCGCGAAGAAGCCATTGCACGGATGAAACGCGCGCTGGATCTCTTTGTGGTGGAGGGTATTCACACATCGATCCCGCTGCATAAGCGCATTTTGAATGAACCGGATTTCATCGCCGGCACCTTCGACACGAATTTCATCAAACGCTGGATGTAGAAGAGGATGACAAGCTCAACATGTCCCGCAAAATCCGCATCGGGGTTCTAAGCGTTGCCAAAATCGGCATCACCAAAGTGATTCCGGCCATGCGGAACTGCGCGAACTGCGAAGTCACGGCAATCGCCTCCCGCGACCTGAACCGCGCCCAGGCCGCCGCCACATCGCTCGGCGTTCCAAAAGCCTATGGCTCCTATGAGGAGTTGCTGGCCGATCCCGCCATCGACGCGGTCTACAATCCCCTTCCCAATCACATGCATGTGCCGTGGTCGATTCGCGCAGCCGAAGCGGGCAAGCACGTCCTGTGCGAAAAGCCGATCGGTCTGAATCCGGCGGAGGTCATCCGGCTCATGGAAGCCCGCGATCTGGCCGGCGTGAAAATTGCCGAGGCCTTCATGATCCGGGTTCATCCGCAATGGCTGCGAACCCGCGAAATCATTCAGTCGGGCGAAATCGGCGAGTTGCGCAGCATGCACTGCGTCTTCAGCTTCTACAATCGCGATGCAGCCAACATCCGGAACCGTCCGGAATATGGCGGCGGCGCGCTCATGGATATCGGCTGCTATCCGATCCAGGCCGCGCGCTGGATTTTCGGCTGCGAACCGCGCCGAGTCAGCGCTCGTATAGAACGTGACCAGGAATTCGGCATCGATCACACCATTTCGGGGTTGCTCGATTTCCCCAATGGCCAGGCGCTGTTCACCACCAGCATGCAGATGAATTCATTCCAGCGCGTGCAGTTTTTCGGTACGAAAGGGCACGTCGAGATTGAAATCCCCTTCAACGCCCCGGCGGATCGCGAGACCAGAATTTTCGTTCGCGCGGGAACTACTGACCGCACGGAAACATTTCCGGTGTGCGATCAGTACACGCTTCAGGGGGATGCGTTCGCAAATGCAGTACTCGGGAACGGCGAAGTTCCAGTATCGCTTGAAGACGCGCTCTGCAACATGAACGTGATGGCCCAATTGGCGCTCGAATAACCGGCGGCTCCCATCCGGTGAGATGCAGTCGATCCAATCCCTTCGCTTAAACTGAGAGTAGTGGCGGCTTCGGTCGTCCTCGTTGACTACTCGCATGCCGTCCAACATTCATCCAATCCGGGAATTCGTCGTCCGTCCCGCACTTCCACCTCAGTTATCCCGCATGGAGGAACTGGCCAGGAATATCCTCTGGGCCTGGGAACCGCCCATCCGCGCATTATTTCGCCGTCTGGATCCCACACTGTGGAAAGAATCCGGCTATAACCCGGTCGTGATGCTCGGGAGAATCTCTCAGAGCACTCTCGAAAAGATGGCGGCCGATCCCCGCTACATCGCACAGTACCAACTTGCGTGCCAGCGTTTCGATACGCACATGAAGTATCCGGAGACCGTCACCGATGGCAAGGTGATCGCCTACTTCTCCGCCGAGTACGGTCTCACCGAATGCCTTCCCGTTTATTCAGGCGGCCTCGGAATCCTTTCCGGCGATCACATGAAGTCCGCCAGCGATCTCGACCTGCCTCTGGTGGGTGTGGGCCTGCTTTACCAGCTCGGCTATTTCCGTCAGCATCTGAACGCGGATGGCTGGCAACAGGAACGCTATCTCGAAAACGATTTCTATTCTCTGCCCGTGCAGCCCGCGCTCGATGACGAGGGGCGACAGCGCACCGTCCGTATCGAGTTGCCCACCGGGCCGGTAATAATCCGTCTCTGGACACTAGCGGTCGGGCGCATCAAAATGATCTTCCTCGACACCAACACTCCGGAAAACAGTCGTCAGGAAGATTGCGAGATTACCAGTCAGTTGTATGGCGGGGACAACGACATGCGTGTCCGCCAGGAAATCGTGCTCGGCATCGGCGGCATGCGCGCGCTCGAAGCGATGAAGTACAAACCTACCGTGTTCCATATGAACGAAGGGCATTCCGCCTTCCTTGCGCTGGAACGCATCAGGCTGTTCATCGAGCGCCAGGGGCTTCGTTTCGAAGAGGCCCTCGAAGCCACCCGCGTCAACAATGTTTTCACCACCCACACCCCGGTTCCCGCCGGCATCGACCTGTTCGATCCCGGCCTGATGTTCCACTACTTCAACGATTTCTGCAAGAGCGCGAAAATCGATTTCGACAGTTTTATGGCGCTCGGCCGCAGGAACGCGAAGGACACCGGTGAGCCGCTTTCCATGGCGATCCTCGCCCTGAACACGTCGGCGTACCGCAATGCCGTCAGCAAACTGCATGGTGAAATTTCCCAGGAAATGTGGAACGGGCTCTGGCCCACACTGCCGGTTCCCGAAACTCCCA
Source organism: Bryobacteraceae bacterium (assembly GCA_025928545.1). Lineage (GTDB taxonomy): Bacteria > Acidobacteriota > Terriglobia > Bryobacterales > Bryobacteraceae > BOG-234. The sequence goes on along the minus strand of JAICJH010000053.1, from coordinate 29,852 downwards.
TCACCTGGGTCACCAACGGCGTGCACGCTCCCAGCTGGATCAATGGCGACCTCGCCGATCTTTACGACCAGTATCTGGAGCCCGACTGGCGCAGCCGCTGGAACGACAAAGCCATGTGGCGGCTGGTGCGCGATATTCCCGACGAAGAACTGCTCGAAATGCACCGCCGCCGCAAGCGACGCCTCATCTCCTTCGTGCGTGAACGGCAAACCGCTTCCGCCGCGCGGCGCAAGGCTGCCGCCGCCGAAGTCCGCTACTCGGCCGAAGTACTCGATCCCCACGCGCTCACCATCGGCTTCGCCCGGCGTTTCGCCACGTACAAACGGGCCACGCTGCTGTTCCGGGATGTCGACCGCCTGCGGAAAATTCTCTGCAATACCGAACGCCCCGTGCAAATCGTGATCGCAGGCAAAGCTCATCCCAAGGATCAGCCCGGTAAGACGTTCATTCGCGAAATTGCGCAATTAGCCCGCGATCCGCAACTCTGGAAGCACATTGTGTTCGTGGAAGATTACGACATGAAGGTCGCGCGGGAACTGGTGCAGGGCGTCGATCTCTGGCTCAACACTCCTCGCCGCGGCGAGGAAGCCTGCGGCACCAGTGGCATGAAGGCCGCTATGAACGGTGTCCTGAATCTTTCCGTGCTCGATGGCTGGTTCGACGAAGGCTACGAGATTTCCGGCGGCTGGGCCATCGGCGACCGCGAACCTTACTCCGAAGATCAGGACGCCATCCACGCCACCAATATCTATTACCTTCTCGAAAACGAGATCGTGCCGCTTTACTATGCGCAATCGGAAGGTGGCTTATCGGGCGACTGGGTCCGCCGCATGAAAGAATCTCTCATGAACCTGACGCCGCAGTTCGACGCCCGGCGTATGGTGGACGACTATTCCCGCAAGCTCTACGATCCCTCCCACGCCAACTGGATGTGGATGGAAGGCGGCAACTTCGAGGAAGCGCGCTCGCGTGCCCGCTGGAATCAGCGCGTCCGTGAGGTCTGGCCCCAGGTGCGCTTTGTCGATATGGGCTCGCCACCCAGCGGCCCGGTCATGAGCGGGAAACCGATCTCCGTTCACGCGGCGCTTTTTCTGGGAGGACTCAAGCCGGAAGACGTCCGTGTCGAATGCCTCATCGGCGCCATCAGCGCGGCCGGCAATCTGGAGAAGACCGAAGTCGTCCCCCTTCCCGGCACACGTATCGAGGGCGACCTTGCGGTGTTCGAGCGCGACATCATTCCCGAACAGACCGGCCGCCTGGGCTACGCCATCCGCGTAAGCCCCAACCACGACGACAACCCCCTCACCAGGCCCGTCACGAGCCTGTTGAAGTGGGGCGGTAAATAACGAAGGCTACTGCTCGGCCTGCCGAATCTCGACCGGGTCTTCCAGCTTAAAGCTCAACACCGTCTCGGACGGAATGCTGACAGCCTTGCCCCGCGTGACTGCCTGTAGGCCGGCTCCCGCACCGGCCCCTGCGCCAGCGCCAATCGCGGCACCCGCGCCACCTCCGGCCACCGCCCCGATCACGGTGCCCAGCAGCGCGCCGCCTCCAATGAACTTGGCCGATCGCCGATTCTTGCCGATTCCCTGCTTGCCACGTTTGGCAATGTCGGTCGTATTCAGATCGAACTGCCGCCCGCCAACTTCCACCGAGTCCAGATCGATCACGATCTCGGACTGTCCCTTCACCTTGCCCTGACCGATGGACTGGCGGACCGCCAAAGTTGCGTTTGATCCCTTCGGAATCGCGACCGCGCCATCGGTACCAATTACATCTTTGACAATGACGGCCGGAAAAGTCTGCCCCGCCTGCGCGGATCCCGCGCGGATCCGGTCGCTGTTTCGAACTATAATCGTGGCGCCGGCCGGAAGGGTATGCACGGTATCCGGACGAGGCAGCGGTGACTGCTGGCCGCCATTTTGACCCGCTCCCAGATTCCCGATCGGAGCACCGTTCGCCGGAGCGGCCGGAGCGGTAGAGTACTCAACCGAATCCACCTGTCCCATCGGATAAGTTCTTGTCTCGCCCGCGGCGGAGGTCAACGTAATGGCCGACGTGTCATTCTTCGTCACCGCGCCGCTGAAAGTTCCACCATCCTTCAGCCTCACCGTGGCCGTCTGTCCGGCGTCGCCGCCCGGTCCCTTCTTGGCGCATCCGGCCAGCATCAGACTGCTATAAACCAGCCCGCTGAACACAATAATCCCGATCGTCTTGGTATGCATCATCCCTCCCATGCAGAACAACTCAAATTTTGGTGCGAATATATACAAGCACGTTCATTGCCGTTTCCACAGCCAGCGGGCCGAGCGCGGTTATCGGACCCGCGCGATGAGCGCGGTTACCGCAACAGTTTCGCTATACTGGCGCTACCGCCGCATCTCTCATCATGGATTCCACCCTCCTCGCATTCGGCTTCCTCGAATACGTTGTATTTCTCCTCTCCACCACATGCCACGAAGCCGCTCACGCGCTTGTCGCCAAGTGGGGCGGCGACCTGACCGCGTTCGAAGGTGGTCAGGTTTCCCTGAACCCTCTGCCCCATCTTCGGCGCGAGACGTTCGGCATGGTCATACTTCCGTTGCTGGGAATCCTCAGCGGCAACGGCCTGATCGGCTATGCCAGCGCACCGTACAACCCCGCATGGTCGATCCAGTATCCGAAGCGGTCGGGTCTCATGTCGCTCGCCGGACCGGGCGCGAACCTCGCCATTGCGATCCTCGCCGCGATAATCATGCGCATCGGCCTCGCCGTCGGCGTTTTCCTGCCCGGAGCCATTTCAACCGACCACATCGTGGAAGCAGCCTCAGCCGGTATTGGCACAGGCGCCGCCACCATTCTGAGCGTGTTCTTCTCGCTCAACCTGCTGCTCGCCTGTTTCAACCTGCTCCCCATACCACCGCTCGATGGCTTCGGTGTCCTCGGCCTGTTTACCGATTCGGAAGGTGCAGTCAAACTGCTGAATTTGCGCATGAAAATGCGCGGTTTTGGCATGCTGATCGGAATTTTGCTCGCATCTTACATGCTCGGCTACGTCTACAATCCGCTTCTCGAAAAGGGCATCCGGATCATCTATGCTTTCTACCGGTTTTCCCACTCGCAATCGTAGTCCTCTATTCCGATCAAGTTAATGGTGTATTCTAAAGGTTCAGGCACTGACCCGTGGACCACCTCGATCTTCTCGAAGCCGAGAGCATTCAAATTATTCGCGAAGTAGCCGCGGAATTCCAGAATCCGGTCATGCTGTATTCGATCGGCAAAGATTCCTCCGTCATGGTGCGGCTGGCCCAGAAAGCGTTCTTTCCTGGCAAGATTCCCTTCCCGCTGCTCCACGTCGATACGACCTATAAGTTCCACGAAATGATTGAGTTCCGCGACCAGTTCGTCGCCTCCATCGGAGCCCGGCTGATCGTCAAGACCAATACCCAGGCAATTGCCGATGGCGCCAATCCGCTTCGCATCGGGACCCAGAAATGCTGCGGCTTCCTCAAAACCCGCGCACTGCTCGATGGCCTGGCGGAAGGCGGCTACGACGCGGCGTTCGGCGGCGCACGACGCGACGAGGAAAAGAGCCGGGCCAAAGAACGCGTCTATTCCTTCCGCGACGAATTCGGCCAGTGGGACCCCAAGAATCAACGCCCGGAGCTCTGGAATCTCTACAATTCCCGCGTCGACAAGGGCCAGCACATCCGCGTTTTCCCTCTCTCCAACTGGACAGAGCTCGACGTCTGGCAGTACATCGCCCGCGAAAATATCCCCATCGTGCCCATGTATTACGCCAAGCCGAGGGCCATGGTGGTGCGCGGCAACTCGCTGATCTCGCCCGAACAGGATTTCATGCTGCTCCCCGGCGAAAAGCCCGAGATGGTGATGTGCCGCATGCGCTCCCTCGGCTGCAGCCCCTGCACGGGCGCCATTCGCTCAGAGGCCGACACGATTGAAAAGATCATCGACGAAATGAAACTCGTCCGCCGCTCCGAGCGCGAACACCGCGTCATCGATCACGATCAGGAAGGCTCCATGGAGATCAAGAAGCGCGAGGGCTATTTCTAAACATGCTTCCCCACGCGGAGAATTTCCACGCATGAGCCTGCTCCGATTCTCCACCGCCGGCAGCGTTGATGACGGCAAGAGTACCCTCATCGGCCGCCTGCTTTACGATTCCAAGGGCGTCTACGAAGACCAGCTCGCCAGCGTCGCCAAAGCGTCCGCCAACTCCAGCGGCGGCGTTATCGATCTCGCGCTGCTCACAGACGGCCTCCGCGCCGAACGTGAACAGGGCATCACGATCGATGTCGCATACCGCTATTTCTCGACGCCGAAACGCAAATTCATCATTGCCGATACCCCCGGCCACGAGCAGTATACCCGCAACATGGCGACCGGCGCCTCAACTGCCGACCTCGCCATCATCCTGATTGACGCACGTAACGGCGTCCTGCCGCAGTCCCGCCGCCACGCGTTTATCGCGAATTTGCTCGGCATCAGGCATTTTGTCGTCACCATCAACAAAATGGATCTGGTCGGGTTCGACAAGGCCGTCTACGATGCCATCGTGGCCGAATTCACTGGTTTCCTTTCGCGCATCGGCGCGCCCAATGCCCTCTTCATCCCGATCAGCGCCCGCGATGGCGATAACGTCGTGGAAAAGAGCGCGAAAACGCCCTGGTATACCGGCCCCGCATTGCTGGATTTTCTCGAAACCGTTCCGGTAATCGAAGGCCTGGCCGACCTGCCCGCCCGTTTTCCCGTGCAGTACGTGCTGCGCCCGAATTTGAATTTCCGGGGCTATGCCGGCCAGATGGCGTCCGGCGTTCTGCATGAGGGCCAGGAAGTGATGGCCCTGCCCGCGCGACGGCGCACCCGCATTACGCGCATCGTGACTTATGATGGCGATCTGAAGTCGGCCTATGCGCCGCAATCGGTGACCATCTGCCTCGCCGATGAGATCGATATCAGCCGCGGCGATATCCTGGCTCCGGTGGCCGCCGTTCCGCACGTCGGCCGCCGCTTCCGCGCGCATTGTGTATGGATGAATGCGCAGGCTCTCGAACCCGGCCGCAGTTATTTCATCAAACACACGTCGCATCAGGTGCGCGGCGTGATTCGCAGCGTGAACTACCGGGTGGATGTGAATTCGCTCGAGCGCTTAAGCTCGGCGCGTCTGGAACTGAACGAAATCGGCGAAATTTCAGTCGAAACGCACCATCCGCTTTTCTTTGACCCTTATGCGAGGAACCGCGTCACTGGCGCGTTCATCGTGATCGATCCGGTGTCGAATGAAACCCTCGCGGCCTGCATGATCATCGATATCGAGGGTAAGGAAGAAACCCGCGGTCTCGTCCTCGAATCGGATCGGACCGCGCGTTTTGGACATCGCTCCGCGATCGTTTCGGTGGAAGATCATGAATCTGCCGTGCTGCTGGAACGTGAACTCTTCGATCGCGGCGCAGCAGTCGCGGTTGTCGAGTCCGCCGACTATGAGACGGCAAAGCTGGCGAAAGCCGCAGGCCTGATCGTAATCGTCACCGGCATCGCTCCGCCGAATTCGATCGACGCCGGACGCCTGGCTCCCAATGAAGCATTAAGCTTGCTTGAGCGCCGCGGAGTGTTAGTAGGACGCGAAGAACAACTCGGTGCCGGCGAAGGCATCTGAGTTAAACCGCAGCGCTGTTCAGGAAACCAGGCTTCTTCCGCGCCTTTACCCCGGCCTCAAACCCGCTGGCAATCTTGATCAGCGTGCCCTCACTCCACGCCGCGCCGAAGAACGAAATCCCCACCGGCAGTCCCCGCACAAAGCCCGCCGGTACCGTGATGTTCGGGTATCCCGCCACTGCCGCGGGCGTCGAACTGCCGCCGATATCGTGATCCCCGAGCAGCAGATCCGTCAGCCACGCGGGTCCGCCGGCAGGCGCAATAATCGCATGCAATTTATCTTTAGCCAAGACAGCATCGATTCCCTGCCCGCGTGACAACTGCCGATTCTTCGTCACCGCATCCAGATACGCCTTCTCGGTCAGCGGCCCCTTCTGCTGGGCCTTCACCAAAATCTCCTGCCCGAAGTACGGCATCTCGCGCGCCCTGTTCTTTTCATTGAACGCAATCAAGGCATCCAGCGACCGTACCTGTACCGAAGCCGCTGTGCCCGCCAGATATCGATTCAGTCCATCCTTGAATTCATAAAGCATCGCGTCGAACTCGCTATCGTCGAACTTTCCGTGAGTCGGCAGATCGGCCGGATCAACAATCACCGCTCCCAGCTTCTTCATCTCGCCGATAGCGATTTCCATGAGTCCATCCACATCGCGGTTGTAGCCGAAAAACTTTCGCGCCACACCCAATCGCATGCCGCGCAATCCTTTCGGATCGACAAACGCCGTGTAGTCCTTCGCAGCCTTTCCTGCGCTCGCCTGCGTGTACGAATCGTTCGGATCGACGCCCGCCAGCGCCGTCAGCAGCGCTGCCGCATCCGCCACCGTACGGGCCATTGGCCCGGCTGTGTCCTGATTGATCGAAATCGGAATAATTCCGGATCGCCCGATCAACCCCACCGTTGGCTTGATTCCCACCAGCGCATTCATCGCGGCGGGCGATACAATCGATCCATCCGTCTCCGAACCCACCGCCGCGGCACACAGATTCGCCGCCACCCCTGCTCCCGAACCCGAACTCGATCCGCTGCAATTCCGGTCGAGCGCATAAGGATTACGTGTCAGCCCGCCGCGTCCGCTCCACCCGCTCGATGAGTGTGTGGACCGGAAGTTCGCCCATTCGCTCAGATTCGTTTTTCCCAAAATGACCGCGCCCGCGGCTCGCAGCCTTTGAGCCACAAACGAATCCCGTTTCGCTATCGAACCCTCGAGCGCCAGCGATCCCGCGGTCGTCATCATTCGATCCGCGGTATCGATGTTGTCTTTAATCAGAATCGGAATCCCGTGCAGCGGCCCGCGCGGACCCCTCGCTTTTCGTTCCTGATCCAGCGCCTGCGCAATCTCCAGCGCCTGCGGATTAGTTTCGATCACCGCGCGCAGTGTCGGCCCGGCCCGATCCACGTCCCTGATCCGCGCCAGGTATTTCTCCACCAGAGTTTGCGCGGAATACTTCCCCGTTTGCTGCCCCGCCCGCAATTGCGCGATAGTCAGTTCGTCCAGTTCGAACGCACCCACGCTCTGCGCTGCGGCGGTAGCCAGTGCCGCCGTCTTGACAAATCCCCGCCGGGTCACATTGTCCATCTGTAGATTGTAGCCGCCGGATCGAAGTCGGAAGCCTTAACGCAGCGTGACAGTGCCGGCATCGCCATCCACCACGATTTGCTGTCCCTTGCGAATCCGCGCAGTGGCCACGCCGGTTCCCAGCACCGCCGGAATCCGATACTCGCGCGCCACGATCGAGCTGTGGCTCAGCGGCCCGCCAACATCCGTCACAATCCCCGCCGCCAGCGCAAAAAGCGGAGTCCAGGCCGGAGTCGTCGCTTTCGCCACGAGGATGTCGCCCGGCTTCATTTCCGCAAACTCATCCGGTCCCTGAATCACCCGCGCCACGCCGGTCACGCGACCCGGACTGGATCCCACTCCGCGTATCGTGTCTCCGTCCGATTGGCCGGATTTCGCCGGCATCGCGCCACTCAGGTCGAACCCCAGCAACCGCGCGCCCTTTTCCGCTGGCAGCATGACCGGCGGTATCACCCGGCGTTCCTTCTCCCATTTGGCTTTTCGCAGGGTCACGGCATCCGGCGGAATCGTGTCCCCTTCAAGTTCCGCATACTCCAGCCAGAAGACATCGTCGATTTCGGCGATGCGCCCCGCCGCCACCAGTCGCTGTCCCACTTCGCGCAGCATGCGGCGCACCGCCAGCCATCCCATTCCCACGTCAGCCAGCGAATTCTCGCGCAAAGGCGCGTAGCGTTGGGCGATTCCGAGAATCCAGCGGAACACCGGCCGCCGGATGAAACCCAGCCTGTCCAGCAATTCCCGCGTCGCTTTTTCCCTCGCGTCCGCGGACTGTGCCTGACGCTCATATGGATTGCGCGCCGCCCCGCTCACGAAATATTTGATGGCGTCGATCAGCGGAGCGGGATTCTCCGCGGGAAGCGGCTTGGCGAAATCCAGATCGTAGATTGCGCCCCCAAACCGTTCGAGATGGGCTGCCAGCCGGCTCTCGAATTCCGGCGTTCTGTCGCCATGTTCGCGAACCCACATCGCCAGATCGTATAGGGACTTCTCGCTCTGGATCGGAATGCTGTCGAAACCCAGCACAAACACTGTTGCGGGCGGATCGCCCTCACGTCTGGCGAAACGATCGTACAGTTTTGTGAACAGCGACTCCGCGCTGTACGCGATCGGCAGAATCCCGGCTTGAATCGTTACGTAATATCTGCCCGCAAGACGGCAGATTTCAAGAGCGCCCTCCAGTAGCTGCGCCCGGGTTGCCGCGCTGAGATCTCTGCCAGCCCACTCGGCCGTTCGCTCCGCATAGGCGGGGCGAGCCTCGTCCAGCCAACGCTCTTTCGCGCGTTTCATCATCCGGAAAACCCGGGGGATCGCTCCGGGAACCTTCGTAAACACACCCAGAGTTTCGCGAGTCGTGCAGCCGAAATCGTAATAGGCGAAATCGTTGATGGTCACCAGTTGATAGCTCGCGGGCAACACACCTTTCAACCGCATCGTGACTTCGAACAGCCAGCGGAGGGCTTCGTTGAATGCCGGCAGCCCGAGCGTTCGGAACAGCGGCGTCAAAGGTTCGGGCAGCAACTCGATCACACTGCTCCGCGCATACCGTCCGATTTGTCGCGGGATCGACCAGTCCAGCACAACCCGCGGCTCCGGCAGCGCGGTAATCGGGCGTGCCTGCAAAATGGAGAATTCGCCGCCGCAAAGTGCCCACTCCACGTCCATCGGCATGCCGTACAGTTTCTCGATCCGCTCCCCTGTCAGAGTCAACTCAACAGCTTGTTCGCGTGTCAGCGTTGCCTCCTTGCGCTGATTCGCGGGAACCGCTTCTTCATGAGTGCCGCTCGCAAGCCGGACCGTCATGACTTCTTTCACTGCGACATCCTGGGCAACGATCGCCTTCGTCTTCCGGTTGACCACAAAAGTGTCGGGAGTAACCAGACCGCCGACCACCGCCTCGCCCAGCCCCCACGCCGCATTGATCAGGGCTTCGTCCCGTGCACCAGTCACCGGATTGGCAGTGAACATCACGCCAGCTACTTCCGCAGGCACCAATTCCTGGACCACCACCGCGATACTCACGGTGTCTGCCGCAATCCCGTTACGGATTCTGTAGCCGATGGCCCGAGCCGTCCATAATGAGGCCCAGCAACGCTGCACCGCGTCGATAACGTGATCGCCGTCGCGCACGTTTAAGAACGTCTCCAGCTGGCCGGCGAAAGACATGCCTGGCAGATCCTCCGCCGTCGCCGACGATCGGACCGCGACCGCACCGCCGAGCGCCGCATAAGACTTTCGGATTTCCTCAACGATTTCCGCCGGCATTCGCGCCTGCGCGATCATAGCCTCGATTGCGGCACACGCGTTGTCGAGCGAAGCCGGATCGTCAACCGAACCCGCCTGTGCCGCTTCGACGATCAACTGCTGAAGGTTATTGCCGGCGATAAACCGGCGGTACGCTTCCGTGGTGACATGGAATCCGGCGGGCACCCGCACACCGGCCTGGGCAAGCCGAGCCAGCGATGCGCCTTTGCCGCCCGCCACAGAGAGCGTAGCGGCGGTATCGGCCAATGGAAGTACGTAGGGAATCACGTTGAATTAGATCATATAAACTAAGCCGCAGTGTCCACGCCCGCTCACGCATGGCAACCGGTCCGGCCGGCAGAGCGTTACAGTTCCCTCGACCTCCTCAGGGGCTTCGCGCTGTTCGGCGTCCTCATCATCAACCTGCTGGACTTCTTCCGCCTCTCACTCTGGGAACATATCCTTCACTTTCATTCCCACCCCGGCTGGGCCAACCATGCGGTCGATTTCATCGCAGCAACCCTGATCGAATTCAAAGCCTTCAACTGTTTCGCCTTTACCTTCGGCGTCGGGATGGCGATTCAGGCGGAACGCGCCAACGCCCGCGGACTCCTGCCGGAATGGTTCCTGCTGCGGCGCTTTCTTGTTCTGCTGGCGTTCGGAATCTTCCACATGGTCCTGATCTCAAACGTCGATATCCTGATGCTCTACGCCGTCTGCGGCCTCACCCTCACCCTGCTCATCCGCCTCCCGGGGCCGGTGCTCGCAGTTGCAGGACTGGCTGCCATCTACCTGCCGACTCTACCTGCCCTCAACCTCCCATTCCCTTCGGGACCAGAACTTCAGAACTGGGCAAACGCCGCAACACAGCACTATGGTCACGGCAGCTTTTTCGATATCGTCGCCTTCCGCTGGAAAGAAACGCGGATCATGATCGCACCCCTGCTCTTCGGCTCGGCGCAGAATACCGCCGGCATGATGCTTCTGGGCATGGCTGCATGGCGCGCTTCCATCATTCGCACGCCGGAACGATTCCGCAGGCAGCTGTGGGTTTTCGCCGCGGTCGTGGGGCCAATCGGCCTGGCCAATAGCCTCCACGAATGGCTGCCGGCAATTCCACATATCCGTCTTATCGGAACGTACGTGCCGCTCGCGCTGGCCTACACGGCGTGCCTGCTGGCTGCGCGCGGCCAATCGAACTCCGATGACTGGACGTCACGCTTCGCCGCTGCCGGCCAGATGGCCCTCACAAACTACCTGACTCAGTCGATAGTCCTCGGGTTAGTTTTCTATAGCTACGGAGGAGGACTATTCGGTCGCGTCGCGCCCGCATCCGCCGCCCTTTTCGCTGTCGTGTTCTACGCGGCTCAACTCTCATTCAGCCAATGGTGGCTGCGCCAATATCGCTTCGGTCCGTGTGAGTGGCTCTGGCGCTCGGCGACTTACGGCCACCTGCAACCAATGGCTCGCCACACCGCGGCTGCCGTGGCGCACGGCCAGTAACCTTCCCCGGTGTGGGTAACCGATTGCCGGATTTCCCGTGACTGCCGCCATGCACAACACATCGCCCTTAGCGCCCGAACGCCAGAGCATCTCTGGCTCAACTGTGACAGCGATGCCACACGCCCAAATGCGGAATCCTTCGCAGGTGCCATATGGCGGAGCGTTCGCCTTCACGGCTGGCGAATTGCTATGCTCTTCGCCATGTATCCCCCACGTCGCCCAATTCCGTGGACACTGTCCGCCTTCGCGATGGCGGGTGGATTGGCGATTCACGGGCTCGCCCAGTTACAGACGAAGACACCGCCGGTTCAGACGGCACAGTCAAAGACAATCCCGCTCCCACCGGAGTTCGATGTGGCGTCGATCAAACTGTGGGCACCAAAATCCGGCGGGGGCGGCAATAGATCAGGCGGAGGACTGCCTCCGCCCGATGGAGGACATCTGCAATTTACGACGGGGAGAGTTGTAACTCCATCGATAGGTGTCACCGCCAAACGGATCATTCTGGAGGCTTATCGTTTGAACAACTATCAAGTCTCCGGAGGGCCACAATGGATCGACTCCGATATGTTCCAACTCGAAGCGAAATCAACTGAACCGACTGCAACTGAAGATCAATTGAGGCTGATGCTCCGGACACTCCTGAGCAAACGGTTTCACCTCGTGACGCATTATGACACCCGGGAAGCGCCGGTATACACGCTGACGGCAGGAAAGAACGGACCCAGGCTGCAGGAATGGAAGGAGAGCAACGATGCGGATGCCGCGAAGGCGGCGATTCAGGCCGCGTTCGCAAAAGGGGCTGTCGATGCATCCATCACCACAATGAGAGGGTACGTGGAGCGGATGAACAATGACCGTACGAACCTTTATCACCAGATGACCGGAATAGACCGGCCTGTGTTGGACAAGACCGGTCTCGGTGGAGTGTATCTTTTTGCGCTCCGATTTAGTCCGGAGGACGACTACAAAGCCATAGTAGAAAGTCAGCTCGGGCTGAAGTTTAAGCCGCAGAAGGCGGCAGTGAAGACACTCGTGATCGACCGGATTGAGAAGCCGGACCCGAATTAGCAGGTGCTCGCGGTGCACGAGAACTGGCCGTTTCTCATGACAACGCCAACAACTCAGGGTGCAACCGTGATGTACACCGGCGCGCTTACCACCCCGCCCACCACCATCACCACCGGCTGCGAACCCAGCGGAGCATTTGCGGGTATCGTGAAGTTCACCTGCGACACTCCGATCGACCACGCAGGCTCCCCGACAAACGTCGTCTCAGCCGCAACTCCACCAACCCTGACCAGCACATTCGAAGATGCCGTCGACAGCGTTCCGCCCTCGGGTACCGCGCCCGTCGTGACCGAGGGAGTTGTGAACAAACCCTCGCCGGTTGCGAAAAGGAAAACCGTTTGCCCCCGACGCGTCGTCTGGTAGGGGACCAGCAGGTTGTTTGTATCGCCAAAAATCTCGGGTGCGTTCTTTGAGATCGGCACCTGGCTCGTCGCCGTCTGCGCGCCGGCGCTGACTTTGACGATCGCGGTGGAACTCTTCGGTATTTCCCACGGAATCTGCAAATTGATCTGCGTCGGCGACACATAGTACAGCGGCGCGGGAATTCCGTTGATCGTCACCGACGTTCCCGCCATTTGGGTCGGCAGCGGACTCGGCGCGGGATCCGGCGTACTCGCCGCCAGGTTCGCACCGAACAGCGCCACCACCATCCCCGGTGCGTAAGCTCGCTGGAAGGAAGCTGCGCTCGTGATGCCGCTCAGTACCAGCGCCCCCGGTGCCTGAATCGTAATCGTGATGGAGCCCTTGGCGCCGTCCAGGTAGACGCTGTCGCCGTTGTACACTGCCGTGACTTGCGGCGATATTACCGGCACCGTGGCTCCCGATGGCAGACTCGCTTCCTGCTGCCCGCCGCTCAGTTTGGCTGCGGTCACCGTCAAACCAGAGCCACCCACATCCATCGAACCCAGCGGACTGCCACCCGTAAAAAACGTGACGGTACCGGTCGGAGCCGCGCTACCGGAACCTGTCACCGACGCGGTCAATACAGTACTGTCACTCGGCGAAAGACTGCTAAGGCTGGATACCACCTGCACCGCCGCGCTCAATTTAGCGGCACTCGCGGCCTGCGGCCATGCAGTGACAAGGTTAAACGCATCCACGGACCCCAATCCTGTCGCCTCGTCGTAGCCTGGACCTGCGCTGTAGCCAACCTGCGCGGGTGTGCAGACCCTCCCAGCGGCGCAGGCGGCCACAATATTGTCACCGACGGTAATATCGTGAAACGCGTTCGGCGATGTCGCAGCCAGCCTGTATAGCTGCTTATTCAGGCTGCCTGCGACTGTCGGGTGTGGAAAGCCCTGAAGGTACTGATTCAACAAGCCTGCGATCCCGCTAAACACCGGAGCCCCTACCGAGGTTCCTCCAAACGCCACCAACCCCCCGGCGGAGTAAACCAGGTATGCATCATGGTCCGCCGAAGCGGGTAACGAGATATCCGGCACGTACCGGTGGTCGTCGGCGGGCACACCCGCGCCGCTCTGCCAGGCAGGCTTTGTATAGAATATGCTGGCGCCGCCGCCCCCCGATGAAGGCGAGCCGTCGGCCACGCTGTCGTTCCAGACGTTCTCCGGAATGTATGAAAGAGCGGAGGCGTGATTCGGGCTGTTAATCGCGGACCAGTAGTTCCCACCCGCTTCTGTCAGTGTGGTCCCGCCAATTGCTGTAACGGTTGGCACGCTTGCCGGCGAATCCACCGACAAACCGCTGGGCGGTCTGGAGGATTCGCCGTAACAATCGTTGGCGCCGTTATCACCCGAGGCCGCAATCCAACTGATACCCTGAGCGCTGGCCTGTTGCCCATAGCTGTTCAGAGTCGTCAATTCCGCGTTCCCCGAGAGCTGCTCACAAAGCCCATAACTCATCGAGATGACAGGCGCGATGTTGTTGTCGATGGCATACATCAGCGATTTCTCTACATCGTTTGAGTAGACGTAAGTCACCGCCGCATCGCGCGCAATTGCACCGGCCCATTCCACATCCAAATCCGCTTCACCCAGGTCGGCGTTACTGATACCGGGGTCGACCGAGTTTGGTACCAACAGCAGAGTCGGATCGTTCGTCGGCAGATTGAAATACGTGCGGAACTGCTGGATGTCGCTGAGGTTGATCCGCGTCTGTCCGACCACTACAATCTTCTGCCCCTTGCCGGTGATACCGCTGTTATAGAGCGGCGCAATATCGAAGATTGTCGCCACATCTTCCGGAGCCAGAAAGTGGTTTCCCGTGCTCACCGAGGTATAGTGAGAACCCATTACAACCGGAGTCGCGGCTTTAATCGCTCGCGGCTGGAAGTGGAAATCATCCAGACCGTGAAAGGCCCGAATGAACCTGCCCATTGAAACCGGCACCGTCGGTTCGCCGGCATTTGCGAAGTGAGTCTCGCCATTCACTCGATAACGGTGGATCTCCGCGCTCAGCGCCCGTTCCACATCGCGCACCGCTCCGGTGAATGTGATGGTCGTGCGTCCACGGCCCACTGAATCTACCGTCAGTTTCTGACTTTCAAGCCAGGAGCGTACCTGTGCGATCTCGGTGTCCGGCAGCCCAAATCGTGAGCCGAATTCTTCCGGCGTAAGCCACTGATGGAATAGCGGAGATGCCGGATCCTGCTGGCTGGCGATCAGATTCGCGAGTTCGGCTTCCTGTGCGGCCGTCTGTTGCAGCGTGACGGTGATCTGCCGAAGCACCAGCGTCGCGTCCACGCGGCCCTGATCGTTGGCTGCCACGATTCCCGGCCGCACATGGCCGCGCAACACGGTGCGGCCTTCTTGTGCGAACAAACCCGGCACCGCCGCCAGGCTGACAAGCAGCGGTACGAATTTGCGCATAACCAATGGACGAACCACCATTTCCCCCGGTTTCACTTGACTACCATTATCGCGGATATCGCGGCGTTTCAAAACGACGAAACGCCCGCGATCGTGAAGATCCGGGCGTTTCGTCCTCGACTGTGCGTACCGTTCGGTACGTCCGTGTGTGCTTAGTACGTGAAGCGAAGCGTGATCTGAAGTCGGCGATTACCGGTGACCCCGCCGCCGCCCAGTCCCTGACCAGAGCTGACCGAGTTGATGGACTGTCCGAAGAAGGGAGAGTTCAGGCTTCCGATCGGATTCGCCAGGTTGACGTGGTTGAACAGGTTGGTTGCGGCCACCGTCAGTCCCAGACTGTACTTGTGAGCTCCGCCGCCGACCGTGCCAAAGCCACCACCGAAACCACCGCCGCCGAAGCCGCCACCGCGTCCACCACCGCCACCACGGTCACCGCCGCCATGTTCACCACCGCCGCCCGGACCGCCCATCCCACCGCCGGGACCGCCCATTCCGCCGCCACCGCCTTGCGGACCACCGCCGGAACCCTTCTTCTCGCCCCAGCCGAAAGTCCGGCTCAGGCGCATGTCAACGCGCCACTGACCGGGACCATCGGCGTAGTTGATCGGAATCAGCGTAGCGCCCGCGCCCGGAGCAATGTTGAAGTTGCCGAACGCCGTGCACTTGATATTGCCGCCGCAGGCCGCGCCCGCCGCAGCGAACGAAGGACGATCGGAGTTGACGCCATCACCGTTGTAATCGTAGCCCGACGTGATGTTGAAACGTGAAGCCGAATTGATCTGCAGAATCGGAGAAGCCGTCCAGCCATAAGGCAGGCCGAGCGTACCGAACAGGTTAATGCGGTTCGCGGGTGCCGCTTCACGACCCCAGTCCTGTGAGGCATTGTACTGATCGGTCAGCATGCCGTCCGTGTTCGAGTGGTAGTTGGACCACGCGTAATATCCGTTGAGCGAAACGTGGCTGTTCAGCCGCGTATTCATGCTCGTGATGATCTGCAGCTGCTTGTAGAGTCCCGAGTCTTCGTAGAGATAGATGTAGCCCTTGCCTGGGTAGGGCAGCACGCCCCCCGAACCCGTCGCCAGATTGTACGTACCAGGAAGCGGAGCGTTGATCTGCCGCTGGCGCATATCGTGTACGCCGCGCGAATCGGTCGCGTTGATCGTCAGCGTCGTGCGTCCCGGCAGCGATCGCTCAATCGAGAATGCCGACTGAATCATGTAAGCGCTCCTCAGGTTCGCGTCGAGTTGATAGATCGACTGTGTAGACGTCGCCAGCAGGCTCAGCGGCGGCATGCCGCTTGGCGTTGCGAAGTAAGCGAGGGCGTCTTTCGCGGCCTGCGTGCCGGAGGAGATGTTGATGTCGTAATTCTGCTGGCCGCTGCCGTTGTAGCGAACAGTGTTCAACACGCTGTTGACTCCGAACCGGCTGTAGAACATGCCAACGCCGCCGCGGAAGACGGTCTTGCTTGCCTTGCCGGGTTTGCCGCCGGGTGCCCATGATGCAGAAAGACGGGGCGCAAAATCGGTGCCGTCGGCCACATTCGACTGTGACTCGAAACGCAGGCCGGCGCTCAGTGTGAAATTCGGTTTCACCCGCCAGTCGTCCTGCGCGAAAACGGCGGCGTCATTCTGGTCTTTGCCGAACTGCGTGGGTCCGGCGTTTAATCGATAGGAAGTCGGTCCACAGCCCTGCGCCAGGATGGTCGAAATCGGAATGCCCTGGTCGAGCATGATCTTCGTCTGCTGATAGACGTTGATCGAGCTCGGATTCGTATAACTGGCCAGGCAAGGCACTGAGGACGCATTCTGCGGCGTCGTGAAAGTATAGGTGCCGTTGAAATTCGAAGTGGATTGCGTGTTCAGTTCGTACCTGCGGAGGCGAGTCCCGAACTTGACCGTATGCCGGCCGAACGTCATCGTATTCGATTCCTGCAATTCATAGTTCCGGTTGCGATTGAAGTTCGCGGCCGTGCTGCCACCGGAGGTGAAGGCGCTTGCGACGCTGATCGTCGGACCGGCAAAGCCGGCAGCCGAAGTGTTCTGCCGCTGATCGTTCATCTGGAAGAGGATTTCGTTAACCGACCTGGTGCCGATCACCATTGTCTCGGTCGCCTGCACTGTCGTGAACTTGTTCGCACCGTGGTTGACCTGCGATTCGAGGTTGTAATTGCCGACGCCGTTTTCGCTGGAGCCGCTGCTGCGCGCATACCGCAATACGAGGGTGTTGTTGTTGTTGATCGCGTAGTCCAGACGAGGATTGATCTGGTAGTTCTTCGATGGCGTCGGAAAAGTTGCGTTGTAGGAGATGGGCGTGTATGACGGCGCCGGTCCGAGGATCTCGGCGTTGATGAGCTGCGCCGTATTGAAGTTGCGCTGACTGAGATCGAGGAACCAGGAAATTTTCTTGCCGAGTGGTCCGCTCACGTTACCGGAAATCTGGCGGTTATCGTAGTTGGGCATGTCTCCCCGGACGAATGGATTGCGCGTGTCCAGATTGTGGTCGCCATAAATGAAGAAGGCGCTGGCATGGTAGTTGTCCGTGCCGGGCCGCGTGAACACCTGAATACGGCCAAAACCGGGGCTGTCGAATTCGGAAGCGAACGGGTTGGAATTGATGCGGATTTCACGGATGGAGCTCTTCGGGGGCAACTGGCCGCCACTGAAGCCGTCAACGAAGATCTGCGCGCCGTTCGGACCGGCGGAAGGTCCCGCCATTGAACTGAGCTGCGAGGCGAGATCGTCGGGATCGTCGGGAAGCGCATTCAGATCGGAGGTAGACAGCACGAGAGCGCTGGCGTTCTGAGAAGGATCTACTGCAACCGCCGCATCGCCTGTCGCCGAAACATCGACCTGGGAGGCCGCCGCGAGAATGTCGAGCGCGATATCGAGAGCGCTGGCCTGACCGGCGGAAACTGCAACGTTCTGTTTGGTGGTGGAGACGAATCCGGGCGCGGTCACGCGAACGGTGTACTGTCCCGTTGGCAGAGTGGAGGAGTACTGGCCCTTGCCGTCGGTCTTCTCATCGCGGGTCTGGCCCGAACCTGTGATATGGACTTCCGCATTCGGCACAACGGCTGCCGAAGGATCGGTGACGATGCCTTTGAGTGTGCCGGTGCTCTGCGCCGCCAATTGCCCTGCGGAAAGCAATGCGAACGCCATCAAAGCGATGCAACTGCTTGTTTTACTAATAGATAGTTTGAACATGGATTTGTAGATAGCGATAGTGACTAATCTGCCGCCTCACGGTGGCAGGAGCGATTACAACCTGTATCTGGCTGAAAGAGAGAGCTGACTCTATTGAGCGCTCAACCCCTATGATCGAAGTCTAAACCAAAACGGACTCATCGCCCGTAAATGATGGTAAGTATTGCTGTGGGCTGCGGTTTTGGGTGAACCATTACAGTTCAGCGGAGATGTCCGGGAGTCCAGGCAAGGCGTGCGCGCGGGTGTGACCGCAGGGTGATGTTCACCTCTTCAAGCGATCCATAGAAACCCGCGAACGCCTGTTCCAGATGCTTCGGGCGCTTGCGTGTCTGACGGAAGTCGCGGGGGCGGAACTGGTCGTTCCGGGAAACGACGGCGGTCCCCAGCGGCCGATATTCATGGGTGCCCTGCGCCCACGCCAACCCTGCCGGTTGGTCTATCCAAAGTGCGAAACCCACCATCTTCAGTTAAGCATGCGCAGTATCATGTGAACTCCGGCATGTGGCTCACGATACCCAACCTGTTCACGCTCCTTCGGGTTGCCATGACGCCCTACATCCTGGTGGAGCTGGCACATGGGGAGTACATGATCGCCGGCTGGACCTTTGGCGCTGCCGCCTTCACCGACACGCTGGACGGCTTCATTGCCCGCCGCTTCCAGTCGGTCTCCAGGGTAGGCCAGTATCTGGACCCGATCGCCGACAAGCTACTGCTCAGCAGCATCTATGTCGGGCTGATGCTTGGGCACGCGATCCCGGCGTGGGTGGTGGCGGTGGTCTTTGCTCGCGACCTGTGGATCCTGCTCCTTTCGGGAATCGCCCTTCGCTTCACGCGGTTCCGTGAACTTCAGCCCAGCGTGTGGGGGAAGGCCAGCACGTTCATCCAGATCATGACCGCCGTTGGCATCATGGCGGCCCGGGCTTATGCCAACCCGACGTTCGGCTGGATCGCCGACCAGTTGATCTGGGTTGTGGTGTTCCTCGCAGCCGTCAGTGCAGCCGACTATACGCGCCGGGGCGTCGGATTCTGGCGAAGGGCTTGCACCGACGGTGACGGGAGAGTAGTCTAATAACAGGCAGGAAAATGACCCGTTTTGTCCCAGCTCGCCACTACATTTCGTTCGGAGCGGCGGCGTTCGTGCTCGCTGGCTTCTCGACGTGGCTGGGTCTGACCCTTACGCGCGGCCTGCTGTTCCCTGCCGTCCTCTTCCTTCTCACCTCAGCCCTGTTGCTCGCTCTGGCCTTCAGGCCCGCGATCCGGGTTTACGACGCGCACATCGAGATCGGCAAGCGCGTGGTGCCGTGGCAGGACATCCAGCGGGTGGACCGCACGGGCTGGATCTCCCCGCTTGTGGTCAAGCTGACTCTGTTCGACGACGAGACGGTCACCATCATCTATCCGGGCGAAGTCGACTGCTGCAAGCACGTGCTGCGGACGATCCGTCAGATGGCAACCGCCGCGATGATCGACGGGATTCCCTATCGCCAGTACTGGGGCGAGATGCTGGGAATGACCGACGCACGGCAGTTGACGCAGGCTCGTCCACGCGTGCTTCGACCGGAAGACGAGGAAGAGGTGGAACGCCTCTACTTCCTGCTCAAGACCGTTGGCCATATCGATCCCCGCAACTCAGGGGAAGAGCGCTGATCAGGCTCGCGGTGTGAGCTGGCTTCTGTCCGGACTTGGTTCCCTGGTTGAGAACTCCGACCCTCCCGCTCATGCGGACGTCATCCTCGTGTTGGGAGGAGATGCCAGCGGGAACCGGATCCTGAAGGGCGCTGAACTGGCTCGTCTGGGCTATGCTCCCATCGTGCTCGTCAGCTACGGCGAAGCCGAGTACGGGCAACCGGAAGCCGAGATGGCGAAGAGCTTCGCAGTGCAGCACGGCTACTCGCCGGACCTGTTCGTGGTCACCGACTGGGACGCTCACAGCACTGTCGAGGAGGCGCATGCCGCCATTGCGGAGATGCGCAGGCGCGGCGTCCGGAAGGCCATCGTTGTCACCACCATCTGGCACACAGCGCGGGCCGCTCGTATCTTCCGCCGCAACGCGCGGGAGATGACCTTCTATATGGTGGGTTCAGACGATGCCGACTGGCATCGCGACCACTGGTGGACAGGCCGCGAAGGACGCAAGACCTTCTTCATGGAGAGCATCAAGACCATCGCCGATTTTCTGGGAGTCTAGGAGCTCCTGGCAACACCGGTTCGGGCACGAGGTCGGCTTCGAGCATTGCCCGCAGCTTGACGGTCTCGTCGGGATCGACGGCGATGTTCTGCTTCTCCTGCGTGAGTCCGCGCATGAAGATCATGGCGCGGCCGGAGTCGAGGAAGTCGACGTAGGCGATGGAGTCGATGCGGATGACCCGGTTGTGGATCTTGATGAAGCCGCGGTCTCTCATCGCACGCCTCCGATGATGGACTGGAGGTAGCCGAACTGATCCTGAATCAAACCCAATAC
The DNA here is from genome assembly GCA_025928545.1 of Bryobacteraceae bacterium. Classification (GTDB taxonomy): domain Bacteria; phylum Acidobacteriota; class Terriglobia; order Bryobacterales; family Bryobacteraceae; genus BOG-234. The sequence continues at coordinate 9,313 of JAICJH010000053.1, read as the reverse complement.
GGGGCCGGACAGCTCCTTCACCGCGAACCAGACGGCACTGCCACCGACGGCCATGCTGGCGATCTTGTTCTTGGTGACGAACATCCGAACCAGGCCGGTCGCGGCCAGCGGACCGCCCGCAGCCAGAAGCTGGTACTGATCGACGTATTTGCCGACAACCTGTTGCAGGTCGGAGAGGTTAACGTAGTGATCCACAAGCCGATTCTAGGGCCGATGGTTACAGCGCACAAGTCATCCAAGGTTAATCAGGTAGGGTCCATAACCAAAGACAACGGCTCGAATTCCAGCTGGTCGCCCTTGCGGGTGGCGGTGGGTTCGATTGTGCCGGCGGGCAGCTCGACGATGGAGTGCGCGGGCAGGCAGAGCGACAGCCGCCAGGGCGCCACATTGGGGACTGTCTTGCGGACCACCTTCTTCTTATCGATGTAGACAAGGTCGATGGCGAACTTCATGAAGAAGGTATGGACGCCTTCGCAGGGCACTATCCAGAGGCCTTCCCCCTTGCGGAGCTCCTTGTGTTTGAGGAGACCGGTGGTGCGCTTCTCGCTGGTATCGGCCACATCGATGGCGTCGCCGAGGCAGGTGCCGCGCGTGGTGTTGAGAAGGCGATATTTCACCGGGTTACTCCACGCGGTAGTTCGGGGCTTCTTTGGTGATGATCACGTCATGGACATGGCTCTCACGCAAGCCTGCCGGAGAGACGCGGACGAAGCGGGCCTGCTGCTGGAGTTGCGCGAGCGTCCAGCAGCCGCAGTAGCCCATGCCTGCGCGGAGACCGCCGACCAGCTGATAGACGAGATCCGAGAGCGGACCTTTCGAAGCAACGCGGCCTTCGATCCCTTCGGGGACGAGTTTCTGAGTGGGATCGAGCCCATAACGATCGGTCTTGCCCGAAGCCATTGCGCCTAACGAACCCATGCCGCGGTAGGTCTTGAACGTACGGCCCTGGAAGAGGATGGTTTCGCCCGGGCTTTCATCAGTGCCGGCGAGAAGACTGCCGATCATGACGACATCGGCTCCAGCGGCAATCGCCTTGGTGACGTCGCCCGAGAACTTCACGCCGCCATCGGCGATGAGCGGCACATTGCCTTCGCGTGCGGCGCGGCTGCATTCGGCGATGGCGGTGATCTGCGGAACGCCGGCGCCGGAAACGATTCGCGTGGTGCAGATGGAACCGGGTCCGATACCGACTTTGATGCCATCGACGCCGAGATCGATCAGGGCTTTCGCGCCTTCGTAGGTGCCGACATTGCCGGCAATCAACTGGAGCGACGGCATTCCCTTCTTGATCGCTTTCACGGCTTCCATCACGCGGAGGCTGTGGGCGTGTGCGGTATCGATCGCGAGGACGTCTACCTTTTTGGAGACGAGTTCCTGGGCGCGGTCCATGTAATCGCCGGTAGCGCCGATGGCTGCGCCGACGCGGAGACGGCCCTGCTCATCCTTGGCTGCGTTCGGATACTTCAGTTTCTTCTGAATATCCTTAACGGTGATGAGGCCCTTGAGAATGTAGTGATCGTCGACGACGAGAAGCTTTTCCACGCGGTGCTTGTGGAGGATGATTTCGGCGTCTTCGAGAGTGGTTCCGACCGGCACCGTGATGAGGTTTTCCTTCGTCATCACGTCGGCAATCGGGAGATCGAAGCGGGTTTCGAAACGGAGGTCGCGATTGGTCAGAATGCCGACCAGCCTGCCGTCCGCCGTCGTCACCGGAACACCGGAAATCCGGTACGATTTCATCAAATCGAGCGCATCGGAGATTTTCTTGTCGGGGCCGATGGTTACGGGATCGACGATCATGCCGCTTTCACTGCGTTTGACGCGATCGACTTCTTCGGCCTGCTTTTCGATCGACATGTTGCGGTGAATAAAGCCCACTCCTCCCTGCTGCGCGAGCGCAATGGCGAGGTGGGATTCGGTGACAGTGTCCATCGCGGAACTGACGATGGGAATGTTCAGGGGAATACCGCGGGTGAGCCGCGTCCGGGTATCCGCTTCTCCGGGGAGAAGCTCGCTGTGGGATGGGACGAGAAGAACGTCGTCGAAGGTGAGACCTTCGGGGATCGCGTTAGGGATCATCTCTGGTCATTTCAGTGTAGCGTGGGGCTGCGACGCCTGGGCTATGCTGCCTCCGTTATGCGTTCCGCGCCGGTGTAGATGTTCATGCGATCGTCGCGCAGGAAGCCGACGAGGGACATGTTGAAGCGCTGGGCGGTTTCGACCGCGAGGCTCGAGGGTGCGCCTACGGCGGCGAGGAGAGGGATGCCGGCCATGGCGGCTTTCTGGACTAGTTCGAAGCTGGCGCGGCCGGAGACGAGGAGGAGGGTGGTGGCGAGGGTGGAGGTGCGGAGGAGGGCGGCTCCGATCAGCTTGTCCACTGCGTTGTGGCGGCCTACGTCTTCGCGGATTAGTTGCAGTTCGCCTTCTGCGGTGAAGAGACCGGCGGCGTGGAGGCCTCCGGTGTGCTCGAAGACTTTTTGCGATTGCCTTAGCAGCGCCGGGAGCCGGCTTAGGACGTTTGTCGCGATCGTGAAAGTGCCGGCGGGGATTGGTTTGCAGCCGGTGGCGTGGATCTTATCGATAGACGATTTGCCGCAGACTCCGCAGGCGGACGTCATTACGAGGCGCGGAGCTACGTCCGGGGCGGCGGCCAGTTCGACGTTGACCTGGTTCCCCGCCCCTGAAATCCGCAGGAATTCGGCGACATTCCTGATCAGGCCTTCGGTGAAGAGGAAGCCCGCGGCGAGTTCTTCGTCATCGCCGGGGGTGCGCATCGTGATGGCGAGGTTGCGGCCGTTGATCAGGATTTCGAGCGGTTCTTCGACCGCGACCTGATCGGTGGCGCCTTCCGAACCGATTCGAATTACGGGAAGATCGAGGAAGGCGCTCATCGGGTTTCCTTTTGTGGCGTGGGTTTTCCAAAGCGCGAATTGCGGCGCGGCAGCGGCGAGTCACCCTGTTCACCGAGCACTTCGAGTCGAACCGCCGTTTCCTTGTAGGCGGGGGTGTGGGTCGCGGGGTCGGTGTGACTGCCGGTGAGACGGTTGACGGCGGTGGTGCCGGAATTCATCGGCATGTAGAGCTCATTGCCGGAGACACGGTCGGTTACGAGGACACGGACTCGCAGATTGCCATGCCGCGAGTTGAGGCGAACCCAACTGCCGGTGGAGACGCCGCGAGCCTGTGCGAGTTCCGGCGAGAGTTCGACGAAGGTATCCGGAACCTGCTCTTCGAGACCCGGCACCCGGTGGGTCATGTTGCCGGTGTGGAAGTGTTCGAGGAGCCGGCCGTTGTTCAGGTGGAGATCGAATTCGCCGCCCGCCGATTCGGTGGGCTCTCGCCATTCGAGCGGATGGAGCCGGGCTTTGCCGTCCGGAAACGCGAACTGCTTTGTGTAGAGGAGTGGCTGGTCCGTGCCATCCGGCGCAACCGGCCACTGGAGGCTGCGATAGCCTTCGAGACGGTCATAAGTAACGCCGGCGTAGAGGGGAGTCAACGGGGCGATTTCCCGCATGACGGCGGAGGGATGAGTGTAGTTCCAGGTCGCGCCGAGGCGTTGAGCGACGCTCTGGATAGTCTGCCAGTCCGGGCGGCTTTCGCCGAGTGGATCAAGAACTTGGTACACGCGCTGGATGCGGCGTTCGGTGCTGGTAACTGTGCCCTCCTTTTCGAGCAGCGGAGCGGCGGGCAGGACGACATGCGCGAAGCGCGATGTGTGGGTAAGGAAGAGATCCTGGAGGACGAAGAAGTCGAGTTTGCCGAAGGCTTCGCCGACGTAGTTGGCGTTGGAATCGACGAGACTCATTTCCTCGCCGATCAGATACATGCCTTTCAGACGGCCTTCCTGCATGGCATCGATCATCTGGTGGTTGTCGAGGCCTTTCGATTCGGGGAGCTTCACGTTCCAGGCCGCTTCGAATTTGGCGCGCACGGCGGGATCGGCGACCTTCTGATATCCGGGGAGCGAATCGGGCATGGAGCCGAGGTCGCTCGCGCCCTGTACGTTGTTGTGGCCGCGCAAAGGATAAGCTCCGGTGCCCGGCCGCATGTAGTTGCCCGTGATGAGGAGCAGGTTGGAGATGGCGGTGGAAGTATCCGAGCCGTTCGACTGCTGCGTGACGCCCATGGCCCAAAGGATGCAGACCTTGCCGGATTCGGCGATGGTGCGCGCGACGCGCTCCAGAGTTTCGCGCGGAACGCCGCAGCGCTCGGCGGCGAAATCCATTGTGAAGGGTTCGAGGCTGGCGCGGTATTCGGCGAGACCGTTCACCCATTGCGAGAGGAAGTCGGTTTTCGCGAGACCGTTATCGAGAATCCAGCGGGCGGCGGCGCAGAGCCAGATGAGATCGGTGCCGGGAGAGCAGTGCAGAAAGATGTCGGCGCGGCGGGCCATTTCATGCTGGCGGAGATCGGAGACGATCAGCTTTTGCCCGTGAAGTTTGTGGGCGCGCTTGATGCGGGTGGCGAGGACGGGATGGTTCTCCGCCGTGTTGCTGCCAATGATGACGACGAGATCGGCTTGTGCGATATCCGAGATGGAGCCGGAATCGCCTCCATAGCCAACAGTGCGGAACAGGCCGACGGTGGCGGGAGCCTGGCAGTAGCGCGAGCAGTTATCGATATTGTTGGTACCGACCACGGCGCGGGCGAGCTTCTGCATGAGAAAGCTTTCCTCATTGGTGCATTTGGAGGAGGAGATGAAGGCCAGTGCGTCGGGACCGTGGGCAGCGCGGATTTTTCCGAATTTCGCGGCGATCAGATCGAGGGCTTCGTCCCAGGATGTTTCGTGGAGTTTGCCATCGGCGCGGCGGATGTGAGGCTTCGTGATGCGCTTCGGGTCATTTATATAGTCCCAGCCGAACTTGCCTTTGACACAGGTGGAGATGCCGTTGGCGGGACCCTGCTCGGGCGCAACTTTGAGGATGCGGCGTCCGGCCTGCCACGCGCCACCGGTCCAGACGTCAAAGCTGCAACCAACGCCGCAGTAGGTGCAGACGGTCTTGGTGCGTTTCACGAGCGCGCGGCGGGTTTTGGATTCGAGGTCTGAAACCTGGAAGATTGGCAGGAGACCAATGAAAGGTTCGACGGCCTTGACTGCGCCGATCATGGTTTCGAGAATCGGTTTGGGCAGACCCGTCAGGAGACCGGCATGGCCGAGCATCGAATTTTCCATGAGGGCGTTGCAGGGGCAGACGGTGACGCAGTGTCCGCAGGAAACGCAGCTGGATTCGGCAATTGCGGCTCCGCCATCCCAGAGGACGCGCGGATTCGCATCTTGCCAGCGAATGGAAAGGGTTTCATTGACCTGAACGTTCTGACAGGCTTCGACGCAACGGCCGCAGAGGATGCACTGATCGGGATCATAGCGGTAGAAGGCGTTGCTGTCGATGCGCGCCGCTGGTTTGGGCTGCCATCGCGTGTGTTGCTTCGCGATGCCGGCGAGTTCCGTGTGGTTGTGGAGGGTGCAGTTGCCGTTGTTTTTATCGCAGACGGTGCAATAGAGCCGATGATTGGCGAGGACCTTATCGAACGCGGCCTGGCGGGCGGCTCGCGCGGTGGTGGATTGAGTGGCGACCTCGAACGGGCCGTCGGGAATTATGGTGTCGCAGGCGCGAACGAGGCGTCCGTTGGCTTCGACCATACAGGTATCGCAGGTCCGCAGCGGGCCAAGCTGCGGGTGATAGCAGACGTGGGGCAGCGGAGTGTCCGCGCGCTTCAAAACGTCGATGAGGAGTTCGCCCTGAGTTGCGTGCACGGAAGCGCCGTCGATGCGGATGGTCATGAGCGGATTCCCTCTTCGGAATAATCTCATGGTTGGCGGAATGGGGCGGAGTTGGCGCGTGGCCGTGAGGGCGGGCATCGGGTTCGAGGTCTTGTTGAGCAAATTTCAGGCCGCTATGCGGGGGTTGATTTCCTTTTCGCGGTCGTCTGCGGGCGGCGTGGAGGGCTGTTGCGAAATTGGCAGGAACGAAACCAATTCGGGGTTAAGTGGTTTGGGTTCAAGGGCCGGAGTTTCGGAGTTGGCTTGTTCGGGAGCGGGGTCGGGCGCCGGATGGGGCTGGGTTTCGGGGAGCTCGGCGGGATGCGCGGTTTGCGTGGGCTGCGCAGAATCGGAAGTTTCTGGTGCGGCGTTTTCGAGGGACGGTTCGGCCGGAATTTCGAGAGGTTGCGAGAGGCGGCGGGCCTGCGATTCGCGGAGTTCCTTCAAGGTCGCGGCGAAAGCGCGGCGGGAGGCGTTGAAGAGACGGTTGGCGCGGGAGATGGCCTGGGAGTGCCGAAGGAAGACGCTGCCGAGGGAGCGGGTATCCATGTCGAAACTACCCTGGTCCCAGCAGGAAGCTTCGACACAGATGTAGCGGCGGCTCAGCCACTCATGGCGGATGAGAGAGTCGACGAGCGACGACTCTTCGGGGTTGAAGGGGGCGTAGAAGATGCGGAAGTTGGCGATGAGTTCGTCGTATTCGGCCTGGCTTTCGCAGGGCATGACCTCGGATTTGGCGTCGATGCCGGTTTTGAAGGCGTTTTGGGATGATTTGGCTTTGCCCGCTTCGGTGCGGGGTCCGGTGCAGTGTTTGGCGTTTTCGCGGTTGGCGGCGATTTGTTTGTCGGTGGCCATAGGAGTCTCCTCGCCTGGACGGTAGCATGCGGAGTCAAGGAAATTTGGGTCGTTTTTTTGGATCGTGTTGAAAACAGGGGAAATATAGGTTGAATTTCGACAGTATCGGCATCGAGCCGTAATCGAACGAAAACGAGGCTATCGTTGACTGGGCGGGCAGTTCATGTTGAATTCCACCGCGACCTGAACATCCTGGCCGGCGGCTTCAATGGGAAAGGTCCAGTCGCCTGTGTTCGCCGCCACGAACTTCTGGAGTAGCGGATTTCCGCTAAGAGAAGTCGGGTCGGACGCGTGTCCGTCTGACTTGACCAAAAGATTGAATGTTACTTGACCACTGATGTGGGCGGCCCGCGCAAGCGGCGGATATTGAGGCAATTCGTAATGAGTTGGGCGAAACGGAGAACTGCTCACCAACTGCACGCCAGGACCGAGAGGCGGATTTTTGGCTTGGCGGAATAGCGCTGACGGCTTCTGGGAGCCCCTGTCGAAAAGTCCATCGAACTTCCCGCTCTCCAAATCGTCCAGCAGTGGGCCAGACGGCGGCGCGGTCGGCGGCGCTGGTGCAACGAGCGTAAAAGCCGGACGATCCATTATGGGTGCGCCCAGCGCTCGATCCAGACGTTCTAACAATGTCACGGTCCAAGAGGTATGCTCGGGCGTCACCGGATGCTTGTCGAACAGATCCCGGTCCAATATGTCCATTCGGATGCGGCGACTTTGCCCCCCGCACTGGACTTGCATCACAACGTCGGCACCGCTGAACGTGAGGCAAGTTTTACATCTTTTCAGCTCGCGCCGCAGTTCCTTCTCAGGAATAGTGCATGGATTTGTTCCGCCCAACAGATCCGCAACGCCCTCGCTAATTGAACTCGTTGCAACCTGCACAGTAGCGGGCTGTGTACAAACGTCTCCCGGCGGCGTCACCTGGATTCGCTCAATAACGGCCCCTTTGTTCCACGAATGAACTGAGAAAATTTCGTAGAACTCAAAGGGTGGTCCAAAGTCAAAGAAGGTTCGACGGCCCATGACGAAGTTGCCAGGCTGAGATGCTGGCACGTTTCGCGTCTTGGGAGCGGCAGGAAGACAGTTGAACACCACCGCAGCGCCGAACAGCACCACCGTGAACCACCGTTGTGCGTAAAACCCGCGCGGCTGTCGATTCGTGGTTGTCACTGTTGCACCATTCAAGTCCGACGCTAGCACAGTTCAATTATGATTCCACTTTGACGGAAGACGACGGGCAATGCGCTGATCTGGCTTCTTTTCGGATTGCCTACCCGATTGATGAATGATAAAGGACGTTTGCTTCAATTCTGCGCGGACCGCTCTCCGGAGACTTTCGCTCGTCAAAATCCAACGGCTTTTGAGCGCGCATGACCGCCTTTGCTGCGCCCCCACGCCGATTGGCGATAGCGTCCGTTATCACTCACTACGCCGGATGTAAGAACTTTGGGTAAACGCGCAATGGACGATACCTTCGGTCTACGTCTTTAGCGATTTGAGCTATGTCGAATGGCCGACAATCCGCCGCGAGCCAGCAGTCGCCCATATTCACGGTTTGGGCGTCATACGGCAAGGTGACTTCGATATCATGCATTTATGGGCGAGTTGGTATTTGAGGCGGTTCAGGAAGCCGACGGCGGTTACTGCGCGGAGTGCCTGACGGAGAACATTTTCACGCAGGGCGACACGTGGGCGGAATTGCGAACCAACGTGGTTGATGCAGCTGCTGCATTTTTCTTCGATCGGTCTCGACCCGAACGGATTCGCATTCACCTTGTCAAAGACGAGGTTCTGTCCTTCGCATGAAGCTGCCCCGGGACGTTTCGGGCGACCGTCTCACCCGAAGCCTCGTCCAGCGTTGGCGATATTCAAGAATTCATCAGACCGGCAGCCATATCATCCTGGAAACGGAAGAACCGTCTCATCAGCGGATCGCCATACCCAATCACGACTCGCTGCGAATCGGAACCCTGAACTCGATTTTACGGGCAGTGTCGGAGCACAAAGGCGTGGAACGCGAGGCAATCGTCGCCGGGCTGTGAGGGAACGTTTGGGCGTTTTACGGACACGTGCCATGTCTGGCATGGTCTTTGGCCGTTCACAAAAACAAAAACGCCACCGCTACCTCGCATCGTCGGCGAGGTCGTCTCCTTCGGAAGATACCCACACCCAAGCCTGGACGTAGGCCCCTGCGTCTTCTCCGATGGACACTGTCGCACCGTCATCAACCTCGATCTCGCCCTCGTCGTGATACAACTCCCGGGCACGTTGTCGAAACCACGCTTCGTCTCTCATGAGTTTCCTTTTTCTAATACTCGCCGTTGTTCGGCGAATCTCCAGGGGAACGAAATGGGCATCCAGTACGCACTGAATTTACAGTGGAAATCGTTCATCAAGCACAACCTGGGACAGCTTGATACCATCCACCAGCACGATTGGATTCTTCCCTTCCTCACGAGCTTCGTTTATGGCGGCCTTCGAGAAATGACTTGTTGTGACGACGGCTCCTCGCGCGAAAGGTTGTAAGCTACCCCGCAATTCTGCTACTTCCCTTCTCCCAACTGAATGCAGCCATCGTTTCGCCTGAACCTGGATTACGGTATTCGCGAGCACCCACATTGTCGATCCTGCCGTGGCGTTCACGTCAACTCCACCGTCTGCGGAGAATTTTGTCGCATGCACATCAGCAAAGCC
>JAICJH010000100.1 GCA_025928545.1 Bryobacteraceae bacterium | reverse complement strand
TGTCAGCGATACGGGAAGGCTCTGCGTCTTACCTGCGCAGGTGGCGGACGTACACGTAAGCGTGATTGTGGCTTTGCTCGACCCTGCGGGAAGAGCAAGAGCCGAACTGGTGAGGCCGACGCTCAGAAGGCCCGGAGTTGTGCTGCCGCCGCTGACGCTCAGCCAGGACGAGGCGGGGCTCACGGAGAAGCTATACGTGATGGAATCGGAAACTACAGTCGACTGCACACCCACGGTTTCAGCCGGCGGCAGGCCACTGGCGCCTTTGACCAGCGTGAAGGCGACACTGCCATCGAGAAGCACCAGATCCGAACCCGGAGCGCGGATCACGATGGAGGTCGAGAGTGTGGTTTTGACTGCCGCTGAATCCGTCACCGTTAAGGTAAACGGGAAAGTGCCGGCGCTGGTGGGGAGGCCGCTGACGATGCCGTTGTTGAGCGTAAGACCGGGCGGCAGACCGCCATCCGTAATTGCAAATGTGTAGGGCGCGACACCGCCCGCAGTGTCCAGAACCTGTGGGGCGTAAGCGAAATTCACGACGCCGGAGGGCAGCGCCGCTGTACTGAGAGACATGGGCGCGGGAGCAGTCGTTATCGAGAGACTGGCGGACGCAACTCCGCCGGAAGCGTCGGTTACCGCCGCGCCAAAAGCGGAATTTCCGGGAGCCGACGGGATGCCGGAGATTGTCCCCGAAGCCGAAAGCGTCAGCCCCGCGGGCAATACGCCGCTCAGCAGCGACCACGAATACGGAGCCGTGCCGCCGATTGCCGAGAGCGTCTGGGAATAGGGAATTCCGACCGTAGCCGACGAGAGTGAAGGCGGCTTGATGCTGACCGGAGCCTTCTGCATCGTAACCGAGTAAGTGCGCGAAGCACTGAGACCGGCGTGATCGCCGACGGATATTGTGAACGAGAGGGTCCCTTCCGCGGGGGCGATGCCGCGCAAAGCACCGCTGCCGGTCAGCGAGAATCCGTCCGGCAATCCGGATGCGGAGAACACATAAGGCGGAGTACCGCCGGCTGCGCTGAAGTTCGCTGTGTAAAGAACCGTGGCTGCGCCGTTTGGCAGATTCGATGTTGTCAGCCCCAGAATTTCGAGGTTCAGTTGAGCGGTGACAGCGGCCGGGGTGGGTGCGGAATCGGTCACCGTCACCGTGACGCCGACATTCCCGGCAGCCGAGCTGCTGCCGCTGAGGACTCCTCCGGCAGAAAGCGATATGCCCGATGGTAAGCCGCTGGCGGAGAACTTATAGGGCGGGACGCCGCCGCTGGCGGTAAACGATCCGCTGACGGTGCCATTGACCGCGGCGCCGACGGTGAGGGTAGACGGGCTGACGCCGAGTGCAGTTGTGGCTGCTGTGATCGAGATTGGAATTGTGGCACTGAGAGTTTGACCCGACGCCGCATCGTTCACGGCGACGGATGGAGAGAATGAACCGACGACCGTGGGCGTGCCGCTCAGGACGCCGCCGGCAGAAAGTGTCAGGCCATTCGGCAGGCCGGAGCCGCTCCAGGTGAACGTACCCGAGCCGCCCTTCGCGGCGAGTGTAGTGGCGGGATAAGGCTGATTTGCGGTTCCGTTCGCCAGCGAGGTAGTGGTGATCGAGATCTGAGTGAAGACGGTGAGGGAAGCGCCAAGGGTTGCGTTGGGCGAAACACCATCGCTCGCCTGAATGGTGAAGCTGAAGGTTCCCGCGGCGCCGGGGTTGCCGGTCAGACTGCCGCCCGAGGAAAGCTTAAGGCCCGAGGGCAGCGTGCCGGACGCAGACCAGGTATAGGGCCCGCCGGTTCCGCCTTTCGCCGCAAGAGTGGTCGAGTATGCGGTGCCGGCGACTCCATTGGGCAATGTTGCCGCACTTGTAATCGAGAGCGGGGCGTTGACAACCAGGCCCAGGTCCTGATTCGCCGTGGTGGTTCCATCGGTCACCTGTGCGGTAAACGGGAACGAACCTGATACCGAGGCGGTGCCGGTGAGTGTGCCATTGGAATTCAGATTGATGCCCGCGGGAAGCAAGCCCAACGTAACGCTCCACGTATATTTGCCGGAGCCGCCCTGGGCGGTGAGGCTTTGGTTATAGCCAACGCCCTGAACGGCTGGCGGGATCGATACAGTGGTGATCGTGAGGGCGGAATTGATTTGTATCGAGAAGGCCTGGATGGCTGTGCTGCCGGCTACATCGGAGGCTTTCACTGTAAAGGAGGAGAGGCCGGCAGCGGTTGGAGTGCCGCTGAGAACGCCTCCACTGCTCAGAGAAATCCCCGCGGGCAGGCTACCGGCGGCGATCGTCCAGTTCAGAGCACCGGATCCGCCAGTAGCGTTCAGATTGGCGCTGTAGGGCTGATTCACCGAGCCCGACGGCAGCCCTGATGTTGAAATGATGATGGGAACTGTGACCGTGAAGCTCTGCGTCACGGGGGTGGCCGCGTTGAAGGTTGCGCTGCCATCCTGCGATGCAGTGATCGAACAGGTTCCGGCGGCAAGTGCTGTGCCCGCGCTGCCGGAGACAGAGCAGATCGAATTTGTATTCGAAGAAAATGAGACCGGCAGTCCCGAACTGGCGCTCGCATTCAGGCTGAACGACGAACCTACGTGGATGCTTGTCAGGGGGTCGAACACGATCGTCTGGTCAGACAGTGGCGGCGGCGCAGCGTTGACCTGAATAGTGATGCTGTTGCTGTTTGAGGCCGAGTTACGTGTATCGCCGGAGTAGAAGGCAAAAAGCGTATGGGTGCCTGTCGTCAGACCCGATACGGAAAACGTATACGGGCTGGAAGACTGGGTGGCAACGCCGAGAGTGATCTCGGCGTCGCGGTAAAAAGTCACCGAGCCAATCGGAGCCGCGAATCCCTGGCCTGACAGCGAGAGCGTCAGAGGCACCGCTTGCCCAGGAGGAATTGTCAGGGGCGAACTTGTGGTCAGGAGCGAAGTGGGGGAAGCACGGCGGGCCATGAGCACCGAAACGTTGTTGCTTCCCTGGTTGACAGCAACAAGGTCGGAAGTTCCGTCGCCATCGAAATCGCCCGTCGCGACTCCTGTCGGGAACGAGCCAACCGGAAAAGTATTGCTCTGTGGAGTAAACCCGCCGGTACCATTGCCGAGGAAGACAGTGACAGCGCCGGTGCCGAGGTAATTTGCAGCCGCGAAATCCGGGAGACCGTCGCCATTAAAATCGCCGACGGCGATGGACTGGAAGTTGCCCGAGCCGAACGGGCTTCCTGCCGCGGGGGTGAATCCGCCCGTACCGCTTCCGATAAGCACCGTCACGTTGCCGGTGGAGTTGCCGTTCGCGATGGCAAGGTCGTGAGCGCCATCCAGATTGAAGTCTCCGACAACCATTGCCGTGGGAGACGTTCCGACGGCCAACGGGCTGTTCGAAGTGCTTGTGAAGCCACCCAGGCCATCGCCCACCAGAAGGGTTATATTGTTGCCGGTCTGATTTGCCGTCGCGAGATCCTGTTTGCCATCGCCGTTCAGATCGAGGACCACGATTGAGCGTGGGCCGGCGCCGGTGGTGATGGCACTGATATCGGGCTGGACAAAGCCTCCGGAACCGTTCCCCAGGAGGATGGATACTGTCGCGCTGCCGTTGTTGGCTGTCGCGAGGTCCTGTATACCGTCGCCATTAAAATCGCCAACTACAATGGCAGCGGGTCCGGATCCGGTGAAAAACGGACTGTTTGGCGCCGCCGAGAAACCGCCCGCGCCATCGCCCAGAAGCACAGTCACGCTGTTGCCGACCTGGTTCGCCGTCGCGAGGTCCGCGAAACCGTCTCCGTTAAAATCTCCCGAAACTACGGCAGCGGGATTTGAACCGACGGCGAACGGACTTCCGGATGCCGCCGTGAAACCGCCCGCACCATTGCCAAGCAACACCGTCACCTGGCCTGCGCTGGTGCCGTCTGCAATCGCAATATCGCGAATGCCATCACCATTGAAATCGCCGACCACTGCGGCTTGCGCAGACGTTCCGGCGGCGAAAGGATTGCCCGTGGAAGCGGCCAGTGTGCCCTTTGGGTTGGCCACTCTCACCAGAAAACTTCGGGTTACAGGCGCCGCGGCAGCGATATTCCCATTACCAGGTTGAGTTGCCTGGATGGAACACGTCCCGGTATTCACGAAAGTGACGAGACCTTTGGCGAGCTTGCAAACAGCGATTGTCGTGGATGTGAAAGTTACCGGGAGATGCAGATTGGATTCGGCGGCAATCTGGAAAGGCGAGACGCCGAAGATCTGATCGGGAATGGCGTCAAAGGTAATGGTGTTCGGCGCAATAGTAAATGGCAGCTGATTCGAAAGCGTACCGAGGCCATTTGTCACTGCCAGTTGCGCGGTTCCGGACGTGGTCAGAAGAGACGCCGGAATAGTGGCCGCAATCTGGGCTGCCTGAACAAGGCTTGGCGAAATTAGAGTGGCCTGCCCGCCCGGGGGCGTAAAGGAAACCTGGGCGGCTCCGCCGAAGTTCGAGCCGGCAATCGTGATGGGCGTTGACCCGCTTTGCATCGCAACCGTGGCGGGCGTAACCGACGTCAGAACGGGCGTCTGGATAGTGACTGAAAAGCTTTGCGTCACCGGGCTGGCGGCCGCGTAATTGGCGTCGCCTGGCTGGATTGCCGTAACGGAGCAAGCTCCGACACCGACGAGTGTGAGGATGTTGCTCGAAACCGTGCAAACGGCTGTGGTTGTGCCAACTGAGAATTGCACCGCGAGGCCCGAGGAGGCGGTAGCATTCAGCGTGATCGGCCCTGAACCATAAGTTGAGTTACCCAGCGGGGCGAAGGTGATGGTCTGCGAGGCCTTGGCGTTGACAACGAAGGATTGAGTAACCGGCGTCGCAGCCGCATACGTGGAATCGCCGGACTGGCTGGCGGTAATCGAGCAGGTACCGACGGCGAGGATCGTCACCGTGGAGCTGTTGACTGAACAGACAGTTGAGGTAGTGGAGGCGAAAGTCACCGGGAGCTGGGAGCTTGCGGTGGCGCTGATGGTAAACGGCGCGATACCCAGAGTTACGTTAGTCAGCGAGCCGAAGGAAATCGTCTGAGATGTCTGCGCCTGAACCTGGATGGAAATCGTGTTACTGATCGACGAAGAGTTTCCACCACCTCCCCCATAAGTCGCGGTAAGCGCGTGCGGCCCCGCGGTGAGCCCGGTGACGTTGAACGTATATGGGCTGGTGGTCTGACCGGCGGCGCCGAGCGGCGTCGTTCCATCGCTGAACGTGGCTGTGCCGGTAATCGCATTGAATGTGGCGCCATTCCCGGAAACAGTGAGAGTCAGGGGAATGTTCGCCGCGGTGTTGACCGTTAAAGGCGAGGTCGTGGTGAGTACGGAGGTTGTCGAGCTGAGACTGCCGAGCAGGACGGTGACGTTGCTGCTGTTGATGTCGAGCACTGCAACATCGTTGGAACCATCCCCGTTAAAGTCCGCTACCGCCAGCGAATAAGGAGCGGCTCCCACCGACACCGGACTTCCGGGAGCCGTGGCGAACGCGCCTGCTCCATTTCCAAGAAGGATGGAAACTGTGTTACTGCCCTGGTTCGCCGTTATCAGATCCTGAATTCCGTCACCATTGAAGTCGCCGACGACTACGTAATACGGTAACGTTTCTACGGAGTACTGGCTTCCGGCGCCCAGGGTGAAACCGCCCGAGCCATTTCCGATGAGTATTCCGACCTTGAGATCCGCGAGATCGGCAACCGCGAGATCCTGAACACCATCTCCGTTGAAATCTCCCACGGCAACCGACGAAGGGGAGTTTCCGACGGCAAAGGGGCTGCCGGCAGCAGGGGTGAAACCGCCCAGACCATCGCCCATTAAAACCGTCACGGTGTTGTCTGCAAGATTGGCAACAGCCAGATCTTCGGTTCCGTTGCCATTAAAATCTCCGATGGCGACCGAGAAAGGCTCGGCTCCCACCGGGAGGGGACCATGGGGCGTGAACCCGCCCAGGCCGTTCCCCAGCAGGATAGAAACGGTGTTGTCGTCGCGGTTTACGACGGCGAGATCCTGCGCGCCATCGCCGTTGAAATCGCCGACTTTGACGGCGACTGGTGTAAAGCCGACAGAAACCGGACCGGCTGGCGCCGGAGAGAAACTGCCCGAACCGCTCCCCAGCAAAACCGTTACGTTATCGTCACTGATGTTGGCTGTAACAATGTCCTGAAAACCATCGCCATTGAAATCGCCTACAGCCACTGAAACCGGGCCCGCCCCAACTGCATTCGTGCTGCCGGAACCCAAAGTAAAGCTGCCGGAACCGGTGCCCAGCAAAACCGTAACACTGCTCTGGCCGAGGTTCGACGTGACGAGGTCGGGGATGCCGTCGCCGTTGAAATCCCCCGACGCAACTGAATACGGCGCCGACCCGACAGCAAATGGACTCCCGGTCGCGGGAGCGAGTTGTCCCGCCGGCCTGGGCGTCGTAACAGTGAATGACCGGGTAACGGAAGCCGCGGCCGTAAAGTTTGAGTTGCCGACCTGAACAGCCTGAATGGAGCAGGTTCCGGCGGCGAGGAGCATTACAAGGCCGCTGGCCGTTTTGCAGACTCCGGGTACGAGCGAGGAAATTGCTACGGGAAGCTGCGAACTCGCCTGCGCCACGAAGGGGAACGGTGAACCGCCCAAAAGCTGATTCGGGATTCGATCGAAGCTGATGGTTTGAGTCCCGATACTCACCGTGAAAGTCTGCGTTACGGAGGTTGCCGCCGTGTAATTGAGATCTCCCCGTTGGCTGGCGGTGATCGAGCATGTACCAAGGGCTAGGAGCGTCACACTGGCGGAGCCGGCGGAGCAAATGGTCGGAGAGTTGGATAGATAGCTTACGGCCAGTCCGGAAGATGCTGTAGCGGTCAGAGGGATTGGCTGACTGACGAAAGTCACGTTGCTGAGAGGGCCGAAGGTAATTGTCTGCGCTATCTGGGTGACTGTGACGGAGACCGAAGAGCTGGAAGATCCGGAATTGCGCGAATCTCCGAAGTAATAGCCGACGATCGAATGAGTCCCTCCCTGGAGATGTGCCTGGAAAGTGAACGGACTGGTGGTGTCCGTGGAATCGCCGAGAACCGAGCCGTTGTCGGTAAATTCGACAATACCCGTCGGTTTGTTAAAGCTGCCGGAAGGGGAGGAAACGGTCAGAGTCAGCGGCACAGATTGCCCGTAGGCAATTGTCGATGGCGAGGGAGCCGGCAGGATGACGCTGGTACCTGCCCGGCCACCGTACAGAACCTGAACATTGTTACCGGTGGCGCTGGCGGTGGCCAGATCCACGAGCCCATCGCCGTCGAAGTCGGCAGCCACTACAAAAGAGGGCGCGGCGCCGACATTGCCGATGATCGCTGTCGAGATGAAAGTCCCCGAGCCCGTCCCGATAAGCGCTGTGACCGTGTTGTCGGTCGAGTTGGCCGCCAGGAGATCCTGAAAGCCGTCGCCGTTGATATCGGCGACTGCGAGCGAAAGCGGCGCAACGCCCACAGCATAAGGACTGCCGGATGCGGCGCTGAACCCGCCGAGGCCATTCCCCAGTAATACTGTCACGTTGTTGCTGCCCGCATTCGCGCCGGCAATATCCGGTTTGCCGTCGCCGTTGAAATCGCCGACGAGCACGTACTGAGGCAGAGTGCCGCCCGAGAAAGTGCTTTTCGTAAAACCGCCTGAGCCATTCGCCAGTAACACCGTGTAAGTGTTCGCGGACGAGTCGGCGGTGACAAGATCCGGCAACCCGTCAAGGTTGAAATCGCCGACGGCGATCGACAGCGGCTGCGCCCCGGTTGTAAAAGGACTGCCCGGTACAGGGGCAAAATCGGCTCTGCCATCGCCGCGCAGCACGGTTACAGTGCCGGTGCCGTTGGCAACGGCGAGATCGATAATGCCATCCGCATTGAAATCGCCGGCCACGATGCTTTGAGGAGAATTGCCTGCGGCAACCGGGCTGTTCTCGAATGTACTGAAGCCGCCCGACAGGCTGCCGATCAGAATCGCTACGTTGCCGTCGGTCCGATTCGCCACGGCGAGATCCAATATGCCGTCACCATCGAAGTCTCCGGAAGCAATGGAAACCGGAGAGACTCCAACGAAATACGGACTCCCGGGAGCGGCAGCGAAGCCGCCCGCGCTCGTGCCGAGCAGGACCGACACCGTTCCACCAGTCGAATCGGCAGTCGCGATATCGGGGAAACCGTCAAGGTTGAAATCTCCCACTGTGGCGTTGACAGGATGCGTCCCGACGGGGAAAGGATCGAATAACGCGGTCACCATACCCGACGGTTTTGCCGCCGCCACTGTGAAACTCCTGACGACGGTGGTGGCCGCCAGATAGTTTGCACTGCCGCTCTGAGATGCCTGAATCGAACAGGTGCCGGCTTGCAGGACCGCAATCAGCCCGGCGGCGCTGGCGCACACCGTGGGAGTGGTCGACACAATCGAAACAGGAAGACCCGTCGGACCGAGTAACGATCTCGACTGGGCTGCGATCTGAAAGGGCGCAATACCGAGTAGCCGATTGAAAATCGGGGCCAAAGTAATCGACTGTGAGGCTTTGTTGACGGTGAATGTCTGGGTGACCGGAGCAGCAGCCTGATAATTGGTGTCGCCCGATTGTGTGGCCGTGATGGAACACGTTCCGGCCGCCAACGGAGTGACTGTTTCGCCGCTGACAGAAGATGCGGAGCAAATCGAAGGTGTATTCGATGTCAGCTGAACGGTCAACCCCGATGTCGCCGTCGCCGTGACAACGAAGGTCGAGACGCCATAGGTGGCATTGGAGGGAGTCGGGAAGTTGATCGTCTGGGGGGCCGGGGCCGACTGCCCGTAAAGTACCGCCGTGCCTGCCCAAATCAAACTGAGGAATGCCCGTCGCACCCTTGCCATGCCCTGCATTGAACCACCCCCAAACCCAACGGCACATCAGACAGCCGTTTGGTAATCCTAATCACTTTATCTTGCCGCAAATGTACTTAGCGGCACAAAGCTCTTAGAACTCCAATCGTATCAGAAGCTGGATTTGGCGAGCTGTTTCGTTGAGGGGAGCAATGGCGGGAAACCCGGATGCGGTACCCTGCCGGCCAAATGTTGCCTGGCCGAAAGTGTCGGAGCCGAAGAGGTTATCCGGGTTATTCAGGTTAGCGTGATTCAGAAGATTGAAGGCGTCGGCGCGCAGCGTGAGGCGAGTACCTTCGCGTAAAAACGGCAGCTGGAACGACCGCGAAAGGGAGATATCGGAATTATAAAGTCCGGGCCCGCGGAAGGCGTTCCGTCCGGTGTTGCCAACGATTCCCGGGTCGGCAGGTTCGGCGAAGCCGGCGGGGTCGAGCAACTGGACGCCGCCGGCAATGGGAATTCGGCGTGTCAGGACCGCGGCGGGGGTCAGCATATCCGCGCGTTGATCTTCCACGAGGCCATTGCCGTTGGTGGGGAATATCGTAGTGGCCGACAAAACGGTATAGGGAAAGCCGGACCGGAACGCCGCAATACCGGATATCTTCCAGCTCCCGAAGATCCGCGACCGCGATGTGGAACGCCAGGTACCCATGAGGAAAACATTATGGCGCTGGTCGAAATCGGAGTTGCCGCGGTCGCCATTGCTGTCGAACTGGCGGGCGAAAGCCGAGGCTGTCTGGAGCCCGGTGGCTCCGGTAATTGTGGTGAAGTTCAGATTGAAGAAGTCGCCGATCAGGGGGTCGCTCTGATTATCAATGGAATGGCTGAGAGTGTAGGCGACCTGGAGGTCGAGCGAAGTCAGCCGGTATTTCACCAAAGATGTGAAGGCGTAGTAATTGGATTTCCCCTGCCCTGAACGCCACGAAATATCCGAAAGGTTTTCGTTGGCGCGTCCGTTGAAGTCGAGGCCGGTAAACTGGCGGTTCACGATGTCGGTTGTGAGGAGACGGCGGCCGAGGGCACCGGTGCCGGTGACTTCAAGCGTCAGGTTGTCCCGCACGGGCGTCTGAACGCCGAGGAAGAAATTCTGCGCATAACCATTGCGCAACTTTGGATCAATCAGCGTGAGCGCGGGGAAGTTCGACTGCGGAAATGGCCGCTTCGGCAACACTTTCGAAATGGGCTGGAGGTAATTGAAAGTGCTGCTCTCGATCTCTGTGGATGGCAGCACGATGTTGTTATCGCGCACGTTTTGCCAGAGATTATCGAAGGGCGAGTCGAAGAAGATGCCGTAACCGCCCCGCAGAATCATACGCCCCTTACCCAGCGCGTCCCATGAAAAACCGATGCGCGGAGCGAAATCGAGATTGTCCGCGCCATAGATGGTTTGGTTTCCGGATGCCGGGCGGATGAGATCCGAGTGAGTCAACCTCGTCTGGAAATTCGTACCCGGTCCAAGGGCAACGAGGGCATCCTTCTGAAGGCCGGTATTTTGCGGCGCGCCGAAGCGCTCGTAACGGAGGCCGAAGTTCAATGTGAAGCGGGGGGCGACACGAAAGCTGTCCTGAATGAAAAAATCGGTTTGTGCGTAGCGATAGGCGCGCTCGTAATTCGGCGTTGTCGCCGAAAGCCTGTCAACGCCCGCGTAAACCTTGCTCGGACTATCCGTCCCGAAGCTGAAGGCATTATCGAAAAGATATTCGCCGTCCTGGCCCGCTGTCAGATGTCCGCTGTTCAGGCGGAACAATACGCCGGCCCCCGCGGTGATGACGTGCCTGCGGCGGGTCCACACCACGCTGTAAATTGCTTCCGGCGATTTATTGTGATTCCGGTAGGAATAAAAGAGGGGGCTGCCAGGCAGCGCCGTTCCGTCCCCGGATGCCAAAGTGGGGATTTCGGGATGGGCGCGATCCCACCACAGATTGTCATCGCTGTAGCTGAATTTGAGTTCGCTGGTGATACGCGGCGTCAGCGCACGAGTCCAGTTTCCGGCAATGCCGGTCGTGTTCTGGTAAAGCGGCGTAATAAAGTCCTTATAAGGACTCCAGCTGAAATCCGGCTCTTTAAATCGGTCCGCTACGAGCCGTACCATTAGCCTGTCTCTACCGGATTTCGACGAGTAATCTCCGCGTTCCAGAATGAGGAGCCGGTTCACGATCACAGGGACTTTGAGGGTGATCGGGAGCGTAGCCGCGGTGGTCGATTGCAGCACCGGGCCCGGATAAGTCTTCAGAAGCGAGGCCACCAGGCGATTTCCCTGGGGGTTGTAAGCGGGCAGGAAGTCCGTCGTGGGGACGATGAAGACGGTTGGATCGGACGTGCTGTGGCTGTTGAATTGTTCGAGAGCGCTCGAAAAAAACACGCGGTCGCGGACGATGCGGCCGCCGCCCTGATACCCAAAGCGATGTTCCTTATCCGCAAGACGGCCGTTGCCGATCAGATTCTCGGTAAAATCGGCGGCGTTCAGGGCGTCGTTCTTGATGTACCAATAGGCATTGAGATGGTAAGCGTTATCGCCCGCGCGGGTGACGGCGTTGGCAATGAAACCGCCCGTTCGGCCATATTCGGCGGAGTAGTTATTGGTTGAAATGCGATATTCCTGAATGCCTTCGGGTGCGACGGGGTTTAATGGGCCGGTGACGAGATAGTTGTTGTTCGAGACTCCATCCAGCAGATAGTTCGACGAAGATGGCCTCGATCCGGCAACGCTCACGCCGAGGCCTCGACCGGTGCTCGAATCCGAAGTCACTCCAGGCAAACCGATCAATAAGGTATAAACGTCGCGGCCGCCGAGCGGTAAATCTTCGATCTGAGCGGGATTCACAACGTAGGATTCCGACGTGTCGAGCGCCGAGCGCTGGCCCTGCTGCGAACTGAAGGTGCCCGAGCGGCTGGTATCCACATCGGGACCGAAGAAGGTGACGACGGTTTTCGAGCCGGGCAAAAAGACGCTGCGATACTGCCCCGCTTCCCAAACGTCATTGATGGGCCGCAGCCGGAAGTCGAGGGTGACGAGGCCGGCAACGGGAAGGTCCAGTTCCTGGAGCTCCTGCGGCTGGTAGGTGTTTCCTTCGGTGCGAACGCTGTAGGTACCGGCGGAGAGTAAGGGCAGAAAGTAGTAGCCGGCGGCGTCGCTCTTTTGAACACCCGATGCGGCCAGGGTAGTGCTGCTCCAGCTGACAGTCGCGCCGGAAACAGGGCGCCCGGTGACCGAATTGACCACTCTTCCTGCGATCAGACCCTGCGTTGTCTGGGCGAAGACGTGGGTCACCGCGCAAAATAAAACCGCAATTGCAAGCCTCAGCGCGTGACGCATAAGAGTAAGTGTAACGCGATGGCGGAATGTTGCACGGGTTGCCGCAGCCATTAAGCCCAATCGATGGCGACGGCCTCGTTCAGGTCGAACGGGGGGACATCGACTTCGATTACGCCGCCTGAATTGCGCGACTGCGGGACGGCAGGATTAACCAGAAATTTCACCGATTTGACCGTTTTGCCATTCGGAATCCGGATACGGACCTTTTGCGGCGGCGAGGGCACCAATTCCCGAATCGGGCCCTTCATCATCATTGGATTGGTGAGGTTCACCAGATGGGCAGTGAGTGAGCTTTTCTGGGACCAAAGCGAGACATCCACCATGCCCCGCCCGCTCACGGTGAGTGGCTGTTCGCCGCGGAACGCCCATGCAACCGCATTCTTCAGGACTGTGCCGTGATCGTTGGAGAGCACCTCCCAGAAGGTGCGGTCAAGGTCGAACGGGAAATACACGACGCGGCCTTTGCCCGATTCCCGGACGTAAACACCTGGGGTATCGGTATGCGGAACGCGGGCGAAGACCTCTTCCATCGGGAGATCCGGATAGCTCGGCACCAGCGTGAGCGGCGAGTATCTTTGGGCAGCGGCAGGTTTGACGTGAACCCAATTCACGCCGTTAATGATGCGGGTGGCGTTTTCCAGGCCCTTTACCAAGGGATGATAAGTTCCGTCGCGGGGATCTTTTTCGATATTCAGATATGAATTGTGAAGTTGCGTGTCGACCTTGCCGTCGTAAGACGCGCCAAACAACTTCGCCAGACCGAAATCGGTGCGACGCTTGCCCCATTCATCGTAAAGGGAAGTTTCATGGGTGGCGATCAGGCTGCCGCCGTTGGCAACGTATTTCGTCAACTGCTCGCATTGACGATCGGACAGGCAGGCGATATTCGGCAGAATTAATAGGCGGTAACGTTCGATCTTTTCAGGGTCGAGCAGGAGGTCATGCACCATATCAAACGGGATGCGCGCTTCGATCAGGGCCTGGTAATAGCCGAGGGAATGATTTTCCACCTTTGCAGCCGCCTGGTCGCCGCCGTACCAGGCCGCGGTCTGCTGCGAATAAACAATCGCGACTTCCGCCAACGATTTCTCATTGCGGAGATATTTTTGATTGCGGTAATGCCAGCCGTAGAATTTTTCGACAACCGGCATCCAGCGCTTATCGATTGGTTTGGCGTTGAACTTGACAACCCATGGCCGCAGGTTGTGCGCCACGCCATCGGCCATCCACAGCCGGATTTCGTCTCCGCTCTGGACAGAATCCTTCCAGCGATACGTCTCTTCCACGCCGACACTGGTAATGCCGGCGATGGCCTTGTTGCCCAACGTAGCGGCATATTCCTTGGCATTCTTGCCGTTCCGCCAGGGTGTCATCAAGCCACTGCGCGCCTGACGATCGGCAAAAAGCGTGGGCGCCAGATTACCGATGCTGACCATGTCGAGATCGCTTAAAGCGCCTCCGCCGGCATTCGCAAGAAACGCGGCATCCGGATTGCGCTTCTTGATTTCCGTATCCCAGAGACGCCATAAGTCGAACAGGCGTGTCTCGCGCCAGAGCACGTACTGTCTCCGGACCGGATCCTGCGGATTTGTGGTGCGAGGCAGATCATGCCCGGAGTAATCGTGAAACAGCGACTGGCACGTTCTGCAATAGCACATGCCGCTGCCGGACCAGCGGTTACTGAAGATGCCATCGATCGGATACTTCTCCATCAGTTCGATGGTGACGTCGAGCATGAAACCGAAGTTGTAAGCGCCGAGCGCGCAGGAGACCCAAAGTGTCTGATCGGCCCAGTGCCTGCGCGGTGTGCCATCGGCCTGTACGGCAACGAAGCCAGGATGGGCGTCGGCCATGTCCTGATGCATCGCGTGAGGGTCGGTGCGCGCGATGACGTTCATGCCCAGATCACGGCAGCCTTTCACCATGTCGCCGAAAATATCTTTATCGCCCAGGTATTTGCTGCGATAGTGAAACGGCACCTGGGTGGGGTAGAAAGCGACACATCCACCTGCGGAAATGCAGGCGGCATCGGCATGGCAGCGTTTGAAGTAGTCGAGCCAGAATTTCGGATCGTATTGGCCGGGGTCGTCTTCGACAAAGGCAAGTTGCATCCAGCGCATCGGCCGGTCGTACCATTCTTTCGGCGGCGGGGCGATGGTGGAAGGGTTTCGACGGGCGACCTGGGCCATTGCGGCACCGGAAACCAAGGTTGTTCCGGCGACAGCGCCGGACTGCTGTAAAAATTCACGCCGCGTGTTCATGACGGAAAGCTCCCTGAGGGATCAGGTTATCAAAGGTACAGGGAGGCTTTCACGTCATGAAGCAGTCAGGGAAGTGAAGACACGTATCCCGCGACGTGTGAGGATAAATTTTCGATTTTCAAATAACAGTGACATCCTTTTTCGAACACCTTGCGGCGAGGAAAAAGAACGTCGTTGCGGCGGGTCGGTTGCCCATGTCGTTGCAAGCCCCGTGTTA
>JAICJH010000152.1 GCA_025928545.1 Bryobacteraceae bacterium | reverse complement strand
TTCCGGATGCCATTGAATGGACGTATAGCTCCCGATAGTCGAGTGCACGCGCGCGAACTTCTCGGGGTTAAACCAGGCAGAGTTGAGCGAACAGATACCACCGGAAGATTCGCCTGCAATACCGCGGCTGTAGCCGTCCGGGCGCAGTTTGTACTCCTTTTCAACCTCGGGCAACACCTCCTCGAGGAGAAAGTGATTGTAGCGATCGCTCACCGTATCGTATTCAATCGAGCGCATGGGCTTGCCGTTTGTCGCAAAGCCGGGCGCGATGAGGACGTGCACCATGGGAGGGATCAGTTTCTGGGCAACCAGGTTCTCCGTTACTGTAAACAAACGGTACTTCGAAAGATCGCCGGTGATCAGGTTCTGCCCGTCCTGCCAGATCATCAGTGGCGCGGGAACGGACGGGTTCACGCCCGGGGCAGCGTAATACCAGAAGTCGGCCTTCATGCCATCGAAGATCTTGCTCGTAATTGTGTGCTTTTCGCTTAGTTTGCCTTGCGGAACTCCGGGTTTCGGGTACGAATCCGGGTTATAGCCGGGAACGTCCGACCGGTTTCCGAGCGGCTTGCCGTCCGCGTAAAACGCGTACGCGTGGGTCACGCCTACGCGCATTTTTTCCAGGCGCATCCAGAAATTGGAATGGCCCACCTGCACCATCGGTAATGGAGGCTGAGCGTCGATGGAGACACTTGCCGGAGAGGACGAAGGTGCAATGAACAGATAGTCCTGGCCCCACACGGTGGTGCCGCCTTTTGCGCCGAGAGTCTTGGTGATGAGATCTTCGAGACCCGGGCTCGACGGGCCGCCCCGGGCAGCCTGGATCAATTGGGCAAGCGGGTGCACCTGGGCCTGGGCCGCAGACGCGAGGGCAAGACACAACACCGCGAGAGTTGTGGGTTTCATGCGATTGATAGGAGCCAATCCGGCGCTCTGCCGGCGGCAGCGGACATTATGTCAGATCGGTCAGGTATTGCAGTCGGCCCTGGCTGTCCCCGAACTGCTCGGTGGGAACGCCTGCGCCATCCAGGATGCTGAGATACAGACTGGAAACCGGAGCCCCCTGGCTGTAGCGCACGTGGCGGCCGGTACTAAATTGCCGCGAACCGCCCGCCAGAAGCACGGGGAGATTGTCGTGGTTGTGCCGGTTGCCATCCCCGATGCCGCTGCCGTACACGACAACGGTACTGTCAAGCAGATTTCCTTCCCCTTCTCTCGTCGCTTTCAGCTTGGCGAGGAAGTAGGCAAACTGCTCCATGTGATGCCGGTTGATGGCCGCGATCTTATCCATCAGGGCAGGGTCGTTGCGGTGATGCGAAAGGCCGTGATGACCTTCCGGTACTCCGATTTCACGATAGGAGCGGTTGCTGCCCTCGCGGGCCAGCATAAACGTCGAAATGCGTGTTGTATCGGTCTGTAACGCGATCGCCAGCAGGTCGAACATCAATCGCGCGTGGTCTGCGAACTCGATCGGGATACCGTCCGGCTTTGCGAGACTCGGCGCAGCCATGGACTTCGAAGCGGTCTGCTGCTCCATCATTTCCACCTGGCGCTCTACTTCGCGGACGGCGGTCAGGTATTCGTCGAGCTTGCGCCGGTCGGTCGTACCGAGCCCGCCCTGCAATCGACGGGTATCATCGGCCACCAGATCGAGAATACTCTGCTGAAAGCGAGCCGTGCGCGCTCGTGCCTTGGCATCGCCGGCGCTCTCGTCCGTGCCAAACAGGCGTTCGAACACGGCACGTGGGTTCACTTCGGGCGGGTTCGGAACTGTCGGAGTACGCCAGGAGATGCTGTTCACATACGCGCAGCTATAGCCGGAATCGCAGTTCCCGGCGAGATGCCCATCTTCACAGCCCAGTTCTAACGACGGCAGGCGCGTTGCCGAACCGACCTTTTGGGCGGCGAGTTGATCTACCGAAATGCCAACTGAAATATCCGAGCCGGCCGTTTTCTTGGGATGCACGCCGGTGAGAAAGCTTGCGGAAGCACGCGCGTGGTCGCCGGGACCGTCGCCCAACGCCATGCCGCCGTGATCCATGAGACCGCTCAGAACCATCACGTCGTCCTGAACCGGCGCAAGTGGGCTGAGGATCCTGGGGAGCTCGAACGTTTTTCCATCCGCCGCCGGAGTCCAGTTCCGCATGTCGATTCCGTTCGGCACGTACACGAACACCATCCGGTTCGGAGCGACCTTCTGAGTGGCGGACGCCGCTCGTGACAAGGCTGGAACCATGGAGTCCAGAACAGGCAGGGCAATGGCGGCTCCCACACCGCGCAACAGCGTGCGTCTGGATACGTGCTTTCGAGTCAGGATCAATTCGTACCGCCTTTCGTCGGCTCTATCGGTTGTACATGAGTTACACGGGATGCCGCTGCATCGGCTCGGCCCATTTGGAACGGAACACTGTTGACGATTCCCGACACGAGTGCCGAGAACCGATAACCGTTGGCAGCGAGGTTCGAGGTGATTTGTTTCAGGGCGCGCCGGTCATAGCCCTCAAGCCCACGGCCTAAGGCGTAAACCATCACCTTTTCCGCGAGGCATTCCGCAAACGTATCGCGATTTCCCATCAGGATTTCTTTCAGTTCGGAGCTCCCTTTGAACAGTTTGCCGCCGGGCAGCGAACCGCTCGAATCGATAACCTGCCCCGCGTCGTGCGTGCGCCATTGCCCGATGGCGTTGTAATTCTCGAAGGCAAAGCCCAGGGGATCCATTCGTGTATGGCACCCGGCGCACATGGGGTCGGCCCGATGGCGTTCCATCTGTTGGCGCATGGTACCCGCCGTTGCACCGGGTTTGGCATCGATGGAACCTACGCCGGGCGGCGGCGGGGGTGGCGGCATGTTCAAGACGTTTTCGAGAATCCACTTTCCGCGCAAAACGGGTGACGTGCGGGTCGGGTATGAGGTGACGGTCAGTACGCTCGCCTGTGTCAGTACTCCGCTGCGCTCGTCTCCGTCCAGGGGAACGCGCCGGAACTCGTTTCCGCTCACCCCGGGGATGCCGTAGAACTTCGCCAGCCGCTCATTCACGAATGTATATTTGCCGTTGATGAAATCCAGAATGCTCGAGTCATTCCGCATCACCGATTGCACGAATAACCGCGTTTCCGTGGCCATCGCGCGTCGCAATTGCGCATTAAATTGCGGGAATTCGTCGGGATCCGGGTGGATGCTCTCCAGGTTTCTCAGCTCCAGCCACTGGCCGAAGAAGTTATCGATCAGTGCATCCGACTTGGGGTCCTGTAGCATGCGCGTCACTTGCGCCGTCAAGATTGCTTGATCGTGCAGCCGGTGTTGGCCTGCCGCCTGCAGCAAGGCTTCGTCGGGCATGCTGCTCCACAGGAAATAGGAGAGTCGGGACGCCAGTTCGAAGTCATTCACCGGATGGATGGCCGAAGGGTCATCCGGTCTTGGATCCCGTTCGATGCGGAAGAGGAAGTT
>JAICJH010000056.1 GCA_025928545.1 Bryobacteraceae bacterium | reverse complement strand
GGGCGGCGGGGGCCCCCGCCGGCCCCCCCCGCCCCCGGCCCGGCGGTGTCGGAATTCGCTGTGTCGAAAGAGCCTTCGACATCGCCGCAGCGGCGCAGACGCCAGAAGGCCCGGTGTATTTCGTTGACGAGGCCGAGTTCAAGCGGACCGGCGGGGGCGAGAGATTTTTCGAGATCGGCTCTGGTTTGCGCGTAGGCATCTTCTTCGTCAGGGCGGATAAAGTCGTGCCGAGAGAAGAGGCCGTGGGTGACGCCGTTGCGGGCGGAGCTAGCCCGGCCGGCTTCGGTTCGCGGCCCGGTGGAGAGTTGGGCGTTGGCTGTGTTGGCGGTTATCTGGGCTTGCGTCGACATGGTTGTTTCCTCAGCTATATCGGAGCACAGGCTAGAACGGGATTTGCAGTCACGGATTTGCATGTACCTGAAAACACCGGAAATAGAGTTTCGATTTCGACAACACTAAAGTTTTCTCTATAGTGTTTGGTTCAGTTTGTGATAGACTAAATCAACAGGACTTAGTTTATGGAGATCATCAACATCCACCAGGCGAAGACGCATCTTTCAAAATTGATCGAGCGGGCGGTGAATGGCGAGCCTTTCGTCATCGCCAAAGCGGGAAAGCCGCTGGTTAAGGTGATGGCGATCGATGCGCCGGTTGCCGGGCAAATTCGGCGGCTCGGCTTCCTCGAAGGCGAGATCCGCGTTCCAGACGATTTTGACCGGATGGCCAGTGCTGAGATCGAAGATTTGTTTGGCGGGATCGGATGAGACTACTGCTGGATACTCACCTCCTGCTTTGGGCGGCGGGAGAACCCGCGCGATTATCATCCAGGGCCCGGGAACTCCTGAACGATAGCCGGAACCAACTGATGTTCAGTCCGGCGAGCCTGTGGGAAGTCGCGATCAAACGTGGATTGCCGCGAGACGATTTCCAGGCGGACCCGAGATTACTACGGAGGGGCCTGGTCGACAACGACTATGCGGAGTTGCCAATTACCGCTGAGCATGCGATCGCCGTTGATGGGCTACCGCCCATTCATAAGGATCCATTCGACCGAATGCTCGTGGCGCAATCCATGGTGGAAGGGATCACCTTGCTGACGGTCGACGCAATTGTGGCACGGTATCCGGGGCCGGTTCGGCTGGTTTGAGGCCCTTGCCTGAGCAGTTAGAAAACAGCACGCATCTCAGTCTGAAACAGGCATCCGGGATTTTAGACCAGGCATATCTGATGGACCCAGGACAGAGAGTGCGCCAAGACCGGGATTCGCACATCGCATGTGAAGTTTCGCGCAACAGGCGGAAAGCAACATGGGCGATCTGCCTGCGCGCTTCCCCGACGCCGGATCTGAGGATCAAGCCCTCGTCGCACGCGACTCCGAAAGCGTCAGAATGTCCAGTGGCCTTGAGCTCCGGGTCATTGTTCCAAAGTTCCAAGTGCCGGTTCGCTTCTATTGGGCATATAATCCCATTGCGTTCGAGTCGATGGCGTGCTGCCGTCCACGGATTGCGCTGAATCCATCGAACCTTCCCAATGGCGCAACGCTCGTGAACGCGATCAATTCGAGTTCCTATGCAGACACCCCCGCGCCGGACCGCCGGTCGATGTTCCGGATCGCGATCCGAAGAACGTTTTGAGCCGGATCCTGACCGACCGTGAGGCAGTTGCCAGCGGGCTTTCAGACAGCATGCCCGCGCGAATAATTCGCCGAGGACGAACAGAGTTCCGAAGATTTGTTTGTTGTGGCGGGCCAACCAGAGGGGCAGGTAGATGTCGAAATTATCGGCGCGCTCCTCGGTGCAAGGGCTTGCCAGATCGGTTAAATATAATTCTTTCTCTGTACTTTACGAACCAAGCAAAATGACGCCGATTCACGCCGATTTTTCGCTGCATAATTAAGAGACATGCCTCCGCAGGTCCGATCGCTTTTCGTTGGGCTTTTCCTCTGGGCCGCTTCGCTCTCTGGGGGATCGCCAGCCGAAATCGCGGTCTTCAGCGCCTGGCGGCAGAGTGATGCGGGGCTTTCGCACTTCGTTCAGTTGCAGCGCAACGGCGTGACGGACGAATTCGACCTGGTGATTGCGCTCGGAAGCCCCAAGGCGATGCCAGTGGAGCGCTGGATTTCCTGGAGTGAAGAACGGAAGATCGGCCTGTTTCTTCAGGAGAAGAAACGACCCGAGCGCATTTATTCGCTGGGAATGAAAGCCGGTTTTCCGGACTGCTTCGCCCGAATTGAACGGGTCACCGCGACGGATACCGTCATCTCCTGCCGGGGCGAGAAAGCTATGCAATACCCCAATGAGAAATGGGTGTACGACGTACGGGCCAGGAGACTCGTCAGGCAATTCTCTTATCAGCCAGTTGCGATGCAACGCGCGTTTTCCAGTTCGAAGGGCGTCGTTTTCGTGGGCACCGACCGGCAGAGGCTTGTCGCCGTCGAATACAATCCGGAGGCGGAGCCGGTGTTTCGTGTGCTGAGCGCCGCATCGGCGCAACCGTGGATTGACCGCGTTCACATTTCCTCAGGCCGCGAAGGAATGCCGTCGCGCAATGTAATCGATATCGAAAACGATAAAATGCCGACGCCGGCGGGACTTCCCGCGCTTCCCCGTACGACGTACGACAAGTTCGCCGCCGCGCGGCCGCAGCGTGTGAAAGACGGTTATGTCCGCGGCAGTACCCAGATCGAAGAAGCCATTGGACCCTGGCAGCGGGAGGACGGAGGAATCTGGTTTGGCAAGACTTTCTACGATGGCGAAGGCAGCACCGGCGTTGGCGGATTTGGTTATTTCGGTGGGAAGGAAACAAAGCTGCGGTTGTTCGAGCCGCCCGAGATCGCCGATTGGTCCGTGTCAGCTCTCGATGTCACACCGGACGCGGTTTGGCTGGCTCTGGTGAATAACGGGGAGTGGGGAGGATCGAGCGGCGGACTACTCCGATACGATCGACGCAGCGGTGTGGTGCAGCGAGTGCCGCTGCCGGACATTACGGTCCGCCTGAATCACGTGAAAGGAACAATCGTCGCGGCGACGGACAACGGAATCGCTTTGGTGGAAGGCGCCCGGGCGACGCGCTTTTTCGTGGACCAGACGACGGACGGCAGATTGCGCGTTGTGCCGGCTACGCTCTGACACGGGTGTTCATCGTTTCGCCTGGGTCAGCCAGCAGGCCAGCGCGAACAGTTCGCCGAGGACGAACAGAGTTCCGAAGATTTGTTTGTTGTAGCGGGCTAACCAGAGGGGCAGGTAAATGTCGAAATTATCGGCGCGCTCCTCGGTGTAGGGGCTTGCCAGATCGGTTAATGGGCAGCGGCCTTTGTTGATTGCGATGACGGCGCATTCGAAAATCACCAGTCCACTGAGAATTGCGGTGCAGCGAAATCGATGTTGTGCGGCAGTGAATGGAATGCCTGCAATGCATGCCACGAAGAAGAGCCAGATTGCTGTATGGAGCAACTTGATCGCAGTCAGCGGTTGCATCGCTACAAATGGCATTCAGTGTGGACGGCCCGTACAGCCTTTTCCAAGCCGTCGCGGCGGACGGCGATTGATATCGTCAGTTCGCTTGAGCCCTGCGCGATCGCGATCACGTTGACGTTCTCGCGGGAGATTGCGGTGAAGATGCGCCCTGCGAGGCCCTGCGCGCCGCGCATGCCTTCGCCCACTACGGCCAACAGGCCTACGTTGCGGTCCACGCCAACGTCGTTGACATATCCGTGCGCGAATTCCAGAGAGAGGGCGACCTTGATCGCGTCCACCGCTTTTTCGATTTCGTCATTGCGCACGAGAAAGCAGAAGCTTTGCCGGTAGCTGGAACTGGACATCGCGAGGATCTCGACATTGACGCGGTCAAGCGCATCGAGCGAGCGGGCCATCAGGTGTACGCCGCTCACGGCAGCACTTGCGGGCTCGAGGGACACCAGCGCCACGTTCGCCATTGACGTAACGGCGCGCGCGCCGCTATTGCCGGCGGTGAGCTTCGGCACGATCCGAGTGCCGGGCTTTTCCGGGGAAAAGCTATTCTTGCTCCACACCGGAATGCCGCGTTCCACGAGAGGAGCGAGAGTTCTGGGGTGCAGGACTTTTGCGCCGGCCCATGCGAGCTCAGCCGCTTCGCTGTAGGTGATTTCGTCGAGAATCTTCGCGTCGGGGACGAGGCGGGGGTCGGCGGTCATGATGCCATCGACGTCGGTCCAGATCCAGAGTTCGGTGGCATCGAGCGCCGCGGCCAGAATGCTGGCGGAGAAATCGGAACCACCGCGGCCGAGAGTGGTGGGACGGCCGTCGGTTGTCGCTCCGTTGAAGCCGGTAACGATGGGAATGCCCTTC
This sequence comes from Bryobacteraceae bacterium, assembly GCA_025928545.1. Classification (GTDB taxonomy): domain Bacteria; phylum Acidobacteriota; class Terriglobia; order Bryobacterales; family Bryobacteraceae; genus BOG-234. The sequence continues at coordinate 40,193 of JAICJH010000056.1, read as the reverse complement.
GCCTGCAGAATCGGAAGAATTCTCCCCTGAGCTTTTTCACGGGTGAGGCTCATCAGGGGTGAGGCGTTGTTGAATACGGCATCGGTGACGACGGCCTGTGCGGCGTTGACGGCTTCGGCGGCAAGACCGCGCGACCGAAGATGCTCGCTGACCAGGAGAGCGGAGAGCCGCTCGCCGACGGCAATCGCTTCATCCACCGCGCGCGCCGGACGGTAGCCGAGCATCTGCATGCCATTCACGATGCGGCGGAATTCACCGAGCAGATCGCGAATGCCGGCATTCACACGCTCCAGTTGATCGGAGGGGAGCAATTCTTTAGCGGCTTCGAGATGGCGGGTGGCGAGTTGCTCCAGGTTCTTATCGATACCGGCCTGATCGCCCGATTCGGCGAGGCGCGTGGTGTCGAGCAGGAGATCGGTGATCTTCGACATCGCGGAAACGACCGCGGTGACGGGACGGTTGGCGGCGTGGGTGGCGATCAGGTCGCAGGCGGCTTTCATGCGGGCGGCGGAGCCGACGCTGGTGCCGCCGAATTTCATGACGAGCAGATTTTGCAAACTCATTTTTCCTTTGGTGAATCGAGCTTTGTTGACTTAACCTTTACCGTTCGAAATCTTTGCGCGAACGATGGCCAGAATTTCTTCTTCCACCTTTTCCATGGTCATGCCGGTGGAATCGAGATAAACCGCATCGGGCGCCTGAAGTAGCGGCGATTCGAGGCGATTGCGGTCGCGATGGTCCCGTTCCGCGAGCTGCGTCGCCAGCGTAGTGTGGTGATGATCGGGCAATTCCCCGGCGCGGCGGCGGACGCGTTCCGATGGATCGGCATCCAGAAATATTTTCACACGCGCATCGGGGAAAACCACGGAACCGATGTCGCGCCCTTCCATTACGACGTTTTCATGGCGGGCGAGTTCGCGTTGTTTGGAAACCAGGGCCAGCCGCACCGCGCCGATGGCAGCGACCTGGGATGCCATTGCCGAGATCTCAGGCGCGCGAATCGCGTCGGTCACGTCCTCGCCGTTCAGGGTTACGTGGCGATGGGGGTGGAGGCCGATTTCAGCCGAGGTGGCGAGTTGCTCCAGTTTGTGGGCATCGCCGGCGGGGGTTTTCGTGCGCCAGGCCCACAAGGCGATGGCGCGGTACATGGCGCCGGTATCGATATAGACGTATCCAAGCCGATCCGCGATCAGCCTGGCAATGGTGCTCTTACCTGCCCCGGCGGGGCCATCGATTGCAATTACGTGTCCCATCTGCCGGCTAAGCGGAGGCGTGCGCCTGGGGCCTGCAGTTCGCGCGGCCGATGCCGACGTAATCGAATCCGGCCGCGCGGGCTGCTTCGGGCTGGAACAAATTGCGGCCGTCCACCAGGACCGGTGTCTTCATGCGCGGCGCGAGATCGGCCAGCTTCAAAGAGGCGAATTCCGGCCATTCGGTGACCAGCAACAGCGCGTCGGCCTGATCGATGGCGTGCGCCACGCTGGGGCAATATTGGACGCGCAAATCCGGAAACTGCTCACGGCAGGCCTCCATGGCGACGGGATCGAAAACGCGGACACGGGCTCCCAGACGGATCAGTTTGTGGGCGATCTCAAGGCTGGGGGCGTCGCGAAGATCGTCAGTATTGGGTTTGAAGGCAAGGCCCAGCAAGGCAATGGTGCGGCCTTTGAGGATGAACAGTTTTTCCTGGAGCTTTTGAATGACGACCTGCCTTTGCAGGCGATTGACTGAAATGGAGGCGTCCAGAAGCTGGGGGTGGTAGCCATATTCGTTCGCGGTGTGGAGGAGCGAACTGATGTCTTTGCCGAAACAACTGCCGCCCCAGCCGAGACCGGCGTTCAGGAAGCCTGTGCCGATGCGGGTGTCGAGACCGATCCCGGTCATGACTTCGGTGACATCGGCGCCTACACGTTCGCAGATATTCGCGATTTCATTGGCGAAACCGATTTTCATGGCCAGGAAAGCGTTGGCCGAATACTTAATCATCTCCGCGCTGGTGAGAGTAGTGGTGACCAGGGGCGCGGCTTTGGTGTGAGACGGCCGGGGCGCGAATGACGGCGCCTCAAACTTTTGTTCAGCGAGTGGCTGGTACAACTGGCGGAGCAGAGTCAGGGAGCGTTTGTCCTCGGTGCCGAGCACGATTCGATCGGGGTACAGGGAATCGTGAATCGCCGAGCCCTCGCGCAGGAATTCCGGATTGCTGGCAACGCTGAATTCGATGGCGGCGGCAGCCGTGCCGGTTTCATTCGTTTCCGGAATGCCCTCGCGGATCAATGCGCCAACAAGATTGCCGCTGCCCACCGGGACCGTGGATTTGTTGATCACAACCCGATAGCGCGAAGAATCCATGGCGGCACCGATGCCTCTGGCGGCCGATTCGAGATAGGCGAGATTCGATTCACCGGAAGGTAACGGAGGCGTTCCTACCGCAATGAAAACGGCATCGCTCTCGCGGACGGACGCGGAAAGGTCGGTTTCAAAATCAATCGATCCGCGCGCAATTGCGACCGCCAGCAGCTGTTCGAGCCCCGGCTCGTAAATAACAGGGTCTCCGTTTCGCAAACGGGCTATTTTGCTCTGATCCGTATCAACGCAGGTGACCCGATGGCCAAGGTAGGCAAGGCACGCTCCCGTGACTGTACCGACATATCCAGTGCCTATGACCGTAACTCGCATAACTCTTACAGGTTACCCTGCCGCGCTCAGAGATTACCCTGTTGCAGCTCCTTTGTATGGGTAAAGTGATCGAAACCAAGCGGTTTCAGGGGCTGGCCGTCGATACGCACCTCGCCTGCCGGACCCTGCGCCGCGATACCGATGCGCGTCAAGCGCAGGCCTTCAAATTGAGCCGGCACGCTGGTTCCCTGGCGCACGAAAAAGAGCAGTTCATATTCTTCACCGCCATGGAGGGCCTGTTCGAGGGAGGCGAATTGTTTCCTGCTTTCCGCGAATTGCGGCGGCGCCACAATGTCGGCGGCGGTGCCGGAGGCGAGACAGACGCGAGTGAGATCCAGGGACAAGCCGTCGCTGATATCGATGGCGGCGGAGGCGCGGAGTTTTTCACGAAGGAAGCGTCCGAGGGCCAGCCGCGGTTCGGGATTCAGGTGACGCTTCCATGCCTTGCCCTTGCGGGTCGCAAGACCCAGGGCGGAGCCACCCAGGGCTCCGGATACGTAAATTTCGTGCCCAACGCGAGCTCCGTTGCGGAGTAATGCGGCGCCGCGGGGAACGGCACCGCACAGGGTGACGTCGCAGGCAAAGCCGACGCCGCGGGCGAGGTCGCCTCCCGCGAGAATTGCGTGGTGGCGGGCGGCGAGTGAGGCGAGGGCTTCGAAGAAGTCGGTAGTCCAGCGGTCGGTGGCCCATTCCGGGAGGCAGACGGAGGCCAGGCAGAATCGCGGCTCTCCGCCCATGGCTGCGATATCGCTGAGGCTGCGGACGAGAGCTTTACGGGCGACGTCGGCGGGTTTGTGGGTGTCGCGCAGGAAGTGCGTTCCTTCAATGAAGAGATCGGTAGTGAAGAGCAGGTCGTCAGCGCTGCCGCGCGGGCGATAGATGGCGCAATCATCACCGATGCCGGCGACGAGGGCGGAGGAGGGCGGGATAGTGACGAGGCGGCGGAGACGTTCGGTGATGGCGCGTTCGTTGAGCAAGCCGCAGTCTAACATCGGGGGAGTTGGAACAGGAACGGCCCGCCGGGCGACCCGAGTGGTCCGATAAGAATGGAGCCGGGCTTGAAGATTACCGTGGCTTATGAGACAATTCGTGACGTTCGAAAAGATACACAAAGGCCCGTCCCGCTGTTTTTAATTCGGCCCAGATGCCGGGCGGCTCGGACCTTTCAGGAGAGGGTTTGTGAAAGAAAAAGGCACAGTGAAATGGTTTAACGCTGCCAAGGGCTTCGGCTTCATCCAGCGTCAAAGCGGGGACGACGTGTTCGTCCATTTTTCAGCGATTGCTTCCGATGGCTACCGAAGCCTGGACGAAGGCGCGGCGGTGGAGTTCGAGGTCAAACAGGGCCCCAAGGGTCTTCAGGCTGAAAACGTCACGCGCGTTTGATTTCGGCCGGTTTGATTTGAATGGGGAGCCCTGGTTTGCGCCGGGGCTCTTTTTTGTGACGGTTCAATAACCGCGGCTATTCCAGGAACAACCGGACGCGGTTGCTTTCCTCGCCGTTGACTACGATCCGCAATTCAGAGGCGCCGCGATTCACGGCGGCGGGGATCTGCAATTCGACCAGATAATTCCCAACCAGTGTGGGGGCTAATGTCGCGCGAGTCACTTTGACGGGCGTACCATCCAGAAACGCAGTTACCGGAGCGACTACCGTGGGAGGTGAATCCACCGGGGCGGCGACGCCGGTGGGCCATTCGGGGGACACGCGTCCAAGGCCGGTTGCCAGTACCTGAATCAAAGTCCCTCCGCGCACCGCGGAACCCGCATCCAGCACGAGACCGCTGGCGGCGTCCTGAATCATCGGCATGCCGTTGCTATCGACGAAGATGGCGGGAGCGGCTTCTTTGACGTTCAGCGGGGCGGTCCAGACACCGCCGCCTTCCAGTTGCACGGCGAGCTGCTGAATACCGGGGGAAACTTCAAAAGGAACCTGAAGTTGAGAACTTTGATCGGAAGGCAGCAGCACCGGATAAATATTTCGGCCACTCATGGCCTGCTTTACATTGGCTCCGAGGACGCTGATCACCGAGCCTGGAGCAGCCGCGCGATCACTCATATCGGCGCCATTCACGATGCGCGGCGCGAGTGTACGGTGCGGCGCGGGAGCTTCGAAGACTCCGTAACCATCGAGCAGGACGGTCAGAGTTCCATCGAGATTCAGACGGACGTCCCAGGCGGCGGCGATGGGCAGGTTGCCCAGCACGGGTTGCCACGTTGCGGGCACCCGGTCGGCTGCGTTGAGGGAGAGACGTCCGGAAAAAACTCCGGCTTCGGCTGCGATATAAACCACGCCGGCCAGGCTATCGGCCGCGATGCCGTGGATTTTACCGGAATTCACGACGCCGGTGACGGGGTCCCAGAATTTTCCGCCGTTGGTGGTGCGAAATAGCCTCTCGCCGGCGGCGACGAGGGCGATCTGCGGATTGGCGGGATCCACCCAGATGCGGCTGATTGCGGCAGCATCGGGGAGGGTGCTAGCCATGGGTGTGACGCCGGAATCGCCCTCCGGGATGACCTGAACGCGTCCATCGGCGGTGCCTGCGTATATCGCGGATCCGCTCTGTGCCACAGCCGTGGCAGTAATTCCATAGCGAGACAAGAGAGCAGCGGTCAGCAGCGAATCGCGCGCAGTACCGGAAACAGGTGTCCAGTGGCCGGCTGTGACGGCGGCAAGCGTCTCATGGGCGGTGCCGCGGCCGATGACAAGGGTCCGTTGACCAGACAGTATATGGGCGTTAAGGTTGGGCAGGTTCTCGTTGAGACTCTGCCACGAGAGGCCGCCATCGAGCGAACGCCAGACGCCGGATTGATTCGCAGCGGTAATTTCGAGCGGGTTGGCGGGAGATACGGCCAAAGCGGAAAAACCGCCGCCGATAATCGAGACGCCGTTAAAGCCGGTCAGGTTGACCCAGTAGCGGCCATCCTCAGATCCAAAGATATTGTCCTGAGTGACCGAATAACGGTGAACGCCGGTGGTTGCGATCTGGTAACCCGATTCCGGACGGTTACGGGCGGTGAGTCTGGGGGGAGGCGGCGGAACGGGATCGGTCGAGTTCAGCTTCCAGTGCTGGAAGTCGGTTGTTTCGAAAACGCGCGCATCGGTCTGAACCAATAGCCGGGAGCCTCCGGCGGAGTACCAAACGGTGCGTACAGGTCCGGATGCGGGTCCGGCGAGGCCGGTGTTCAGGGTGTAACCGGCGACGGGGGTCCACACTGGAGCCAGCTGAGCCCAGGCGTGCGTCGTCAGCGAGCAAACGCCCGCCGCCAACATCGCCGCTGCCGCTGATCTTCTAAAACGCATTACCCGCTTCTACCCACAGTCAATCGGCAGTAGCCGACGATGACATTAGCCTCCGTCGCAGTCGGGGTGTATCGTAACGGCACGACTGTACCGCACGGACACATGGCCGTGTCCCGATTCTACCTTATTTGCTTATCTTGCTACGCGGAAGCATCTGATTCGCTGGATCTTGCACATAAAGATCCGTTCGGCCTGGTAATTTCCCTGCACATTTGGTGGTATTCTAAAACATACGTTTTGAGACTGCATTCTTCAGTGGCGGTGAAGTGTGTTTTGTCGGTTTCCGTGCTCATCACGGCGACTGCGAGCGCGCTATGCGCACAGAATTCCCGGCAGCCGATGACCGACAATCGCGGGGCGGCGAAGCTCATGGCATTCACCGGCCAGATCTCGTATCTTCGCGGCAGCGAACCGTGGGCTCTGAATGTCGGCGATTACGTGCAGCCGGGGCAGGTGATTATCACGGGCGCCGACGGTTCGGGGATATTCAAAGTGGCCGACGGCAGCACTTTTGAAGTTTTCCCGAAGTCCAAGATCGTGTTCCGCGCGAATTCGTTCAATTGGGAAGACCTGCTGGAGCTGGTGCTGGGCAAGATCAAAGTTCAGATAGAGCATCCTGGCGGCGTTCCGAATAACAACAAGGTCCGCACTCCGACGGCGGTGATTTCGGTTCGCGGTACCACCTTCGATGTGGAATACAACGCCGACGATCAATCCACCCTCGTTCTGGATGAAGAAGGCAGCGTCGAAGTGGCGCGCGCATTGCGTCTGGATGAAAAACGGCTTTTGGGTCCGAACGAATCGATCCGGGTATACAAGAACGAATCGCTGGCGCGCAAGATGGATACCGGCGGTTTGTTGAAGCGCGTGTTTCAATCCGCGATGGACGCTGTGACGCAACAGGCCATCAATTCGCGGAGTAATCCGGGAACGGGAACGGGGCCATCGGTACCGGCGACGACCGCTCCGCCACCGACAAGTTCGGGCAATCACGACAACACGGTTCCACCGCCTGCTCCTCCACCGCCACCACCACCGGCCGCTCCGCCCGCTCCTCCGGCACCGTAGGTCGTGATGGCGATGGCCGCTTGGCCTCTTCCGACTTTCGCGAAAATGGTAGCCTGAGATCGGATGCGTCTGCGCCCCGCCCTTTTTGCCGTCTTTATGGCGGCGGCTGTCTCCTGCTGGTTTGCCGTGCGAGCTCAGCCGCAAAACACTTCGAGTACCGACCGAGGTTCCATGGAACCCGCCTATCTGGATTCGACCCAGGTGGCGACGATCGCGCATGACCTTGCTCAGCGCTCCGAGCGTCTGAAGACTTTGTTCGAGCAGGTTCACGCGGCTGAGTGGGTAGCGAAGGGCGCGCCGGAAACTTACGTTTCGCAATGGAGTTCGGTGGCGCGGCAAAATTCGGCGATTGAGGCCGATATGGCTTCCATCGCGCAACATCCGGAGGCGATGTCCGACGTCATGCGGGCGCTTTTCCGCGTGCATCGCTTCGATGCCGACGTGACCGGGTTGCTGGGCGGCCTGCGGCGTTATCAGAATGCGTCGCTGGCGGACCAGATTGAAAATGCAGCGGGCAGCGATCAGCAGAGTGTGGATTCGCTCCAGGCTTACGTTCTGGATCTGGCTAGCCAAAAGGAACAGTTGCTCGGTATTGAAGATAAAGAAGCGCAGCGCTGCCGGTCGGTGCTGGCGAATCAGCCGATCGCGCGGCCGACGGCGGCGAAAAAAACAAGCGGAACTTCCAAATGACTCCTACTACTTTCACCTGCAGTATCTGCGAAGCGGAATCCACGACGATCTGCGCGCAGTGCACGAAGGACGCGTGCTCGAATCATCTGTGCGAGCGATGCCGGCGTTGCAGCGATTGCTGCAACTGTGAGGTCAAGCTCGATGGCGCCGGGGGTTCGGAGAAGGCGGCTGATGGCGGGGAAGTTTCCGCGTAGTTCTGGCGGGGACCGCTGTGTTCAGAGTGGCCAGGCTTCATCCACGCGGGCGCGTGCGAAGGCGAGATCCTTTGTCATTGCGGTGGCTGAATTGCGCGGAGTGTAGTCCATGTGCAGCGAAACCGGTCCGTGGAAGCGGGCTGCGGCGAGGGCGGCGAAGAGTTTTTTCCAATCGATGACGCCTTCGCCCAATGGGCAGAAGCGGGCGCCAGCTTCGTTTTCCGTCTTTTCCAAAACGACGTCGCCAAGCGCAACCGCGGCCAGGCGCGGAATGGCGGCCTGAAGCGCGTCCTCCCAGCCAGTGGCGGAATTGGCTTCGATGACGGCCTGAGCCGGATCGAAGCAATAACCAAAAGCGGTCGCAGGCACGCCCGTCAGCATTGCGTCCACCTCGGAAATACTGCGGCCGGGAAGACTGCCGGCGTGGTTGGCAAGCAGCGGCACGATGTTGCAGTGGCTTCCGGTGGTGGCAAACTGCGTGAGCTCATTGCGGATCATCATGGCGCGCATTTGCGCGTTCTGAGGGGTCGGCAGATTCTGTGCGGACCAGGTTCCCAGGCGGCAGAATCGCGCACCCAGTTGCGCGGAGACGTACATGACCGCATAGGCATACGTATCCGAAGGCGAGGTGAAGCTGGTGGTCACCATCGGCACCTCGATGCCAGCATCCTCGAAGACCTGAAACGCGCGATCGAGATCGACCATGTAGAGGCTGGGATCGACATGGCCGCCCTTCATCACGGTCAGGTCCACTCCGTCGTAACCCATCTGCCCAACGATTCCGGAGAGCTCCGGATAGGGAATCTTCGAGAGATTACCCGAATAAGCGCAGAGCAGCGGTCGCGTTCGTGCTTTCTGTCGTGCCGCGGTTGACTCGGGGGTGAGGCGCTTGGGCGGGCTCCAGCCAGGCGGAGGTTCCTGGGCGAACGTTTTTCCAAGGGAAACGGCGGCCAGACTCAGGGCGGAAAGGGCATCGCGACGATTCATTGTGCGGCTCCGGGGCGAGCGAAAACCGCGAGGCTACTGCCCACAGCGCGGCCCGCAGGATTGTCCGACGACGTATTGACGACGGCGCCGGTGTGCGTCATTGGATTTTCGAGGGCCATGGTGGTAGAACCGCCTCCATCCAGATTCAGAGCATTCCACACGCCGTAGTCGTTTATCAGTATCTCCGCCACTTCACCGACCCTCAGACCTGCTGTGCCACCGCGGATATCCACCGTGAACAGGGTGAGGACCCGGTTATCGCGCGAAAGGCCGATAGCGGTCCTCGCCTGCAATACATCGTACCAGGATTTCTCATTGGAGTAGTTACCGGGACCGCCGGTTGTAAGCGGCGCGCCGGGGTGTTCGGCATCGGCATAAGCGGGAATCGTCTTCGCGCCGTCGGTCACGATTTGAGCGGAGCCGGCGAGCGTTGTCCATAAAGTTACTTTTTCCAGGGGATGCTTACCGTCCGCGGCGGCGAGGTCGCGATGAACGATGCCGGCGTGATTGGATTCGTCGATGTTGAGGGCCGGTGCATCGGTGAGGAGCGCGTAATTCTGCTGGGGCGTTTCGAAGGCCGAGAAGACGTTGCCGTCGGAAGCCGCGAGACCTATCAGCGATGCGTCTGAATCGGCGGAAGGGAATGGAAGGAAGAAGTGAGCATTGATGGCGACCTGAGCGTGTTGCTCGGCCAGAAAGCTCAAGGTCGTCTGCCGGATGGTTTCGAGCTTTCCAGATGGCGGTGTGAGTTTGAAACGCAGACCCTGCGCGCTCAGATCGATCTGCACAATGTGCATGTGGACCTCCCGCGGTGTGCCGGCGGTGCGGTCGATATAGGTAATCCCTTCGAAGGGATGGCTGACGGTGGAGGCGGCGAACAGGCACGCGCAGGAAAGAAGCGCACCTGCCGCGAGACGCCAGAACTGAAAGGGCCGGTACATTGACGGCTAGTTGCGCAATGGCTTGCCGGTGGTCAACATGTGCTGTATCCGCTGCTGCGTTTCTTTGCGGCCGCAGAGGCTGAGAAACATCTCGCGTTCGAGATCGAGCAGATATTGTTCGGATACCTGCGGCGTGCCGCTGAGCTTGCCGCCGCTGAGGATGTAAGCCAGCTTGTCTCCAATGACGGCATCGTAGTCGGAAATATAGCCGCCCTGACGCGCCATCCAGACGCCCATTTGCATCAGAGCGTAGCCGGCTTCACCGGATACTGCGATGTCGGTTCGCGGGGCTCCTGGGGCATAACCGGGGACGAGAGAGAGCGCGAGTTGCTTGGCATCGTCGATGAGCCGTTCGGGATTCATTGAAACGCGGTCGCCATCGCGGAGATAGCGGAAGTCGCGGGCTTCGGCGGCGCTCGCCGAAACTTTCGCAAAGCCGATTTGTTCGAATGTCTTCTTCACATCGCGGGAGCGGAGAATCATTTCCTTGCAGCCGCCGCCCGCGGGGATGACGCCAACCCCGACCTCCACCATGCCGATATAAAGCTCGGCCGACGCCTGGATGCGCGCGCAGTGCAGGGGAATCTCGCAGCCGCCGCCCAGAGCCATGTTGAACGGGGCGGCCACCACGGGCTTCGGAGCGTACTTCAACGACATGTTGAGTTGCTGGAAATCGTTGACCAGAGCGTTCAGGTCGTCCCATTCCTCATCCTGCGCGGTGAGCAGGATCATCATGAGGTCCGCGCCTGCGCAAAACGTCGGGCCCTGATTGGCGATGATCATGGCATCGAAATTCGATTCGAGCTGCTTCAATCCGGCGCGCAGCATTCGCGAGACATCGCCGCCGATGGAATTCATTTTGCTGTGGAATTCGCAGCAGATTACGCCATCGCCCAGGTCGATGAGCGATGCACCGGGGTTGGATTCGACCGTGCCACGCGCACGTTTGATCTCCGAGAGAACCGTGATGCCGGGGCGCGGCTCAACCAGGGCGTAATTCGAAGCAGCCAGATCGAAGTACTCGGTGCGCGGCTGGCCGGCGGTGTCGGCAGGACGATAAAAGCCCTTCGCCTGCGCCCACAACATCCGATGAATGTTTTCCGGCAGCGGGCGACCTTCGGCTTCGATCCGGCGGGCCGTGGCTTCGAAACCAAGGGCATCCCAAAGTTCAAACGGACCGAGGGCATGGCCATAGCCCCAACGCATCGCGCGATCGATTTCCACAATGCGGTCCGAGATTTCGGGCGTCATGTGCGCGGCATAGAGAATGTAATCGCTGAGGGCCGGCCAGAGAAACCGGCCCACTTTGTCATCGAGCGCGACCAGCGCTTTCAGACGGTCACCGAGCGGCTCCAGCTTCCGCAGATTTTCAAGAGACGTAAAACGGGGTTTATCCGCCGGGTGATATTCAAGCGTTTTCCAGTCGATGGCATGGATGGCGCGATCTTTGCCGACGCGCTTGTAGCAACCCTGGCCACGTTTGTCGCCGATCCAGCCGCGGGTCACCATTTCTTCGAGAAAAGGCGGCAACACAAAGCGGTCGCGGAAAGGATCGTGGGGAACGCCGTCGTAGAGGTTCTTCGTGACGTGCGCCCAGACGTCGATGCCGACGATATCGAGCAGGCGGAAACTCGCGCTCTTCGGCAGACCGATAAGCGGGCCGGTCAGAACGTCGACCTCTTCGATCGTGAGATCCTGTTCGGTCGTGAGGCGCTGGATAGTCGCGCCAAAGAATGCGCCGATGCGATTCGCGATAAAATTCGGCGTGTCCTTGCAGGGCACTACGCCCTTGCCGAGATGAAGGTCGCAGAAATCGGAAACGAAAGACGTAATCTCGGGGCGGGTGGCCGGGCCAGGAATGATTTCGACGAGGTGCAGATAACGGGGCGGATTGAAGAAGTGGACGCCGAGGAAGTGCTCGCGGAATTCCGATGAATAGCCTTCGGAGATCTGGCTCAGAGGGATGCCGCTGGTGTTGGTGGAAACAATGGCGTCGGGCGCGCGATGTTCTGCAACGCGGTCGTAGAGAGCCCGCTTGACGCCCAGATCTTCCGTGACGGCTTCGATGATCCAGTCGCAGTCGCGGATTTTGGAAACGTCGTCATCGAAGTTGCCGGTAGTGATGAAGCGCGCGGCATCGGGGGTAAAAAACGCGCCGGGTTTGCCTTTGAGTGCGGCTTCAACGCCGTTGCGGGCGGCCTGATCGCGAGTCTTCCCGTTGGGAATCACGATATCGAGCAGCAGAGACGGGATGCGGGCGTTGGCGAAGTGTGCGGCGATGCGGGAGCCCATGGTTCCGGCTCCGAGAATGGCGACACGGCGGATTGGTTTCGGCATTGGTCCAGTTAGTCCTGCAATGCGAGTTTAACGCGTCCGGTTGTAAAGCGCAGAAGGAAAGGCCGGCGGAAGAGTGCCGTGATGGGCAAACTACGGTGTATACTTTCCTGCAAACCGGGTGTTCACAGATATGAAGAGAAAGGCCGCCTGGCTGGCATTGTGTCTGGTTGCCGCTGCGTTCGGGCAGGAGAGCGATGTTGCCGCCGGCCGCCGGTTGCTGGCGAGTCTCCGGTTCAACCAGGCCACCGATGCCGCGATTTTCCGCGAATTGGGAATGGACAGCGCCCGGGCGCTGCTGATGGCCGTGGTCGATCGGGGAACGTTGCGCTCGGCGTCGGCTGCCGACTGGAAGGATCTGCATGGCGCTCTCAACGGGCTGATCGAGCTGTTCAGCGAACAGGGCGATTTTGTGCGAGCCAGCATCTTTGCTCAATTGCAGGATGCCAACTATCGCAATCTTGAGGGTGATTACAAGTCCGCCCTGGCAGCGGCACAACAGGCGCTGGAACTTCAGCAGCGTGCGGGCGGGACCGACACCTTGGACGTCAGCTGGGCTGCGATCGGCCGGGATCAGATGTCGCTCGCGCGGCCTGGCGAAGCGCTGGAGAGTTACCGAAAGGCGCAGGCTACGGGCCGGGACCGCACCGGCGTAGGTGCCGGACGGATCTGGCGCGATCTCGTGGATGCCAGGCTCGCGTTGAAAGACGTAGCGGGCGCACGCTCGGAAGTGCGCTTGTTTCTGGAGGCCGCACAAAACGCGCCGGCTGAGTTCCGGAGATCGGCACTGATCGCCGACTGCGATGTTCTGCTCGAAGAGAAACAGTACGGGACGGTGCTGGACCGGCTCCGGCAGGCGCGTGCCGACGGTGCAAGCGACACCGATATCACCCTGCAACTTCTCACCACCAATCTGCTGGCAATGCGCTCCCTGGATTATGCGGAATCGATCGAGCTCGCGAAGCGGATGGAGGCTGAATTCACCGGGCTTGCCGTTCCAATTGGCGCCGCGGCCCGACAGACGATTGAGGTCCGCAGACGCATGGCGGGAGACATCGACGCGGTGCTGCGCGAGGAAGCGGGCGTTCTGGAGGCCGCGCGGGCAAAGAAGGATGTGGGCGGGCAGATCCAGGTACTGGAAGCCATGGCGGCCAGCTATGCGGCAGCCAACAGTATTACCAGCCAGGCCGCTTCTCTCGAAGAAGCGCGTAGGCTGATGCGCTGGCTGTTCATGCCTAACGGCATGCCTGCGGATTCATCGGACGCGACAAGGTATTTCCGGATCGCAAACAATCTTGGCAACGCGTACGTCAGGTTGCGGGAGATCGGCAAAGCCCGTCAGACCTTTCAGGAAGTGACACGTATGATCGATGCGCTGCCGGGAGCGGCCGCGCGCACGGATGCGGCGAACGCATATGGAGGGGCGCTGCTGGGGCGCGCCGCGGTGGCCGTCCTCGACGACGATATGGATACGGCGCGGGATATTCTTGACAAGGCGCTGCGGGGTCTGCCGGCGCAGGCTGCATTTTCACGGCAGGAGGTGCTGTGGCAAGCAGCCAGGCTGGAGCGTGACGATCGCCAGATTCGCAAAGCGGCCGACTACTACGGGCAGGCGATTACAGCACTTGAGGAAGCCGGCGCCCGCCAGGAAGAGATTCTGGCCCGGGTGGAATTTGCGCACTTCGCCGCGGTCAACCAGGCCGGCCTGCCGGATGCCGGCGCGATAGCCGATGCACAGCTCACCGCAGCCGAGCGGTTGTCTTCGGGGTTGAATCTCGCCGAGAGCGGATGGCGCCTGCTTTACGAAAAAGGAATTGTGGTAGAAGGAAGCGGCGATCCGGGGCAGTCCACCGCACTGTACAACGCCGCCGTGGCGAAGCTGGAATCGCTCCGCGCAAATCTGAGCCAGCAGGAGCAGCAGCAATCGTTAATCGACACCGAGGCGGTGCAGGATCTGTATCGGCGAGCCCTCACCGCAACGGTTGGGAGCGGGACAGACGACCAGGTCTTCGAAATGCTCGAGCGCGGCAAGGCGCGATCCTTTCTGGATTCGCTGCGGGGCAAGCGCTTTCGTTCTTCCACGCCGGAACCAAAAACCGCGGCGCTGCAGCAGATGGAAAAACAAATTGCTGCGCTGCGAACGGATCTCTTGCCGCAGAACGAATCGGTGTTGCGCAGCGCAGGCCACGACCCGGCAACGCTCAGGACCGAACTCGCCACGCTGGAAAATCAATTTCACCTCGCGCGCCAGCAGGCGTCGCTGGGTCGCGACAGAACCGGGCAACTGTTCGCGGCAAATCCTGTTTCACTTGGGCGTGTGCGCGAACTACTGCCGGTCGACACCGCACTGTTGGAATACGGACTTTTGAAAGATGGCATCGTGGCGCTGGTAATCAGCCGTAATGCCACCCGCCGCGTTCAATGGAAGACAAGCCCGGACCAGTTACGCAAAGACGTCGCACGGCTGCGCACCATGTTCTCCGCCGATGACGGCGACGACAGCTGGAAGGAATTGCTGCATAGCGTTTCGCAGCGCGTGTCCGCGCCCGTTATGAAATTGATTCCCGCCGGAACCACGCGAACTTACGTTGTCGCCGCCGATTATCTGCAGGAATTACCCTTTCAGGCGCTGGAGGCGGAGGATGGGCATCCGCTGATTGAAAACCGGACGATCAGCTATCTTCCGGCCGCTTCCGTACTGGAATTCCTGCCGAAACATTGGCGTGCGCCAACGGATGTATTTCTGGGCGCGCTGGGGGATACGTCTGTGGAAGGCTGGCCGTCGCTCCCCGGCACTCTGCGTGAAACCGACGCCATCGCGCGGATCTTCACGCGCGCGCCCCGGGTATTCGGAGCGCAGTTTACGCATGACGCCGTTCGCGATGCGCTGGAACATCATGAGGCCGTTCACTTCGCTACTCACGGGCTGCTGGACGAAGGCGCTCCCCTGTTCAGTGCGCTGCTGACGGCCGGAGATGAAGGCCAGGCCACCCGTTTCTCGCTTTATGAATTGGCGGATATTCGAATTCGGGCGCGCCTGGTGGTTCTCAGCGCCTGCGAGACGGGTCTGGGCAGGATTTCCGGAGGGGATGAAGTGGCGGGACTGACAAGATCCTTTTTATCGGCGGGCGCAGATACGGTTATTTCCAGTCTGTGGAAGGTGAGCGACGATTCAACAGCTATGCTAATGGAAGGCTTATATCGTCGCCTGCACTCCGGGATGCGCCCGGCTGCGGCGTTGCGCGAGGCGGCACTGGCGGTTCGCGCAAAATACCCTCATCCGTTTTACTGGGCTCCTTTCATTCTTACGGGAGCCACTTAGGAGAAGGCTTATGTCTCGATTCGCGATGGTCTTTTTGACGATGGCTGGTCTGGCAACTGCCGCTCAGCTGCTGATTCCGATGGATCCGGGGCTGGTGCGGGACACCGCGTCCGGGCTTCAGACCGCTGTGGAAGGCGGCGATGCACCTGCAATCCTCGCCGGCGGTCGCCGCATGCTGGAGCTCTTTCCGAACGAGCCGGTGATGCAGGCGTCCATCTATCGCCTGATGTCGGAAGCGGCGCAGAAATCCGGGGACGCCGCGCAGGCTACCGCATTTGCGTCAGTGGCGAGGAGATTAGATCCTTCGCTTGAGATGCGCATGGCAGCCAGCCAGACTGCCGCGGCGACTCGAGGCAAAATGGATAATCTGGCTGCCGCCCTGTCGTTGGTGGCACAGGGTGTTCAAACCTATCAGGCGATACGGGCACAGTCGCGACAGCAGGTTCAACAGCAGCCGCAACAGCAGATACAGCAGCAAATGCAGCAGCAGCCGCAGATGCAGATGGCGCCGGCGCAAATGCAATACATGCCACCGCAGGGCGGAAACATGAATTATCCGCAGGCGCCCGTCGGCGATCCTGCCTACCAACAGATGCCCGTCAATATGGCGATGCCGGGTTGGGCGCCCGTGCAACAGGTTCCGCCGCCGCAGCCCCAGTATGCGCCTCAACAGCAGTACGCGCCTCAACAGCAATATCCACCGCAGCAGCAATATCCACCGCAGCAGAGTGTGCCGCAACCGCAATACGCGCCCCCGGCGCAGGGCGCTCCAGCCGGAGGACCGTATAGTCCTCCAGTTCAGCAACAGAACGCGCCGCCACAGCAGTTCAATCCGCCGCAGGCCCCGCCCGGCGGCGGAGGACCGTACAGTCCTCCACTTCAGCCGATGCAGCAGCCGATGCAGCAGCAGATCCAACAGCCAATGCAAATGGCCTACCCATATCCTGCCGCGCAGGCTCCTTACAACGGTCAGAACTATGCTCCCGTCGGGGGTCAGACAAGAGGAGAAAAGGCGCCGGTTTTCAAGGTGATTCACGACCACTCCCGCGCCGGAGATGCCGCGTTTTTTCAACAATCGTGCGGAGCGCTTCTGAGCGTCAGCGGCGCCAACCTCACGTTCACTCCCGGCGGAGGTGAAGGTGCGGTTGTGATTCCGGCGGCTGAAATTCTGGATATCCGGATGAACAATCTGATTGGACGGGATGCGGGCGTCTTTCACATCGCAACGAAGCAGGGTTTGTACCTGACCATGGCCCTTGCCTCACATGATCGGGATGAGGCGCGCGCCGCGGTCGGCACGCTCCGGTCGAAGCTGGGATTGGAGTAAGTGGCCGCCGTTCTGCAAAGCGAGGTACGTTGGAGTGCGGGCGTTTGGGGCATGCACTCCGGCACCCTGAAGCTCGTCGGCGAAAGGCTCATTCTGGACTCGGCCGGCAGGGAAGTGTTTTCGATCCCGAAATCCGCCTGGTCCCTTCTGAAATGGCCGCGTTACGGCCTGGGCGCGACGATCAAAGTTCAGGTCGAGGGCCAACTATACTACGTGACGTTCGTTCCCCGCGGGGCTTCCTTGGCAACCTGGTACGGCGGCTTGCAGGCGGGAAAGGAATGGAAAGCGGTGCTGCGGCCGGGGTCGGCACCCAGCCGGACCCAGTGGGCAATTCTTGACGGCATTTTGGTGTTGGTGAAGCTCGCGGCCATTGTAATCGGCTTGCTGCTGGGGCTCGAACTCGCGATTGATCCAGCCGCCCGCTGGTACGACCGCGGGTTTGGCTGCCTCATCGTGCTATGGGCGGTTCTTAGCGGCTGGGTGTGGATACGAAAAGTACCAACTACCACCGCGACGGAAGTTTCTTCGCCAAAGGATCGCGGGTAAGCCGTGACTAATCTTCGCTGCCGCCCAGCAAACCGCTGAGCGCGTCGATCGCGTTGTGCGAGTCGCCGCCAGTGCGCGCCGGAGCCAGTTCACGACGCAATTTCTGCAGCGTCATGCTCTGCAGGATGATCCGGCCGGGGCCGGTTAGTGTCGCAAGAAACAAGCCTTCGCCACCAAACAACGCGGTCTTGATGCCTCCCACGAATTCGATGTTGTAGTCAACCGTGTCGTCGAACGCAACGATGTTACCGGTTTCGACCTGCATGCGTTGCCCCTGGGCCAGGGTGAATTCGACAAAATCACCGCCGGCATGGATGAAAACCGTACCCGGCCCGGTAAGCTTCTCAAGAATAAAACCTTCGCCGCCAAAAAAGCCCGCACCGAGCTTTTTGACGAAGGCGACCGTTAGCTGCACCGAAGGCTGGGCAAAAAGAAATGCATCGCGCTGGGCGAGAATTCCCTGGCCAGGAGCCAACCGGAACGCCTGAATCTTGCCCGGATAGCTGCCTGCGAAACCGACTTCACCTGGCCCATCGGCGCGGAAATAGGTCACGAAAAGGGATTCTCCCGTCACGGTGCGGCGAAAGGCGCCCAATAGCTTTTCGCCCAGGGTCTGGCCGGTCATCCGCGTATCCCACCCGACGTTCGTGGTCTTGTAGACCATCTTGCCGGCCTCTGCATAAACTTCCTGCCCGTTTTTCAGATTAACGCGCGCAATTTGCAGATTGTCGCCCTGGATCGAATAATCCAGGGTGTCAGGAACAAATGCGGCGGCCGGAACGTTCTCGCGTACCGGGGTGCCACAAGCGCCACAAAACTTCGCTGCATCGGGTATAGGTGCGCCACATCTCAAGCAAACGGCCATAGTTATCGGTCTCCCGGCGGATTGGTAATTCGCGTGCTCAGCAATTGGCGTGCCATTTCCCACATTGAAGCTGCACCAAATCCTCCGCGCGCTCTATAATACGGTTTAACATGCTTTCGCCCAGACTCCAACTGAAGGTCGCCCAAAAACAGATCCTGACGCCAGGGCTGGTTCAGATGGTGACGGTCCTTCACCTCAACAGGTTAGAGCTAAAGGAGATGATCAATCAGGAGATCATCGACAACCCCGTCCTCGAAGAAACGCTGGATGCGGAAGACGAGATTTCACCGGAAGAACTGCAGCCGCTGCTGGAAGCGGAGCGTTCGTCCGACCTGGCCGACAAAGATCTGCTGGACGCGGCTGACATCCGAATCGAAGCGGATTCCGCGGAACTGATCAACGCCACCTACACCGAGAGCGCGCTGGGTGCCGGGATGACACCGGAGATTTCCGAGGTGCCGGATATTTCGCTGACCTCGGTTGAGACGCCGGAAGTCGCAGAGCAGAGCTCGACCGATCCCTTTGACGAGATCGACTTCGGATCGTTTTTTGACGACTACCTGGATCCAGGCTATAAAAGCCCGGCCTCGGAGGCGGTTGAGAAGCCGTCGTTTGAAACCTTCCTCTCGCAACCGCAGACCCTGCCGGATTATCTGCGTTCGCAGCTCAGCATCGGGCTGCTGGACGACGATACCCGCGATGCCGCGGAAACCATCATTGGAAACCTGGATGACGACGGGTATCTGACGGCCACGCTGGACGAGATGGCGGAACACGGTCAGCACGACCGGCAGATTATGGATGCCGCCCTGAAGGCGGTCCAGTCTCTGGACCCGGCCGGCATCGGCGCGCGCGATCTGCGCGAGTGTCTGCTGCTTCAGATTGAGAGCGGCAATGGCAAGGGTGGCGTGGCGTGGCGCATCATTTCCGACCACATGCGTTTGCTCGAAACGCGCCAGTTTAAAGAATTGGCGAAGGTATTGGGCCGCCCGCAGGAACACGTGGATGTGGCGGTGGCGCGAATCCGGCATCTGGACCCGCGTCCCGGCGCCCGGTTCTCAGCTCCGGCGGCACGAACGGTCGAGCCCGATATCCATTTCATTCGGGATGGCGAAGATTTCATCATCCAGATGAATGACGACGATCTGCCGCAACTCCGCCTCAATGCCCAGTACCGGCGGATGCTGGAAAAAGACAACGGCGCCACCAAAGACGTGCGCGATTACGTGCGCGAACGTTATTCATCGGCTCTGATGCTGATCAAGAACATCGAACAGCGCAAGCAGACGATTCTCAAGGTGTGCGAATCGATTCGCCGCAGGCAGTTGGAATTCCTGCTGCACGGCATCGATTTCCTGCGGCCGATGATGATCAAGGACGTTGCGGAGGAAGTTGGCGTCCATCCCTCCACCGTGAGCCGGGCCGTGGCGAACAAGTACGCGGATACACCACACGGCGTATACGAACTGCGCTACTTCTTCTCCGAGGCGGTGCAGGGTCCGCAAGGTGGCGATACGCCGCTGTTATTGTTGAAGCGCAAGGTCAAGAAGATGATTGACGACGAGGACCAGAAGCGCCCGCTGACGGACGATCAGATCACAGCGAAGCTACAGATGGAAGGCATTCAGGTAACCAGACGAACTGTCGCGAAGTATCGCGAAGATCTGAAGATACCGTCCACTCATCAGCGCCGGGTCCGGGAATAAATCCAAATGAAAATTACATATACGGGGCGCCATATCGCATTGGCCCCCTCTCAAACCACGGAACTCGAAGACGAATTTTCCAAAATCAGGAAAATGCTCGATACGGCCAAGGGAGAGGCTGAGGCTCACGTTGTTCTGAAACACGAGCACAGCACCAATCAGGTAGAAGTCAAGGTGAACTGGCGGCATCATGAAATTGCCGCCGAATCCGAACATACCGATTTGTTCACCGCGATTCATTCCGCGATCGGCAAAGTTCAGGCACAGATTCTGCGGCAACGGGGCAAGGCGCGCGATCTGAAAAGAGCGGTCGTACAGTAAACTGGCTGACGAGTCAGTGAATGGCCAGGAAACGCGCGAAGCCCTCATCCGAATTAGTCATCATCACCGGCATGAGCGGATCCGGCAAGGGCTCCGTGCTGCGCGCCCTGGAAGATCTTGGCTACTACTCGGTAGACAATCTGCCGGTGGATCTGATCCCAAAGTTCGCGGATCTGGTGCGCGATTCATCCTCGACACGTCAGGCAGCTCTGGTGGTCGATGTCCGCGAAGGCTCCGGGCTGAAGAAATTCCCGGCGATTTATAAGAAAATCCGCGCGAGCGTGAATGCGCGTCTGATATTTCTGGAAGCCGACGACGACACGATCGTTCATCGCTTCAGCGAAACCCGCAGGCCTCATCCACTGGCTGACGGCGATCTTGCCATCGGGCAAAGCATTACCGCAGAGCGCAAATTGCTGGCGCCGATCCGTGCGCTTGCGGATCTGACCATCAACACGTCGAAGTTCAACGTCCACGATCTGCGAGCGTTTATCAAACAGCAGTTCCAGGGCGATGGCGATGAGTCCCGGATTTTGATTTATGCAACGAGCTTTGGATTCCGACATGGCGTCCCGCCCGACTGCGATCTTGTGTTCGATGTCCGTTTCCTGCCGAATCCGAACTACATACCGACATTCAAGCAGCTGACAGGCAAGAATCCGGCGGTTGCGCGCTATATCCGGTCATTTCCCCAGACCGAAGAATTCATCTCGAAGGTGACGGAACTGCTCACCTGGCTAATGCCGCATTACATCCGCGAAGGCAAGAGCTACCTGACTATCGGATTTGGCTGCACGGGCGGACATCATCGCTCGGTCATGATTGCGGAGTCCGTGAAGAAGAATCTCTCGGCGGCGGGGTATCAGACGAAGATCACGCATCGGGATCTGGCGAAGCCTGTCTAAGTTTCTTTCGGGCGCACTTCCGCGTTATTACTGAGAGCCTGACAAACAGCGTCGGTCACTTTTGCGGTGGATGCGGCGCCGCCAAGATCGGGCGCGTGGAACCGCCGGTCGGCCATCACTTGCTCGATAGACCGCATCAGACGCGCGGCCGCAGCATGCTCGCCCAGATGCTCCAGCATCATCTGACCGGACCAGAAAGTGCCGATCGGATTGGCTACGCCCTTGCCCGTGATGTCGAAAGCAGAACCATGGATTGGCTCGAACATCGATGGGAAAACACGCTCCGGGTTTAGATTCGCGGTGGGCGCGATGCCGAGTGAGCCTGCGAGGGCCGCCGCGAGGTCCGAGAGAATATCCGCGTGGAGATTGGTCGCGACGATGGTATCGAGTGAGGCTGGCTTCAGTGTCATCCGGACGGTCATTGCATCCACCAGCATTTTGTCCCAGGTGACGTCAGGAAATTCAAAGGCGACCTCGGCTGCGATCTCATCCCACAACACCATGCCATTTCGCTGCGCGTTTGATTTCGTGACTACGGTCAGCAATTTCCGGGGCCGGGATTGCGCGAGCCGGAAGGCGAAACGCATGATCCGTGCCACGCCGGCGCGCGTGAAGATGGAAACCTCGGTGGCTACTTCTTCGGGGAGACCACGGTGGGTCCTGCCTCCCTGCCCGGCATACTCACCCTCGGTATTCTCGCGGACAATGACCCAATCGAGATCGGCCGGACGCACTCCGCGCAGAGGGCTTTGGATGCCGGGAAGCAGCCGGGCGGGGCGTACATTCGCGTATTGATCGAATGGCTGGCAGATGGCGAGGCGTAATCCCCAAAGCGTGACGTGGTCTGGAATGCCGGGCGCACCGACTGCGCCGAAGTAGATGGCATCGAAGTTCCGAAGAGCGGCCAGGCCATCGGGCGGCATCATGACCCCCTGGCGCCGATAGTAGGCGGAACCCCAGTCGAAGTTCTGTACATCCAGACGAAAGCCGCCGTCAATTCGGGCGCATGCGTCGAGAACTTCCAGGCCGGCTGGGATCACCTCCATGCCGATCCCATCGCCCGGAATCGCGGCAATTTTGTGAATTCGCATCAGTCTCGATGTTACTGAACGGGATGCCTGACAACGACCTGCTACGATGGCCGTTCTGCGAATCGGACGCCACACCTCCCGCTCAAAGTCGCTCGAAGACGCAGCGCTCAAAGCTCACCGGATCGGCGCCAATACTTTTCAGATATTTTCGGCGAGTCCGCGGATGTGGCGCGCATCCACGCCGGATCCGGCCGATATCCTCCGCCTGCGTGCGGCGCGCGAGCGGCTGGACCTGAAGCCCCTCGTCATTCACACGAACTACCTGGTGAATCTGGCTTCGCTCGAGCCCGAAATTCGTGCGAAATCGGTGGTCTCGTTTCGGGGAGAGCTGGATCGTGCGAAGGCAATCGGAGCGGAATACCTGGTGGTGCATCCTGGCAATTACAAAGGCCAATCCCTCGAAGAGGGCCTGGCGGCATTCGCGCTGGGGGTGGCGGAAGCCGCCACTGGCTTCACTGCGCCGGGCCTGACTGTGCTGCTCGAGAATACGGTGGGCAGCGGCAATCAAATCGGCGGACGCTTCGAAGAATTGCGCATCATCCGCGATCTCGCCGCGCGCGAGACGGATCTGCCGCTCGCGTACTGCCTGGACACGTGCCACCTGTTTGCCGCGGGCTTTAACATCGCGGATGGTGCCGGGGTGGAATCGACCTTCGCCGCCGCCGACAAGATTCTGAATCTGGAACTGGTGAAAGTCATCCACACGAACGATTCGAAGGGCGGCCTGGGTTCCCATCTGGACCGGCACGAGAATATCGGCAAAGGCCAAATTGGCGAAGCGGGATTTGCGCGGATTCTCACCCACCCTGGCTTGAGGCACAAGCCGTTTATTCTCGAAACTCCGGAAGACGACGACACTGAAGCGGCCATCGATGTTGCGACGCTGAAGAGACTCAGTGGCCCGATTGGGTGATCGGGTTGGTTTTTTCGAATCCGTTTTCACTGGGCTGAAATAACCCAGAGGGCCACAAAATCATGCCAATCCGGCCCGTTTCGGACGGCAAGCACAACTTTTTTACGAAACTACATTTGAAGTGCTTTGGAAAACGCTATCGATGGTCCATAATATCTGTTTGGTCCGCGTGGGTCCCGAAGTCAAGTTGAATCCCCTGTCCGTGCGACGCACGCTGTAACCACTCGGAAGTATTTGTAGCTCGTTGTGTAATTCGTAGGTCTCAGAGCCGACTGCCACTGCAATGTCACAGATCTTCAAAGCGACAACAAATTCATTAGCGCGAACCAGCCTCGTTATTGCAATAGTCGTGCTCGGCGGGCTCGGTGGAGCACTTTACGAATTAATCGCGGATTCCTCCTATGCAACGCGCCAGGGTGAAGCGCGGGAGCAGCCGATTCCGTTCAGCCACGCACACCATGCCGGCTCCATGGGAATCGATTGCCGTTACTGCCACACGGGCGTTGAGAATTCTCAACACGCTATGGTGCCGCCAACCAAGACCTGCATGAATTGTCATTCGCAGATCTGGATCAACAGTTCGACGCTGGAGCCGGTTCGCACCAGCTATGCGACGAACGAATCCATTAAGTGGACCAAGGTGAACGATCTGCCCGATTACGTTTATTTCAACCACAGTATTCACGTGAAGAAGGGCGTCGGGTGCGAAACCTGCCACGGGCGTGTGGATACGATGCCGCTGATGTACCAGCAGGCATCGCTTCAGATGCGCTGGTGCCTCGATTGTCACCGCAATCCGGAAAAGTATGTCCGGCCGCGTGAGCTGGTTACAAAAATGGGCTACGAACCGGCCGAACCGCAGGAAACGCTTGGACCGAAACTCGTGAAAGAGTACAACATTCAGAAACTGGAGACCTGCTGGACATGTCACCGATGAGCGATTCCAGTGATATGCCTCAGGCGGACAACAGCCAGCCAATGAGCAAACAAGGCGAACTTTTGAATTTGCAGACCGTCCAGGGCAAATTGGCTCAGGCTAAAGGCCCGAACTACTGGCGCAGCCTGGATGAGCTATCGGCGGCTGAAGGCTTTCAGGATTTTCTGCACCGCGAATTCCCCCGCCAGGCCGGCGAATGGCTCGACGATGAGGGCCGACGCAATTTTCTTAAAATCATGGGCGCCTCACTGGCGCTCGCCGGACTCGGCGCCTGCACCAAGCAGCCAACCGAGTACATCATGCCTTACGTGGAAGAGCCGGAAAAGCTGGTTGCCGGTAAGCCGCTCTTCTATGCAACAGCTTTCCCTATCAGCGGCGTTGCCAATCCGATCTTAGTCGAGACTCACGAATTCCGCCCGACCAAGGTAGAAGGCAATCCGGAGCATCCGGCAAGTCTGGGTGCGGCGGATGTGCCGACGCAGGCTTCGGTACTGGGACTATACGATCCGGACCGCCTCCAGACCATCAATTATCTCGGTGAGATTCGTTCCTACACCTCCTTCCTGATTGCTTTCGTTGGGATACTTGAAAAGCAACGCCAGAAGAACGGCGCGGGCATTCGCATTCTGACTCAGACGGTTACGTCGCCCACCTTGTTTGGCCAGATTCAGGACGTCCTCAAGTTATATCCGGGTGCGAAGTGGTATCAGTGGGAACCGACCGGACATGGCCGGCGGATGGGTTCGCAGCAGGCGTTCGGTCAGTTCCTGAACGCGACTTACAAGTTCGATCAGGCTGAGGTGGTTCTCGGAATCGACCCCACCTTCCTGGCCAACGGCCCCGGCGGCGTGCGGTATGCGCGCGATTTCGCTTCGAAGCGTTCGGTGCGCGGCGGTAAGAGAACGCAGAGCCGCTTCTATGCAGTGGAATCGACGCCCAGTTCAACGGGCGCGAAGGCGGATCACCGGTTAAGACTGAAGCCATCGGAAATCGCGATGTTCGTGAACGAACTGATCGCGGTACTCGGCGGCGGCGCGGGCAAGACGCCGTTCATGACGGAACTCGCGAAGGATCTGCTGTCAGCCAAGGGCAAGTCCATCGTAATTGCGGGCGACGATCAATCTCCCGAAGTGCACGCGGCCGTTCATTACATCAACCAGCTGCTCGAAAACAACGGCAAGACCGTAGTGATGACTGCCTCGCTCGAGCAGAAGCCGACGGATCAGTTTGCCGACATTCAGGCGCTGGTGAACGATCTCAATTCCAACCAGGTGGATCTGCTGATGATCCTTGGTGGAAACCCGGTCTACGATGCCCCCGCTTCGCTGAATTTGCGCGGCGCCATTCAGCTTGCGAAACAGCGCATCCGCCTGGGTCTGTATGACGACGAGACTTCCGAAGTTTGCCAATGGCTGATTCCGGAAGCGCACAGCTTCGAATTCTGGAGCGATGCTCCCGCGTACGACGGCACGATGAGCGTGATTCAGCCGCTGATCGCTCCGCTTTATGCCGGCAAATCGGCTCACGATCTGTTGGTTGCGTTTACAGAAACTCCGGAAAAGACCAGCCATGTTCTGGTTCGCGAGTTCTGGAAGGCAAAACACACCGGCGCGGATTTCGAAGCGTGGTGGAACAAGGCTGTTCACGACGGATTCGTGAAGGATTCCGTGTTGCCCGCAGTTTCGGCAACAGCCAAAGCGGTTTCGGCACCCGCCCCGGCGTCTTCAGGTTCGGGCTACGAAGTTTCCTTCCATGTCGATCCGTACGTGCTCGATGGCCGCTACGCAAACAACACCTGGTTGCAGGAGCTGCCGCGGCCGATTACCCGCCTGAGCTGGGACAACGCGGTGGTGGTTAGTCAGAAAACCGCAGCTGATCTCGGTGTGGACGATCAGGACCGGGTGGAAGTCACAGTCAACGGACAGTCTGTCTGGGGTGCAATCTGGAAGGTTGCAGGCCAGCCGGACGGGTGTCTCGGGCTGACCCTGGGTTACGGACGTACCCGCTCCGGCAGGGCAGGCAATGGCGCCGGCTTCAATGTGAATCCGCTGCGGAGTATATCCAATCCGTACTCCGCGACTGGCGCACAGGTGAAAAAGCTGGGCGAGACATTCCGCCTCGCCGCCGTGCAGCATCACTTCACGATGGAGGGCCGCGGAGTCGTTAAATCGGGAACGCTCGCCGAATATCTCGCGGACCCGAATTTCGCTCAAAAGGAGAGCGAAACCGCTCCCAAAGGATTAACGATATTCCCGCAGACCTGGGAATACCGAGGCTATGCGTGGGGCATGGCAATCGATCTGACGGCCTGTTCGGGTTGCAATGCGTGTGTGGTGGCTTGTCAGGCGGAAAATAATATCGCGGTCGTCGGCAAAGAGCAGGTGCTCAATACCCGCGAAATGCACTGGATTCGAATTGATCGCTATTACAGCGGCAGCGCGGAAAATCCGCAGACTTATTTCGAGCCTGTGGCCTGTCAACAGTGTGAGTCGGCGCCCTGCGAAGTGGTTTGCCCGGTGGCGGCGACGGTGCATGACGCCGAAGGGCTCAACAACATGGTGTACAACCGCTGCGTTGGCACCCGCTATTGTTCCAATAATTGTCCGTACAAAGTCCGGCGCTTTAACTTCCTGCTCGATACCGACTGGGAAACGGAAAGCGTCAAGATGCAGCGCAATCCGGATGTCACGGTTCGAAGCCGCGGTGTGATGGAAAAATGCAGCTACTGCGTGCAGCGCATCAACTACGCGAAGATCATGGCAGAAAAAGAAGACCGCAGGGTCGCCGACGGTGAAATCGTACCGGCCTGTCAGTCGACCTGTCCTTCCGACGCGATCGCCTTCGGCGACATCAACGATCCGAAGAGCCGGGTGTCGCAATGGAAGCGCGAGGCGACCGATTACTCCCTGCTTGGCGAGCTGAACACCAGGCCGCGCACAACCTATCTGGCGGATATTCGCAATCCCAATCCGGCATTGCCGGTGTCGCATGAAAATCCCAGGGGGGAGAGCTAAATGCAGCCGGTTGAGCTTCCCGATAAGATCTACGTCGGTCCGGTAATCGACGAAGGCCATAGTCTTGCGTCGGTCTCCGATAAAGTCGGCGGCATCGTCCTTAAGCGCAAGATTACGTTAGGCTGGACGTTCGGTTTGTTCATAGCACTCGGGCTCCTGCAGGGCTTGGCCGCGGGCGCGACTATGCTGTTTGCGAAGGGCGTCGGGGTCTGGGGAATCAACATCCCGAATGCCTGGGGCTTCGCGATCATTAACTTCGTGTGGTGGATCGGTATCGGCCATGCCGGTACTCTCATCTCCGCAATTCTGCTGCTGCTGAATCAATCGTGGCGCAATGCGATCAACCGTTTTGCTGAAGCCATGACGCTGTTCGCGGTTATGTGCGCCGGCATGTTTCCGGTGCTGCATACCGGACGACCCTGGCTGGCATACTGGCTGTTTCCATATCCGAATACGATGGCCCTGTGGCCTCAGGTACGCAGTCCTCTGCTCTGGGACGTATTCGCGGTTTCCACTTACCTGACTATTTCGGCTGTGTTCTGGTTTGTGGGATTGCTGCCCGATCTTGCGACGTTGCGGGATACCTCGAAAAAGCCCTGGCAGCAGAAAGTATATGGAATGCTGGCGATGGGCTGGCGCGGTTCGGCCCGGCACTGGCAGCGTTTTGAAAAGGCATCCCTGCTTCTTGCGGGTCTGGCGACGCCTCTTGTCCTTTCAGTCCACACGGTGGTTAGCTTCGACTTCGCCGTTTCGATGATTCCGGGCTGGCACACGACGATTTTCCCCCCTTACTTCGTCGCGGGCGCCATCTACTCGGGCTTTGCGATGGTTTTGACTCTGATGATTCCGGTGCGCCAGTTCTACGGACTGGACGATATCATCACGCTGCGCCACCTGAACAACATGGCCAAAGTGGCTCTGTCGACTGGAATGATTGTGGCGTATGGCTACTCAATGGAAGCGTTCTTCGCTTACTTCAGCGCCGACAAGTTTGAAAAATTCATGATGTGGAACCGCATGACCGGACCGTATGCGATGTTCTACTGGGCTCTCATTCTCTGCAACATTCTGATCCCGCAGTCTCTGTGGTCGAAGAAAGTCCGGACAAGCCCGCTGATTCTATGGTGCGTGTCGATCGTCATCAACATCGGTATGTGGCTGGAGCGCTTTGTAATCGTGATCACGAGTCTGCATCGCGACTTCCTACCATCGAGTTGGGGTTATTACGCTCCCACCATCTGGGACTGGGCGGTTTTTGTCGGGACGCTCGGGCTTTTCATGACGCTGATCTTCCTGTTTGTTCGTGTCCTTCCGCTGATTACGATATTCGAGTTGCGTATGCTCCTGCCCGGTGCGCGGGTTAAAGAGGTGGTTTCTCAATGAGCTCCCATATGGAAACCCGTCACGATTCAGAACATCCCATATATGGTTTGATGGCGGAATTCGAGACTCCCAGCGAACTGGTGGCTGCGGCGCGGCGTACGAAAGAAGCGGGTTTCCGCAAATTCGATGCGTTCACACCTTATCCAATTCATGAGCTGGACGACGCCATGGATTTGCACGATAACCGCGTTTCCGTGTTCACCTTCATCGGTGGGCTGATCGGCTGCGTGAGTGGTTTTGCGCTCTGCTCCTGGTGTACGACGGCGTTTCCTCTAAATGTCGGCGGGCGTCCGTTGATCAGTGTCCCGATGTTCATCCCGATTACGTTTGAGCTCACGATTCTGATCGGAGGTCTGACAGCTGCGATCAGTATGCTGGCGATGAACGGCTTCCCCACTCCTTACCATCCTGTCTTCAACATCGAACGTTTTTCGAACGCATCCCGCAGCAAGTTTTTCCTTTGCATCGAATCGCAGGATCCGAAGTTCGACCGGCACGCGACGACGAGTTTTCTTGAAAGTCTGAATCCGGAACAGATTGCGGAGGTGGCACCGTAATGCGCCCGGTACTTGCGGCACGGACCATGTCGACGCTCGCCCTGGCCGGGATTAGTTTTCTGACCGCCGGTTGCGCGCGCCTTGACATGCAGGACCAGCCGAAATATAAGCCGCAGCGGCCCAGCGAGTTCTTTGCGGACGGACGCAGTGGCCGTCCTGAGCTTGACGGAACAATTGCGCGCGGCGAATTGCACGAGGACGCTGCCTTCTACGAAGGCAAAGATGCGGCGGGTAAAGACATTGATGCCTTTCCGATCGCCATCGATAAGAGTGTAATCGCGCGGGGCCAGCAGCGGTACGACATCTATTGCTCGCCCTGTCATGGCCGTCTTGGCAATGGCCTGGGAATGGTTGTACAGCGCGGGTTTAAGCAGCCGCCTTCTTACCACATCGAGCGTCTGCGGAATGCGCCCGTCGGACACATCTACGACGTGATCACGAATGGTTACGGGGCGATGTTGAATTACGCGCAGCAAATCCAGGAGCGCGATCGCTGGGCGATCGTAGCGTATATCCGTGTTCTGCAATACAGCCAGAACGCCAGCATCAACGATCTGTCGGCCGAGGCTCGCGCCAAGATGCCGCCTCCCGGACAGGCGATGAGTCCCGAAATGAAGAATGCGATGGAAGCCGAACCAATGGCATCGCCCGACAAGGATTTCACGAATTTCCCGGCTAATCCTGCGACACCGGCAGGTGTGCCGGGCGCCATGGGCGCCGGAGCCTACAAGAGCCAGCCAGAGAAAAAATGACGACGACGGAACACAGTTACGAAACCGCGCCGGCGCTGATCGGCACGCTGCGCAAGTACCAGCACACCGCTTCGTTTATTGGCCTGCTGGGTCTGGCGCTGACTATCGCGGGCTATTTCATGTCGAGCCCTCAGCAGTTTTTCCGGTCCTATCTGGTGGGTTTCTGGCTCTGGCTTGGCGCGGGCGCGGGCTGCCTGCTCCTGCTGATGACGCAGTACCTCACGGGCGGCGCCTGGGGCGTCATGATTCGCAAACCGCTCGAGGCGGGGGCGAAGACGCTTTATTTGTTCGTTCTGGGATTTATCCCCCTGCTGCTGGGGCATGAAAGCATCTATTACTGGACGACGCCGGAAGGCCAGTCCGATAAGGTTATCCGGGCGAAGGAATTGTATCTGAATGTGCCGTTCCTGTGGGGCCGATGGGTCATCTATTCCGTGTTTCTCGCGGGCGTGACTTATGTGCTCGTCAAATGGTCGCAGCGCGAAGCTGAGACCAAATCGATGGATTTTTCATCCAAACTCGAAAAGCTCAGCGCCCCGGGCATTCCTTTATTCTTCCTGCTGATGACTTTCTGCGCGGTCGATTATCTGATGGTGCTTGAGCCCCATTGGTATTCGACGGTGTACGGCTTCATGATCGTTATCGGCTGGTGCCTTACGGCGATGGCGCTGGTTGTGGCGACGCTCGCCGTGCTCTCCCGGTTCGAGCCGTTCAATCATGCCCTCACGAAGAAGCATCTGCACGATCTCGGTAAGCTCCTGCTGGCTCTCACCATGCTTTGGGCTTATCTGCAGTTTTCGCAATTGCTGATCACATGGTCGGGCAACCTGCCCGAAGAAATCATCTGGTACATCAAGCGCTGGAACGGCGGTTGGGGCTGGGTGGGGCTGATCCTGCTATTCGGACATTTTGCATTCCCGTTTCTCCTGCTCTTGTCGCAGTCGATTAAGAAGAACAGCCGGACAATTGCGATGGTGTCGATTTACATTGTGCTGGTGCATGCGGTGGACGTCTTCTCGCTGGTGGAACCGAACTTCGCCAAGAGCATTGAAGACATTCATTTCAGCATGTCGGTTCTCGACGTCCTGGCGCCGATCGGCTTTGGCGGCTTGTGGCTGGCGATGTTCTTCCGGAATCTGCAGGCGGGGTCGCTTCTGCCGCTGGGAGCACCGGATCTTCAAAAGGCTTTGAATCATGGCAAATCCCACTAAACCGCACGGGGGCCCGCCCGATCAGCACGGGGATCACGGACGGCACGATCGCGGCGAGCACGGCCATCCCGGTGACAATCCGCAGGTTTCATTTGAGCGGAAGGACATTAACATTGTCCAGATCACGGGCTTTGGGATCGGGCTACTGATCGCCTTCATGGTGACGGTATTTGCGATGTACGCGTTGTTCGCCTATTATCGGACCCGCGAAGATAAAGTTAATCCGCCGAATCCGCCTTCGATGCTGTCGGAAAAACCGACTATGCCGCCGGCTCCGCGCCTGCAGCCGGAGCCCGTCAAAGAGCTGAAGGAACTTCGCGACAACGAGGAAATGCTGCTCTCCAGCTACGGTTGGGTAGATCAGGCGAAGGGCACGGTGCATATCCCGGTGGATCAGGCGATCGATATGGTCGCGCAAAAAGGGCTGCCCGTGAAAGTCAGCCCGACCGGTGGCGACAACGGTGGTTTCCGAATGATTCCGTCCGACGCCAGTGGTGGAAAGACACTCGAAAAGATTTCCCAATGAAGCTGTTTGTTTCCAATTCGGTTTTATGTTTCGCCGCCGCGGCCCTGCTCAGTGCGGGCGCGGTTCACGCGGACACCTGGGATACGGCACCGCCAGCCTTTACTAAGCCGCATGATCTGCCGGCCCAGGATCTGCTGAACATGAAGGGCGCGGACCGGCCGACCCCCCTTTCGAACGTCAATATCGAACAGCGACTTAACAGCACCCTGCCGCTCGACACGGTCTTCAAAGACGATCATGGCCAGGACGTGAAGCTGGGTCAGTATTTTACCGGCAAGCGTCCTGTTGTTCTGTCTCTGGTTTATTACGAATGCCCGATGCTCTGCACGCAGGTTTTGAATGGCCTTGTGCGCGCTGCCCGGGTTCTGCCGCTGAAAGTCGGCCGGGATTTCGATGTGGTTGTCATTAGTTTCGACGCCCGCGAAGGAACAAAAGAAGCGTCCGAGAAAAAGACATCGTACGTGAAGATGTACGGACGGCCGGAGACAGCGGATTCCTGGCATTTTCTGACAGGAAGCATCGGGAGCATTAAGAGTGTGACCGATGCGGTGGGCTTCAAATATATCTGGGATGCGCATACCGCGCAATTTGCCCACGCGAGCGCTATCTACGTAGCGACACCTGAGGGCAAGCTTTCAAAATATTTCATGGGCATCGAATATTCGCCCAAGGACCTGCGGCTCGGCCTGGTGGATGCATCTTCCGGCAGAATCGGCACGGTAGTCGATCAGGTTTTGCTGTACTGTTATCATTTCGATCCGCAGTCCGCGAAATATACGCCATTCGCGCTGGGTCTGTTGCGGGTTGCCGGAGCGTTTACTGCGTTGGCACTTGGGGGATTTGTGGTCATTATGTTACGGCGGGATAGCCGACAGAAAGGGAAGCGAGCCGCCTGATGATATTGGAACCTAAGAGTTTCCAGCTGTTTCCGGATTCGGCGTCGAACTTCGCCCCGAGCGTCGACGGCCTGTACGGATACATGGTGGTGGTCAGCGCCTTCTTTTCGTTGCTGGTCGCGTTCCTGATTATCTTTTTCGCCGTGAAATATCGTAAGCGGGCAGGGGCACCGATTCCCACGCCGGCCGACGAGCACAGTATCGGCGGTATGATTCTCGAAATTGCGTGGAGTGTGATTCCGCTCGTGCTTTCGCTGGTTATGTTCGCGTGGGGAGCGAGCATCATGTTCGAAGAGTCGCGGCCTCCCAAGGACTCGCTGAGCATCTACGTCACCGGCAAACGCTGGATGTGGAAGGTACAGCATCTGGAAGGCGCGCGCGAAATCAACGAACTGCACGTACCGATCAACCGCAATATCAAGTTGACGATGACGTCGGAAGATGTCATTCACGATTTCTATGTCCCGGCGTTCCGGACGAAGACCGACGTACTGCCTGGCCGGTATACAACTGAATGGTTTCGTCCAACCAAAATTGGCGCGTATCACCTTTTCTGCGCCGAATATTGCGGCACGAAGCATTCGGGAATGGTCGGTACTGTGTATGTGATGAGCGTGGAAGATTACGACAAGTGGCTCGCACAGGGCAGTGGCGAAGGCTCCATGGCGGAGGAAGGCGAAAGCCTGTTCCGTCAACTTGGGTGCGGTAATTGCCATGTGAAAGACGGACACGGACGAGCACCGAACCTGCAGGGACTCTATGGCATGAAAGCCGATCTGTCGGATGGAACCAGCGTCCGGGTCGACGAATCTTATATCCGTGAGTCGGTCCTTTATCCGCAGGCAAAGATTGTGGCCGGGTACGATCGGATCATGCCGACATTCCATGGGTTAATCACCGATGAAGGCATGCTGAAGCTCATCGAGTACATTAAGTCCTTAGGGAACCCGAGCGGCGTGGTTCCGGAACGGACCGTGCCTGCCGAACCTTCCGACATCCAGAAGACGGGGCCGATGGCGGTGCCTTCGTCTGAGTTCAGAGGCCAGGCGGCCAGTGGCAAAGCGGCTCCGGCGAGCCAGGGCACAGGGAAACAACAATGATTAAGGCGCCTCCACCAGTAATAGAAACAAAAAATTATCTCAACGCGGAAACGGGACTGAAGAGCTGGCTCCTGACCAAGGATCACAAGCGTATCGCGATCATGTATCTGATCGTGGTGACGGCGTTCTTCGCCCTCGGCGGTGTATTTGCGGGTCTGATTCGACTGGAATTGGCGACGCCGGCCGGCGACCTGTTCGAATCCAATCAATACAACAAGATCTTCACGATGCACGGCGTGCTGATGGTCTTCTTCTTTTTGATTCCCTCGATTCCTGCAACGCTGGGTAATTTTCTGCTCCCCATGATGATCGGCGCGAAGGATCTCGCGTTCCCGAGAATCAACCTGATGAGCTGGTACATTTACATGCTGGGCGGGGTTTTCACGCTCTACGTGCTTTTGACGGGCGGCGTGGATACCGGCTGGACTTTTTATACGCCATTCAGCAGTTCATATTCCAACGGCTACGTTGTGATGGCCGGGCTCGGAATTTTCATCAACGGCTTTTCAGCAATTCTTACGGGTCTCAACTTTATCGTCACCGTTCACCGGATGCGCGCTCCGGGTTTGACCTGGTTCCGTCTGCCATTATTCGTTTGGGCGCACTACGCCACCAGCGCGATCATGATTCTGGGCACGCCGGTCATCGCAGTTACGCTGTTTCTGCTGGTTCTGGAACGCGGACTGCACATCGGGTTTTTCGACCCCGCATACGGCGGAGATCCGGTGCTGTTCCAGCATCTTTTCTGGTTCTATTCACATCCTGCCGTCTACATCATGATTCTGCCGTCAATGGGCGTGATCTCCGAGGTTATTTCGACGTTCTCCTCGAAGAAGCCTTTTGGCTACACCTTCATCGCGTTTTCAAGTATCGCGATCGCGGTCTTCGGGTTCCTGGTTTGGGGCCATCACCTCTTTGTCGCCGGCCAATCGATCTATGCCGGCCTGGTCTTTTCAGTCCTGAGCTACATTGTCGCGATTCCATCGGCAATCAAAGTATTCAACTGGGCGGCCACCATGTATAAGGGCCAGGTTCGGATGGAGACGCCGATGTTGTATGCGATCGGGTTCATCGGGCTTTTCACTGTCGGTGGCCTCACAGGCGTTGTGCTGGCGTCGCTCGGTATGGACGTCCACCTGACGGACACGTACTTCGTCATCGCTCACTTCCATTACGTCATGGTCGGCGGGGCGCTGCTTGGCTATATGTCGGGCCTGCACTTCTGGTGGCCGAAGATGTTTGGCCGCATGTATTCCGATGTCTGGTCCAAGGTTTCGGCCGTCCTCGTATTCGCCGGCTTCAACCTGACGTTCTTCCCGCAATTCCTGCTGGGCTACATGGGAATGCCGCGACGGTATCACGTTTATCCGCCCGAGTTTCAGGTATTCAACGTACTGTCTTCCGCCGGCGCATCGGTACTTGGCCTTGGACTCCTGCTCCCTGCCGTGTATCTGACCTGGTCTCTCAAGTACGGTGCGATCGCTCCGGCAAATCCCTGGGGCGCGACGGGTCTGGAATGGCAGACGACATCGCCGCCAATTCCGGAAAATTTCGAAATTACACCCGTGGTCACTACCGAAGCTTACGATTATTCGACACAGCAGGAGGTAGTCCACATTGGCTAGCCAGACTGTTCCTCATCACGAGGAAACGACGCTCAAGCACCATTTTGCGAATGAAGAGCAGCAGAAGGACGCTTCGACAATTGGCATGTGGGTGTTTCTGGTCACCGAAATCATGTTCTTCGGTGGACTGTTTCTGGCTTACTTCGCTTACCGGCAAGCCTATCCGGCCGCGTTTGCCGCGGCCAGCAACAAGACCAACTACATATTGGGCGCCGTCAATACAACTGTTCTGATTTGCAGTTCGCTCACGATGGCGCTGGGTGTGCATTACGCATCCAAGGGAAACCAAAAGCTGCTGCAATTGTTTCTGGTTCTGACGCTGATTCTGGGCGGAATATTTTTGGGAGTAAAAGCGTACGAGTACCACGATAAGTGGGTGCATCACGAAGTCCCCGGTTATCACTTCGAATGTGAAGGCTGCGCGGATGCCGGCCACACACCTCTGTTCTTCTCGCTTTATTTCGGGATGACGGGATTGCACGCCACCCACATGCTGGTTGGGTTCGGGATTCTGCTGGTTCTCATCGTCCAGTCTCGACAGGGTAAATATACGGCAAAGTGGTATACGCCAATAGAAATGTTCGGACTCTATTGGCACTTCGTCGATATTGTCTGGATTTTCCTGTTCCCGCTTCTCTATCTGATAGACCGCTCCAAGGGGTTGAACTAAGATGTCTGCGCACGAAGAACACCATATTGTTCCCAAGCGGATCTATTTTGCGGTCTTCCTGACCCTGATCGCGATGACCTGGGTTACTACCTGGGTCTCCACGGTCGATCTTGGCCGGCTCAATATCTTCGTCGCGCTCTCGATCGCTATTTTCAAGGCCTCGCTGGTCATCCTGTTCTTCATGCACGTGAAGTACGGGACGCGGTTGACCAAGATGATTGTTCTGGCCGGATTGTACTGGTTGATCCTGCTGCTGTTTATCGCGATGGCCGATCTTTGGACTCGCACCTGGATGGGCGTTCCAGGCAGGTAGCTTTGTTATAGTCACCGTCAGGTGACGACATGCGATCCTGGAAATTCGTAGTTCTGATGACGGTGGCCCTGTCCGGGTCACCGTCATTTTCACAATCCACCCCAACATTTGATGCGGCGTCAGTCAGGCTTTCGGCCGCGGACAGCGTGCGTGGTTCTGACGGAGGCCCGGGATTTGCCAATTCCACGCGCTACAAATTCGGCCGGGCGTCCCTGCTTGATCTCATCGTCACCGCATATTATCTGAAGTCGTTTCAGGTATCGAGCCGTACGGCGCTCGATCAGCCGGCTTTCGACGTTGTTGCGAGCCTGCGCGCGAATGCGACGAAGGAAGACTTCCGGCTCATGCTGCAGAACTTACTCGCGGAGCGTTTCGGGTTGAAGGTGCATATTGAATCGCGCGACTTTCCGGCTTACGAAATGGTGCTGGGAAAGAATGGAGGCAGCTTTGCAGGAACGACCTGGTTTGCAAGTTAATAACGAAAAAGCTACCGTTCGACGTTGTGGTTGTCGACTCGTTCAACCGCCAACCTGGCGAAAACTGATCCTGGCGGCCAGACTCAACATGGCGGCTGGCGGGCCGATAAGACTTCTGAGCGGCAGCAGATGGGTCAAATTGGTGGCACAGCGCTCTGGACCGTCGGTCCGGAAACAGCAAACACAATAACGACGGACGAGCGCACTCGCAGACAGGCAATTATTTCAGCCGTTCATATACTCAATCAGGCTGACGCCGCGGGACCCGACCGGGAAATTACTTACTCAATCGACTCCGCAACGAAGCGCCTGATCGTCTCAGTGGTCGACAGGCAAACGGGGCAGGTCTACGTCCAGTGGCCAGACGAATATGCGCTGCAGCTAGCCCAGGAATATCGCAAGGAGCAACCGACAGATGAACCGCTATTTTGAAGACATCATACTCTCTGCAAGCCCGATCGAACTCGTCCGGATCATGTACCAACGAGGCATTGCATTGACTGCCGACGCACGCGAGCATCTGAGAGAAGGCCGAATCAGGGAACGGGTCCAGGCAGTGACCAAAGTGCATGCCATTCTAAGCGAATTGATGGTCTCACTCGATATGGATAAAGCGCCGGAGCTGGCGCACAATCTGCGGAGGCTCTATTGCTACATGCAGCAAAGACTGATTGAGGCAAACTTCAGCAGGGAAGACGCCCCGCTCGAGGAAGTGGGACGGTTGATGAGCACGCTTGCCGATGCGTGGCAGGCAGTGCCGGAAGTGGACTACGGCGACCAGGAATTCCAGGGCAGCTACGAACGGGTGCCCAACGACTGCCTCGCGGTCTTTGCTTAATTGCTTAATTGCCTGGGTGCTCGTTGCGAAAACCGGATTCAATCACTTTTGCAAGGCCGAGTCCGCCACTGGACGCCATCGTACGGGCTAGCTGCTCCTCGCCCAGGCCCACAGCGGCGTCTGAGGCATCATCTTCAGCGCCGCCAAGCCAGCCGCCGCCTTCGTGAGCAGACTTCAGAATCTGGCCCAGCAACAACGCCTCAAAATCACAGGCAGCGTTGTCGGCTTTGCTGCCACCATTGGCTGGTTGGCGCCGGTTCAGGGCATCGGCCGCCGCCGCCGCGCCCGAGGACAATCCAGTTGAAGTCATCAAATCACCTCAATCTCGGCGTTCAACGCATGTGCCGCCCGAAGATTTTCCAGAATGGCGACAATGTCGCGAGCGGAAGAGCCGATGGCTGTCAGAGCGCGCACCAATTCCTCCACCGTCGCACCTTCCTTCAGCACAACGTTGTGGGCGGCCTCATCTTTCGCGGTCACTTTGTCTTCCGGTACCACTTGAGTTGTGCCCTGCCCTGCGACATTGGGCTGAGAAACCAACAGATTCGTCTGGATCTCGACGGTCAGATTGCCGTGCAGGATCGCTACCGGAGAAACGCGGACATCGTTGCCCATAACGATTGTGCCGGTTCTCTCGTTGACAACCACGCGGGCGGCGCGGTCCACCTCGACCTTGATATCCTCCAGGCCTGCGATAAACTCGGTGACGCGCTCTTTCCATTCACCAGGGGCCGTGACCGAGACTAGTCCCGAATTCTCGGCTCTGGCGATTGCCGCCGGGCCCCCGAAACGTTTATTGATGGCGTCTGCGATTCTGGCGGAGGTTGCAAAATCGGCACTGCGTAACTGGAGGTGGACACTGTTGGAAGGCTCGACCGAGGGCGCCGCCCGCTCGACCGTCGCACCTTCCGGAAGCCGGCCAACCGTCGGATGATTCACAGTCTGGCTGGCGCCGCCCCGGCCCGCAACAAAACCGCCCGTCACCACGGGACCCTGAGCGACAGCGTAGGTCTGCCCGTTCGCACCGCGCAGCGAGGTCATCAGCAGAACTCCGCCCTGAAGGTTCTTTGCGTCGCCAATAGCCGATGCGGTGGCATCGATTTTGGCGCCAGGCTGAGCAAATGCCGGCAGAGTCGCTGTTACTACAACCGACGCAACATTAGCTACTTTGATGGTCGCGGGTGAGACCGATACGCCCATCTTCTCCAGCATGTTGGCCAGACTTTGAGTCGTGAAAACTGTTGTCTGCTTGTCTCCGGTGCCGGCCAGGCCGACTACGACGCCATAACCAACCAGCTGGTTTTCGCGCACACCTTCAATCGACACGAGGTCTTTCAGCCGGACGGGCGCGCCCCATGCAGACAACGAAATGAAGGCAGTCGAGGCGGCCCATCGGCCAACAATGGAAAGTGTGGACATGGCGGAAGGTCAGAAGGGGAGCAGCCCAAGAATCAGCCGGTAAAGTAAGTTAGGGCGTCGAACGGCATCGCTTACCAGGCCCCGACCGTTAACCCGCACCTCCATATCCGCCACTTGAGTCGACGGGATAGTATTGGAAGTCGAAATGTCGGCGGTACGGACAATTCCCCTGATCGTGATTCTCTGCTGTTCTGAGTTCACCTGAATATTCTTTTCGCCTTCGACCAGCAGCAAACCACCGGAAAGGACTTTTACGACGCGCCCAGTCACGGTCGCGGTCAGCGTCGAGGCGCGCGAAGTAGTTCCGGTTCCGTTCAGCTTCTGGTCGCCGGTAGAACCGAGCATATTGACCAGCGCGCCGGCGGGAGATTTGATCCCGGCCAGGTTGCTGATCGATTGGCTGGCAGACGACGCGCGCTCTGAAGTGCTGACACCGGAAGCAACGGCATTGATGGACTCCGTGACGAGGATGGTAACGACGTCATCGACCTGACTGGCGCGCAGATCGCGGCCAAGTTCATTCAGGCGGCCGGAGGGAGACCATATGGCGCCCGGCAAAGCTCCCACAGTTTCGCGATCATCTGCGCCGGCCGCGCTCCGCAGGTATTCCTCTAGCAGCGTGGACTCGGGCGTCTTCGGTGACTTCTTGTTCGGAAGCACCCCAGCTACGCCGGGGAAAGCGAGCGCCGCGGAGAGCAGAGAATGTGCGACTACGCGATTCATAATACCGGTGCCTTTCCAACGACGATAACGGCTTTGGGCCCACTGGCAGACGCCGCAGCGTCGATACGCGCGCGAAATATTTTTCCGTTCAGGGGATTGCGCAACTCAGCCATGCCACCTGCGCGCGCGGTACTCTCGGCGACAGCGTCAAAGCGAAGAATTGCAGAACCACTCTGAACTTCAATTCGTACTGAGTCACCGCGGCGAACCAGCGGCGGTTCTTCCAGGAAAGCTAGTGGAATTTCGGCGCCGGATTTTAACGAATGAAGGAGAATACGTCCGGCAGCTTCCCGAACGCTGGCTGCCACGGCGGGACGATTTAAAGGTCCGGAGCGGATCTCGGTGTTTAAGTGGATGGCATCGATCGGGGCATTTGCCGGCAGTTCTTTCAGGGTTACGACAGCGGGATAGGACACCGTCGCGAGTACGTGAGCCCACACACTTAGCCTTCGTGTGTCGGTGTATTGGACGAAACCGCGCCATAGTTGAACACCGGCATTGCCCTGAGCAACAGGCTCCAGACCGGACAGCGGAAATTCAATTTGCCCGTCCGGGATCGGCGTTCG
>JAICJH010000020.1 GCA_025928545.1 Bryobacteraceae bacterium | reverse complement strand
TGAAGCGCGGCCTCGAACGAGCCACCCGAATCATCGCCGTGTCCGGCGCAACCCAGCGCGACGTGGCAAATCTCGCGCCCCAGGCGGCCGACCGCGTCCGCCTCATCTACAACGCGCCCGATCCCCAGTTTCTGGAACGGTACTCGCTTGATCCGGACCGCCCCGGTCCCACCCGCGCCGACGCCGCCGCCACCGCGCGCGAGCGCCATCGAATCCTCGAGCGCTATCAGATCCGCTACCCGTTTCTGCTCTACGCCGGCTCCATTCGGCCGCAAAAAAACATCCCGCGCCTCATTGAAGCCTTTGCCGTGGTGCGCCAGAAGCTGGAAGACCACGGCGGTTACAACAACCTTCGTCTCATCATCATTGGGGACGATATTTCACGCTACCCGAACGTGCGCCGCGCCGTAATCCAAAGCCGCGTCGAACAATCCGTCCGCTTTCTTGGCTTCGTTCCGCTCGAAACTCTGCGCGTTTTTCACGAATTGGCCACGGCTTTTGTGTTTCCTTCGCTCTATGAAGGCTTCGGTCTGCCGCCCCTCGAAGCCATGGCGTCAGGCACGCCCGTAATTGCTTCTCAGGTCAGTTCCCTGCCCGAAGTCGTCGGCGGCGCAGCCATGCTCGTGAATCCGGAGAACGTCTTCGATATCGCCCGCGGCATCACCGAAGTCCTCCTGAACGCCGAGCTCCGCGAAGAACTGATTACCAAGGGAAGACGTCAGGCCGCCCGCTTCAGTTGGTCCCGCACCGCGCGCGAAGTGCTGTCCGTCTACGAAGACGCCGTCGCCAGACCCAATCCCGCGTGACCACGTAATCGGCCCTACAGCAACCGTTCCAGCTCGGTCGCCAGATAGTCCGGCCCCACCAGGCCCGTCCGGTAAGTCCGCGGGTCGAAGTAGTGCCACGCCGCGCTGGCATGGTGCGGACAGTAGAAGATCATTTGTTCATCCACCGTATCGCGATCCAGAAAGTTCTGATTGAATGACCGCACCGCTCCCCGCAAAACATAGCGGTGCCGGAACTCTTCGGTAGAGTGCAGTTCCTCTGTCGAGCTGAATTCGATTTGCAGCAGACGCCCGCGCAGACTGATCTGAAGCAGATTGGCGCCGTCCTCGCGGAACGCTTCCGGATTCCAGTCCCGCGGATCCAGCACCAGCGCCGGGTCGCTCAGCCGTTGATTGACGCTATCCACGAATTCCCGGCAGATCCCATAAAGAGCAGCCGCTCCTTCGCCCCTCTGACGTTCCACCTGAGCGCTTTCATCGATCAGCTGCATATCCCGCCCCGCAATCGCCTCAATTGCGCGAGCGAGCCGGTCCAGCCGATCCTGCGAGTGGCGTTTCCATTTCACGTCCAATCCAAACAATTCGCGCCCTCACTATCTCCAGAATGCTTCTGCCGTGAAACTCAATCGTGTGCCAGTCCCACAAACCCGACGCGTCCGGTCCCGTGGAAGCCTCCAGCGCGCCCCGGACTCGCCTCACGTATCTTACACGCAGGCCCGCGCCTTCCGCCACCACCCAGCACGAAGGTACCGACGGTATCGTGCGCAAAGACTTGTTCTGATCCAGCAAAATCAAGTCGCCCGCCCGAAACTCCGCGGGTAATGCCAGATCCGCCGCCAGATAGGCGCTGCGCGGATCAATCAAATACGCCGCTAAAGCCGCGGTAAACGGCATATACCCGCGAAAATCCTGGAAAGAAGCGTCCGATCCCGGCCCAATGCGATTCCGCAGAAGTGGTACCGCCTGAATCCTGGAGGCAATCTCGTTCGCGCCTGTCCACAAAACCTGCGGAACTGTGACGTCGAGAGCCTCCATGAGACGGTCCGCAGTTTCCGGCGAAAGTGACCGTATCCCTTTCAGAACATTGTGCAAATGCGGTTGCGAGATATGTGCCTTACGAGCCAGCGCACGTTCGCTGATGCTCCCCGACTGGATGGAGCGCCCCGCAAGATGAACCACCCGCTCCAATAATCCGGTGATGTAAAGCTGTGGAATCCTTCTCGCCTCCCTGGGCCTATTTCCCGGAGAAATAGGGTCTGTAGTAACGGTACCAAATATTTCCGGCATACCGTACCCCTGGTTCTGGAAGTACTAGATAACGAAAGCAGTCGGGATACCTCTGTATAAATCCGGAAATATACATCGTCATTCCCGGGAAAACGAGAGAAATTGTATTCAGAGTTCAGTGGCGCTTTTTATCGCGCCACCGTAAGGAGCGTTACTTGACTTTCGACTGGAGCAGTTC
The DNA here is from genome assembly GCA_025928545.1 of Bryobacteraceae bacterium. Classification (GTDB taxonomy): domain Bacteria; phylum Acidobacteriota; class Terriglobia; order Bryobacterales; family Bryobacteraceae; genus BOG-234. The sequence continues at coordinate 94,659 of JAICJH010000020.1, read as the reverse complement.
CGAAGTGGTTGGGCTGGCGAAGGAAGGTTGCACGCATTGCCTGGGAATGGGATTGCGTAGCACCGCACGGGTAGAGGCTATGCCCTGTAGCTGTGTTCTGAGACGTATTTTCCGCACTTGTTATGGGAAATTCCGCTATTGTGCGTCGCGCGAGAAACACCTGGGCAAGGTTTGCCTCGAAACCCTCGCGGGTTCGGATGGGAATTTTTGCTGGGGTATGAAAGACGAAGAGTATATGGCCGATTTCTGCCTCGTCAGCAAGCGGTCTCTCGAAACCGACGAATACCGCATCTTTCGCCTTCACTTCCTGCTGGGAGCCGACTGGAGACTCTGCTGCAAACTCCTGAAATTCGATCGCGGCAGCTTCTTCCATCAGGTGTACCGGATTGAACAAAAGCTCGGGCGAGTCTACCGCGAACTGCGGCCCCATGCCCTGTTCCCCCTCGATGAGTACTTCGGCGGCAAAGTCCGAACGGACTTCTCCGAATACTACGAAAAAGTCCGCCGCATGCCTCCGCTGCCGGAAAGAGGAAGTCCGCTCAGAGCTCCTTTGAAGAAGGTAGCCTGACCCGGCCGTTCTGCCATAGCCTGTGCCACGATTCGGATGGCACAGGCTCCCGCAAATCCCCGCCCGTTCAAAAAAAGTACAATAACTATATAGGCCTGTCCGCCGTATCAACATCTGATGCCGTTCCGCGATCCAGCCGTCGTTCTCGAAGAAAAGCACAAACTCGGCACCCGCTGGTATCACTGGGTCAACTTCCCCATCCTCACCGCCATGATCTTCAGCGGAATGCTGATCTACTGGGCGTATGACCCGTACCGCGTCGGCGTCGGCAACATCACCCTGTTTCACTTTTTCCCCGATTGGTTTTACAACCTCACCGGCGTGAATGCCCAACTCGCGCGCGGCATGGCCCTGCATTTCGCCCTCGCCTGGATCTTCGCCCTGAACGGCATCGCCTACGTTCTCTACACCGTCTTTTCCGGCGAGTGGCGCGAACTGCTGCCGCAACCGAAATCGTTTCGCGAGGCCGCCCAGGTTGCCCTGCACGATATGGGTTTCAAGATCCCGCTGCCGCCCCAGGGCCGATACAACGCAGCACAACGCATCTCCTACTCGGCCATCGTCCTGATGGGTGCCTGTAGTCTGATCACCGGCCTTGCGATCTACAAACCGGCGCAGCTCCATTGGCTCACGGCCGCAGTGGGTGGCTATGAATGGGCGCGGTTCGAGCATTTCTGGCTCACCATGGGCTACGTGGCCTTCTTTGTCGTTCACATCGGCCAGGTCATTCGCGCCGGATGGCCGAATTTCCGCTCCATGGTCACCGGTTACGATTTGGTGGAATCGCCGGCCACCCGGCAGCCTGAGCCGCAGGAGGAATCCGCGCATGTCGAATAAGCTCACACCCGAACAGGAAATGTCGCGCCGCACCCGCCGTGGTTTTCTCGCCCTGGGCGCCGGTGCCGCGGTCGCGGCCGCAGGCTGGGAGTGGCTGAACGCGGGCTATGGACGCGGCGGAGACATACCCGCCCCGCTCCGCGCCATTCTCGGCTTCAACGAAAGAGTCGTGCGCAGCACGCTCTATAGCAACGAACACCTCGTCAAAACCTATCCCGCTTCCGCCATCGGCAAACTCAAAGAGAACGGCGATTACGGCCTCTCCGACGATTTCGACGCCGACGACTGGAATCTTCAGGTCATGCCCCGCACCGGAGCACTGCCCGCCACCCTCACCCTCGACGACATCAAGGCCCTTCCCCGCCACGAACTGACTTTCGACTTCAAGTGCGTCGAAGGCTGGAGCGTGGTCACGCAATTTGCCGGCGCGCGCTTTTCCGACTTCACCGCGAAGTTCGCTCCCGCTTCCGAAAAAGCCCCCTACGTCGGCATGGCCACGCCAGACAGCCAGTATTACGTGGGTCTCGACATGCCGAGCGCCCTCCACCCCCAAACCCTGCTGGCTTACCAGATGAACGGCGAAGATCTCGCCGACGAACACGGAGCGCCCCTCCGCCTGGTGGTTCCCGTGAAGTACGGCATCAAGAACATCAAGCGCATCGGCCGCATAGCCTACGGCGAAACGCAGCCCCCCGACTACTGGCAGCAAAGAGGCTACGACTTCTACGCCGGCCTGTAGCGAAAGAGCGTCTTAATCCGAATTTTTATCGGCGTGAACCGGCGTGAATCGGCGGCCATTCTTTCCCCACCAAACCGAAGACGCTAAACTGAAGAATCGGGCGCGTAGCTCAGCTGGTTAGAGCACCTCGTTTACACCGAGGGGGTCCGGGGTTCGAATCCCTGCGCGCCCACCATCGTCATCTTGCAGAACGTCCAGATTTTCGGGCTGAAGAACTGCCCAGCCACCCGCGCCGCCGAGCGTTTCTTCAAGGAACGCGGCATCGCAATCCACTTCGTCGATCTCAAACTCAAGCCCATGTCGCCCGGTGAAATCCGGCGCTTCACTGACCGCTTCACCCTCGCCGGAATCGTCGACCCCAACAGCAAACCCTGGCTCGACGCCGGCCTCAAATACATGAAGATGTCGGACGCCGAGCTCCTCGCCAAAATCGAAGCCACTCCCCGACTCCTCCGCCTCCCTCTCGTCCGCTGCGCCAACCTCCTCAGCATCGGCAAAGACGATGCTGCCTGGAAGGCCATGGCAACCACCGGCGCGTAATGCACAAGCCTCTCCGCATCGGCCACCGCGGCGCCGCCGGACACGCTCCGGAGAACACTCTCCTCTCCATCGAAACGGCAATCTCCTTCGGCGTGGATATCGTCGAGGTCGACGTGCACCGCTCCCTCGATGGCCACCTCGTCGTCATCCACGATGAGCGCGTCGACCGCACAACCGACGGCTCCGGCTACGTCCGCGAACTCACGCTCCACCAGCTACACAACCTCGGCATTCCGACGCTCGCCGAAGTCCTCTCCACGGTCCATGATCGGGCGGCACTGATGATTGAACTCAAGGTCCGGGGTATTGCCGACGAAGCCATCGCCCTCGCCGGTTCCGCGCCCGTCTTTTACGCATCCTTTTTCCATTCGGAATTGCTGCGCATTCGCGAACTCGCACCCACCGCGAAAACAATAGCGCTGATCGATGCCGTACCGGTCTCGCCCCTGGCCTTCGTCACCGACGCCCGCGCCACCCATGCGGGGATCTCGTTCTCAACCCTGGAACCAGACTTCGTGCAGGCTCTCCAACACCACGGAATCCATGTCTTCACCTGGACAGTCAACGACCCACGCAAGATCGCCACAGCCATTTCCTATGGAGTCGATGGCATCATCTCGAACTACCCGGACCGCCTACCGTAACAGAAATCCGGCAGCCGTTTCGCCGAACGCCCGCACCTGCGCCGCTTCCCACGCCGGATCGCGACCCAATTCCCTCGCCATCAGGTCCGCCACCCGCGGAGCCATCTCGATCGCGGCCCGCGCATTCAGGAACAGCGCCCGTGTGCGCCGCGCCAAAACATCTTCCACCGTCCGAGCCATTTCCTGCCGCACCGCCCACACGACTTCCGCGCCCACATAAGGTAACGCCGCGTGCATCGGCTCGCCCAAACCCGGCTCCCCCTCGATCAGTTCCAGAATCGCGGGCGCATCCGACCCATACCCGGCCAGCCCGCCAAATCGCTCCGGGTTCGCGTGAAAGCCGTGGATATTGAGCTGAGCCGTCACGCACGCGCGCTCCGGCAAATGCCCCAGAGTTGCCGCATGGTTGACGCAATCTTCCGCCATGTTGCGGTACGTCGTCCATTTCCCGCCGCACACCGTAATCATGCCGGAGTTTTCGATGCGAATCGTATGACTGCGCGAGAGCGCCGCCGTATTCGTCGAATCCCCTTCCCTCACCAGTGGACGAATCCCCGCGAAAACACTCCTGATGTCTTCCCTCCCCGGCTTCTTCGCCAGATACAGAGACGCGGTCTCCAGCACAAACTCAATCTCCTGCTCCAGCGCGATTGGCTCCAGCGCAGCCGACTGCACCGGCGTATCCGTAGTGCCAACCAGAGTATGGCCATGCCAGGGAATCGCAAACAGCACCCGGCCATCGCTCGTGTGCGGCACCATAATCGCTGCATCGCCCGCGAGAAAAGAACCGTCGAACACCAGATGAATACCCTGGCTCGGCGCAATCATCGGAGTCACCGAGGGATCCGCCGCGCGCCGCAGATCGTCGCTGAACGGGCCGGTCGCGTTGATCACAATCTTTGCCGACGCGTCGAATTCCCGCCCGTCTTCCATGTCGCGGATCTTCACGCCATTGACGAAGCCGTCGCCGTCTCTCGTAAGACCGGTCACTTTCGCATAATTCAAAAGGACCGCGCCCTGCTCGCTCGCGGTGGCCACCAGATTAATCAGCAGGCGCGAATCGTCGAACTGGCCGTCGAAGTAAATAACGCCGCCGCGCAGCCCGTCCGTGTTCAACGTGGGAAGCCGTTCCAGCGTCTCCTCGCGCGAAAGAATCTGCGAAGCCCCGAATCCGTATTTGCCCGCCAGCAGATTATAGAGCTTCAGACCGATGCCATAGAACGGCGACTCCCACCAGTCGTAGCTGGGCACCACGAAGCCGAGATTCCGCACCAGATGCGGCGCATTTTGCAGCAGCAGACCGCGCTCGCGCAGCGCCTCCATAACCAGCGAAACGTTGCCCTGCTCCAGGTACCGAACTCCGCCGTGAATTAATTTCGTGCTGCGGCTGGAAGTGCCTTTGCCGAAATCGCTCTGTTCCACCAGCAGGACATCGTACCCGCGCGTCGCCGCATCAATAGCAACTCCCGCCCCGGTCGCGCCACCGCCCACCACGATGATGTCCCATGAGCCGTCATGCGCGCGCAGCCGGCGATACATCTCATCGCGGTTCATCCGCCGTGCAAACCCGGGACCATGCGCCAAGTCTACCCTGCCGCAGTTGCGACCGGGCAAAAAACCGTTGCCAGGGCTCAATTTGAGCATGTTTGCTCAGATCCTTCCAGCTTGGGTGCCCGGCACGGCCATAGAGCCTGCAGGCGAATGGGCAGCTCGTGCAGGCGACAGCATCGGCCAACCCCGGTGATAAACTGTTCCTTCCATAGGAGGGTGAAACGTGCGCCACACGATATTCTTTATCCGACGGCGGTTCTTCCGGGCGCTCCTTCCTGTTCTCCTCACGGCGCTGTTTCCGCAGCTGTCACGATCGCAAACCAACACGGCCCCGGGGGAGTTTCGGGTCGACCCTCCCACTCTGACTGCCCTCGGCTTCGAGTGGAAGATCGCGGGCGATGACAACCGAAACGCGCGCGTCGAAGTAACCTACCGCAGGAAAGGAGACCGCGACTGGAGCAAAGCGCTGCCGTTGTTCCGCCTGCAGCATGAAGCCGGGACAAACGGAGGACCCGGCCGCGGTGGCCGAACCGGCTGGTACTACACTTACGAGGCGCCCAACATGTTCGCCGGCAGCGTGCTCAACCTGGAGCCCGGCACGGAGTACGAGTGCCATCTTGTGCTCTCCGATCCCGATGGGGTACAAGGCGAATCGGATAAAACGGTGACCGCGCGCACGCGGGAGGAACCGCAGCCTGCAGCAGGCGGCCGCATCTATCACGTCTATCCCTTCGGATACCAGGGCGAGCGGCAGGAGCCCGCTTTCACCGGCCTGTTGGCCGCATACTATATGGGTTCCGACGAATCCGACCATTACAACGTCATGCCGCCCCGGGTACATCCCGGCGACACCATCCTCCTGCACGCGGGGCTTTACAAGGACAGCCGCTTTGTCTACGGCGGCTTCAACCGGAACATCCCGGCTCTGGGAACGCCGTTCGACGGCACATACTACCTCACTCAGAGCGGCACCGCGGCAAAACCGATCGTCATCAAAGCAGCCGGAGATGGAGAGGTTGTCTTCGATGGAGACGGTTGCCAGAACCTGTTTAACGTGATGGCGGCGAATTACAACTATTTCGAAGGAATGACCATTCGAAACACCAACGTGGCGTTTCTCGCGGGGCTGAAAAGCATCGCCGGTGCCAGCGGGTTCACTCTGAAAAATTCCAGACTGGAGAATATCGGTCGCGGCGTGCAGGATGAATGGTCGGGATCCAAAGACTTCTATATCGCCGACAACGTCTTCATAGGCCGGCATGATCCCAACAAGTTACAGAGCTGGAACCCGGCGAATGTCTGGTCTAAGTTCCCCGGTTTTCCGGCGTCAATTGAATCCGAGTACGCCGTCAAGGTCTATGGCCAGGGTCACGTCGTGGCTTACAACTACGTGGCGAACTGGCACGACGGAATCGATATCGCGACCTATGGCGATCCCGACGGCACGCCAAATGAAAACCCCGACCGGGTTCCGGTCTCCATCGATTTCTACAATAACGATTTCTACAATATGTCGGATAACTGTATCGAAGCCGATGGCGGTGCTCACAACATTCGCGTCTTCCGCAATCGCTGCTTCAATTCGGCTGGAGGGGCGCTGAGCGCGCAGCCCAGTTTCGGCGGCCCGGTCTATTTCTACCAGAATCTGGTTTATGCCGCGACCACCGGTGGCCCCTTGAAGTTCCTCGACACGCCCGCGGGCGTATTGTGCTATCAGAACACCTTCGTTGGTCAGGGCACTATGATCGGCCCTGCGGCGAATATTCACTTCCTGAACAACCTGATTCTGGGCGACGGCCGGTCCGTCCCTGTGTTCAGCGTGCGCACGTTCACCAACTACTCCACGTCCGATTACAACGGCTTCCACCCAAACGCAAACGTGGAATACCCTTTCGCATGGAACTCCCCGGCATTCGAAACCGCCGCCGATTATAAAGGCCAGCAAATCACTCGCCGCTTCAAAACGCTCAAAGAATACAGCGAAGCTGCCGGACTGGATCGTCACAGCCTGTTGGTGGATTACGACATCTTTGTGAAGGTAACAATGCCGGACGCAGACGACCCGCAGCGATTGTATAGCCCCGAAGATTTCGATTTCCGTCTGAAGCCGGGCTCGGCCGCCATCGACGCCGGTGTGGCTCTTCCCTCGATCAACGATAATTTCAGCGGCCGCGCGCCGGACTTCGGCGCCCGGGAATTCGACCGCCCGGCGCCTCACTACGGCCCGCGTTCCGTGCCGGCTGGCGGTCCACAACCCGGCTCGCCCAGGTCGGCGAAAGGCCCACCGGCTGAGGCTGTCTTGACCCGGTAGGACAGCCAGCCAATTGGCGTACAAACGTAATTGCTCGACCATTTAGTCGCGGCCACTACGCGATAAACCCTGCACCGCACCCGTACCGTTATGGATTCGAGCCCGGAAAGCATGCGAATTCCTACAGCGAAATGACTGTGTGCTCTGCGTTATTTGTGACGCAAATACTTCCCGTTGACTGGCGCGCGATGGGATTCGGCAATATGCGTTCCCACGCCGGGGTACCTTCTTCCCACTGGTTATCGGTGAGTTGCTCGACGTGCGTCCCGTCGTAGCGCATGACGAAGATTTCGCCATAGGGTTGGGGAGCGTCGGTGTATGCTGCTTCGTCTTTGAAGCCCATGCGAGAGTATCAGCCAACAGCGATTGAGCCATCAGCCTCGGAAGTATCCACCGGTATTCCGACTGCAAGCCATCGGATTCCCTCCGGTAGCCTGTAGCTGAAGACCTGATGCCCCGTGAACGGCCATTCCTTCTACGCAAATCCATTTGGAAAACGCTCTGGTTCTCGCTGCTTCGGAGCGTAAAAGATCAGCGCGCCCGCCGCTTGGTTTTGGGATTCGCAGGATTTCTGGCCTGGCTTTTGTTTGAAGTATGGCTCCTTGTTGTCGCTCCAATCGCTGGCGGGCAGGGCCTCAATCAACTAATCTTCAATGGTGTTTGTCTGGCGATGGGAATTGCCGCGGCGGGGTTAATCAAGCGCTCGAATCAGCGTCAGGATGAACTCCTCAACTTTTCCATTACAGGCCGTACCTCGACACCGGTTAACGATGAGGTGCCAAACGACATTGCCATTTATCTGGCGGAGCGGGCCGCAATTATCGCCTCGCTACTGGCACGCGCGCAAAGCGAGTTTTTTCTGACGGAACATTCATTGCCTTCGGGTCTACAGCCTGTCACGAGACAGGTGCAAAATAGCATCCTGCGCCAAATGAGGCTTTGGGAGAAGCTGGACCAGCATGAATTGACGTTGGTCGCCATGGCGGATGGCCTCTGGAACGAAGAACAGAAGGCAGAAGCGATCGGCTGGTGCGAGCAACTTCGTCTTCTGCGCTGGGTTCTTCGGGTTGATGCGGAGTTGGTTCCGCTCGCTCACGATCCAGGAGTCGATTTTTCTTTATCACACGCGGTGCTCGAAGCGGGAAACCTCATAGTGGCGGATTCACCGCGAGGCGCCTGGGAGATTCGGGTAGAGCTCGAGACAGCGTATGGGTACCTGATTCGAATTGCGGCAGAGATGCGGGAGCGAGCAGTGATCCCCGAATCGGGCGAAACGGATGCGTGGATGCACGAATTGCGGAAGTCCCTTGTTGGCGATTCGAACGATTTGGTTTCAGGCTCGAAAACGATCGGAGACCTTGATGAGGTACCGCTGCGACAGTTGGGGCTGATGGCTCTTGCTCGGTTCCGGTATGCAGGGTATTTGGTTGACCAGATGGGTGCCTCTGAACATCTGTCGTTCCGGCAGCGGGAGATTTCCGCTGCCGAGTGACATTAGTAGGCGAACGTTTCGCTGGAGCGATTGACGGGATTATTGGGTAGGACGAGGGTGATAAAAGAGGAACTTTGGAAGAAGGAGTAATCCTTATTTTCAACTCGACGCGGCGCACGAACGCGCATATGGCAACGTATCAAAGGTATGTATTGAAATTGTTGCAAACATTTGGCTCGGCGCATTTGGGTTGCCGCGCTTGAGTTCCGAGTGTAAACGGCCTAAGATCGATTCGTGAGAAACCTCGCCAGAATCTTACTCGCGGTCGTCCTGTCTGGGTCGTTGGTTTTCGCGTGCACATATTCTATGCTCGTGTGGGAACCCTCAAGCGACGCCGATCCGCCCTATTTCAGTGTCTGGAGCGGGCCGAATCCGGGCTGGATCGACAGCTCCGGCCGAAGGGTTCACTTCGAGCCCGAAGGCCCACCGATCAATCCAGACCTGTTATCGCCCCTCAAGGAAGGCGATCTCTTCGGATACGTAAGGCAAGGCAAGATGGTGATTCCGCCGCGTTTTCTGGACGCGGGTGAGTTTCATGAGGGTCGTGCCAGTGTTGTAATTGAAGGTCCGTGCATTCCTCCCGGGGCGGGCTTTTGCGGCGGTCCGCTCATATTGCCGTCAAGCGCCAGACCCTCATCCGTTTCACCCCTCGATGTAATGGCCGGACGCTGGCATCCGACGGCACCGGCGTGCCGCTACACGTTCATCAACGAGGCCGGCGATACCGTCAAGCCAGCGATGTTTCAACAGGTCAGAGATTTTCACGAGGGGGTCGCGGCCATACGCCTGAATGAACACTGGGGATATGTCGACCAGAACTTGTCTCTGGCGGTCGAGCCGCGGTTTCAAAACGTCTCGGATTTTTCGGAAGGCCTGGCGGCGGTGTTCGATTCCGCCCGTCTTTCTTACATTGACCGCACCGGACGAGTGGTGATCGCGGGGCCCTTTGATAACGCGAACGATTTTCATGAAGGCCTTGCTGTTGTGTATCGAAACAAAGCCGCATACTATATCGACAGATCGGGACGGCGGGCAGTGCCGGGCACCTACGTGAATGCGGGACGGTTCTTTCACGGGCTTGCGAACGTACGTTTTCGCGACGGTAGATTGGCGTATATCGATAGGAAAGGGCGCGTGGTCTATCAGTGGAAGCCGCGCGAAGTTCCTCGGTAGGTTCGGTTTAAAGCCCGGTGCGTGACAACGCCTCACGGCGACTCCATGAGCTCTCGAACCGCCGGAAGTCATCGTATTTCCTCAAGCTACGGCGAGAGTATTAGAAGCTCGTCTAAAGCGGGTGGAAAGACTGGACCCCAATCGGACCGGGCTGGGGGATAATCGACATGACAGTTGGATGCCGACGCGGAGGGCAGCCTGTTCAACGCGTGCATTGGTTTTGGTCGGCGAGTCGACGGCACTTCATAAGGTTGAACTCCCGGAGAGCTGGCGGCGGTGTCGAGAGAAGATCCAGCCGCAGAAAATTGATCCGTTGGCGTAAGCGGAGGAATTCGCGATGTATTGGGACGTTGTTGAGGTAAGAGCGGAGCCGGGGTATCGCCTTTTCGTGCGTTTTCGCGACGGAGTGCAGGGGCATCTCCAGTTTGCCGTGGAAGAACTTACCGGCGTCCTGTCACCGCTGGCGGATATGGATTTCTTTAATCGTGTATTCATCGATCAGGGCGCGGTCACGTGGCCGGGAGAGATCGATCTGGCGCCGGACGCAATGTATGCCGGGATCAACCCTTCAGGACTACCGTTCCTGAAACCACCAGACGCCGGTCACCCTCCTGTGTACCGATCTGGAATTCAATCGTAGAACCTTGCTTCATTAGTAAGGTGCTGCGGCTCGCATACGCGGGCAAGCTCGCTGATCGGACACGCCCGGCACCCGCAATGGCAAAATAGCCATGAGATGTTCCGTAATTCATCGCGCTGGCTGCTCCCCGCCTTCTTTCTCTGGAATGCATGCCTTTACCCGCAAGAGCAATCTGTAGAATCGCGTATTGCCGTCGCCGGTCTCGAGCCCGGGGAAGTTCGAAGCTTTCTCAGCAACCTGCAGACAGGCATCGCACGCCACGATTCTAGAGTCATCTGCGCAATGGTGGGCTATCCACTCCGAACAAGAGTTCCCGGATCTGTACGAACAGCGGCGGCGTGCCGTCAAAACTACGACCGGATCTTTAACGATCGTGTTGTGCGGGCAGTCTCGAGCCAGAGATTCGAAACCTTATTCGCAAATTACAAAGGTGTGATGATCGGCAACGGTGAGGTTTGGATAGCAGGCATTTGCCGTGAGAGGACATGCGAGGCATACGACGTCCGCATCATCACAGTAAATAATTGAGTGGTGAATTTTAGCCTCGCCCGACTGAATTGTTCGCCGGATCTCTTCCGGGGTCATGCCGCCCTCGGTAGTCTTGTTGTACTTGTCCTTCAAACGACGGAATTCCTGCGCCCAGTACGCCGTCGATGCCTGCGTCAGCCCGTTGCTCGATCGCGTCGCAAAAAACTCGAACGTGGCGTCGTCCAGTTGAGTCCTATTCGCAGCCAACACATCCGCCGCCTTCTGATACATATCGAGACCCTGACCCCGTCAATCTCAAGGGAGCCGTTCTTCGGAAATGTGGCGACCGCGATGCGCTTCAGCGTCTCGTCGATTTCAGTCCGCACATCCGCGAAGCTTTTCTGCGCATCGGCGAATTTTTCGCGATCGAACAATTCCTGCGCCACATCCATTTCTATGTGTCTAAAGCAAATATCGCGCTCAAAAGGGGCCTGAACACAAAGATCTTATCGGCGTGAATCGGCGTGAATCGGCGGCTATTTTGGTTTTCCCCCATCTACTGTCCATCGTTAGCCAGAAGCTGCCAGCCTTCCCCAAAAAATCCAGCCACCACAATCTTCCCAGGCCAGCGCGCATCCGGAGCCGTAGTCAAATCCACCACCGCGTAATCCGGCAAATAAGCCACCTGTAGCGCATTATTTGACTCCGCATATTCGCGCATCGTCATGCCGCTGTTGATCACCACATATTTTTTCGGATTCAGCGGATTCGGATAAATCATCACTGGCGCATTGCTTGCCGAAGCAAATTTCCGCGTCCCCAGCGTAATCGCGTCGGCAGTCCATTGCACCGGCAGCTTATCCGCAATCCGCGCCAGCACCTTATTACTTCGCGGATCGCCCCACAGCACCAGATTGCTCCCGGCAATGTCCGCATCCGTCACCGCCGTGTCATCCTTCACCGGCGCATCGCCCCGCATCTGCGTCCGCCACATCTTGATCGCGTGTTCCTGTTCGGATCGCGTCCAGTTCCCCACCATTTCATTCATCGGCGTCCCGGTCGGCCGCACCATCAGAAAACTATCGAAGAACGCATCGTCAATCGGCCCCTGCAAATCATGCCGCTTGCGTAATGTCTTCGAATCGTCGTCTGCGATTGCCCACTTCGTGCCGGTCTTGCGAAAATGCCCTGTCCATGATCCGTCCGTCAACGGCCCGCCCGCGGTCAGCGTCTGCCCATCCAGCACCACGGTCACTTTCGTCGCCGGATGCAGCACTCGCGCGCCGGTGCCAAATTCAAAACTGACAGCCGAGACGTTCGAAGTCTTCGCCTGAATCGTGTGATCGCCCTCCACTGTCGCTTCCACGCGCGCGCGATCCCAGTGCTTTTCCAGTCCGTCCACTACAACCCAGCGCATCCAGTTATATTTCAGCGTCCATGTCGTGAAGCGCACTTCGCGAGGCCACTGATCGCGGCCTTTCTGCGCAATGGCGTCGATCATCCCGTTGATCTGCGTAATCGCCGCGGGCGTGTAAGCGTGGCCGATATTTTTCCCAATCACCCGCGACAACGTCAGCCCCTCGGCGTCCATGTTCTTTGCCATGATGTCCGCCGCCTGCTTCTGCGCGTCCATATCGCCGTTATACGCAATCACCGGAACGTTGAAGAAATTAGCCGCGTAATCGGTGGCGTTCGTCAGATGCTGTAGTTTGTCTTCGAACCATGTCAACTGAATCCCGCGCCTGGTTTGTCCCGTGAATTCCATCGTCTCCGCATAACCGGCGCCGGGCGCAACTGCCGCGAAATCGGTCCCGTAGTGCGCCCCGATGTGCCACGCCGACGCCCCGCCCATACTGAAGCCGCGAATGAGCACACGGTTGTCGTCCACCCGAAAGTTTTTCTTCACATCGTCCAGCGTCTCGAAGAGATCCACTTCACCCGCGAACACACTCCCGTTGCAGAAGCGCCCATACAGATGGACCACGATCGTATCCGGCGGCTGAAACTGCCCGGGATTGAACAGCCTGTCCCACAGAAAATTCACTTCGCTCAGATTTTCGCTGCGCCCGTGAAACCACGTGTCGATGCGCCACCGGTGCGGCTTGTCCGGCCCGAACGTAGGCGGCACCACCAGCCCGTATGGCTGCACGCTGCCATCGATCTTCGAAACATACCCTCGCACCACCAGGCCTGTCGCGCGCGTCCACGGAGCGTCGCCGCGAGAAAGCTGATCCGCACGTTCCAGCCCGAGGCGCAGCAATTCTTTCCCGCGAAACACTTCTTCCTGCGTGAAGAATTCATTTCCATCGAGCGCATACCGCACTGCTTTTTCGAAAATCTGCACATCGGCCACATGCGGATTTCCCTTCAGCGCGTCGATCCGCCCGGCCAGCCGCGTCAGCGATGCGCGCAGCGCCTTCTGATCCGCGTCCGCTACCGCAATCCCCGCCGGCGGAATCAGATGCAGCGGCTGCGCGTTCCCAATGCACGCGAACCATGCCAAACCGATGACTGCGGACCATTTCATAGAGGAGACATTATCACACCTTCCGAACGCGCTACCATTGGAGAATTCATGTCTGCCCGCACCTGGAGCACCCTTTGTCTGCTGGCCTTCGGGTCGCCTGTCTTTGCCCAGACTCCTGCCACTCCGCTTCAACCCATCAACGCTTCGCTGCGAACGCATTGGCTTGTCACGGAGAATCTGGATGTGGGCGGGCTTCTCGAAAATGTCGCGCTCGGCGCCATCGGCACAGCGGCGAACTCACCGAAGGAATACGGACCACACTGGAGTGGCTTCGCCAAACGAACCGGCATGGTCACTGCGAACTATGGCGTCAAGAGCTCGATGGAAGCCGGCTTCAGCGCCATGTGGGGAGAAGATCCCCGCTACGAACGCACCAACGGACAGCCATTCAAAAGCCGCGTCGGCCATGTCATTGCAATGACGTTTCTGGCCCGGACGAAAGATGGCGGTACGATGCCTGCCTACGCCCGCTTCATCGCAATTCCAGGCAGCAGCTTTCTCTACAATGCGTGGATGCCCGATAGCCAGGCCACAGTCAATCAGGCGCTCATCCGCGCCGGATTAGGCTTTCTGAGCCGCATGGGCGAGAACGCCTACAAAGAATTCATCTCCCGCCACTGATTTGCCGCACTCATGCCGCGACGGGACTAGCCGGCATCCCCGGAATGATGCGACAGGAACTCACTGTCAATCAGCTTCCGCCCCGCAAAACCTTCCTGCGTTCCATGCCAGAAATCGATATCCGCTTCATCCATGCGCCAGCATAAATAAACTTCCTGCCCGCGATACAACGTCGGGAAATCGATCAGCCCCACATCCAGATCTTTAATCAGAATTCCCAGGTCTTCAATTCGCCCCAGCGTATTCTTCAGCGTCTGCGCGCCCGAGTCGCGCTGGGCCTTCAGCGCTTCGGCGGCAGCCGTGTCCACCATAACGCCGCCCCGCATCAGAATTCGTTGGCTCAGAGCCTGTAGCGCGCTGTCGGCCTCCTGATAGCGGCCTTTCGCATGCACGGCCTCGCGCACATCTCGGCTCACCGCGGGCAGCGCCGCGCGAGCTTCCCGGAGCGTGAAATATCGAGGCATTTTCCGGATTAAACCGTGACCGGCTCTTCAACTGCCGCGTAGTGCGAATCGACGTACTTGTTCAGGATAGCGATAAACTCCGCCACAATTGCGTCCCCTCGCAGCGTGACCGAAAGCCTGCCATCCACATAGACCGGCGCCACCGGCTCTTCAAACGTTCCCGGCAGCGAGATCCCGATATTGGCGTGCTTCGATTCGCCCGGCCCGTTCACGATGCATCCCATGACTGCAACCTTCATCGTTTCCACGCCCGTATATCGCGTCTTCCAGCCCGGCATGCTCTCGCGCAGATAGGTTTGGATCTGGTCCGCCATGTCCTGGAAAAACGTGCTGGTCGTGCGGCCGCAACCGGGACACGCCGTTACCTGCGGAGTAAAACTGCGGATACCCAGCGATTGCAGAATCTGCTGGCTCACAATGACTTCTTCCGTGCGGTCGCCGTCCGGCAGCGGCGTGAGCGATGCGCGAATCGTGTCGCCGATCCCTTCCTGCAACAGGATCGACAACGCAGCCGTGGTTGCGACGATTCCCTTCGCGCCCAGCCCGGCTTCAGTCAGACCCAGGTGCAAAGCATAATCGCCGCGCACCGCCATCGAGCGGTACACATCCACCAGATCCTGCACCGCGCTGACTTTCGCGCTCAGAATGATCCGGTCTTTCGGCAGCCCGTAGCTTTCGGCCGCTTCCGCCGACCGGATGGCGCTCACCACAATGGCTTCGAGCGTGACTTCGCGAGCGTCTTTCGGCTCGGCCAGTCGATTATTCTCGTCCATCATGCGCGTCAGCAGCGCGCCATCGAGCGAACCCCAGTTCACGCCGATCCGCACCGGCTTGCCGTACTCAGTCGCCGCCTCGATCATCGTGCGGAAATTATCGTCGTGCTTCTTGCCGATATTGACGTTGCCTGGATTAATACGATACTTGGCGAGCGCGCGCGCGCATTCCGGATATTTCTTCAGCAGCAGATGGCCGTTATAGTGAAAATCCCCGATGATCGGCACGCGCACGCCGAACATGTTCAGCGTGTCGACGATCTTCGGAACGGCGGCAGCGGCGGCTTCCGTATTGACGGTGACGCGCACCAGCTCTGAGCCGGCCCGAGCCAGCGCCATTGCCTGGTTAACGGTGGATTGCACATCGGCCGTATCCGTATTCGTCATGGACTGCACAACGATCGGATTCGACCCGCCAACCTTCACACCACCAACATTCACCGCGACCGACTTGCGCCGGGAAATCTCTGCCATTCGGCCTCCTGAAGGGGAAACTTCGATTTTATCAGGAAGCGTCACTCCGCCGACACTCCGACGAGCCTCGCGAACGTGACGATCTGGCTGATTCCCACAGCGAAGTGCCGGTGAACTGCCGCAAACCAGGCAAGTTACTGCTTCAGAACTTCCTCGGCGGCGTGGCGGACATCCACCGATGGGTCTGCCAGGAGCTTTCTAAGTTCCGCGTCAAATCCATCGCGTACGCTCTTTGGCATTTTCCTAACCGCTTCGAGCGCAGTCACCCGGGCATAATCCTTCTCGCTGCCGAGTTCGGATCTTATTAGGTCGAGGGCGTCGGACGTGGTGACCTTCGCCTGACCGAGAGTCTCTACCATCCCTCCCGTTAGTGACTCATGGTCTGGCCTGTCCCGCCACGCGGCAAGCACCTCACTGACGATTTTCGCGTCCTGAGGATTCGGAATCATGAGGGCAGCCGCGATCATCGTGAACTGATAACTGGTGTTTTGGCGATTTCCCAGGTGGGCCTTCAGGTACTGAAGCGCCTGCGGCGAGGGAGTAGGGTTTCCAGACGAAAGTATCGTAATCGCGGAATTCTTTATTCCAACGTCAGGATCGTCCAGAAAGAAAGCAATTTTCCTGACATAAGAAGCAAGCAGCGTTGCGTTGTCGCCCCGAGTCAGAACGATAAGAAATGGGAGTTGCATGCCCGCCTTGCGAACGGCGGCGTTAGGAGAGTCGAGGCACTTCATCGCGATCGGAAGAACAGCCTCAATCTCTTCAGGCCGCGCCTCGCGTAGGGCCGTATCACTTAAAGCCGTCAGATTTCCCACGTCAGGCGAATTGCTACCCTGCTGTGCCAGGATGTCACGGTATAGCAGGCCGATTTGGTTTATATCGGCGTAACAAACACTGGGCGATAACGCGGCTAAGGTCGCAACCGCGATTAACGCCACTGACTCCCCGCCCGACCTGGTCTACCCCAAGCCCGTCAATCCAGCACTTTCAATGACACTACAACAAAAATCGCACCATCGGTTTCACCCCCAGAAACCTTACCGAGGACGGTCTTCTGTCCCTCCAGAAAATCTCCCGCTGTTTTCAGTCCGAGATTTTGGAAAGAGAACTGGGGAATGCTCTTACCGTCAGGCCCGTTGCTGACCCCGGTGAGCACCGGAATCCGGAAGCTAAGGCTCATCGTCTTGAATCGCACTGACCAGCCGCGGTCTTTCCGCGTTGCCGAATCGGGCTCAATCCCGAGACTGAGCAACGTGTACTGGCTCAGGGGAACTGAGGACGCGCCGGAATCGAGAGCGGGCAGGCTCACTTCCGAGGTGGTTTGCTTGCCTTCCTGGAGACGCATCGGCATGACGTCCCAAAGCTGAATGTCCTTATACTGCGTGGTTGCTCTCAATTGCTTTGCCACCGGCTCAATATCGTCCGGCAGCGTTCTTGGCGTGGTCGGAGCTTTCGATGACGCTCGCAAAAACGTCAGCGTCATCTCGATATTTCTGCCAATAGCGGCCTCGCTCCCCGGCGTATCCAGCTCAGCCACAACCCGCCGCATCTGCGCCACGACGTCTTTGGGTGCGTAGACAATGATCGTCCGCAGTTGCTGGTCGGACTGAAGCCGCGCCTGAAAAACGGAAAGTAGTTTAACCAGCCGATCGAAGGAATCGCCGGTCAGTGTTTTGACGTGGATGATCTCGGCCTCCAGCGGATTCTGATCCACCAGCGCCGGTTGGGGCTTCGCCTCCGATGCCGAATTTTGTCCCGCCGCGGGAATCGCTGCCAGCGCAGCCGCAATCAATATCGCCGTTAAACGCATACAAATCGTCCTTTCAAAACTTACCCGAACCACCTAACTGCCGACGAACAGAATGACGATATCCGGATCGTTCGTCTCAAGTCGGATCACCGTCGCTGAATCTTCAAGAACTTTGCGCCGCCCCGCGACTACCCGCCTCACAGCTTTCGCGGCCCGTCGGCGAATTGGAGGAGCCACCGGAGGAGCGAAAACCGGGGGCGTCTCCACAGCGGCAATGCTCGGTGCTGCGGGCGCACTCACTGGCTTCACGCGAACCTGCGCCGGCTGCCTCGCTAATAGCGCAATCAGCAACAGACAAACGGGAACCAGCACAGCTGTCGCGATCTTCCAATGCCTGAGCCACCTCTCGGGCCAACGTGCCGCCCGTTCAGCCACCGCCAGCCGAACCCGCGCCCGCGAGTCGGCCGGAACAGGTTCATCGCGCATTTCGCGGAACAGTTCGCGAATCCGATCTTCTGTCATCTCGCCTCCCGGTTCAACATGCCCCGCAGCCTGGAAATTGCTTTTGCCACCTGGCTCCGCACCGTAACTTCAGCCGATCCCATCACCGCGGCCACTTCCGCAGTCGTTAACCCTTCGATTTCCCGCAGCACGACCGCGGCGCGTTCCCGCGGCGGCAAGGTTGCCAGCGCCGCCATCAGTTGCTGCTTTTCCTGCTCGCGGATTACAACTCTTTCAGCCGAAAGCTCCGCCGATCGCAGTTCCGTCAATTCGACCGATGGCCGCGCCGCGCGCGTGCGGTCCAGACAAAGATTTACCGTCACCCGGTACAGCCACGAACCGAAAGCGGCATCGTTGGCGAATGCCAGCCCATGCCGGTGCAGACGCAGAAAAACCTCCTGCGCGACGTCCTCCGCATCGGCCCAATTGCCAAGAATGCGATAAGCCGCCCGCAGAACCCGCGTTTCGCGTTCGTGAACAATCTGGTCGAAGGGATTGCTCGCCTCGCGCGGAATTTCCAGCATCAGAGCCGCTTCCTGCATTCTTCTGAATAGTAAACGGTCGCGGGGGCAAAAGCGTTGATAAAAAAACTACACTTCCAGTCTTCGCAGCAGCAGCCACCACGCCATCAGCGGAGTCACCCCTACGAGCCAGCAGGCCGGTGCGTACCCCTTGTGATCCACGATGAAGCCAATCAGCGGCGAAATCCCGGTTTGCAGTATTCCGTAACCGAAAACCAAAGCCGAAATCGCGGTTCCTGCCCGCTCTCCGCCCCAGATATCCACAGGAATCGTGTAAACGTTGACGCTCCCCGATACAGCCCAGAAGTAACTCGCGGAAATGAGCGCCGTCGCCGTAACCGGCGATCCGCAATACGGCAGCGCCAGTATCGACAAACAGCCGATCGCGCTGACAAGCACCGCGAACACCCGCGCGTCCGCATGCGACCTGCCGCGCAAAATCGCCTGCCTCGATAACCAGCCGCCGAAAAACGCCCCAACCGTCGCCGCCACCGGAGGTATCCAGGCAAACGGAGCAACCGACTTGACCGTCAGGGGGAATTGATAGGTCAGATACGCCGTCGTCCAGTTCGTCCAGAGCGAATAACTACCCATCCAGAGCATATTCGCGATCACGAGAACCTGGAGCCGCCGATCCTTCAGCAGTTGCAGCCCATCGCTCTGCCGCTGCGGATGCTGCGTTTCAAACGGAGCCACGCGCCGCCGCACCAGCAGAAAAACGGGAATCCAAAGCAGGCCGAGCGCCGCGCACACGAAAAATGGTTGCCGCCAGCCCGGCATCGCCGCCACCAGCCACGGCGCGGCCAGCCCCGCGATGCTGAGACCTACCTGAGTCATCGCGGCGCCGATCGCACGATTCTTCGGCTCCAGATAACTCGCGTTGAGTTTGCCCGCTGCCGGCACCCCGGCTGATTCCGATGCCCCCAGCAGCGTCCGCGCCCCCAGCAGTTGCCCAAAGCTCCGGCTGATTCCTCCCAGCACGGAAGAAAACGACCACATTGCCACCGCCCAGGCAATCCCGATTTCAACGCCCAGAAAATCCAGCAGCCATCCGGTAGCGGGCGACGCCAGCGCATATGCCAGCGAGAATGCCGAAATCACCCAGCCGTACTCGGCGTTCGTAAGGTGGAACTCGGCGCGCACGCTCGGGGCGGCCGCCGCCAGGATGTTGCGATCCAGATAATTCCACGTCGAGGCCAGCGCGAAGACCGCAACGACGCCCCATCGCGCGGCTCGTAGATTCGTCATGGAAACTAAACTAGTGTAGCGGCTAACACCGGGCGGGCAATATGCGATAAGCTCGTGTTCTTCATGTCTCCTTCCACTTCTCCGGCTCGCCACGGTGTAAAAATCCCCCTGACCAGGGCCCAGTGGGTCATCCTGATCCTGCTCGTTCTTTCGATTACGATCAACTACATCGACCGCGGCGCCGTCTCAGCCGCTGAAAAATACCTCCACGACGAGTTCTCCCTCGACGCGGAACAACAGGGCTGGCTCTTCTCCGCCTTCTTTGTGGGCTACGCGGGCTTTATGCTCGTCGCGGGCTGGCTGGTGGACCGCTTCGACGTCAACCGCATCCTTGCAGTCGGCTTCATGATCTGGACAATGGCCATTCTGCTGACCGGCGCCGCCTCAGGCTTCGCCATGCTGCTGGTGCTGCGCCTGGTCCTCGGCATTGGCGAGAGCGTCGCCTATCCCTCGTATTCGAAGATTCTCGCCGGCAGTTATCACGAGCAGCAGCGCGGCTTCGCCAACGCCGCCATCGACGCCGGCAGCAAACTGGGCCCCGCCCTGAGCCTGCTCGTCGGCGGCCTGCTGATGGAACGGGTCGGCTGGCGAACGTTCTTCTATGCGATGGGCGCCCTGAGCTTCCTCTGGATGATCCCCTGGTTCATCATGGTCCCCAGGGGCGAGCGCCTCATCCCCACCGCCGTCGGCCGGGTCCCCACGATGCTGGAAATCTGCCGCAAGCGAGCGGCCTGGGGCACTTTCCTCGGCCTGTTCGGAGGAAATTATGCATGGTACTTCCTCCTGACGTGGCTACCGGGGTACTTCAGGATTGCTCGGCACTACTCTCAGCACGATGTTCACATTTTCGGCTCGCTGCCGCTGTGGGTCACGGGGATTTCGACCCTCTGTTCGGGGCTGGCGTCGGACCGGCTGATCGCCCGGGGGTGGAATCCGAGCAAGGTCAGGAAAGGGTTCCTGGCGACGGGGCTGCTGACTGCCACCATCATGCTGCCGGCGGCTATGGTCGAGAACTCGACCGTGTCGCTGGTTCTGATCTGCATCGCCAGCATGGGGATTGGGATCGAATCGTCGAACGTATGGGCGACGACTCAGAGGATGGCGGGGCCGTGGGCATCCGGGCGGTGGACGGGAATGCAGAATCTGGCGGGAAATATCCCGGGGATTATTGCGCCGGCGTTTACTGGCTGGGTGGTAAAAATCTCAGGCGGGAACTTCTACGCGGCGTTTGTGGCTGCAACGGCGATGCTCGGGGTAGCCTTCATCGGCTACATATTGGTAATTCCGAGTGTGGAACCAATCGACTGGGAAGCGTAGCGAATCGAAAAAAAACCCCTCCTGCTGCAACCGCCAGACGGGGGATAACGAGTCCCTGTAAAACCGATCACCTACCCCCGAAGGCAGACAACCAGGATTCGTCACCCCATACGCCCACGTATTGCAGCAGAGGGCAGGTTGGAGTACTTCAATCGATTCGCAACTATATTAGCAAGTCGGGTACCGTCTACGCTAGACCTAAACTATTGATTTAATACGGTAATTTCGCAGAATGCCGGGAGGGGACGTAGCGGGGTGTGACGGGGCTGTGTCAGGTTGACTCAGTACCGCCGACGACGACGAAATCGGCAGCTTCGGCTTCGATGGTGAAGGATTCCGTCCCGGGTCGGGACAGCCAGGCCTCACCGGCGTGGAAAGCTTCGCCGCGGATTTGCCCCTGCCCTGCGATCGCGACATACATGGCTGGAGTCTGGCGGGGAACACAGACTGCGGAGCCGGTGACACGCAGAGACTCGGTTTGAAAAAATTGACATTTTAGGTCGAAGGCAGGCTGGCGGCAGTCAGCCGGCGCCAGATGGGCAACCGCGAGGGAATCCTCCAGATGGAGTGGACGGGCAGGCTGGCGCTGATAATCGTAAAGCCTGTAGGTCACATCCGAGTACTGTTGGATTTCGCAGAGGACGAGTCCCTCACCGATGGCATGAATGGTGCCCGCGGGGATAAAAAAAGTGTCTTGTTTGCGAGCCGGAACCCAGTCGAGAAGTTCGACGATGGTTCCATCGAGCGCCGCCGCCCGAATTGCCTCCTTCGAAACGGCATCGCGAAGCCCCAGCGCCACAGTGGCGCCGGGCTCAGCGCGAAGAACATGCCACATCTCGGTTTTTCCGCGCGCATGACCGCGTAACTGCGCGTATTCATCACCGGGATGCACCTGAACGGAGAGGCGCTCTGAGGTAAACAGGAATTTCACCAGAACCGGCATGACCGAGGGATCCGAATACCAGATCTCTCCGATTTTGCCGCCCTCCGGGTTTTCCAGCCACGGCTCGGTCCGGGGAGTTCCCCAGACCTTGTCGTGAACGGCCGGCGTAAGCTTTGTCAGCATTCCGGCTGCCTGGTTAACCGAGCTTTTCAACGAACTTCTGAATGCGATCCAGCCCGCGCTCCAATTCCTTCATGGAAGTCGCGTAGGAAATCCGGACATGATGGTCGGTGCCGAAAGCCTCACCAGGAACCACGGCCACATTGGCTTCCTTCAGCAAACGGTCGGCGAACTCCAGCGGGGTTTTGATTCCGCCCTTATCCAGCGCGCCGCGCAGATTCGGATAGGCGTAGAAAGCACCGGCGGGCATGGAGCAAGTGACGCCGGGAATCTGACGCAGCCGGGGAACCACAAAGTCGCGACGCTTTCTGTACTCTTCCAGCATCTGCGGTACGGAAGCCTGCGAACCGTTGAGCGCTTCAATGGCCGCCTTCTGTGCGATCGAAGTCGGGTTGGACGTCGAATGGCTCTGGAGCTTCATCATCGCGCCGATGATCGGTTCGGGCGCCAGGCCGTAGCCGATGCGCCAACCGGTCATTGCGTATGTCTTCGAGACGGTTCCGGCCACAAGCACGGTTGGCTTCGAATTCGGAATCGACGCCACCGAATAAGGCTTCGCATCGTACAGAAAGTGCGAATAGCATTCGTCGGTCAGCAGGAAAATCCCGCGCTTTGCCGTCGCGTGATAGAGCTTGTCGAACTCCTCGTTGGTCATCACCGCGCCGGAAGGATTGCTGGGTGAATTAATAATGACGATCTTGGTTTTGGGCGTGAAGTTGCGCTCCACCATTTCGGAGGTGAGGCGGAAACCTTCCTGCTCATCGGTTTCGACGAAAACGCATTTGCCGCCGGCATAATTCACGATGTCTTTGTAGGTGACCCAGTAAGGAACCGGGATGATGACTTCGTCGCCCGGATTGACCAGCGCCTGGGTGTAGTTGAACAGCACGTGCTTGCCGCCGACCGTGGCGATACATTCGGAAGGCTTGTAATCGGTCCCGAATTCCAGCTTGTGGCGCGCCACAACGGCGGCTTTGATTTCGGCGGTGCCGCCGGCCGGGGTGTACTTCGTATAGCCGGCATCGATGGCGGCCTTCGCGGCGGTACAGATGTTTTCCGGTGTGATGAAATCCGGCTCCCCCGCGCTGAAATCGACCACGTCGATTCCTTCGCGCCGGAGCTTATCGGCATCGGCCATAACCTTCATGGTGGAAGAAACGCTGATCAGCGAAATGCGATCCGCGATAGCTGGTTTGCTGGTGGTTGGTGTCATATATTTAAGTGCTCAACGTTTTCAGATGCTGGGTTTGTACTTTGCAATGCGCCGCCGCAGGCGATCTTCGACCAGCGGCGGAACGAGTCCTGTAATGTTGCCGCCAAGGGAAATGACTTCCTTCACAAGTTTGGAGCTGATGAAGGAAAAAGTTTCGCTGGCAGGCAAAAAAATCGTCTCGAGACCCGGCTGAAGCCGCCGGTTCATCAGAGCCATTTGTAATTCATATTCGTAATCGGAAATGGCGCGAATGCCGCGCAGGATGACGCTGGCGTCCTTCGCCAGGGCATAATCGGCCAGCAGGCCCTGAAAGGTGTCGACTTCGACGCCAGGGAATGCGGTCACGCTCTCGCGCAGCATTTCCATTCGCTCGGCCACGGAGAACAGAGGTTGTTTTGCTTCGTTCTGGAGAATGGCTACGATGACCCGTTTGAACATTCTCGAGCCGCGCTCGATGACGTCCAGATGACCGCTGGTGATGGGGTCAAAGGAGCCTGGATATATTGCGACTACCCCGGCGACCGCGCCGGACTGGGGCTGCGTCATGGCAAGTTTCAGGTGATTCCGATCAAAGGTCTGCCTGACCGGACGCTTAACCTTGATTCTAGCCGATGGGTTGATCTGTAGAACGGGAACTGCCGGAGCGGCGCGGCGCTCAGGCGGCTAGATCAAATGCAGTTTTGCTTTCGCGGAACGGCGTGTCGGTGCCCTGTTCGGCGGCCTGCTGGCAGACGATACAGAGCTCAGCCCACGGCACGGCGGCGAGACGTTTCCGGTTGATGGCTTCTTCGCAGCCGGTGCACTCGCCAAATGTGCCCGCGTCGATGCGATCGAGGGCCGCGCGAACTTCACGCACCTGGTTCGCATTGCGCTCCAGTCCGCTCACGACGAAATCGTGATCGCTGGCCTGCTGGATGCGGTCCAGATCGTCGGGGCTGGCGTCAACGGCAAGGTCTTCGCGTTTGCGGAAGCCTGTACCTAACTCAGACAGTCTGGTGGTCAGTACTCTTCGGAATGCGTCTAATTCGATCGATGTCATCATCTCGGATACCTTTTCCCCGATACCGGGTTTCTTCCCTGCAGTAAGAGCGCTGCCCTTTTTGCCAAATCAGCAATTCGACAACTCAGCCCTTGCACGTTGGGGACCGCAACTGCGGTGGTACGGCTCGTGCAAATAAATAGCCGGAGCAACTAACTATGTCTCAGACTTCAGAAAACATGCAACGTACGGGCGAGCTTCACAATATTCCCGAACACGTGCATCTCGTGGCCGAGCAGCAGCGCAATCAACAGCATCAGCACCGCCTGCCCGACAGGGAACAGCCGAACCATGCGAATAGTCATGGCGGGCCCGGCCATGGAGTGACCGCCTTTGGTCACGAAGACATCGCTGCGCTCGCGCATCAACTGTGGGTCGCGAGGGGCTGTCCGACAGGTTCTCCCGATCAGGATTGGTTCGAGGCAGTGAAGGAATTGCGCGAGCGCGCCATTGCGGGAGAAGCTTTTCACGGGTGATTTCCGGCGCGTGTTTCCCCATACAAACCAAGCGGGTGGCTGCTGAATTGCAGTTAAGTCCGTCGAGGAGATTCAACAAAATGGCACAAAGCACAAAAGACCGTGTCGAGGGCTCGGCCCACGAAATGAAGGGCAAGATTAAGGAAAAGGCCGGTCAAGTCATGGACAAACCGGACCTGGAAGCTGAAGGCGCGAGCGAAAAAGTCGCCGGCAAAGTGCAACGCAAGGCCGGTGAGATCGAAAAAGTCCTGGAGAAATAGCCAGTAAACAATGCTGGCTTCCAGTGCCGGCGGTAGTTGCAGGAACCAAGACCTGAGAAAGGAAAAACGCAATGATACTTCTGATTATTTTGTTGGTACTCTTGCTGGGTGGTGGCGGCGGATACTACGGTTACGGCCGCTGGGGCGCAGGCGGAGGGGCGGGTATTGGCCTCGGCACCATTCTGATCATTCTACTGCTGGTCTGGATGTTGGGCGGCTTGCATTAGTTGTTGAAAAAACCCAAATAGCCGCCGATGAACGCCGATGCACGCCGATTACGTATTGGTTAGTTCGGACTCGTGCGGTTCTTTGGGCCGTTGCATTACTACGAAATGGCTGATTGAGTAGCCCAGCACCCCTCCGAAAAATACGTCGGAGGGGTAATGGGCTCTTGTGTTCAGGCGTGAGCCTCCTACAACTCCCGCAAGGGTGTAGGCAAGCCACTTCGCGAAGCGCTTCTCCGGGTACCTTTCCGCAATCACCGTGGCTACCGAGAAGGCCGAGGCGGTGTGAGCGGAAGGAAAGCATCCAACGCCTCCCTTCAGAAACCAGGTCCGGCGGTAATCCGCATCCAAACCCATACCGATTGGTCGAGTCCTGTGATTCGTTCGTTTGATGGCGAACGCAATGATCTCGGTATCGGCGGCTGCTTCCGCCGCCATCAGCCCGGTTCGCCATGTATATGGCCTTCGGGTTATCAGGCCGGCGATAAAGAAACCGAGAGGCACTCCATTTATAAGGAGGGCCATATTCCGGCCACTGAGGATATTGTTTAGCCAGCGGACCGCGGGTATCCCCTGATAGCCAGTTCTTTGGAGGTAAGGAGCGTTCCACGGATCGAGCGCAATCAGCGCGACCGTGGCGCCGGCAACGCTCAGTGCGGCCTTCCATCCTTCACCTCGCAATATCGCGCGGGGGGACGACCAGATTCGCCTCTGGTCGCCGCCGAGACGCATCAATAATTGCCCGGAGGGATGGGTTCGAAACGGTTGTTTGAGCAGGCCGCGGACGGCCAACGTCACCGATCCGGCGAAATTACCTACTGCCCGGCCCAGGTTCACCTGGCGGCCACGACGCCAACCTGGAACTGGCGAAGCTCTTCCACATTGGCGACAACCTTCTCCCAGTCGGCTCTCGCTTTCTTCTCTCGCCGGGTTACTCGTTTGTCGGCCGATTTGGGATCGAGCCCGGTGTCGGCCGGCGGCTTTCTGAGCTCATAGTATTTGAGGATGTTGTCGCGCAGATCCGTTTTCACGGAAGCAAACTTCTTGTCTTTAAGTTTGGCCAGGAGTTTATCGTAAGCCAGATCGGCCCCGAGGTATTTGTTGGGCTCGGTCAGGCCACCGGTATCGAAGTTATCGTTGGGAATTTCCGGAACATTATTCGCGGTTTGATTGAGTAACATCCTGCGATATTGATCGACGGTCGCATTGAAACTCTTCATAAACAGGGCTTCCACCTGCGCGTTGGGCGGCCGGAATGCGAGCCCACGGAAGGGGCCTATTTTCGGCACAACCCGCAGGAAAAACGCGAGAACCGTGGCTCCCAGACCGGGTCGTTTATAGTCGCGGCCCCAGTCTTTTTCATAGCTCGAACGCGAAAGGTTGAACAGAAATTTCTGCCGCGTCATACCAGGAGATTCTTTGACGATCGCATCGCTTCGAAGTTTCCAGGCAAGTTTCGTCATTTTCGGAATCACTGAGCTTGTAGTGTACCGGAAGGTCCCGATGGCAAGATCTTCCGTACCGAATAAGTCTTTCATCTCCAGCCCATAGGTATCCATAACAGCGCGTTCGAGCACGGGCTTCGAGACCTTGAAGCCGATGAAGTCGCGGTATTTGTCCGAGGCATAGCGGCCCTGGGCGACCTGAAGCACGTCGAACCCGAATTCGGTTCTGATATGGGAGAGCGGGTTATCCCAATAAGTAACGACAGCGCCGAATCGCGTGCGCAGTGCAGGATAAAG
Organism: Bryobacteraceae bacterium; assembly: GCA_025928545.1. Classification (GTDB taxonomy): domain Bacteria; phylum Acidobacteriota; class Terriglobia; order Bryobacterales; family Bryobacteraceae; genus BOG-234. The sequence goes on along the minus strand of JAICJH010000020.1, from coordinate 67,483 downwards.
GATGGGAACTGCTTCGTTGACAGCCTGGCCATGACCTGTAATATCGGCGGCGTAATGGGCGAGCGCACCAAGCGCGAAAGCGTATTCATTGACGTTCTGGGATTCACGGATGAGCGCGGTCACAAAATCGCCGGTGCGGACGTAATGAGTGAGATCGCTGAAAAGCTTGCTGCTGAAGGGGTAGTAGCCCATGTCCTGAATGATGCAGCCACCATAGGCATAGGCGTGCGCGTCCTTCAGTTCGTCCGGGGTCGTGCCCGGGAACTTCGTCAGGAGCATTTTCTGAATGGGCGCATCCCATAAGGAATCGACAATGGCTTCGTGCGACAGGACCGAGTAGGCTTTTGAGCGGGACGCAACCACTGTGAGGCACGAGGTAATTGCCGTCAGGAGAATGGCCGTCCGGGTGAGTCTTCGCACGTGTCGGAAAGAGCACTTCGCTTGCCGTTTGATGAGGAATTGGGTGGTCATGAAAATGCACTACAGGCCCTTATGAGAAAAGAACAGAGCGAAATAACCCGGACCCACCCTGTTTTGCGGGAAGAGCGCAGGCCGGGACCGGCTTCAGCGGGGCAATCGGGAGACACGCAGGGCTTGTCCGACATTGCGGGCGCCGATTCGGAAAGCGTCCAGGAACTGCTCGAAGAAGGTAATGCGTTTGAAGCGGAAGTAATTATGGGTGTTGAGAATGCTCCCGATGCTGACGCATCGGAGGTTCGGACCAAAGAAGTGCCTGAGGACGATGTGCCGACGGAGTATCTGGAGCGTCCGGACAAGCCTTAGCGGGGATGCGGAAAAACCCATATAGCCGCCGATGAACGCCGATGCACGCCGATCCGGCACTGGAATTGCACTGTTTCATTGCGAAAGGAGAGCAATTGCTCTTGAGGCGAAAATCAATATGAAACAGCTTAAAGCAGCATCCGCATTTATCTGTCTTACAGCAACAGCGATGATCCTCTCTCCGGGAATGCAAGGTCAACAAACGGGGGATTACAACAAGAAAACGAACGTCACCTTCAGCGCTCCGGTTGAAATCCCTGGCGTCCACATGAAGGGTTACGGGACTCTGCCGGCGGGTACATACGTATTCAAGCTGGTGAATTCCCAGGTGAACAGGCACATCGTTCAGATCCAGAATGCCGATGAGTCGAAAACCTACGCCACTATTCTGGCTGTTCCGAATATGCGTCTGAAGCCTACGAGCGACACGGTAATTACTTTCAGCGAACGGCCGGCCGGGGAGCCTCCCGCTATCCGGGCATGGTTCTATCCGGGCGCCAGCTGGGGTGAGGAATTCGTTTACAAGAAGAGCCGCGCGAAAGAACTAGCCGCAGCTAACAAAACGCCGGTGCTTTATTCGAGCGACGATACGTCGGCAGAAGTTACCGAACCGATTCAGGCGACGCCCGCGGACCTGAATGCGGCGCAGATTGGCGCTTATAACCAGACCGGAGACGAAGTGGAACTGGCCGAGGCGGTTACTGCGCCGTCCGATCAGAATACGGCTTCGTCAAGTCAATCGACGTCGGTAGCCAACAACGCAGAGCCGCCGGCTCGAAACGACGATCATGCCGCAGCATCGGCTAACGTGCAGATGGCGCAGAACACTCCGCCGCCGGCACCGACTCCGATGCCCGCGACTGTGGACAATACGGCATCTACGCGCTCAGAGATGCCTCAGACCGCCAGTCCGCTCGGACTGTATATGCTCGGTGGGCTGCTGGCATTGGGCGGCGCTTTTGGCGTCCGTTCCATGCGGCAGCGTTATCAGTAAACGGCGAAGACATTCGTGAGGTGCGGCCACTTCGGCTGCACCTCACGATTGCAGATGAGGGATTCACGGTGCTCCGTTACTCAGTTGCGGTACCGCTCGCGATGTTTTGGCTGGCCCTCCCGGCCTTGCCTCAGGATCAGAGCGCAAGCACCAGTCAGGACTCTCCGTTTCAGATTTCAATCGACCTTAATCTGGTAGTGCTGCCGGTGACGGTGCGCGATAAGCGCGGTGGCTTCGCTTCGGACTTGTCCGAGCGCGATTTCGAAATCTATGAAGACGGAGTGAAACAGACGATTCGTTTATTCCGCCACGAGGACATACCGGTGACGGTGGGGCTCGTGATCGATCACAGCGGCAGCATGCAGCAGAAAATCGCCGACGTGGTGGCGGCGGCTGAAGCGTTCGTGCAACTGAGCAACCCGCAGGATCAGATGTTCGTGGTTAATTTCAATGAACGAGTGATGGAAGGGTTGCCGGCGGAAGTCCCGTTCACAAACAGTCCGGAACAAATGCGCGCGGCCATTCTCAAGGCCCCTCTCACCGGCCAGACCGCGCTCTACGATGCGATGGGCGAGGCGCTGAACCGCCTGCGGGAAGCCAGCCAGCAAAAGAAAGTTCTGATTGCGATCAGCGACGGCGGGGACAACGCAAGTACGCTGACGCTGCCGCACGTTCTCAAACGCGCGGATGAATTGAATGCGATCGTCTACACGATCGGCATCTTCGCGCGGGAAGATCCGGATCAAAACCAGGGTGTGCTGCACAAGCTGGCGAAAGAAACCGGCGGCGAAGCTTACTTCCCCGCTCAGTTCAATGCCGCGGTTACGATTTGCCAGGAGATCGCCAGAGATATCCGGCATCAATACACGCTGGGATATGTCTCCAGTAGCGTGAAGGCCGGGGGACACCGCACGATCCGAGTGGTGGCGAAGTCGCCGGGTAAGGATTTGGTTGTGCGGACGCGCGGTGGTTATGTTGCCGGGTCGCCGGAAGCGAAGAACGAGGCTGGCAAATGAGAGCTATCCAGGCAGGAGATCCGGGGGCACGGCTTCTTCTCTGGACGCAGCGCGCGTTGTTCGCGGCGGGCTTTCTGCTGCTTAGTTACTGCGTCGTTGTGTTGGCGGATTCCTGGACATTTCAAAAGCGGGCTCAGGTTGAATTAAAGCTGGCGTCGACAAGGCCGCGACCGGCCGCGGTGCGGCCCGGAGATTTGATCGGCAGTGTGAATGTGGACCGGTTGGGCCTGTCGGTAGCTTTTACCGAGGGGACGGAAGAAGAGTCTCTGCGGCATGCTGCCGGGCACATTGAAGGTACGGTGTTTCCCGGCGAGGTCGGGAACACGGGGATCGCCGCGCATCGCGATACGTTTTTTCGTCCTTTGCGGAATATAAGGATTGACGACGTGGTTCGCGTTACGACTGCGCAGGGAGAATACCGCTATCGCGTCGTTTCCACCCGGGTGGTGCAGCCCGAGGATGTGGCGGTGCTTGCGTCGGATGACCGGGAGGTGCTGACTTTGGTGACTTGTTATCCGTTCTATTTTATTGGGGCGGCGCCGAGTCGGTTTGTTGTCAGGGCTGAACGGATTGTCGGGGGGCCTGTTGCCGAGTTGGAAGGTGGTGCTGCGGGGGAGTGACGGGGTCTAGATAAGACCGTGGATTTTTCGCCTGCGGGGCTGGCACGCCTCCAATGCCCTGGTTGTTTGTGAGGGGCCGAGCGCAGAAAGAAGAGACTCCGACTGCCATAAGGCAACGTAGCCGCTGCCAAGAACGGCCAGGAACATGCCGAGTACCGCGCTGTTATTCAGGTTCCACGAATCCCACCCACTCACCAATACAGCAATGATCGCCGCCACAGCCGCGTGAAGTACCCAGCGCTCCTCCCGGCCGGCGGGAAGCCGGTGAAGCGCGAGTACAAAGTCGCGTAGCGCCCATCCGATCATCCACATCAGCGCCAACATTGTGGGTATGCCGCGCTCGGCTGCGTACTGAATGTAATCGTTCTCCAGATGGCCGTAGTACTCCCCCGGAAGTGGGCTCGATTCGTTCGGTGGAAGATAATTCTGAAACTGATGCGCTACCTGTTCAGGGCCTACACCTAGCCACGGATGAGCCTTTATCATCTTCCAGCCGATCTGGCGCAATTCCGTGCGGTGCCAGTTCGAATCTTTGGCTCCGTGTGGCGAGTAGGATGACAAGACTCGCTCACGCAGGGCAAACGGATTTGCAAACAGCACGATCGCAATTGCAGGTGGTATTGCAAGGAGCGCCCATGGCTTTCGAAACCAGACCAGGTACACGACTCCGCAAAAAGCCCCACCCCACATGCTGCGCGTCCACCCGCCCACTAAGGCTGCCGTTATCAGGAGCCCGGCTCCAGACACGAATATTCTCCACCGTGGTTCCACGCCAAAGAGAATCATGGCTGCGGTCACGAGCAGCGCGATCATCATTTCACCGCTGAATGTCATCCAATGGTTAGTGAATCCGGTGATCCGATTGGCAATGTAGTAGTCATAAAACGGCTGATGCGCCTGGCGAGCTTCGGCAACCTTGTGGGCGAACTGAATGAGACCCCAGGTAGCTGCCACTGCGGCCGCAAGGACCCATGTCCGGAAAATCCGGCGAACATGATGCACGCTTTGCAGCACTGTAGTGACGAGCACGAGCATCAGATAGACGTAAAACTTTCGCAATTGCGGAATGCCCTGGCTGAAATGTCCTGATGCCGCCAAAGACACGATGGTTCCCACGATGAACAGAGCTAACGGAATCCACACGGGGGGCACGCGAAACCGCGTTCGCGAAACCAAAAGCCACAAGAGTGTCAATCCCATCAAAGCCTCAAAGGCAGTGATCGAGATCACGGTCAGTATCACGGCGACGGCTATCAGGGAGAGCAACGTCCGTTCTTTTTTCAACGCCGGTATTCGCATAGTGATGAACCATGGTACTGATGCGTGAGAACCCCGGGGAGGCGGGTAACTTTTGCGGTGCCATGCGGCAGAAGGGTTATCTGACGAAAAAACGCTCCTTCGTACGAGTAGACGTTGAATCGACCAGACCTGAAGCCCGCGATGCAACAGATATGTCTGGCGACTGCGCGATGAAGTGGCCTAGAATGAGCTGATGCCCAGTGGGACCAAGATGACCGCTTTCTGTATCCAATTGTGGGCAATTACCTTCGGTAATCACATAGGCTGGAGCTCGCTATGAGCAACAACTCCACGGAATTACTGGCCTTTGTCAAAGCAACAAAAGCGAAAGGGGCGACGGACGAATTTCTCGTCGCGATGCTGAGGGACAAAGGCTGGCCAACGAAGGATATCTACGCAGTGTTTGCCCAGCAGTATGCCGAGCAAACAGATATCGTGCTGCCCGAACCGCCAGGTCGGTTGGAAGCGGCACGCGAAGCGTTCTTTCATCTGGTCGCCTTTGCGACGCTGGCGACGTGGATCTTCTCTATCGGTTCAATTTGGTTTGATCTGATTGATGCCTGGATTCCGGACCCCACCGTCGACCGTTTCAACGGCTTCGCGCTTGGAAGCATCAGTCGCCAACTGGCTTCTATCATTGTCGGGTTTCCAGCATTCATCTGGGCTACACGGTCGATTCTGCGAGACCAATTGGAAAATCCGGATAAGGCCGAGTCCGCCGTACGCCGCTGGGTAAGCAATATCGGTTTGTTGCTTACAACGCTGGTATTCATGTGTGATTTGATCATCTTCGTCACCTCTGTATTGCAGGGCGAGCTTACAACTCGCTTCGCATTGCGGTGCTGGGTTGTAGTGGTTCTGGCTGGAGCTGTATTTCTCTACTACAGCAGGGGATTGGGGAAGTCGCGCACGCTTCCACCCATCACATGGCATCGTATATTTGCCGGATGCGCCGGGTTGGTCATCGTATTGACACTTGGTTTTGGGTTTTGGTCCACCGGATCGCCTTCGAGCGTACGTGTATTGAACGAAGATAACCGGCGAGTGCGGGATCTCTACGACTTGACCGTACAAATCGAGAACAGGAAATACAACGGTAGTTTGCAGGGACCTCCTGCCAGTCTGGCAGACCTCGCAATAACGGCAATCGACCCTTTCACTGGTAGTTATTACGAATATCGAAGACTGGATGGCGAGCGCTATCAGGTATGCGCAGAGTTCATGGCGGCAAGCCCGGCTAATTCGGGCGCTGCAGCGCTCATCTGGGCGCATCCAGCCGGGCGAAAGTGTTTTGATATCGGCTTTGCCCACACGCCGCCTCCTCCACCAAATTACTTTCGGTAGGGGCAAACTCCATGAAGCGGCCAATCCACGAGTTGCCGACAAACCGTCAAGTTGGCGAGCCGATGGTTGCCAAGACCGCATAAGCTACCGTATCCAAGGTGTTGAAGATGTCCCGCGTAAGATCGTTATGTGGGAGAACCAGTGATCCTGAAACCCGATTGGGCGCAGCCGCGGCCGACGTTCGCCGAGGTACGCGCTATGACTCAGCGTATTGACCTGGCTCCTGTGGCGCTGCCGGAGAAGCCGTTCGGTGACTTCCTGAGCTGCGTTCGCGAGTCGCACCGCAACGGCGGCGCACACATTGCGGCATTTGACGTTCCGACCGACACTGTTTTCGATTGGTTCGCGTCACGCAACCGTCTTTCGGACGAGGAACTGATCGACACTCTTGTCACTCATCCGGTTATCCGAACGGGGCTCGGCGAAGTCCGGATTCCTGAAATCAAAGCCAGCACCGGCCTCTCGCTCGCAGATCCATTTCTCCTCGACGGCAGGTTCGCACATTGCCTGTATGCCGGCGGAGCCTACTGGACAGCTGAATCGGACGGGAAGAATTCCAAGTCCCTGGCTTTGGATGTCTGCGACGCGATGTTCGGCATGCGTTACGGCGAGGTCGCCCTGTTCGAGAGCGTCGAAGCCTGGACGCCTTGGTTTCACGGCGTTGCGTGGGACCTGACGGAGGTTGTGTTTGACCGGCGGCTTCGCAGACTTTGGTTATTCGTAGTCACCGACACGGATTAGGCAGATCACCGGGACTGACCTAGGATGTTGCGGTGCTTGCGTCGGATGACAGGGAGGTGCTGACTCTGGTGGACTTGTTATCCGTTCTATTTTATTGGGGCGGCGCCGAGTCGGTTTGTTGTCAGGGCTGAACGGATTGTCGGGGCTCCTGTTGCCGGGTTGCAACCGTAGACTCTCAGGCGGATACCGCCTTGCTTCCCACTGCACGCGATGCGCTTCGGACCGCTTCGCGCAGAATTCCAACCATACGTTGGTTTGTCGCGGCATCCTTGACGGCTACTCGAACCCACCGGGACGCCGCCGGCCCCTGTGAGGCAAAGGTGCGGACGTAGAGTCCGTTCTCCCGGCAGTTAACGGCAACCTCTTCAGCGGATATTCCCGCGGGCAGATCGAGAAGAACTGAGTTGATAGCGCCGCTGAAGATCGGAACATCCAGGTTTCTTCTCAATTCCGCGGCGAACTCTTCGCGCAATCGATGAGTCTCGCGATAGCAGCCGCCATAATACACGGCACTCTGCAAGGCCCGGACGCCGGCAATCTGCGCGGGAAGGCTTACGGCCCAGGGCGGCGTAAGCTGCCTCAGTTCACCCGCATCGAGGGGGTTGGTACACAGATATGCCGCGCGCAGGCCGCTGAGGGCATAAACTTTCGACAGCGATTTGCAGACCACCACGTTCGTCCGGCTGGCAGCGAACTGCTCAAGCGATTCACCCTCGCCCACGTAGTCCACATAGGCCTCATCGATCCAGATGCGCGTGCCGAGTGGAGCACTTCGCAGGATGGGTTCCAGTCTCGCTCGGGCAATGTGCGCGCCGGTCGGATTGTTGGGATTGACGAGCACGATCATGTCATAGTTTTCGCGGTATCGTTCCGTCAGCTGCCGCGGATCCCACTGGTAGCTGCCATCGCCGCTCAGTTCAATGTGGTCGACGCGGCATCCGATCTGGTCGAGCAGAAAGGAGTATTCACCGTAACTCGGATGCAGCAAGAGCACTTTAGAACGAGAAGTCAGCCAGTGTCGGAGGGCGAGAAAGATCAGAGCCGACGATCCCGCCCCTGGAACCAGCGCATCGGGGTGAAGGCCGCGGTGTTTCGCGATTTCCAGCAAATAGCCCCGCATCTGTGTCGGCGGCGACGTTCGGATAATCCATGGCAGTTCCGATTGCAGGGTTTCAATGACCGCCGGGGCTGGTGGAAACCAGGCATCCATAACGTCGGCATTGATGACTTCGCGGTGGCGGTCCAGGTTCTCAAATGTGTCTCCGATGGCTTCGAAGAAGGCGCCGCCGTGATAGCAAACCTCGGACGTCATCGGCTGCGGAAGCTGCCAGTCCACGTGACGGGTCAGTCGATTGACAAGCGCGCGGTGGCGTTCCGTTCCCTTCCGCAGATCTGCAATCGTGGCAGACATGAAGTGAAAGTGCTGGGCGCCTGATGGAATCGCTTCACTGAGCTGCCGGAAACCAAGGGAGCGGTAAAAGTCCATAAGCTCCCTCCGCCCCATACCGATGATGCGCTCGGCCCCGCGCGTCTCCAGAGTCCGAAAGCCGGCATACAACAGGATTGCGGTAGCGAGGCTCTTCCTGGCGGAGTGCCGCACCGTCAAAAGCCGAATTTCATAGAGAGTCGCGCTTTCTGCAAATGGCCACTTCTCACGCGCAACATATCGGTCCACCGAAAAATGTCCGTGGCCCGGAGGGGTCAGGCTGAGACAGCCGATGAGCGTCGCTCCGTCGAACAGGACGACGTACTCGTTGAATTCATCGAGGGAGTCCTTCAGCAGGCCGTCGTGATTTGTCGCGTGCTGCCCGAGTTCTTCGGCATAAACATCGTGCCGGAGCCGATAGATGGGGTTTCTGTCGTTCGCGGTCGCCAGGGACACCCGGAATCTCCGCCGCCCAGCCTGGGACGAGCCGGAGGACAGCGGCGGAACCGGCACGTTACCCATCGTGATCGGTTCGCTCGCGGGGCAGCTCACCAACCACCCCCATGTCCGTGGGCATTAAGATTTCGCAGGAACAGTAACGGGTTCCGGGAGTCAGAGACATAAAACGTCAACTGATCTTAACAGAAGATAGAAGAAAACATACAGGGAACTGGACGACGCACCCGACTGGCTCTCAGCGCCCGAGCGGATCAGCCAGTCTTATCCAGCAGCGGCTGGAGTCGAAGCATGATGGAGCGTTGCAGCAGCACCGGGTAGACATGAATGACTACTCCAGGGAACAGCATCCATAGTGCCGCGCTCCATGGATGCCTGGTGAAAAGTGCGAGGACGGCCAGGAGTATGTGGATGGTGAAGCAGATTCCATGCGAGACAGCAGCGGCTCGCAGCGACTGCTCCAGAGAAGGCAAGCCGGCCCTTTTGCCGGAGAAGCCCCGCAAAGGTTCGAGCACATTGGAGTTCCATCCGGAGATATTGAGGAATCCGTTGAACACGTCGACGCCAAGTAAGCGATGGAGGAGCCGCTCGCGCGCGGGGACGCGGAACCAGCGGGGAGGCAGGCATCGCGCAATGGCGGGGGCGGGCACGGCGATCACGAGGCCACATGTTCCGCAGGCCACACTTACCGCGTACCACGGCGTGGTTGCCTCGGCAACTTTGGATGCAGGCCCGAGGATGAACCAGAGCACGGTTGTGTAAATGGTGAGGAGCAGCAAGTAGGTAAGCCGGAACCAGACGCTCTGAAAGAAGACGTCTTTGGGATTTGTTTTGGGTTCTGGTTTAGCAATCACAAGATGTTTCGCCGACAAAACTATTGTCAGGCAGACGACTTCTCACTCGCTCTCCCCGGGTCCGCGGGGGCAACGCCGAGGTGAAGAAATCAGATGCAGGAGATCAGAACACGTTCATTCGGTATCGCTGTTATGCTGGGAAATCGCGCAAAAAAAAAGACTCCATGAAAATATACCTTCGCCCTTTTGCCGCACTCCTGATTTCGACTCTTTCCATCGCAGGACAAACGCCATCGGTGGCAGCAGCGGCTGCCCCGTTGAAGATCGTGATACTTGGCGCGGGCGGCGGACCGCCGGTCAACAATCAGAAATATGGTCCAGCGATCCTCATCGAAGCCGGCCAAGAAAAGCTGATGTTCGACTGCGGCCGGGCGGCGTCAATGCGTCTGGCCGAAGCGGGCGTGGGCCAAAACGAGATCGATAAGATCTTCCTCACTCACCTCCACTCCGACCACATCATTTCGTTGCCGGACATGCTTCTGACCGGCTGGACATCGGGGCGAAAGACGCCGCTTCAAGTCTGGGGGCCGGCAGGCACGAAGGAGATGATGAGCAACATGCTCAAGACCTTCGACTTCGATATCCATACCCGGCGTGACGTAGATGAAAAGTTTTCTGCCGAAGGAATCAGAGTGGCCGCGACCGACATCGGGGAAGGCGTCGTTTACGAGCACAATGGTGTCAAGGTCTCAGCTTTTCTCGTCGATCATGGGCCGGTGAAACCGGTTTTCGGCTACCGCGTGGACGCGGGCGGGCATTCTGTCGCTATGTCCGGCGATACCAGATTCTCCGAGAACCTGATCAGCCATGCCGGCGGAGTTGACGTACTGATCCATGAGGTTGCGCCCGCGACGGTGGCGGAATTCATGGGAAGAGGCCAGACGCGGGAGCAGGCGGAAAGCATCGTTGCCCATCACACTTCCGCGGCCGAAACCGGTGTTGTGTTCAGCCGCGTTCGGCCAAGGCTTGCGATCTATGCACATGGGGGAAGACCGGCGGACGTGGCGGAGGCTCACAAGAGCTATCCCGGACAGCTGGAAATCGCCGACGACCTGATGACGATTCTTGTCGGCGACAAAGTCGAAGTGCAGCGGCGGCCGGCGCAAAAATCCAATTGAATTCAGTTACTCTCTGGCCGATTGAAATACGCTGAATCAGGGGCATTGCAGCGACTGCGCGGGGGTGACGATGCCACTTGACAAGGATGTGATTCGATTGACTTACGTTGCGGCTTAGTTGTGCGACTCGCCCGACAGGCGGTCGAACGCGCTGGATATCTGGTTTACCAGGTTTACGAGATCGATTTCCGCCGAGGTGTCTACCGACACGCGTTCCCCGAGGTCGAGCGGCTTCAATTGCTCCAATTCCTGGATGCTTGTCAGGATTTGCTCGCGGGATCTTGCGCTGTCCATGTGGCCCGGGTGCCTTGTTCGGCGGGTGAACCGCGCGGCGGCGAGGTCGGCAGAACAGGCGCAATGCAGGTTGACGATGTTATTCGAGAGGCGCGCGAGCCAGTCAGTGGGAGTTCCGGAGTCCGGCGGCATGCCTGGCAGGCGCCAGAAGGAAACGAGAAGCGCTCCGTCGGAAGCCTCTGCCTGCTGGCGGAAGATCAGGTCACTTTCGCTGCTGAGCGTTCGCCGCGAGGCTAAATCATCAAAGCCCTTCGAATCGAAGAGGCGTTCGAGAATATCGTCCTTGTCGATTACCGGCAGACCGAGCAGACCGGCAAGTTTTGATGCGAGGCATGATTTGCCGCTGCCGGGAAGTCCGGAGACCACGATGAATCGTCTGTCTGGCTGTGTGGGCAAAGTCAGGTCCGGGATTTCATTCTCTCGCAAGCGTGACGCGCGTTGCGCTGGAATCCGCGAGGTAGAGGCAGGCGATTCCAATCGCGTATGCGAGCAGATCCAGGAAGGTGAACGAGGTGCCGATCAGCCTGGCGGAGATCCGAATCATCAGGTGTTCGCTTCCCAGCATGTGGGCGGGAATCATTGTTAGCTGAAATAACTCAATGGCGGTCATCATGAGCATTGCGGGCACGGCCACGGAGGCGGACATGTATATCAGGCGCAGGATTGTGTAGACCATTGCGGCGTACAGGGCGTCGCCCAGGTATTTGTCGAATACCGGGAGGCCTGTGTGAATGGTGCGGGAGAGGATTCCTATTGCGATTATTGCGAGGAGAATGGCCAGCCAGGATTTGCGGGAAGTCGAGGTAGTGGCCATCTCATGATTTTAGGCTTGCTGTGCGAATTCACAAGTCAGGAACATTTTGCGGGAGCTGCTCCTGGCTGAGTTGGCCAACCCGGATATAGTAGCTGGAGGGACGCGTAAGAATATGCGTGACCTTCACCCTTTACGAAGCCGGCGAGTCCGGATGTGATATTCAGCCGATCTGTCGCGATCCGGATTGTTTCATCGAAGAATGTCGCCTCGCCCAGGTAAGATCGGGCAGAGCGTGTCAGTTCTCGCCCGGCATTTCGGCGCGATCGATGACCAGGTACTCGACGGGCGCGCGCGCCGGCTCCAGCCGGAGTCCGAGTTGCTCGGGCATCGCGGTGAAGATGGAGGGATCGGTTGAATCCGTTTGGGCGAGCGCGTTCGACCATTGCAGCGTGAAGTCATACCGGCCTGTGAGCCCAGTTCTGTCGACGATGGGCCGGTCGACGCCGTTCGCGTTGGAAAACCAGTTCACTAACTGAGCCATGGTGGCGCCCGAGCCGCTGATTTTGCCGCCGCCATTCATGCGTAGTATGCCGGGTGCCTCGGGCGCGCTTTCGAGCAATTTGGAGCCCTTCTTATCGATCACCAACGCATAGACCGGCGTGTCGCGCGATTCGCGGTGGAAGGTGAGCGCAAGACGTTCGGCGATGAGCGACTGCATCATCCGGCGGAATTCATCGATCGAGCGAGCGGCCTCGCCTTCCGCTCTGGCGTTGATATCGAAACGTCTGGTGGTGGAATCCAGTTGGGTGCGGTCTCGCTGGACTCCCGCCCACGGCGGTCCGCCTACGACCTGCCAGGGCTTCACCGCGTACGCCCAGGACACCAGGTCCACCAGGCTCATCGCTTCCAGTCTGAGTTGCGAACCCGATGGAGAGCCGCCGATCATCGAAACCGGAGTGTCCGGTTGCCGCGCTTTGATGGATGCCACTTCGAACCGCAGGGGCTGCTGCCCGAAAGCAGAAATGCATAAGGCCGTGATGCAAAGTGCGTATCGCATGGTTCCGCGTGCTTTCAGACTCATCGTAACCCCAAAAAACTCCATGCCTTCTCCAGACGAAAGTTCGGGCGGCGTGTTAGTTGGCGGAGGGACGGGCGATCTGGTCTATGACCAGGATTTCAATGCTGCCTTTGGCCGGCTGTAGTTTGAGGCCGAGCTGTTCCTTTAGAACGGTGTTGAGGGAGGGGTTGACGGAGTCGGGAGTTTCCTCGGGTGCCCACTCGATCTCGAAATCGAAGTTACCCTGGAGGCCGGTATGGTCCTCGATCCGGCGGCCTGCCTGGCGGCTCAGCGCGGCGGCAATGTCGGTCATGGACACCTTCGAAGCCTTCATGACGGCCTTTGAGCCGCTGGAGTTGGTGGTCATGTTGGGCTGCGATTCGGGGGTGCTGGGCGTGAGGGCGGGACCGGGTTTTTCGGGCTTGTCGAGTTCGAGCCGGTAGATGGGGGCATCTTTTTGATCGCGATGAAACTTCAGCTGGAAGCGGTCTTCGAGCAGGGAGCGGATGAGTTGCTGCAATTGGGGCGGGCTCGCGATTTCGGCGCGATCAGCGGTGGTGGCGTTGATGTCGAAGGTCTCATTGTCGATCCAGCCCGGCGCGCCGGACATGCGATTGTCGTCGGTGCCAAAGGCAACACGGAGGAGAGTGCGGACAGTGGTGGCGGTGGCGACGAAGCGTCCGCCGGGGAGGATTTTGCGGTCGGAGGGCTCGTTGCCTGCGAAGGGGTGCGGATGGATGGAGGCGACTTCAATTCGCAGGAGCGGCGGTGGTGCTGATTGCGGTTGGCCTGTGAGACACAACGGGGCAATGGCAAACAAAAGCAGCGGGCGAAGGGAGCGGGTACGAAGGGATTGTCCCGGCGACATCACGAATTTTCATACGGAAAGTTGCGCGGGAAGTTCCATCGTTTTATCTAGCCGCGATTTTTCCCAGAGAAAAATCCATGATGAGGCGTGCCGACATATAGAGGCGGGGCTCAATGGACGACATAACAACGTATTCGTTCTCATTCGAATGCGCGCCGTAGATGCGCAGGCCCATGCTTTCGAGAACGGGGGCGTCGGTCTTCAGGGCTGCGAAGCCCGCATCGGTCGCGCCTCCAGGCGATTTGGTGGCAACCTCGAGCTTGCCGCCGTACTCAGCGTAGATCTGGCGCGCATATTCGGCTACGGGCAAAGACTGTTTGCGGAACGCCATCGCAGGGTAGATGCGGTCAAAGCGAACATCGACAGAGGTATCGGGAATCAGGTGATTGCGAATCTTCTCGCGGACAGCAGCCTCGAGTGCGGCGAAGTCGGCTTCGTCATCGGCGCGCATATCTCCCATGGCCCTAGCATCTTCGGGAATTACGTTGCTGGCGCTGCCGGCACTGGCGACGGTCCAGTTCAGCTTGACCGCGCGGACCGGGTTCGAGAGGTCCTGCATCTGAAGCAACTGATGCGACAGTTCGTAAAGTGCGTTGCGGCCCTGCTCGGGCGCGGCTCCGGCATGGGACGCGCGTCCTTTTACGGCGAGCACGGCTACTTCGGCACCCGTAGTGGCGAGGCGAATGTCGTCACCGGGCGTGCGCGAGCCTTCGTAAGAGAGGACGAGGTCGTGGTTGGATGCGAGGGAGGTAATTAAGTCGCGCTCGGCGTTGGAACCGATCTCTTCATCGGGACTTATCAGCACGGTGATTACGCCGTACTGGTCAAAGCGGAGATTCCGGAGCGCTGACAGCACGTGCAGGATGGTGGCGACGCCGTGCTTGTCGTCGCCGATACCCAGGCCGTAAGCGCGGTCGCCGTCAATGCGAAAGGGCTGCTTCGCCAGCATGCCTTTCGTGTAGACGGTATCCATATGTGCGAGGAGCAGGATTCGTTTAGTGCCTTTGCCGCGAAACCGGGCGATGATCGTGTCGGCGAGCCGTTCCGGCGTGTTCTGAAACTGCAGGTAGTCTGTCGCGGGCGGGACCTTCTCTATCTCGCCACCTAAGGCACGCAGCCGGTCGGCGATGAGATTGCCGATGCGGGTGACGCCGTCGTAATCGCTGGTGCCGGACTCGATGGAGACCAGTTCCTTCAGGGTATCGAGAAGCGGCTGTTTCTCGGCCTGCACGATTGTGCGGACGGCGGCGGACTCCTGGGCGAATGCGACGGGGAGCATAAGGCAGACTGCCAGCAATGAAGTGAGTTTCATCGGGTAATAGTGTAGCTGAGTGGGCATTCCGCATGCTGCCTTGCAACCCGCGAAGGGTTGGCCGCATCTCTTAAGATGTAGAGACTGTAGCGTAACGGACACATCGGGATAGGTCCAGAACTACGAGATTTATTTTTATTATCAACAAGATACGAGGAATTTGACGCATTCAGGCCATGCAAATGCGGCTTGTTTGTGCCATACTGAATTCCAGAAACGGAAGAACCGGCCGCAAGACTGCCGGTCGTCCCCGGTTGGTCCTGAACAACGGCCACCTATGAAAGAGCGCCACGTATGACGCAACTTGACGAAGCCATCGCCCGGTATCACCGGATTCTCGAATCCGAGCCCTACCGCGACTTGCGGTGGGTAAAAACTTTACAGGAGCAGATGGAAGCTCGCCAGTTATCGGCTGGCGGCCGCCTGCTCTGTCCATTCCTGCGGCCGAATTTCGTGACCCAGAAGCAGTACGACAATCTGGTCAAAACCGGCGAAGCGCTCATCTCTGCGGTTGACCGGATGCTGCAGCTTGCACTGGCATCCCCGCAACTTCTTTCTACCATGCAGCTGCTTCCCGCCGAGAAGATGCTGGCGGCGATCGACCCCGGTTATGCGATGCCGGAAGTCTCCGCCCAACTCGATCTGCAGATCCACAACGGATCGCTGCATGTCCGTCAATATAGCGCAGACGCTTTGACGGGTGGCGCGTACGCGGAAGGCCTGTCGGAAGTTTTCTACGATTGCCCGCCGGTGAAGGAATTCCGGCGGCGTTACAACCTCACGCGACTGGGCGGCAAGAAGCCCTTTTTGAACGCGCTGCTGAAGGCTCACAAGATGTTTTCGGGATCGGTTCGCAAGCCGAACATCGCGATTCTGGAGTTCCGCACCACCAACGGCGGCAGCGAATATGAGATGTTCCGCGATTACTTCCGCGCGGAAGGCTATCAATCCGTGCTCGTATCGCCGGACCAGCTGGAATACCGCAACGGCGTGCTGCGCGGGGCCGGCATGGATATCGATTTGATTTATCGGCGTGTCAGCGTGCAGGAATTCCTGATGCGCTTTACGCTGGATCATCCGCTGGTACATGCGTATCGCGATCACAAGGTCTGCATCGTAAACAGCTTCCGTTCGGAACTCTCGCACAAGAAGGCGATGTTCGCACTTCTGACCGATGACGCGCTGACGGCGAAGTTCCCGATCAACGAGCGCAAGGCGATCAAAGAGCATGTGCCTTTTACGCGCGTTGTGAAAGCGGGCAAGACGATGTGGCGCGATAAGACGGTCGACCTGATCGATTTCATCCGAGAGAATCGCGAATCGCTGGTGCTGCGTCCGAACGACGACTATTCGGATCTGCACAGCTATATCGGTTACGAGCATGACGAGGGCGCGTGGGCGCGGGCTATGCGTGAAGCGCAGCGTTCGCCTTATGTGGTGCAGGAAAGCCACAAGCCGGTGCGCAGCGTATTCCCGATGCTGACGTTCGGACAGCTGGAGTTCAAAGAGATGCAGGTGGACGTACAGCCGCAGGCGTTTCTTGGCAAGGTATCGGGCTGCCCGAGCTACGTGTCGTCTTCCGGTGTGGGTTATTCGCATGCTTCGGGAATTGCTCCGACCTTCATCATTGAATCGCGCAATTAACAAGGTTCGCTGGTTTGCGGCGGTCTCGACATTGGTCGGGGCCGCCGCATTTTTGTTGGCGCAGACGGCGGCGGTGGGGCAGCCGGCACCATTGCGTTTTGTCATTCTGGGCGACCGGACGGGCGAAGCGCAGCCGGGCGTTTACGAAGCCGTCTGGCACGAGATTTCGGCTGCGAAGCCGGCATTCGTGGTCGGTGTTGGCGATTCGATTCAGGGGCTGAACGAGGCTACCGCCGAAAGTGAATGGGCGGAGTTCGAGCACTTGCTGGAGCCGTTCCGCAGGATTCCATATTTCCCGGCGGCGGGAAATCACGACGTATGGTCGGCGAGTTCGGCAAGATTGTATGAGAAGCATGCGGGGCGCCCGCTGCATTACAGTTTCGACGAAGGGCAGATTCATTTCACGGTGCTCGACAACAGCCTGTCGGACACTCTGGCGCCGGGTGAGACGACGTTTCTGGAGGACGACCTGAAGGCGCATCAGTCGCAGCCGGTGAAGTTCGTGGTGTCGCACCGGCCGTCGTGGATTCTCAACGCGGTGATGGGGAATACCGGGGCTCCGTTCCACCAGTTAATGAAGAAGTACGGGGTTCGGTTCGTGGTCGCGGGGCATGTTCACGAGATGATGCACTTGCCTGTGGATGGTGTGGAGTATATTTCGGCGCCAAGCGCGGGGGGACATCTGCGGGCATCGGGCAAGTATGAGGATGGGTGGTTTTTCGGTTATACCGTGGCGACTGTGAAGGGGACGGATGTGCAGTTCGAAGTGCGGGAACTGCCTGCGCCGAACGGAGAGGGCCGGGTTACGGCGCTGGCCGATTGGGGCGTGGTGGGGCTGATGAACAGGCATTAGAGCCGGATTGGCAGCACCCTCTTACTCCAGATCGCCGCTCTTTCCCATATTGCACTCGCGGCAGAGCGTCTGAAGGTTTTCCATTTTTTCGGAACCGCCGCGGCAGAGCGGTATCACGTGATCGACCTGCAGCTCGCCGCCTCCGCGTTTGCAGATCTGGCAGATGTACTTGTCGCGACGGAAGACGAGAAAGCGCTTGCGAGGCGAGATCCAGCCGCGTTTGCGCTTCGGCCTGCGTTTACATTCCGGCTTCGCCGGGTTGGGCGGGCTCGTGACCATCTTCGAAGCCTCTAACAGTGCCCTGCGCCACGAGCCGAATCGCGCCGCGATGGTGGCGGCCGTCACCGGTAAGCCGTATGCCACGACTTCCTTCATCAGGGGACTCCGTCCGAACTTCTTGTCGGTGAGCTTCCACAAATCCACCAGCATTTTGAGGAGGTCCTGATTCGTTGCCGTCTTCAGGACGCCGGGAATGAGGCCGGCGGCTTTGTGCGCGTTATGGAGGCTTCCAAATCTTCTCATGAATGTCCCGGAGCCAACCCGCCCGTACTTTTCGATATCCCGCTTGGATACGGTTTGTTTGCCAGTGAGCTTTGAAAGCCGCCGTAACTCGGCTTTAAGACTTTCTTCGTCGTAACTCAGTAAAAAATCGACCTGTAATGCCATAAATCCCGTCCTGCCTTTTCTCCGAACTAACCTGGTTGGAAAGTAGCACGGGGCGTCAAGAAATCGGGGTGGCGCGGAGGCGGTTGCGGGGGCTTACAGAGCAGCTAAATTCAGGGCTGTCAGTGGCATGCGGGGAATTCGAAATAAATTAATTTCGCGGTGACTCGAGAAAGCGAAGTCCACGATTGGTCGCAAAAGATATTTCTTATGCTTTGACCTCTCCATGCCGATATGTTCTCCGTGACTGCCATAAGGAGCATACGGTCGCTGGTTCTCTTCGCGCTGTTGACCGCTTGTCAGGCGTTCGCGCAGAGATACAATTTCCGCGTCTATGCGGAGGCTGAAGGTCTCACGGACCTGAATGTCAACTCCATGCTCCAGGACCATCAGGGCTTCCTCTGGGTGGCGACCAGGAACGGCCTGTTCCGGTTCGACGGACACCGCTTTCGGCGGTATGGAGTGGAAGCGGGAATTCCTTCCGCCGAAATCTGGACGATTCTCGAGACAAGCGGCGGCAGGCTTTGGATCGTGACGCGGGGCGGAGTGGCGCGACGCCTGAACGACAGATTCGAGAAGGTGGATATCGGGGACAGGCGGCTGCCTTTCGGCTCCAACGATCTGGCGGAGGATAGAACGAGTGCGGGGCTTCGTGTTTATCTGACGACGAAGCAGGGCCTGCTTTGGTTCGCGGATAACCGGGGCCACGGAATCATTCCCGGGACGGACGGGCAGCCGATATGGAGCGTTGCGCCGGCTTTCGCGGCGGGTGCATCGGCGCCGGGCGTCTGGTACGCGCGCAGCGATGGGGTCTGTTACTGGAACGGCAATGCAAACAGATGTTATGGCCCCAGGGAAGGAATCACGGACGGTCCGATCGGCGGCCTGGTGGTGGATCATGCCGGAGGCGTTTGGGCACGCAGCGCCAGACACCTGATGGTGCTGGCCCCCGGAGAGTCCCGTTTTACGGCACGCGATTCGGGCATTTCTTATTCCTCGGTCCGGGGCCATGCTTCGCTGGATGCAAGGGGAATGCCGATGATCCCCACGGAAGCGGGACTGCTTCGCTGGATGGGCAGGAACTGGGCTCCGCTGGGAGCCGCCGAAGGTCTGGCTATGCCTTCCACGTCGTGGGGTCTGGAGGACAACGAAGGTTCCATCTGGATTGGTATGCAGGGCGGCGGAATTGCGCGCTGGCTTGGCTCGGGCGAATGGGAGAACTGGACGCAGCAGCAGGGTCTTGCCAACGATCGGGTTTGGTCGATGCAGCGGGATCGGCGCGGGCGGCTGTTGATTGGCAGCAGCGGCGGTATCGATTCCATGGAGCACGGAAAGTTGACCCACATCCGGACAGCGGCGCTGGAAGCCGGGGGCAACTGGTTTCGTGCCCTGGCGGTGGATACCGATAATTCCGTTTGGGTGGGCACGTCGGCCGCCGGTCTGGCGCGAATCGACGGGCGAACGGGCGCGGTGACCCATTTTTTCACGCCAGGGGGAATCATGCCGGAACTCATCGGCTCCATTGTCCTGGCGAATCGCCCCGGTTCAGGCGCCAAGGTGGAAGTCGTGGGAAACACGGGTGTTTTTGCCGGTACACGCCGCGGAGACAAATGGCAGTGGGAGCGGGAAGCCATCCCTCAGGCGGACGCGGAGGTCTTCGTGAATGGCGCGGGAGATCGGGCGGGCCGGATCTGGGTGGGCACAACCATGGGTCTGGCGGTTCGGGAAAAAGGTCGCTGGTTGCGGCTCGGCGAACGCGAAGGCCTGCCGGCGCGGCTTGTAGAGGGGCTGGCGGAAGATCCGGACGGCAGCATGATCGTGGCTTATGTGGATTCCCTGGATTTGTTCCGGATCGCGATGAACGGGAACGCCAGATCCGTCACGCGAATTCCTTTTACAGGCAACCGGGCTCCAACCAGCACGTATTTCATCGGGTTCGACCGCGGCGGAAATTTATGGCGGGGAACAGGTTCGGGGGTCTATGTGCGGACGGGCGGGCATTGGATTCAATACACCCGGCAGGACGGACTGGTTTGGAACGGCACCAATACGAACGCATTCTATGCCGATCCCGATGGGTCGGTCTGGATCGGAACGGCCCGTGGCCTTTCTCATCATGTTCAGGTGCCGGAGTATCGGGCATTGCTGGAACAATCGAACGCGGGGCGACAGCAGGTGGCGGCTGTTTATGTAGTTGACGTGCAGGCTGGCGGGAAGAGTGTGCCGATGGACGGCATTCCGCAAATCGATTACAAATCCTCCAACGTGTTCTTCCGTTTCGCGTCTCCGGTGTTTCGGCGGGATAAGGATGTGCGGTTCCGTTATCGCTTGCGCGGTTATCACGAGGAGTGGACCGAAACCAGCGACTGGGAAGCCGAGTATTCCAGCCTCACGCCGGGCAACTACCGGTTCGAAGTGCGAGGCGGAACGCTGGATGGCCACTGGTCTGCGAACATTACCGCGTTACCCGTTGTTGTGACCGGGCCGTTGTGGCAGGCGCGGTGGTTTACTCCGGTGTGCCTGGGGCTTCTGCTGGGGCTGGCGGGAGTTGGATGGCGGCTTCGCGACGTCGCGCAGGTGCGCAGCGCGACCGAATTGAGAACGGCTGTTCGGTTAAGGACGGCGGAACTGGAGAGGGAGCGCGGTTTTGAAAGTACGCGCAACCGGATTCTGGAGGCGCTGGTATCGGAGCAGTCGCTGGCTCCGGTGCTGGATGACATTGCACGATTGGTGCAGGACCAGATTCCCGGATCCGAGTGCGTGATTGTATTGAAACAGGGACCGCGCTGGCGACTCGGTTCGCCGGCAATGGGCTCGAAGGCGTGGCTCGAGGGAGTTCTCGACTCTCCAGGCGGAATTCCGCCCATGGCGCTGCAGGGCGCGTGCAGATTCCCGACGCCCGGGTTCGGAACCGCTGTACTGCGTATTTCAGCGCGAGAAGAGGAACATGCCTCCGACGGGTCACCAGTCTCAATATGCTCGGTTCCGATCGGCTTGCCGGAGGCACAGGGAGTGGTTCTGCTGCGTTGTCCGGAAGGGGATCATGCGCAATCATGGCAGCCGATCCTCGAAACCGGCGCGCGTATGGCTCAGGTGGCCCTCGAACATCACCGTTTCTGCGACAACCTGGAGTTTCAGGCCCGGCATGACGGCCTGACGGGATTAGCGAACCGCGCCATGTTCGAAGAGGAGTTGAAGAACGCCATCAATGAAGCGGGCGCTCTCAAACAAAAGCTTGCTGTACTTTTCATCGATCTGGACGGTTTCAAGCAGATCAACGACCGCCTCACTCACCGCGCGGGCGATGCCGTGCTCAGAGAAATCGCGCGCCGGATGGAATTCGTGCTGCGCGACGGGGACACCGCCGCGCGCATTGGCGGCGATGAATTCAACATCCTGATTCCGGATATCGCCGGCAGCAAAGCCGCCGAAGATGTGGCGACCCGGCTGCTGGAATCCATCGGAAACGTCATGACAATCGAAGGACGCCCGGTTTCCCTTACCGCCAGCGCCGGCATTGCGTTGTTTCCGGATGATAGTCGCGATGCCGGAGAACTACAGCGCCAGGCTGATGCCGCCATGTACCACGCCAAGAGTCTGGGGAAGAATCGGATAGCGTGTTTCAGCTCCGAGACACTCGACTGCGTTCGCATGGAGCAGGAACTTCAGCACGCGTTGCGCGAAGGTTGGTTCGTGGTGGAGTATCAGCCGATTTATCCGGCGGCCGGAGAACTGAAGGGTTTTGAAGCGCTGCTGCGGCTCAGGCATCCCACGCGCGGAGTGATTCCGCCGCTGAGCTTTATCCCCCTGGCGGAAAACACAGGGCTGATTGTTCCGATAGGCGCCTGGGTGCTGGACGAGGTTTGCCGGCAGATTGCGGAGTGGATGGCTCAGGGACTGCGGCCGGTGCCGGTTGCAGTCAACGTGTCCGGCGCTCAGATCGTGCGCGGCGATTTCGCCAGAACGGTGGCCGGTTGCCTCGAGCGACACGGACTGGCGGCGAAGTATCTGGAGCTGGAGTTGACGGAGAGCATGATTATCGCAGGCGCCGAGGACGCGAACCGGCAGATGCATGCGCTGCGGGCTCTCGGAATAGCGATTTCAATTGACGATTTCGGTACGGGCTATTCTTCTCTGAGCTGCCTTCACCAGCTCGCCGTGGATACGATCAAGCTGGACCGCTCCTTCGTGAAGAATATCGATACCGACGCGGCTGCCAAACGCCTGGTGGAGGCGGTGGTCGGGGTCGCAAAGGGTCTTGGGCTGAGTGTGATCGCGGAAGGAGTGGAAACCGATGCTCAAAGGCGAACGTTGACGGAAGCGAACTGCACTTTGATGCAGGGCTTCCTGTTCGGACGCCCGGGTCCGCCGGCGGAAGCGGAGCGGCTATTGAGGAGCGCGTTTTCGTGCTCGGACGATTTACGGAGTCTTATTCTGGCGGGAACGCAGGAGTCTGGGGCTGTGATTGTGTGAGAGGCCGGCACCATTTCAGAGTGGCCGTACGATGAAAACGAAAGCTGAATTGAGCGCCGATACGCGCAATTGATCTGCGCGTAGTGGCGCAGCTTACGAGCAATGCGGAGCGGATCAGGTTTCTGCGCCACAAACTAAGGCACTTACGCGTTGCCTCTGTTGGTTTAAGAAATGCCTTCCCTTGTGGCTCACGTCCCCTGCACCCGGGGCCGCGCAGCCTATGACACTCAGACGATTCCTGCCAGCCTTGTTTATCTCGTCCGCCGCGGTTTTGTCGGCGCAGACGATGCACCCCTCAGGGAATATGTTCCGCCCGCTGGCGACTCCGGCGCGTCTGGTTTCCGAACTGTCCGAGCTCACCGTCGTCGTCTGCCTCGCTGTCTTCATCGTCGTGGGAGGCTTGCTGACTTACGCGGTGATTCGCTTCGCGCACCGCGAGGGCGACAATCTCAGCGAGCCGCCGCAGGTTTACGGCAGCAATCAGGTGGAAATCGCGTGGACCGTGATCCCCATCCTGATCGTCTTCGTTCTCTCGATGTCGACGGCGCGTATTACCGCGGCGGTCCAGAACCAGAAGATTCCGAAAGACGCTTTGTATGTGACGGTGATCGGGCATCAGTGGTGGTGGGAGTTCCAGTATCCCGACCTGAAAATCAACACCGCTAACGAGCTGCACATTCCGGTGAGCACCATGGCGCAGCCGAAACTGACTTCGCTCACGCTGAAATCGGCCGATGTGTCGCATGGCTTCTGGGTTCCGCAACTGGCGGGCAAGACGGACGTCATTCCAAACCGCACCAATTCGATGTGGATGGATCCGCAGGAAACCGGAACTTACCTCGGGAACTGCTCGGAATATTGCGGAACGCAACACGCCAAGATGGAGCTTCGGGTGATCGTGGACACCCCGGAAGAGTTCCAGAAGTGGGTGAAGGAGCAGCAGGCGGAAGCGGCATCCACTCAGCCCGACGCTAACCGGGAAGCGTTTCTCGCATCGCCCTGCATCGTGTGCCACACCATCAATGGCGTTACGTCGATGGGCACCGTGGGACCGGACCTTACACATCTGATGAGCCGGCAGACGCTGGTCGCGGCCGAAGTTCCCATGACCGCCGCCAGCCTGCGCGACTGGATCAAAGATCCGCAACACATGAAACCCGGCAACAAAATGCCGGCTGTTCCGCTGAACGATACGCAGCTCGACCAGATCGTTTCCTATCTGACGTCACTCCGCTAACCAGGAAAACATATGGCATCCATTCCTTATCCTGCCGAAGAACTTCATCCGCACGCGGCTGGCCGGCGCAGCTTTTGGGCCAGCTTTGCCGACGAGTGGATCTTCACGGTGGACCACAAGCATCTCGGCCTGATGTACATCATCATCGCGCTGCTCTTCTTTGTCGTGGCCGGATTGCAGGGTGCGGCGATCCGCATCCAGCTGATGATTCCGAACAACACGTTTCTCTCGCCGCAGAATTTCAACCGGATGTTCACGATGCACGGCACCACGATGGTGTTCTTCGTGGGGATGCCCTTCATTGCGGGGCTGGCGAATTATCTGGTCCCGCTGATGATCGGAACGCGCGACATGGCGTTCCCGCGGCTGAACGCCCTGGGTTTCTGGCTGACGTTATTTGGCGGCATTCTGCTCTACAGCAGCTACCTGGCATGGGCGGGACCGGCCGGGTCCGGCAGCGCGCCCGATGTTGGGTGGTTTGCGTATGCGCCGCTGACTGAGAAAGCATTTTCGCCGGGATCGAGCACGGATTTCTGGATTCTCAGCATCATCATGAGCAGCGCCGGCAGCACCGTGACGGCGATCAATATTCTGGCGACCGCCCTTTGCCTGCGGGCGAAAGGTATGACACTGGCGCGCATGCCGCTGCTGGTGTGGATGTTCTGCGTAGTTTCGTTTCAGATTCTTGTGGCGCTGCCGCCGTTGACCGCCGCACAGATTATGCTGCTGCTGGATCGTTTTCTGGGCGCGCATTTCTTCGACACCAGTACGGCGGGCGACGCCGTCCTGTGGCGGCACTTCTTCTGGCTGTTCGGGCACCCCGAGGTTTACATCCTGATGATTCCGGGGTTCGCCTGCATCACGGAAATCGTTCCGGTTTTCTCGCGCAAGCCGATATTCGGACGCGCCGCCATGATTGGCGCGAGCGTATCGATCGGCTTTATCAGCCTGGGAGTCTGGGCGCACCACATGTATACGGTGGGGATGCCTTCGCGCGCCAACATCTTCTTCGCGGTGGCAACCATGCTGGTGGGGGTTCCGACCGGCATCAAGATCTTCAACTGGATTGCAACGATGTGGGGCGGGCGTATCCGCTTCCGCACTCCGATGCTCTGGGCGACGGCGTTCTTATTTCAGTTTCTGATTGCGGGCCTGACGGGCATCATGCTGGCCGTCGCGCCATTCGACTGGCAACTGGGGAATTCGTATTTTGTTGTGGCGCATTTCCACTACACCCTGATTGGCGGCCTGCTGTGCACATTGTTCGCGGGCGTCTACTACTGGTTCCCGAAAGCGACCGGTAAGATGCTCAGCGAGACTCTGGGCAAGTGGCATTTCTGGCTGCTGATTATCGGCTTCCATGTGACCTTCGATGGTTTGCACATCGCCGGACTGCTGGGGATGCCGCGCCGTATCTATACTTATCCGGCGGGCCGCGGCTGGGAAGGATTCAATTACTTTTCCACATGGGGAGTGGCAATTCAGGCGGTAGCAATTCTGATTTTCGTGTGGAACGTACTCGATTCGCTGATCCGCGGGAAGGCCGCGGGCAACGATCCGTGGGATGCATGGACGCTTGAGTGGGGCACCACGTCGCCACCGCCCTCGTATAACTTTGCAACGCTGCCCGAAGTCCGGAGCAGCCGGCCGCTGTGGGATCTGAAGCATCCGGAAGATCCCGACTGGAAATATGAGCAGTCTTAGTCGACAGAGGAACACAGTGAATACGGTTACAGCACGAAGGAGTTATTGAATTGTCCACAGCCACTACCCTGCCGATGAATGCCGCCAACGAAGCGGTGAATCTCGACCGCGGAAAGGTCGGGCTCATCTGCCTTTTCCTGACGGAAGTTTCGCTGTTCAGTATTTTCGTGACGGCGTATATCTTTTTTGCGGGCAAGAGCGCATCCGGACCGCAGCCAGCCGACGTTCTCAGCCTGCCGATTGTAGCGACGATTTGTCTGCTCTCCAGCAGCCTCACGGCGGAACTGGCGTTGCGCACGCTTCGATCCGACGCCAGGGGCCGCTTTCTGTTCTGGCTGGGCGCGACTATTCTGCTGGGCGCGGAGTTTCTGCGCCAGACCGCGGTGGAGTGGAACAAGCTCATCAATGTGGATCATCTGACCATCGCCACCAACGTGTTCGGAACAACGTATTATTCGCTGGTCGGGCTGCATGCGAGCCATGTCGTCATCGGGCTGATTCTGCTGACTCTTGTTTTTCTGCTCGGCTTCAGCGGCGCACCGCTGCAACAGCATGAACGCCGCATCCACCTGCTGAGTTGGTACTGGCATTTTGTGGACGTAGTCTGGATTGTCGTTTTTACAGTGGTCTATGTAATTGGTCGCTAATTATGATTCCGGAACAAACTAAAACACCCGCCATCATCGAACTGCCCGCGTCTACACCGTGGCCTCTTGTATTGGCCCTGGGAATTGCGCTGGTCTTTACCGGCCTGCTGAGTAGTTCTTACGTGGCGATCGGAGGAGGCCTGGTCGTCCTGCTCTCGGCGATCGGCTGGTGGCGCGACGTATTTCCGCATGAGCGCCACGAACTGGTGCCGGCCAGACAGGATGAAGGGCCGCTGGCGCTTCCGGCTGCCATTCCGGTTGTTCAGCTGCGCGTGTCGCGGCAGAATCCGAAAACGCGGGTCCAGCTGGAAACCAAACCGTGGATGCCCGGGCTCAAAGGCGGCGTGGTGGGCGCCGTCGCAATGGCCGGCGTGGCGCTGTTCTTCGGCCTGGTGATTCGCGGCAGTATCTGGTATCCAATTAACCTGCTGGCAGCGGCGGCGGTGCCCGGTCTGGCGACTGCGTCGGTGGAGCAACTTAAAGAATTCAATGCGGTCGGCATGATTCTGGGCACGATTATTCACGTGCTGACTTCGCTTCTTGTGGGAGTACTCTATGCGGTGATGCTGCCGATGTTCCCGCGCAAGGCATTCTGGTGGGCCGGAGTTTCAGCGCCCATACTTTGGTCCGGCCTGATCGCATCGGTGCTGACGCTGGTCAACCCGGCATTGAGCGCGCGCATCGACTGGCGCTGGTTCATCGCATCGCAACTCGCGTTTGGGCTGACCGGCGGGTACGTCATTGCACGCGCACAGAAGATTGAAGTGCGCGAGAACTGGCCGCTGGCCGTTCGCGCTGGTATTGAAGCTCCTGGTGTGGACTTGCCCCACCACAACGGCAACGCCCGCTGATTCAGCAGCAGTATAAGCCATGGCCGAAGCAATACTCACGTCCTGGCGTTTTGATTTTCACCTGATCGGCCTGCTGGGGCTGGCCGTTTTCCTGTATGTGCGAGGGTGGGTACGGCTGCACCGGCAGTCGCCTCACCGTTACACGGTGGAACGCCTGGCTTCCTACCTTGGTGGCCTGACCGCGCTTTTCATTGCGCTGGCCTCGCCACTCGATGCTTTCGGCAACCTGCTGCTGATGGCGCATATGGTGCAGCACCTGATCCTCATCATGGTGGCTCCTCCTTTGATTCTGCTCGGCCAGCCGGTATTGCCCATTCTGCGCGGTCTGCCCGCGGACGTTTTCCGGGAAGGCCTGGGGCCGTTTCTTGGCTGGCATGGTTTGCAACGGCTGGCGCGGCGGCTGACGCATCCTGTTGTCTGCTGGCTTGCCATGGCGGCCAGCGTACTTTTCTGGCACATGCCGCGCTGGTACGATCTGGGGCTCACTTCCGCCGGTTGGCACGGTGTGGAGCATGCGTGTTTCTTTTACAGCGCGCTGCTGTTCTGGTCGCCCGTGATTGGTCTTTGGCCGAACCGTCCGCACTGGCCGCAGTGGCTGGCAATCCCTTACCTGGTGCTGGCGGACGCGGTCAATACGGCGCTCTCAGCCTGGCTGGTTTTTTCCAGCCACGTTGTTTACCAGACTTACGCTGCGGCGCCCCGAATCGCGGGTATGTCGGCACTGGAAGATCAATCGACCGCGGGGGCGATTATGTGGGTTCCAGGCTCGATCGCCTATCTGATTCCCGCTCTGATTCTGACCATGCGGGCTATTCAGGGTTCGCGTGCGAAGAGCCAACTGATCCGCATCAAGCCTGCGACGAGGGCCGCAGCGCGGCAACCCTGGGACCTGTTGCGGTTGCCGACGATCGGGCTCATTCTGCGGCACCGGTGGTTTCGACCGGCGTTTCAGGGCGTGCTGTTCGCGGTGGCCGCGGCTGTTGTGATTGACGGTTTGAGGGGCCCGCAGATCGCGCCCCTGAATCTCGCCGGGACCCTGCCATGGACATATTGGCGGGGTTTTACAGTAATCGCGGTGCTGGCAGCCGGAAATCTGTTTTGCATGGGATGTCCATTCACCCTGGTGCGGGGTTCGTTCCTCGGTGGCAAACTGCGCTGGCCGAAAGCGCTGCGTTCCAAATGGCTTGCAATTGCGCTGCTGGCGCTGTATCTGTGGGCGAACGAAGTTTTCAGCCTGTGGAACAGCCCGTGGTGGACGGCGTGGATCGTGATCGGCTATTTCGTGGCGGCGCTGCTGATCAACGGACTTTTTCAGGGCGCCAGCTTTTGCAAGTATGTCTGCCCGATCGGCCAGTTTCATTTTGTGAATACGCTGGTTTCGCCGCTGGAGGTGAAGGTCCGGTCGAGCGCCGTGTGCGGCTCGTGCAAGACCGAAGATTGCATCGGCGGCAACGATAGAAACCGCGGTTGCGAGCTCTATCTGTTCCAGCCGATGAAGGCCGGCAACTTCGACTGTACGTTTTGCCTGGATTGCGTGCAGTCTTGCCCTCACGATAATGTGGGGCTGATTGTGTCGACCCCCGGGATCGCGATAACGGAAGACCGGCGCGGATCCGGCATCGGACGTCTTTCGGAGCGCACCGACGCGGCAGCGCTGGTCTGGGTGATGATCTTCGGGTCGCTGGTCACCGCCGCGGCGATGGTCGATCCGGTGATGAGTTGGATGCACGCGGTGTACCGGTATTTTGGGCTGCATACAATGCTGCCGGTCACAACGGGATTCTTCGCGGCGGGGATCATGGCGGCTCCGCTGCTGCTCTGGTGGTTGCTCCCGCGTGCCCGTGCTTTTGCCTTTCCGCTGATACCGCTGGGCACGGCGATGTGGGTGGCGCATTTCTCGTTTCATCTGGTCACGGGATGGCGGTCGATAGTTCCGGCAGCGACGAGGTTTCTGCACTTATCGGCCAATACGATGGCGGGTTCCGCTGAAGTGCCGGAGTGGTTTCCCGGCATACAACTGCTGGTTTTGGGCTGCGGGCTGGTGCTGAGCGTTTACCTGATCTGGAAAACGGCGCGCAGGGTTACGGAATCCGTGGGAAGGGCCGTACGGCTGCTGATGCCGTGGGCTGCATTCGCGATCGGGATCTATGCGGCTTCAGTCTGGATTCTGTTCCAGCCGATGCAGATGCGCGGGATGGTGATGTAGGATGCGAACGCTTGGGCTCATCATCGCGTTAATCATGACGGCTGCCGGACTCATGGCCGATGGGGGGACAGTCCTGCTCCATCAGGAAGCCGAGCCCTACATCGTCACCGTGTTTGCCTCGCCATCTCAGGTGCGGGCGGGCGGGACCGTGGACCTCAGCGTTCTGGTCCAGATCAAAGAGACTCTGGAGCCGGCTCTCGACGTCAATGTCGATGTCACCCTCATCCACGGCAGCTCCCGTATTCAAACCCGGGCGACCCGCGAGCAGACTCAAAACAAACTTCTCTCTGCGGTTTCAGTGGTTTTACCCCAGCCAGGAGACTGGAGCTACGAAATAAGCATTCGAAACGCTCGTCTGACGGGAACGATGACTGTCGCAGGCCCGGAACCCCGACTGGAGGCTTATGCGGGCTATTTGGCGTTTCCTTTCATCTGCCTGGCGGTCCTCGCCCTGCACCAGTGGCTGCGGATTTCGGGACGGAAGCACCCGGGCCGCCGCCCGGCTGAAACGGGTTTTCCTCCCCCCGCGTCTGAGCTACACTGAGAGTAGTCGAATAACCTTAGAGGACAATGCCAGGAATGAACCCCAAGAATTTCAGCGGCGGCGCACGGCCCCACCGCCCCGCGCGTGTCCCGGTCCGTGCACTGTTCATCCCGGCGGCCGGCCTGGCCCTGCTGCTGGCGGTTTCCCAGTCTCCCGCTCAAACCGGCAAAAAGGGCGCCGCCAAAGGCGCCACCAAGAGCGATACCGTGGCGAAACCGATGACTGCCAAGGAAGCCAAGAAGAAGGAAGACGCTCTCAAGAAGGAACTTCTCACTCCTTATAAGAAGTGGATGGACGAAGACGTCGCCTACATCATTTCCGACGAAGAACGAAAAGCGTTTAAGCAGTTCAATACCGATGAAGAGCGCGAGCAGTTCGTCGAGCAATTCTGGCTGCGCCGCGATCCGACGCCGGACACGGACGAAAACGAATTCAAGGAAGAGCATTACCGGCGTATCGCGTATGCCAATGAGCATTTCGCGTCCGGTATTCCCGGCTGGCGCACAGATCGCGGCCGAATCTACATCCAGTTCGGCCCTCCGGACGAAATCGAGTCCCATTCCTCGGGCGGTTCCTATAACCGTCCCATGTCGGAAGGCGGCGGTGAAACCCAGACTTTCCCGTTCGAGCAGTGGCGCTACCGCTATGTGGATGGCGTTGGTCAGAACATTATCCTGGAATTTGTGGATAAGAGTATGTCGGGCGAATACCGGATGACGATGGATCCGTCCGAAAAAGACGCACTCCTGAACGTGCCTAATGCCGGTCTGACGCTGTATGAACAGCAGGGCATGTCCACCAAGACGGATCGCTTTAGCCGCACAGACGGAACCCGCCTCGGCGTGCCCGATCAGTACCTGAACCAAAGCATGAACGAGTTCAACCGGATGGACATATTCTTCAAGATGCAGCAACCCCCGCCGGTGAAGTTCAAGGATCTGGAAGCCGATATCACTTCGCGCATCACCTACAACCGGTTGCCGATGCTGGTTCGCACCGATTACGTGCGAGTCACGGAGTCCTCCGTGCTGACCAACATCACGCTTCAGTTCGATAATCACGATCTGCAGTTTACGCAAAAGGACGGTTACGACAAGGCCGTCATCAACGTTCTCGGCCAGGTGACTTCCCTGACCCGCCGCCGCGTCACCAAGTTTGAACCGACGCTTGAGGAGACGCCGCCGCACGAACTGCTGGAAGCCGTCAAGAATCAGAAGCAGATCTATCAGCAATCCGTACCGCTTGCGCCCGGCCGTTATCGCCTGAACATCGTGGCGAAGGACGTGATTTCCGGCAACATTAATGTGATTGAGCAGGCACTCGATGTTCCCCATTTCGCCGAGGACCGGCTCACTTCGAGCAGTTTGATTCTGGCCGACAGCATTGAAGCTCTGCCGCCCAAGGATATCGGCGGCATCATGTTCGCCATCGGCGACACGAAAGTTCGCCCGAGGATGGGTGCGACGTTTAAGACGAACGAGAAGATGGGCGTTTACATGCAGTTCTACAATTTCGCTACCAGTCCGGACGACAAAACGAACAAACCCGATGGCGCGATTGAGTTGGTTGTGAGCAAGGTTGGCGCGACCGGGGCTCCTCTGGTGGATGTGACGGAAGATCTTTCCACGATGAAAGATGTCCGGGCCAGCCAGGTGACAGTGCAGAAGAGGCTCCCTCTGAACACCCTGGGACCGGGAGTCTACACCCTGAAGGTGAAGGCGACCGACCGCCGGGCCAACCAGACGGTGCAACAAGAAGAGAAATTTATTGTAAACTGACAGACAGGTAGTGGTATCGGCTTCCCCTGGGAATACCCGATACTGGACAGGCGGCGAGGGCCGCAGAGGTCAGATTGGGCAAAGCCGAGGCAAATATGCGCAACGCCGGTCCGGAATTACGGCGCCCTCAAATTCGGTTCAGCAACGGTCGCGGCAGCGTTTCCGCCCTGATCCCTCTGGCATTTCTGACTTTGAGCCCTCTGTACGGGGCTACTCCGGTACGGTTCGGCGGTGCTGTAAGCGGGCTGGTGACCAACTCCGGCGGGGCGCCTCAGCCTGGCGCCACGGTTTCACTGTTCAACCAGCAAGCCAAGCTCCTGCAGAAATCTTACACGGATCTGGCCGGCAACTTCTCGTTCGGCGATTTGCTGCCCGATCTGTATTCCGTTCAGGTTTCCCTCGCCACGTTCGTTCCGGCTTCGCGGGAACGCGTGCCCGTCCGGCCCGGCATGCGGAGCCTCCTTGAAGTGAGCCTGTCGAAAGTTTTCAGCTCCATTCAGGTTGTGTCCACCGTGCCCGCGCCTGGCGGCCTCATGAGCGACGACTGGAAGTGGACTTTGCGTACGGATTCGTCCCTGCGGCCTGTGCTGCGCCTGTTGCCCACCGCTCCGCTCCCCGCCACCAGCGCGACCACCAAGACCGCTGCCTTCCACAATTCGAGCGGCATGGTGAAGATTTCAGCATCCGATAATTCACTCACGAACGCGGCTTCGGATCAGGCGGATCTCGGCACACAGTTTGCCTTTGCCACTTCGCTTTATTCGAGAAGCCAGGTTCGGGTGAGCGGCGATCTGGGCTACGCTTCCACCGGAATGCCTGCGGCGGCCATTCGCACAACCTTCCGGCAGCAGATTGCGGGCGCCACGCCCTCCGTTTCGGTGACCATGCGCCAGATGAACGTGCCATCCCGCGTGGGCCAGGGCATGCTGGGCAACCCCGGCGACAGTCCGTTGCCGACGCTTCGCACCATTTCATTCAGCATGAGCGACCGGGCTCAGCTTTCCGACGCTTTGTCTCTGTCCTACGGCTCAGAACTCGATACGGTGAGTTTCCTTAACCGTCTGCAATATTTCAGCCCGTGGGCGAAGCTGACTTACGAAACAGGACACGGCCATCTGGATATGGTGTTCACGAGCGGTAACGCTCAGCCAGGACTCGACTCCAGGGACCGCAACGACGATCTGCGCAACGAACTGGCCGCCCTGTCGCTGCTGCCGCGTCTCAGCGAATCTGGCGGCGCGATTAAGGTCCAGCGAGGCGACGATTACGAGATCGGCTATACGCAGACCATAGGCTCCATGGAATATCGGGTCTCCGCCTATCACCAGTACATATCGAATGCCGGCCTGATGATTGCCAACGCGGATTCCACGCTGTTCGCCGGTGACCTGCTGCCATCCATGTTTAATTCGAGCGCGACGTTCGACGCCGGGAATATTTCCGATTTCGGCTACACTCTGTCGGCAACACGCAGCCTTGGCATCCATCACAAGCTGACCGTATCTTATGGCACGCTGGGCGTAATGACGCCGGACCAGGAGAAATCATCCATTGCCGATGCGGCGAGTCTTCGTCGTGCGATTTCCGCCTCCGACCGCCAGGCGATCGCGCTGCGATCTTCGGGAACGTTCAAACATACCGGAACCCGGTACGTGGCGAGTTATCAGTTCGCGGATCTGAAATCTTCCGTGGCGATGGCCTCATTTTCCACCCAGCCGGACCGAACCGAACCGGGCCTCAATATTGCGTTCCGCCAGCCGATCCCGTTCTTCCCCGGGTCTGTGGGTCGTATGGAAGCCACTGCGGAAATGCGCAATCTTCTGGCCCAGGGCTATCTGCCGCTGGCGATGACGAACGGCACGCAGCTTCTGGTGGTCAACAACCCCCGCGTCTTCCGCGGCGGGCTGGCATTCATTTTCTGATTCGCGATTCCCCATGCGTTACTTTCTGGCTGCCCTGGCAGGCTTGACCTGCTTCTTCGCAATGCCTCCAGTGCGTGCGCAGAACGCGGCCAGGCCCGCTGTCACGTTCAACGGACAGGTCGCCACCATTCTTTACCGCAATTGTTCGACGTGCCACCGGCCAGGTGAAGCCGCGCCCTTCTCACTCCTTTCCTACCGGGATGCGGCAACACACGGCGCAATGATTGCGACAGCTGTCTCCGCGCGCATCATGCCACCGTGGCGGGCGCAACCGGCGTCTTACGCCTACCGCGACGAGCGCCGCCTCACCGATTCCGAAATCGCTCTGCTCCGCGACTGGGTGGCACAGGGCATGCCGGAGGGCACGGGTAAGCCGCCTGAAGCCCCGCAGTTCCCTTCCGGCTGGCGTTTGGGCGAACCGGATCTGGTGGTGGAAATGCCCGAACCCTACCATCTCAAGGCGGACGGCCCCGACATTTACCGCAACATCGCTTTGCAACTGGGCCTCACGGAAGATAAGTGGATCACGGCGATTGAAATGCGCCCCTCGGCCCGCAGCGCCGTCCATCACGTGCTTTATTTTGCCGATCCAAACGGGCGCGTTCACCTCAAGACGAGTGAAGGCTCTGAGCCGGGTTTCAGCGGCATGCGTGCGGGCGGCGCGACCGTGCCACTCGGCGGCTGGGCCGTCGGAGCGCAGCCGCAGTTCTTCCCTGAAGGCCTGGCATTGCGGCTCCCGCAGGGGTCCGACCTGGTCATCCAGTATCACTTTCACCCGACCGGGAAGCCGGAGATCGAGAAATCGGTGATCGGCCTTCACTTTGCCAAACAGCCGCCGAGCCGCAGCCTCATCTCGATCCAGTTGCCGCCGGTTTATTCGCTTTTTTCCGGCCTCGACATTCCGGCGGGTGACAGGGATTTCGTGATTCGCGATTCCTACACGCTGCCCGTCGATATCGACGCCGCAGGCGTCAGCGCGCATGCCCACTACCTCGCCTCGAAGATGAAGCTCACGGCAACGCTGCCAGGTGGCGAAGTGAAAACGCTGCTGGCGATCAATGACTGGAATTTCAACTGGCAGGATCAATACTACTTCCGCGATCTGGCGGCGCTGCCGCGCGGCACGCGGCTCGATGCCGAAATCCACTGGAACAACTCAGCGGAAAATCCGAACAACCCGTCGAATCCGCCGGTGCGCGTGGCCTGGGGCGAACAATCGAAGGATGAAATGGGCGCGCTGACCCTGATCGCCGTGCCGCATGTCCAGACGGATTACCGGGCGCTGCAGCGCGATGTAATGGCTAAGCGGACAGCGATGGCGCAGCAGCGGATCTTCGCGGACCCGTCGCTGTTACGGAAGATTTCGGAGCTGCTGGCGCAATGAAGCCGCTGCTGCTGCTGGCAGTCGGTTCGCTCCTGCAGCCGCACCCGGGTCACATTTCGGCCCTCATCTTCGTCACCAACGATTGCCCGATATCGAATTACTACGCGCATGAGACACGGCGGACCTGCGAGGAATACGCGCCACGCGGCCTGCAATGCACGCTGGTCTATACGGACCCGACGCTGACCGATGAAGCGGTGGCGCGCCACGCGCGCGAATACGGGCACGGAGATTATCCCAGGATCGTGGATCGCGACCGTGCACTTGTGGCAGCTACCGGCGCGACCGTCACGCCGGAAGTGGTCATGATCAGGCCGGATAAATCAATTGCGTACCGGGGGCGGATTGACAATTATTATGTCGATCTGACGAAACCGCGGGCACAGGTGACGGAGCACGATTGGCGGGATGCGCTGGATGCTTTATTTGCAGGAAAAGCGGTGAAGAAGCCCGAGGTTCAGGCGGTGGGTTGCACGATTCCCGATAAGAAATTTTATAAGCCCACAGCTTCGGGGCGCTAATTAATCAGGTCGTGATCGAACGGCTGACGATTCCAGGCGATCTCCAGATTCAGAGTCACTTCTTTTTTATTCCGTACCACCGTAAAGACGAGTTTCTTGGTCTGCCGCACGATCCCCGTAATTTCACGTGGAGCCGTAACCGGAATGCCATTGACTTTCGTTACCACATCCCCCGCCTTCAGGCCGGCTTTCTCGGCAGGCGTATTCGGCGTGACTTCCACGACCAGCACGCCCTCTTTCACGCCGAAGAAATCCGCCAGTTGACGGCTCAGCGGCAGGCCGTCGAAGCCGACCATGGGTGCGTCGCCGGTAATCATTCGCTGCAGATCTTCGGGTGATATCGGCCCCGCGAAAGCACCCGGTGGCGGTCCGCCCATCGGCAGATCGAGGGGACGCGTACCCAATGTCGCAGCCATATTCTGTATCACGCCGCCGCGGGATACCGTGAGATTGATTTTCGTGCCAGGCGCCTTGCTGACGATCGAATTCGTGAAGTCCTCGGGGCTATCCACCTTCTGCCCGTTGATTTCAAGAATGACGTCTTTCACGTGAATGCCGGCTTTGGCCGCGGGCGCGCCATCCGTCAGCGCGCTGACTTCGACCCCGGAATGATCTTTCGTATCCAGAACACCGACCCCCAGATAGCCGGAGGCCGCACCCATATTCGCTGAGCGCGCCCGGGGCCGCGTCGTCTGTCCATAACCGACTATGGCGAGCGCCGCCAGCACAATCGCAATCAGTCCCGTCTTTTGCCAAAACAATCTCATGAATTTCCCCACATACAAATTGACGAAGTGGAACTCAATACGTCCCGACCGACGCTCTCAGCTGCGCCAGCAACTGCGTGATCTGGCCACGCACATACGGATTATCTTCGCGCTGCACTACGTTCTGGAGCACGCCCACAATGGAATCGTCGTGATGCGCGGCCAACAGATCGATCGCCTGCACGCGCACTTTAGCATCGTCGTCTTTTTGCAGCACATTCGCCAATGCCCGGCGCACCGAAAGATCCCCGGCAAACTGCTTCAGCCCTTCGAGCGCCTTGAGACGTACGCCCGCGTTCGGATCTCGTTCTACCGCATTCAACAGCGCCTGACGAACCTGATCGGAATCCGGAGCCGCACCCGCCGAATGCAAAACCTGAATGGATTGCAGCCGAACATTGGGATTCGAACCGTCCGTCACGCCGCTGACGAGCAGTTCCTGAATTTGCGGATCCTGCAAAGTGCCGGAAACAACATGACGCCGCGTTTCATCCACCGCGATCTGCACTTCACCGGTCGGTCGCGGCTCTACCGAACGCACACTCGAAAACAGCGGCGCAGCCAGCGCCGCGCGCACGCCACCAAATTTCTCGGGAGTATATCTGGCGCCCACGAAACCAAGCGCTACCAGTGCCATGGCGCCCACAGGCACGCGGAACGGAATGTGAACATGCGCAAGCTCGCGAAGCTGGTCCATCGCTCTGTGCCAGCCGCGCCATCCGGCGCCGTGCTTCGCTTCCACCGCGATTTCCTGTCGCAGCGTGCGGCTCAGATTGTTGCGGCACTGCACCAGCAGCCCCGCATCCGCCACGGGATCGCGTTCGTCGAGTAATTCGAGAAACTTCCGGTGACGCGCCAGCTCGGTCCGGCAGGCCTGGCATTCCGCCAGATGCGACTCGACGGCTTCTTCGGTCTCCGAGGCAATCTCGCCGTAACAGTAGTTCGGAATTTCCTGGATAGCTTCAGTGCAGTTCATACAAATGTTTCCAGACTCATTCTCATTTTCTGGGTCGCCCGGAACAGACAGTTTTTCGCCGCCTCTTCCGTGGTGCCGATCATGTCGCCAATAGCCCGCAGCCGCAGCCCTTCGTAGTGCCGCAGCTCAAAAACCGTACGCTCCCTGGGAGTCAGGCTCGCCAGTGCCCGCGCGATGCCGCCGGAGAGTTCCTTATTCCAGGTTTGCCTTTCCGGGTCGGAATGCGCGCCTTCTTCGCGCACCTGCGCGATCCGGTCCACGACTCCGTCGGACGTTTCAACCGCGGTCGATTCTTCCTTCCGCACCTTGCGCCGCCGCAGATGATCGAGACAGATATTTGTGACGATGCGGTAAAGCCAGGTGTGAAACGAGCAATCGAAGCGGAAAGAATTCAGATTGCGATAAACCTTCAGGAAGGCTTCCTGATAAACATCACGCGCCTCGTCGGAAGATCGAAGTATATTGACGGCGATGCGCAGCACGCTTTGGTCGTACTCCCGCACAAGCCGCTCGAAAGCGTCCTGGTCGCCGTTCTGTGCGGCCCGGATCAGGCCTGCTTCGTCTAGGGGCGCCGCCAAAGTCGTACTAACCGTTTCCGCGGCCTGGTACATCTCATTTTCCTCCCGCACCGGAGCTCCACAGTGGTATCGGTGCCGGAAGCTGAACCGGCACATTTCTTGGACGCATCGGACGCGGAATTGTCACGTTCCGGGCTATCGCCGGCCACACTCAGAGCGAAAACCCGTATATGCTTGATATACAGTAGCTTAATACACCCTACGAAAGGAACAAGCGCATGACTCTCGCCCGCCTGCGCGCGATTTGCCTGAAGTTCCCGCACGCGACCGAACAGATCCAGTGGCAGAACGATCTGGTCTTCAAAATTGGCGGCAAAATGTTTGCGGTAGCCAGACTGGAGGACAGCGGAAGTTCGAAATCCGGCACTCCCGGAAATGCACTTTCCTTCAAGTGCTCGCCCGAGGAGTTTGCGCTGCTGATTGAGTGCGAAGGGGTGGTACCGGCGCCGTATCTGGCGCGGGCGCATTGGGCTAGCCTGGCCGAACTCGACACCCTCGGCGCCACGGAGCTGTCGCGCCGCCTTCGCGAATCCTATGAGCTGGTGCTCGGCAGTCTTCCCAAACGAGCGCAGGCCGCCCTCAGTGCGGAACCCGGCGGCACGTAACACAATAGAGGTGGGGTACGTCCACTGTCGGGTAGGCGTGCCCGCCTGCGCCAGCGCGTCATGGAAAAAGGCACTTCAAAAATCGCTTCCTACAGCGTTGCGGTGTTGGCCGTAGCGGCCGGCATCTCCCTGCCTCTTGCCAGTAAACCGTTTGTCGGTCAGAGCGCGCCGTTCCTGTCTTTCGTCCCCGCCGTTTTGCTGAGTGCCTGGTATGGCGGTTTTATTCCCGGCCTCGTGACTGCCGCACTTCTGGGAGTCGCCACCCTGGTACTGGATGACGTGCTCTTCACGGACGTCGCTCCGGCGGCGAAGCTCTTCAGTGGTTTCATGTTTGGGCTGGCGTCGCTGGCCGTTTGCCTGGTGATTCGCGCGATGAGGCTGGCTCAGGCCGCGGCTCAGGAAGCTGCAACTGCGGCCAAAGCCGCCGAAGCAAGAGCTAAGGCGGGGCGCGATCGGCTGGACATTATCCTCCGCGATTTGCCGGTCGGAGTAGTGATTGCGACCGAAAAAGGCAAAGTGGAACTGGCCAATCCCGCCGCCATGGAAATCCATGGCGCGCCACTGCGGACGGGCGACGATATTCCTTTTCGCCAGCAGTTTCCCCTGCCCACACCAACGACTGCAGAACCAGCCGCCGGCTGGCCGCTGGAGAGATCTTTGAGAAACAACGAAACAGTTGTTAACCACGAGATCGATATTCTGCGCGGCGATGGTTCGTTTCGGGCGCTGATTATTAATTCGCGTCCCCTGGAGAGTGGCGCGGAAGGAAACCAGACCGCCATGGCGACCTACTCGGATGTCACGTCGCTGCGGGCCGCCCAGAAGGCGCTGCTGGACAGCGAGGCGCGTCTGCGCCGGCTGTTCGACAGCCCCATCATCGGCGTAGTTTCCGGCGAAGGTGACGTCGCGCTCGAAGCCAACGATTGCTTTCTTCAGATGCTGGGATATACGCGGGAAGATCTGAGCCGACGAAAAATCGTCTTCTCCCGGCTTACCCCGGATGCGTTTGAGACCGGCGACGCCCGCGCCCTGGGTCAACTCGCCGATCGCGGTTTCACCGATCCTTTCGAAAAGGAACTGATCGCCGCCGATGGCCGCGCCGTTCCGGTAATGGTGGGCGCGACCTCGATTTCGTCCGGCAAAGACTCTCCGTGGATCGCCTGGGTCCTCGATCTTTCCGAACACCGCAAGCTGGAAGAACGGCTGCGTCAGGCCGCCAAAGCGGAGAGTATCGGTTTGCTTGCAGGCGGCGTGGCCCATGACTTTAATAACCTGCTGACCATCATCATTGGAAATGTGTCTTTGGCCGACGGCATAGTGCCGCCGAACTGCCCGTCCAGACAGCATATCGGGAAGACTTTACGCGCGGCTGAGCGAGCCGCCGACCTGACGCGCCAACTTCTGGCATATGCCGGCAAGGGCACCTTCGTGGTCCGGGAGGCCGATGTTTCGTCCGCCATTCGCGAAGTCAGCCAGCTCTTCCGTGCCTCGGCCCCAAAGGAAGTCGAGATTCGCCTGGCTCTGGAGGAGCACCTCCCCCGGGTGAGTGCCGACGTGACGCAGTTGCAGCAACTCGTCATGAATCTGGTGATCAACGCTGTGGAATCGATCGGAGGCCGCGCGGGCTCCGTTTCTGTTTCCACCTCGGCCGTTTACGCGGGCGAGGAGTTCCTGCGAACCGCCGAGTTGGTGGAAAACCTGGACTCCGGATATTACGTGACGATCGAGGTGCGTGACGATGGCTGCGGTATGGACGCCGATACCCGCATGCGAATCTTCGATCCCTTCTTTACTACCAAATTTGTTGGCCGCGGACTCGGTTTGGCGGCTGCACTGGGCATTGTCCGGGCTCACCGCGGCGGCATGATCGTGCGAAGCTCGCCCGGTCAGGGCAGTATTTTTCAGGTGTTTCTGCCCGTTGCCGCTTCCCGGCCGCCCCATTCCGAACGGGATAATGCCGCCGAACCTATCGGCGCGATCTCTCGAAGCTAACCTGCGCGCGGACAACTCAAAGTGGTCCGCCGCGACCACATGTCCGGATTGGCCCATCGCTTATAATGGTGGGTACCCCATGCACCAAAAAGCCACTGAACGTACGGTCGATCTCGATCCACGGGAAACCGCCGAATGGATTGAAGCACTTGACCAGATCGTGGACGAAGCGGGACCAGACCGGGTCACCTTCCTCCTCGACAAGCTGACGGAGCGCGCACGCGATAACGGCGTCCATGTTCCGATTCGAACCACTACGGATTACGTCAACACAATCCCGGTGGAGCAGGAAGTGCCTTATCCAGGCGACCGCGCCATTGAGCGCCAGATCAAGAGTC
Organism: Bryobacteraceae bacterium; assembly: GCA_025928545.1. Lineage (GTDB taxonomy): Bacteria > Acidobacteriota > Terriglobia > Bryobacterales > Bryobacteraceae > BOG-234. Next base: position 26,864 of record JAICJH010000020.1, on the reverse strand, counting down.
TGGTGCGCTGGAACGCCATGGCCATGGTGTCGCATCAGAATAAACTGGACGACGGGATCGGCGGCCATATCGCCACCTATTCCTCCCTGGCAACCCTGCTCGAAGTAGGCTTCAACCATTTCTTCCGGGGCAGCATTAACGGACAGCCCGGCGACATGGTTTATTTTCAGGGCCACGCATCGCCCGGAGTATACGGGCGGGCATTCCTCGAAGGCCGCCTTTCCGAACAGCAACTGAATAATTTCCGCCACGAGCTCCGGGACACCCCGGGGCTCTCTTCTTATCCGCACCCGTGGCTGATGAAGGATTTCTGGCAGTTTCCGACGGTCTCCATGGGCCTCGGCCCGATCAATTCCATCTACAACGCGCGCTTCATGCGCTATCTGGAAAACCGTGGCCTGCTGCCTGCATCGGATCGCAAAGTCTGGGCCTTCCTCGGCGATGGTGAAATGGACGAGCCCGAATCCACCGGCGCAATCGGCGTGCCGGTTCGCGAAAAGCTCGACAACCTGATCTTCGTCGTCAACTGCAATCTGCAGCGCCTCGATGGCCCGGTCCGCGGCAACAGCAAAGTCATTCAGGAACTGGAAGGTTCGTTCCGCGGCGCCGGATGGAATGTGATTAAGTGCATCTGGGGCAGCGATTGGGACGCCCTGTTCGCGAAGGATACCTCCGGCCGCCTCGTCCAGCTGATGAATGAATGCGTGGATGGCGAATACCAGTCCTTCAAAGCCAAAGGCGGCGCTTACGTCCGCAAAGAATTCTTCGGACGCTATCCCGAGACGGCTGCGCTGGTGGAAGGCATGTCCGACAAGGAACTGGCCTCACTGCACCGCGGCGGTCATGATCCGTCCAAAGTTTATAACGCCTACAAGGCGGCGATGGAACACAAGGGCGGCCCCACCGTCATTCTCGCCAAGACCGTCAAAGGCTACGGACTCGGCGATAATTTCGAAGCCCGCAACCCCACGCACCAGAACAAGAAGTTGAAACCGGAAGATGTGGTTTACATCCGAGAGCGCTTCAAGCTGGCGATTCCGGACGAGTGCGCGTCGAACGTGACCCCCTACAAGCCGGCCGACGACAGCCCGGAAATGGTTTACATGCACGAGCGCCGCAAGGCTCTCGGCGGCTACATGCCCGTCCGCAACCCGCCGCCCTCCACAACGCATGCGCCGGCCGACGATTTCATCGAAGAATTCCGCAGCGGTTCGAAAGAGCCGCATCCTTCCACCACCATGGCTTGCGTCCGTCTCATGACGAAGCTGATGAAGCATCCCGAATTCGGCAAGCGCATCGTGCCCATCGTTCCGGATGAAGCGCGCACTTTCGGTATGGACGGCATGTTCCGCACCTACGGTATTTACGCCTCGGGCGGACAGCTCTATAAGCCGCACGACGCCGATATTTTCCTGTATTACAAAGAGTCGAAGGACGGCCAGATTCTCGAAGAGGGGATCACGGAAGCCGGTTCCATGGCGGAATTCACGGCCGCCGGTACCGCCTACGCCAACTACGGAGTCGACATGATTCCGTTCTACATCTATTATTCGATGTTCGGCTTCCAGCGCGTGGGCGACCAGATCTGGGCGTTCGCCGATTCGCGCGGCAAGGGCTTCCTGCTGGGTGGCACAGCCGGTCGCACCACCCTTTCCGGTGAAGGCCTGCAGCATCAGGACGGGCATTCCCTGCTGCTTGCCAGCACGGTTCCAAACCTGGTTTCTTACGACCCCGCATTTGCTTTTGAAATCGCGGTCATTGTTCGCGACGGCATCCGGCGCATGTTTGAAAACCGCGAAGACGTTTTTTACTACCTGACGCTCTACAACGAAAACTATGCGCAGGAAGCCATGCCTGCCGGCAGCGAAGAAGGAATTCTTCGCGGAATTTATCTGTTCCGCAAGAGCACCGTCGCCAAAGCGAAGGCCACTGTGCAGTTGCTGGGCAGCGGCTCCATTCTTCCCGAAACCATCAAAGCGCAGCAGATTCTCGGCGAAAAATATGGCGTGTCGGCGGACGTCTGGAGCGTCACCAGCTACAACGAATTGCGCCGCGAGGCACTGAAAGCCGAACGCTGGAACATGCTGCATCCGGCGGAAGCGGCGAAGACGCCGTACGTCCAGCAGGTACTGGGCGGCACGGAAGGCCCGATCGTCGCGGCTTCGGATTATATGAAGAGCGTGCAGGATCAGGTTTCGCCCTGGCTGAACGGCCGCATGCTGGCGCTCGGTACCGACGGTTTCGGCCGCAGCGACAACCGCACCTTCCTGCGCAGCCACTTCGAAGTGAACGCAGCATCCATCGTGGTGGCGGCACTCTCACGGCTGGCGCGCGACGGTAAGTACGACGCGAAAAAGGCAGCGAAGGCTATCGGCGAGATGGGGCTGAGTCCCGAAAAGGCCGACCCCGCTACAGCGTAGGCTCACTCGCAGTGCTGAACTCTGTGCCACCAGGACCGACTGACCAGGTGGCACAGACTAGTCTGTGGTTTTTCCTGCTCAGGCGTTAATTTATAAGATCCGCCGTTCGTCTGGCGCAATCTCGGCATCGTTGATACTGGCCAGCCGCCGCCGCATCAACCCCGCCTCGTCGAACTCCCACAGTTCATTTCCGTAGGAACGATACCACTGGCCACGCTCATCGTGCCATTCGTATTCGAAACTCACGGCAATCCGGTTCTCGCGAAAAGCCCACAGCGTCTTCTTCAACCGGTAATCGAGTTCCTTCGCCCACTTCCGCCGCAGAAACGCTTTGATCTCGTCGCGACCGCGCAGAAACTCGGTGCGATTCCGCCACTCCGAATCGGGCGAATAAGCCAGCGCCACGCGCTCCGGATCGCGCGAATTCCACGCGTCTTCCGCCATCTGAACTTTCCTGGTTGCCGTTTCCAGCGTGAAGGGAGGCACGATCGGACTCGTCGGCGTCATTCCTCGTTTCTCCTTGTCAGCCTAGCGTTCGTGCGGATCTTCGAGATACGTATATCCCTGCAGTCCCTCTTCGTAGAATCGCAACAGCCGTCCCGATTCCTCGTACCCCAGGCGTCCTTCGCGCACCGCCGCTTCCACGCTCCGGCGCAGGCTGGCGATCAGCGATTCCGGCTTGTACTGGACATAATCCAGGACTTCGCGCACAGTATCGCCCTTGATCACTTCCTCCAGCATCACTTCGCCTTCCGGACTCAGCCGCACATGCACCGCATTCGTGTCGCCGAAAAGATTGTGCAGATCGCCGAGGATTTCCTGATACGCTCCCACCAGAAACGTGCCCAGATAATAATCGCCGCCACCATACGGATGCAGCGGCAGCGTTCGTTTTACATCGCGGCGGTCGATAAACTGATCCACCTTGCCGTCTGAATCGCACGTGATATCGCCGAGCACCGCATGCTGCGTCGGCTTTTCATCCAGACGATGAATCGGCATCACCGGGAACAACTGCTTGATCGCCCAACTGTCCGGCATGCTTTGGAACAACGAGAAATTACAGAAATAAGTATCCGAGAGCGTGGCGTCGATGCCTTCCAGCTCTTCCGGATAAAAATCCAGCTCCCGCGCCAGCTTCTGAATCTTGCGGCAAATCGCCCAATACAAATTCTCCGCGATGCAGCGCTGATCGAGGGGCAGATAGCCAAGGCTGAAAAGGTTCAGCGCCGAATCCAGCGCCTGCTGCGCATCGTGATAGCCCTCCAGCAGATTGCGCTGATTCACAGACCGGAACGTCTCCTGCAAATCGATCAGCGGCTGTTCCGGATCGCCGGAAAGTTCCTGCACGCCCTCTTCATCGCCCATGCCGGAAACGCCCAGAACGTTGAACACCAGCACGCTGTGATACGCGGCGATCGCTCGCCCGCTCTCCGTCACAATCGTCGGGTGCGGCACGTTCGATTCGTCGCACACATTCTGAATGTGATAGACGACGTCGTTCGCATATTCCTGAAGCGTGTAGTTCACGCTCGATTCGAAATCCGTCTGCGAACCGTCGTAGTCGATACCGAGGCCGCCACCCACATCCATGTACTGCAGACCCGTCGCGCCCTCGCGCCGCAATTCCGCATAGATTCGCGCAGCTTCGTTCACCGCGCCTTTCACCTGCCGGATATTGGTGATCTGACTGCCCAGATGGAAGTGCAGCAGTTGCAGGCAATCCTCCATCCCCAGCAGCTTGAGTTCCTGCAGCGCCCGCATGACTTCCGTCGTGCTCAGGCCGAATTTCGATCGATACCCGCCCGACGATTTCCAGCGGCCCGATCCGCGGCTTGCCAGCTTCGCGCGAATTCCGATCATCGGGCGCACGCCGACCTTCTCGGCGTACTTCGCAATCAGAGCGAGCTCCGTGTACTTCTCAACCACCGGGATGATCTTGCGCCCGATCTTCTGCGCCAGCATTGCCATCTCGATGTATTCATCGTCCTTAAAGCCGTTGCAGATGATCGGCGTGTCGTTGTCCGCCAGCGCCATCACGGCGAGCAGTTCGGGTTTCGATCCCGCTTCAAGGCCGAAATTATAAGGCTTGCCAAATTCCAGCACTTCCTCGACAACCTGGCGCTGCTGATTCACCTTAATCGGATAAACGCAGCAATACTTGCCGTTGTACTTGTGCTCGTGAATCGCGGTCTGAAAAGCGTCGTGCAGCTCGCCGAGCCGGTGTTTCAGAATTTCGGCAAAACGGATCAGGATCGGCAGCGAAATCCCGCGCAGCACAAGGGTGTCGATCAACTGCTTCAGATCGATGGATCGCGCCGGATCTTTTTCCGGGTGCACCAGCACGTGGCCTTTTTCGCCAACCGAAAAATAGCCTTTCCCCCAGCGCATCACGTCATACAACTCGCTGGCATCCTGCGGATTCCAGCGTTCTGTTGGCTCCAGCACCAGAGTGCCTTTGCGTCCGTTCTTTTCCAACTTTACGTTTTCCTCGTTCACGAAATTGACACTTTCAGGCCAGGCGGTAGACCATGGCCCGGAACTACCAGTGTCCTTCGGAATTGCCGCTGCCGCAAGAAAAAATTTCGCCCCTGCGCCGGTTCCTGCAGCCTTTGTCACAATAGGAGTCAGCCCGTGCCTGACGACTCCCTCGCCAACCGTCTCCATCTCGTCCGCCAGCGTATCGAACGAGCCTGCGTCCGCGCACAGCGCGACCCCGCTTCCGTTCGAATTCTGGCGGTCACCAAGATCTTTGGCGCGGAGGCGATTCGCGATGCCTGGCGTGCCGGCCTGCGCGAATTCGGCGAGAATTACGTTCAGGAAATGGAGGGCAAACAGCCCGCCGTCGCGGATCTCGAAGGCGCTCACTTCCACCTGATCGGGCACCTCCAGTCCAACAAGACGAAAAAGGCCGCTCAACTCTTCTCGGCCATCGATTCGGTGGATTCCGTGAAACTCGTCACCCGGCTTGACGCCGAAGCCGTCCCGCTCGATATCACAATCGAGGTGAAGCTCTCCGCGGAAGCTTCCAAATCGGGTGCCGATCCCGCGGCGGTCGGGGAGATTGCGGCGGCGGTTCGCGCCTCGCGAAACCTGAAACTGCGCGGCCTGATGACGGTGCCGCCGTGGTCGGAAGATGCGGAATTGTCGCGGCCGTATTTCGCACAACTTCGCCAACTCGCGGCTGCCCACGAAATTCCGGAACTTTCCATGGGGATGTCGAACGATCTGGAAGTGGCCGTTGAAGAAGGCGCAACCTGGGTGCGCGTCGGCACCGCGCTGTTCGGCAGCCGAAAACCGCTCCTGGGTAAGGCGCTTTGATCGTTGGGTATCATGCTCCGCCACCTGGCGCGCCGACTGGCGTAGCCGATTACGCCGAAACCCTGCTCGCAGCGTTGCGGCGTTCCGCTTCGCCCGAAATCAGCTTCGAACGTGACGCGTCCAACGCCGATCTCGACATTTACCACCTGGGTAACAATCGCCTGCACGCCGCAATTTACGAGCGCGCCGTCGCCAAACCCGGCATCGTTGTAATTCACGATGCCGTGCTGCACCACTTTATGCTCGGCGCACTGTCGCCGGATCGCTACATCGAAGAATTCATTTACAACTATGGCGAGTGGACCCGGCACATTGCGGAAGAACTCTGGCGCGAGCGTGCCGCCTGCGCCGTCGATCCGCGCTATTTCCAATACCCGCTGCTGCGGCGCGCCGTCGAAAATGCCCGCGCGGTGATCGTCCATAATGCCGGAGCCGCCGCGATTGCGCGCACGCACGCCGCGGCGGATACCCGCATCATTCCGCATTTCTTCGAACCCCACGAGATTCCCGATCTCGCCGCGACGGAATTATTCCGGCAGCGCATCGGCATCAAACCCGGCGCAACTTTATTCGGGATCTTCGGCTATCTCCGCGAGACCAAGCGGCTGATGCCCTGCCTCGCAGCATTCCGCAGGCTTCATGCCGTGCTGCCGGATACAGCGCTTCTGCTGGCCGGGGACGTGGTCTCGGGCGATCTTCGCCGCCTCCTGGATAGTGAACCCCTGGGACCGGCGATCCACCGGCTGGGGCACCTTTCCGACGCCGAGTTCCGCGTGGCGGGCGCGGCGGTGGATTGCTGCCTCAACCTGCGCTATCCGGCTGCGGGCGAAACCTCCGGGATCACCATCAGGCTGATGGGGATCGGGAAACCGGTGGTTGTGACGGATGGTCCCGAGACAGCGGATATCCCCGGCGCTGCTTGTCTGCGCGTTCCGGCGGGACCCGGCGAGGCGGCGGCATTGTTCGATCAAATGGCCTTCGCTGCCGGATTTCCCACCCTCGCGCGCCAGATCGGAAGTGAGGGAGCGAAGTACATCCGCACCCGCCATTCGCTCGAAAACGCCGCCAGGCAGTACTTGCAAATGATTGATTCTGTTGTGAATGAAGCTGCCGGATTGACTTCCACCCCATAGTCGCGCTATGTTGCAAACAGTCGTCTTTTCGTAAGTCACCCAGGCGGCGCGATAGCCAAGTGGTAAGGCAAGGGTCTGCAAAACCCTTATTCGTCGGTTCGATCCCGACTCGCGCCTCCAAATCTTATCGGCGTGAATCTGCGTGCATCGGCGGCCATTCCTCTTTTTGTCCCGATCTCATTTCGCATACCCCGCCGCGAATTCCCGCAGCTCTCCCGCATTCAAATCGGACACCGCGCAATAATTCATCCCGTCACGATTCCACGTCGCCAAATTAAACCCGTTCACATTTTCAGGAGCGACCAGCTTCCCGCCCGAAGGCCAGACGAACAGGTTGATCGAATGCTGCCGCCGCTTATAAACCAGCACGGCGACAGGCCTGTGATCCACATAATCGATCCTTCCGCCAATCAGAGGAAACCCGTCGGCCGCAAAATCGCGCACATCGGGTGAATAATCCAGCTTGCCGTTGAACCACGGTTTTACGTTGTGCTGATCGGTGGATTGAACATCCAGCAAATGATCGCCGATCAGAGATCGAACATGGCTGGAAACAATTTCCTGCGCCACCGCATCGCCCGCGTTCTTCTGCGATCGCAGCAACATCAGATTCCATCCCAGAGAAGCTGCCAGCAGAACCGTTGCCGCGATTGCCCAGGATCGCATCCGCCAGCCCACTGGCGCCGCAGCCGGCTTGCCCGCCGATGCATCCCTCAACCCGCTCGTCACCCGCGACCGCAGCCGCTCTGAAGCCGCATAGCGCAATTCCGGCGCGCGCAAATCCGACCGCAATTGTTCCAGCCGGTCGCGAATCGCGGAACACGCGGAGCATTCACTGATGTGCCGCTCCACGTCCGCCGCCTGAGATGCATCGAGTTCGCCGTCAAGCAGCGCCTCTGTCAGCGAAGCCGCTGTTTTGCAAGTCATGCTTTCGCCTCCATACAACCGAGCAATCTTGCCCGCGCTCGCGCCAGACGCGACATCACCGTGCCCAGCGGAACCCCTGCCGCTTCGGAAATCTCACGGTACGAGAGTTCTTCCATTTCGCGCATAACGATCACCTCGCGATATTCAACCGGCAGCGAGTCCACGCAGTTCCGCAGCGAATCGATTTTCGCCTGCCTGACCAACGAATCTTCGGCGGATTCCTGAAGCACTGCCCCTCCGTGCGCCTGTTCGTCGAACTCCACGACGACGCGCTTTCGTCCCAGCCAGCTGATGCAGGTATTTCGAACGACACTCAACAGCCATGCGCGGCCATCGCCGCCGGCCGTTGTCCGCGGGTCGAAGCTTTCGAAGAAGCGGAACGCCCGCAGATAAGCCTCCTGCACAAGATCCTCCGCGTCCGGATCGCTGCGCGTCAGCCATCGGGCGAGGTTGTGCGCCGCATCCAGATGAGGCATCATCGTCTGCTCAAACAACGCAAGCTTGCGGTCTTCATCCATGCGGAGCGTCCGGCAGACGATATTCTCCCATCTCAAGGTCCGGAGAGACTCTTCAGGTAGGAAATAATATTCTCCCGCTCGTCCGCATTCGGCACCCGAAACGCCATATCATTCCCCGGAACAAGTGATTCCGTATCGGTCAGCCACTTATTCAGGAGCTCGCTGTCCCAGACGATTCCCGTCTTTCGCAGTGCCTCGGAATATTGGAATCCCGGTGCGGAGCCCGCGCGGCGTCCGTAAACGCCGCGCAATAACGGACCTTCCATCGCGCGATCCAGCGAGTGGCAGCCTCCGCAGCGTCGCTGAAACGGGGCGCTTCCGGCTGCGGCATCCGCGCCCTGTAAGAGTGACAGCGATGCCGCCAACAATACCGCCGCCACAACGGCTGCCATTCCCGCCCGCACTCTACCGGCCGGATAGTGGCTCATCGATCACCGCCAGACTGTGAGTCTGCTGCACGAACGTGACGTTCCGAATGCCCAGCACCGATTGCAATTGCTCCGCCGGAACTTTCATCGGTCCAGGCGCGGGCGCGCTCCCCGGAGCGGGTTGCGGAAAGGCTGTCGACATCGCCGTGTGGAACGCGACGTTGCCTTCCACCTTCTGCATGACCTGATGGATGTGCCCGTTCAACACCGTCACCGAGCCAAATCGACGGACATAACTCAACGCCTCCTCGCTGTCCTTCGTGCCCCATCCCCAGTCCGGATACACAGTCCAGAGCGGAAGGTGAGCGAACAAAACTATCGGCGTGCTGGACGACTTCCCCTTCAAATCCGCCGCCAGCCATTCCAGTTGCTCCACGCCCAGCTTCCCCATGCCTTCGAGCGCCGCCGAATTCACCAGCCCGACGAAATGGACTCCGCGATGATCGAAGCTGTACCAGCCGCTGCCCTTCGTGCCCTTACCGAACCGCTCCAGATACAGCTTGCCGTCGTCCACCGAATTGTCATGCTCGCCAGGCACGTAAAACGTCTGTTTCGCCTTTACGCCGCGCATCACCTGCTCCAGCGTGTCAAATTCTTCCGGCTTCGAGGAATGCGTCAGATCCCCGGTATGCAGAATGAAATCCGGTGTCTGCGGCAGCGCATTGATCCTGTCGACCGCAACCCGCAGAGTGGCCGTAACGTCGGGATTCGCCGGCTTGTTAAAGCCCATATGGCTATCGCTGATCTGGACAAAGCTGAATCCGCCGTCCGGTGCCGCGGATGGCGTCTGCCCGAAAGCACGCGACGTTGCAACGCCCGCCCCCACGCTCCACACGACGCCCGTACCTGCCCACGCCATGCACTGCAGGAATCCACGCCTGTCGATTCCGTCCTTCTGATGATCGTGAATAATTGTCTTTTTCAAAGTCTGCTCCTGCCTGCTATACCGGAGCAGCGGTTGTTTTATTCCCGCCAGGCAAGAATAGAATGAATGATCGTTCGTTCAGGCCCCGCCGAAGACCGTGCTGCGTTTGTAGCGGCTGCTCGCGGCTTCTGCGCGCTGCTGATCGGCATTGGTCTGGGCCGCTTCGGTTATCCCCCGCTCATACCGCTCCTGATTCGCAATGGATGGTTCACAGCCGGGCAGGCGGATTATCTGGGCGCTTTCAATCTCGCGGGATACGTCGTCGGGTCGGCGGCGTCCGGGCTATTGGCTCACCGGCTGAAAGTATCCCTCGTTGTCAGAATCGCCATGCTGACTGTGGCGGTGGGCTTCCTCGCCTGCGCATGGCCGCTTGGATTTCCGTGGTTTGTGTTCTGGCGCTTCAGCTCCGGCCTCGCGGGCGGCGTCCTCATGGTGATCGGAGCGCCGTCCGTTCTCAGCGCCATACCAGTGCGGATGCGCGGACGAATCGGCGGCGTCGTCTTCATGGGCGTCGGCTCGGGGCTGGCACTCTCCGGCACCGTCGTGCCGATATTTGCCGCGCGCGGCGTCCACGCCGCATGGCTCGCTCTGGGCATCGTGACGGCTTTACTGACGGTGCTCGGCTGGCCCGGCTGGGCAAGCTACAACGCGGCCCCACACCCTCGAACTCCCGGTGAACAGGCGCCCCATTCGAAAACGCTCTCGTGGCTGATTTTCTGGTTGCTGGCAGCTTATGTCACCAACGCCATCGGCTTCGTCCCGCACACGGTGTTCTGGGTGGATTACATTGCCCGCGGCCTGAACCAGGGCATCGCAACCGGTAACCACTACTGGGTCGTTCTCGGCGTTTCAGCCGCCATCGGACCTCTTGCCTCCGGCTGGCTGGCCGATCGAATCGGTTTCTCGCGCAGCCTGCGTGCCAGCCTGCTCGCCAAAGCCGCTGGTGTTGCCCTGCCGCTGTTCTCCACCAGCCCGCTCGCCCTCACGCTCTCTTCCATAGGCGTGGGCAGCATGGCAATCGGAATCGTCTCTCTGGCGGCGGGCCGCGTGGCGGAAATCGTCCACGGTTCACGGCAAAAGCAGGTTTGGAGCTGGATGACCGCCGCCTTCGCCATCGCGCACGCCGCCACCGCGTTCGTTCTTTCCGCGATCTTCTCGCATACCGGCTCTTACCGGATTCTGTTCCTGATCGGAGCCGTTGCCCTGCTGACCGGCTGTGTTTTCGATTTCATCAGCTCCGGCATGCAGCCAGGTAATCAAAACCAATCGTCGAGATGAAGCCCCGGAATCCGGGCGAAATCGCGCGTGTTGTGTGTCACAAGTTTCGCCCCGTGCGCCAGCGCCGTACCCGCAATCAGCGTGTCAATCGGCCCGATCGGAATTCCGGCTTTCTCCATGTCGTAGCGCAGGCTGGTCGCGCGTCCGGCCGCCCGATCGTCGAAAGGAAGAATGCTGATAGCGCCGATCAGCCGCTCCAGATCGCGCTGTCTGCGTGGCGGATCCGGCGAACGCAGCGCCGCGAATTCCAGTTCATACAGCACGACAGACGGTATTCCGATTTCCGCCGGACTCGTACGCGTCAGCCTGTCGGCTACCCGCCCCATGCCCTTCATCGCGTGAATGATCACATTCGAATCAAGCGCATAGATCACAGTTTCTCCCTCCTGGCATCCGGTCCGGACCAGTACCGGACCTCATCCGGGCCGGGAAAGTCTCCGGCCTCCCAGCTTCTGAACAATTTCAGTACATCGGGAGGCCATTCATCCTTCAGGCGGGTGCGTACGGCGTCGGCTATCCATTTGCTCTCCGATTCCCCCGAGATCCGGACGTGACGTTTCAGCAGCGCTTCCGTCCTGACGTCCAGATACACACGGATCTGCCCCATATGCCTGCAATTATAAGAAAGCGAAAGAATGTTCGCAAAGAAAAGGACTTACGCGCCGTCCGATGCAATACGTTCCGCCCAACGGACCGAACCGCACAGGCGGCCGAACTTCCCGCCCTCGGCGACCGTTATCCTAATGAGAGATGAGCACCCCGGAACGCCCGCCGCAGGGCAAGACCCCCGACCGTCGAGATGCCGGTGGATCTGCCGCACGCAACGGAAAAAAGCGCCGCGTCGTTCAGGGCTCGGGCCTCGCTCGTTTCCTGATGCACCCGGTCGGCAAGACCCTTCTCGGGCTGATTCTGCTGGTGATCGTGGTGGGTGGTGGCGTTTTCATCCACTATTATTTGAAATACGCGAAACTGATCGATGACCGGCTGAAAGGCGGCCCTTACACTTCCACTTCCCGCATCTACGCGGCGCCGGAATCCATCGCGGTCGGCGATGTCTCATCGCCGGGCGATATTGCCACCGCCCTGCGCAGCGCCGGTTATAACGAGAACAAGAAAAACACCACCGGCTATTACGCCATCAAGCCGGATTCGATCGACATTTTTCCCGGCTCCGAATCCTACTTCCAGGAAGAACCGGCCGCCATCCGTTTCTCGCGCAACCGCATCGATCGCATTATTTCCCTGCGGGACAACACCGCCCGCCCTCTGTATGAATTAGAACCCCAGCTGGTCACCAACCTGCACGACAGCAATCGCGTCAAGCAGCGGCTCGTCCGCTATGACGATATCCCCCCGATTCTGCGCGATGCCATTCTGTCGGCTGAAGATAAGAGGTTTTTCTCTCACCCCGGTTTCGATTTCGTCGGCATCATGCGGGCCGCGTGGGTCGATCTGGAGCGCGGCCGGAACGAGCAGGGCGCCAGTACCCTCACCATGCAGTTGTCGCGCTATCTGTTTCTCGATCTCTCGAAGACATGGCAGCGCAAAGCCGCTGAGCTGATGATTACCCTGCAGCTCGAACAGAAGCTCACCAAGCAGCAGATTTTCGAGTTGTACTGCAATCAGGTGGATCTCGGCCGTCGCGGCAGTTTCATGATCCGCGGTTTCGGAGAAGCCTCTCAATCCTACTTCGGCAAGGACCTCAAATCACTAAGCATCGCGGAAGCCGCCACTCTTGCGGCCATGCTGAAAAGCGCCAGCTATTACAATCCCTGGCGTTTTCCGGAACGCGCCAAAGAACGCCGCAATGGCGTTCTCGCTCTGATGCGCGACAACAAGTACATCGACGACCGGAATTATGCGTTGGCCGTGGAATCCCCCCTCAAGGTTGTATTCGGTCAGGCCGAATCCAAAGACGCGCCCTACTTCGTCGATCTTGTGAACGACGATCTCGAAAAGCGCTTCCCCGGTACCGATTTCCAGAAAGAATCCGCGCGGATCTACACCACGCTCGATCTCGACCTTCAGAAATTCGCCAATCAGGCTGTTGCGATTGGCATGAAACGCGTGGACGATCTGGCGCGAAAACGACGCCGTTTCAAGAACGCTCCGTATGTGGAACCACAGGTGGCGCTGATCGCGGTCGATCCGCATACCGGCGAAATCAAAGCGCTGGTGGGCGGCCGCAGTTATGGCGTGAGCCAGTTGAATCACGTAAACGCCGAGCGTCCCACCGGTTCTATCTTCAAGCCCTTCGTTTACGCCGCCGCGGTGAACACCGCGGTCGATCCCGGCGCAACGCTGTTGACGCAGTCCTCCATCGTCAGAGATGAGCCCACTACCTGGCAGGTGGAAGGTCAGGAGCCCTACTCGCCGCGTAATTTTGAGCGCAGCTTCGAAGGCGATATGACTTTCCGGTATGCGCTCGCGCATTCCATCAACGTGCCGGCCATCAAAGTTGCCGATATGGTGGGTTTCAATAAAGTTGCTGATCTTGCCCGTCGCTCCGGCATGAACGATCACGTGCTTCCGACACCCTCCATGGCGATTGGCTCGTATGATTCCACGCCGCTGGAAATGGCGGGAGCGTACACGGTTTTCGCCAATCAGGGTGTGCGTGTGCAGCCGACATTCCTCTCGCTGGTCAAGGAACCCGGCGGCAAGGTCATGCTGGATCAAAAGCCGGAAAAGAAGCCTGTCCTCGATCCACGAGTGACCGCGGTGGTCGTCGATATGTTGCAGGAAGTCATGCGCACCGGTACGGCCGGCAGCATCCGCAACAAGGAATACAATTTCACAGTACCGGCCGCGGGCAAAACCGGGACTGATCCTACGAATGCCTGGTTCGCCGGTTTCACGTCCGACCTTCTCTGTATCGTCTGGGTAGGGTTCGACGATAATCGGCCGCTGGAGATGGAAGGCGCCAAGGCAGCCCTGCCGGTCTGGGGTGAGTTCATGAAACGCGCCATCACCCTGAAGGCATATTCCAACGCAAAGCCCTTCAGCGCGCCGGATGGCGTGGTCACCGTTCCCATCGATACGATATCCGGCATGCGGGCGACGCCAACTTGTCCGCCGAAGCAGGTTTCCGATGCGATGTTCGTTGCCGGCACGGAACCCATCGGCTACTGCCCGCTGCATGGTGGCAAGGGCGCCCCGACCACAGTTTCCGGCTGGGATGTTTCCGCGTCGTCCGGCGACCCCGCCCCGCCACCACAGGGCTACGTAACGGGCCTGCCGCCTCGCCGCATCCCCGGCAGCGGTCAGGAATCGGCCGTTGGCAGTACTGCCACTTCCGTCCCACCCCCGTCTGCGAAGAACCCGACCTCCACCCAGGCGCCAAAAAAGAAAGGCTTCTTCGATCACATGAAGGACATCTTCCGCTGACCCCCATGCCGCTCGCGTCCCCATATGATCCAATAGAAGATGCGGGAGGCCGTACCCAATGGTTTCCACCAAAATAACTGCTCTGATACTTCTGGCGACGGCTTTTGTCGCCGCACAAACGACTCCGTCACCAACTCTCCCCACCTTGTCTCCTGAAGAGCGAGGCGATCTTTACATGGCTCGCAAGATGTATCGCGAGGCTATTGCCACCTACAAGACCGCCCCGCAGAATAAGGCTTTGATATGGAACAAGATCGGCATCGCCTGGCATAATCTCGGTGAAATGAATCTGGCGCGCCAGAGTTACGAACACGCCATGAAGATCGACAAGAATTATGCCGAAGCGATCAATAACGTCGGTACGGTCTTTTACGCTGAAAAGCGATACCGCACGGCGATCAGCCGGTATAAACGCGCGCTCGCACTGGCGCCGGATAAAGCGTCGTTCTGGAGCAATCTGGGCACCGCCTATTATTCGCAGGGCAAGTACCCTCTGATGATGGAGGCGTACAACAAGGCGATCACGCTCGACCCCGACATTTTCGAGCACCGCGGCGTCGTCGGCACGGAAATGCAGGATCGCACGGTTGCCGATCGCGCCCGCTACCACTTTGAGCTGGCCAGGCTATACGCGAAAATCGGCAAGGACGATCTGGCGATTCAGTATTTGCGCCACTGCTTTGAAGAGGGTTTCAAAGACAAAGATAAAGTCAGAAAGGCTCCCGAGTTTTCCGGCCTGCTCGAAAAACCCGAGTTCATAGAGGTAATGGCGCTGGAGCCGCGTGTCCTCTAGCGATCCTTCCGGTCACACGCGGGTCGGATCAGTACTAACACGCCGAGGCGTAAACTTCTCTCGCAACCGCGCAGTGCGTCGACTCGCACAGTTTGCCCCGGTTATCTTTTTAACCCTTCTTAGCCAGGCTGGCTGCGGCCGCAAAGATTCCGGCCCGCCGCCAAACTACGCGTTCATCGATTTCGAGAATCTGTCCGGTGATCCTTCGCTCGACTGGGTGACCCGCGGCTCCAGCGAGTATCTTTCGCGCTCGCTTCACGACTCGCTTGGCCGTGTCATGAGTTCTGAAGCTGTAGCTCGCGCGACTCAACCCTTCGGCTCCAGGCCGTCGGGCGCGGGGGCAAACGCCGAGCGCAGCGGCGCCATCGTCGCCGGGGCGACACGAACCGTCGGCGGGTACATTGAGCGCACCGCCGGAG
The DNA here is from genome assembly GCA_025928545.1 of Bryobacteraceae bacterium. GTDB lineage: Bacteria > Acidobacteriota > Terriglobia > Bryobacterales > Bryobacteraceae > BOG-234. Next base: position 11,315 of record JAICJH010000020.1, on the reverse strand, counting down.
GCATCCGCATTACTGCTTCCGAAGAGGATGTCGCCTCTCACAAATCTCTTCGCAATCTTTCGGCAACCGCGGCCACTCCCTTCGATGCCCTGAATCTTCTGGCACACCAGTTTTCCGACAGCGCCGGACAACCAGCCACCACGAATCCCGAGGCCTTCCGTCTCTATTGCACAGCACTCCAGGGCCCTGGCCCGGAAGCCCCTGCAACCCTGGAGCGCGCTATCGCTCTCGATCCCACATTCGGCCCCGCCTGGGTGACACTCGTCCGCGTACTGGCTGCCCTGGGCGATCGCCCGCATGCCATCGACGCCATCCAGCGGGCACGCGCGCAGAAGCTTGCGGCTCTGGACCTTGCGTGGCTGAATTTTGAAGACGCCTCCCTCGGCGGCGATCGCAACGCCAGCCTGGCGGCGATGCGAAATATCTCGGTCCTCGACCCGCGCGATGCCGGTTTATTGCGTCTGCTGGCAACCGCTGAAACCAATGCGGGCAATTTTACCGAAGCGGCCGCGGCCTGGAAGAAGCTGACGGCAATAAATCCCGACGATGCCGATGCGTGGAATCAGCGTGGCTACACTCTGAGCTGGAGCGGCGATTATCCCGGCGCACTGGCCGCCCTTCGCGAATACGCGCGCTTGCGGCCCAACGATCCAAATCCGCTCGATTCGCAGGGTGACGTCCACTATTGGTTCGGCAAGTTCGCCGATGCGGCAAACAGCTACTCCGCGGCGTACACAAAATTCCCGGCTTTCCTCAACGGCGGCGATCTCTACAAGGCTGCATGGGCGAAATTCAGGTCCGGCGATAAGACCGGCGCAGATTCTTTCTTCGGGAAATTCAGAGAAGCGCGGCAGAAAGCCAACGATCCCTCCATCGATCTTTTCGCCGGAGACTGGCTGTATCGAACGGGACGACGCGATGAGGCCCGTGCCCTGTTGATGGAATCGCTGAAGAACGTTCCAGCCAATCTTCCCGCTGTTCGCAGCGCCATAGCGGCCCAACTCGCGATCTGGGATCTTGTGGAGGGAAACCGTGCCGCTGCCGCCCGCGAAATTACCGCGGATGGAACTTCCACTTTCACTCCCGGCGAGCTGATCATTCGCTTCGCCGCCTTACCTTCGGCTTCAGCTGCGGAATGGGAAGCGCGCGCCAACCAGAATCTTGCCGCCCCGCAACTCGGCGGAATTCGCTCGCTTGCGCTCGGCTATGCGTTGATACTCGATGGCAAGCGACAAGCGGCAGTTCCCGTCTGGGAACAAATCGTGAAACAATCGGCCGGCGCCGACTTCTACCCACGGGAAATTCTGGCACGTCTGAAAAACGTGCCGTACGATCATCAGGCTCCGCCGGATTCGGCGAATCCGAATCCGCTGGCTGCTGTACCCGACAAGCTCGCCTCCTCTCGCTGAGCGTTCTGTGCGCGCCGTTACGATGGCAGCGAACGTGTACTGCTCAATACCAGGAGAGCGAAAATGTCCAACACGTCCGTATATGGCCTGTACAAGGATCGCGTCGGGATTGAAGAAGCAATTGACGCCCTGAAGAAGGGCGGCTTCCGCAGCACGGATATATCGGTGCTTTATCCGCACAACCAGGGTTCCAAGGATTTCGCAATCAACAAGGAAACGAAAGCCCCGGAAGGCGCGGTCACGGGCGGCGGCTCGGGCGCCGTGCTCGGTGGAACACTCGGATGGCTGGCCGGAGTTGGTTTGCTTGCAATTCCCGGCATCGGCCCGTTCATCGCCGCCGGACCGATCATGGCAATACTTGCCGGTGTCGGAGTCGGTGGCACCGTCGGTTCTATTGTCGGAGCGCTGGTCGGACTCGGCATGCCCGAATACGAAGCAAAACGATACGAAGGCCGAATCAAGGAAGGTGGCATTCTGCTTTCGGTCCACTGCGACAGCTCCGAGTGGGTCAAACGGGCGGAGGCTCTGCTGAAAAACACAGGCGCCGATGACATCGCATCGGCCGGCGAGGCGGCCGCGGATTTCCTCGTGACGGACAGACCGACTGCTCGTCCGAGCGCGGCCGTCAGGGAGTGACGCGAAAGGAGAACATTATGATGATCACCGAACTGAAATCGAATGCGAAAGCGCTCGCGGATAAGGCCGACGACATTCGCAAACGCACCGCCGGATCTCTGGAATCGGCGGCTGACTCGGTGCGGACCGCTGGAAGTCAGGCTGGTAAGAAGCTCGACACGACCGCTACGTTTGTGCGCAATGCCCGCATCAGGAACGCCTTCGGCGCGGAACGGATGTTCAGCCGCTTCAGGAACAGAGTGCGGCGCAACCCGTTTCAAAGCCTTGCCATCGCGATAGCGGTGGGTGCCGTGGCAGGCTTCTCCTGCCGCGCCAGCCGTTAATCGGCAAGGCGGGTTTATTTAGCGGCGGATCGTTTCTTGCGTACTGCGAATCCGCCGCTGGCGGCTAATTCCATTTCCCTGGCTCGCATCGTCTGGCAGTGGGGGCAATAACCGCCCACCTCGGTACGGGCCAGGATAATCTCAAAGCCGAAGTGCGATTCAATCTGTCGGCGAAGCTGCTGTAATGGCGCGCCGAAGAATTCTTCCACCTTGCCGCAACTCAGGCAGATCACGTGCGCGTGTTCCTGCTTGCGGCGCGTTTCGTAATAATGCTGCTCGCCAGCCTGATGCATGAGGTCGAGTTCATCCACCAGTCCGCCTTCCTTCAGCAGCTTGAGTGTGCGGTAAACCGTTACCCGGTTGAGCTTCGGATCCTTCTCTCTGGCTAAGTGATAGAGGCTTTCGGCGTCAAGATGCTGGCCGGTTTTATCGATCAGATCGAGCAGGATCTGCCGCTGCCGCGTGAGGCGCATCCCACCCGCGCCTGAAGGGTCTGAAACGGCTGTGGATTTGGCTGTTTTCGGCATGCTGGATAGCACTCTCAGTGTAACGGTTCCCTCTTTCGCACGTTGGCACGGTGATTGCTAAAACCCTGCTGAGAGGGTACTAATATGCGAGTTTTCAAATCGTTTCCCGCATTCTTCGCCGCGGCGTTCGCGGTTGTTGCAATTTCACCTTGTTTCGCGGCCGACAAGGACAAGGATAAAGACAAGGACAAAAATAATAAAGCGGCCGCCCACTACGATCCCTATCTGCGCGGTGGCGCCGACGAAAACGGGATTATCCGTGAGGTCCGCCACAATCTGCTGATGCTGCCATATTACGGCGTGTTCGACGATCTGGGCTTCAACGTGAACGGCAGCACCGTAACCCTGACCGGCCAGGTGAATGATCCGACCCTGAAGGACGATGCCGGAAATGCCGTGAAGAAAATTAAAGACGTCACCAACGTCGTTAACAACATCGAAGTTCTTCCGCTTTCACCGAATGACAACACGATTCGGCTCGCAGTTTACCGCGCCATTTACGGCGATGCGAGCCTTTCCGCACGCTATGCATATCGCGCCGCACCGTCAATTCACATCATTGTGAAGAACGGCAACGTACGTCTGGAAGGCGTGGTTGCCAATGCGATGGATAAGCAGATAGCGGGCATGCGCGCCAAGGGTGTTCCCGGAATCTTCGACGTGGACAATGAGCTTCAGGTCGAAAACAACGGCAAGTAAATCGTCAGCCGCCGCGGGGAGCCATCAGGCTCTTCGTGGCGGTGGCCTGCGCCCGGCGATGAAATAGCAGAAGACGCCCGCCAAAATAATCAGACCGCCAAGCTGCAGCGCGTTGATCGGCCCCACCGGCTCCGCATCGTTGCGAATAACGGCGAGAATCAGCAGAGCGAGCGGCGGCAGGCCAATCGCGACCGCCCCGACAATTCCTCCCGGCACCCGATAGGGTCGTTCCAGATCAGGCTCCCTGATCCGCAGTGCGACCAGCGCCGCGAACTCCAGCAGAATGCTGAGGCCTGTCAGCAGAATATCGAGCATCACCAGCTTCGAAAAATTCAGCCCCAGACAAAGGGTCCAGGCTCCGGCGCAGACCAGAATGGAGACCCACGGGGCGTATGTTTTGCGTGTTCTCTTTGTCAGCGCGGCCGGCAGAAATCCGTCTTCCGCCATCACAGCCGGGAGCCGGGAAATGCTCAACGTGAGCGCGTTGAATGTGCCGAACGCTCCCACCATTCCCGCCGCCGTGAGTGCCAGCGCTAATGCCTCTTTGCCGCCCAAAGCGCGGGCGACGTCAGGCCAGCCACCGGTTGTCCAGCGATTCGGATCGAGGCCCGTCATGGCGACTGCGCCGATCGGCAGCACATAGGTCAGGGCCACGAGGACCACGCCGATCGCCATCGCGCGGGGATAAGTGTACTGCGGACGATCCACCTCTTCGGCGATGGTCGTCGGATTATCCCAGCCCATATAATTCCACATTGCGATGAGGAGACCCGCCAGGAAATCGACGTGTCGCAGAGGAACGGGCGCATGGCCGTCCGCGGTTCCGGCATGCATGACAGCGTAAACGGCCAGCACCGCGAAGGGCGAAAGCAGCAGCAGCGTCATCGTCAATGAACCGTTGCCGACCGCGGTCGCGCCAAGCAAATTCCATGCCGCGCACACGGCGATCAGAGCGATGCCAATCAGAACACCGCGGTGTCCGGCAACGAGCGACGGCGCGAGGCGCTGCAGATAGCTCACGAAAAGCGTCGGATAAATCGCCATATCGAAGATGCTGCCGGCGAGCGATAGCCAGCCTTCCTGGAACCCCCAGAATCGACCCATCCCGCGCATGACCCAGCGATAATACCCGCCTTCTTCCGGGATGGCGCTGGAAAGCTCGCTCACCATGAGGGCGGTCGGCAGGCTCCAGACGAGCGGCGTCGCCAGAAGGATAAGGATCGCGCCGATGTATCCGGAAGAGCCGACGATATCTTCCAGTCCGAACGGACCGCCGGCGACGATCAGGTAAAGCGCCCCGACAAATGGCCACAGGGTGACCCGGGCGGCGGGCACCTTCACTTCTGGCATTTGGAGCAATAGTGCGTGGAACGCTGCCCCACCACGATCCTTTTGATCGGCGCGCCGCAGCTCACACAGGGTTCGCCCGTGCGCTGGTAGACGCGGTGATCGGCCTGGAAACCGCCGCGGTTGCCCTCCGCATCCACATAGTTTGAAACCGACGAGCCGCGGCTGGCGATCGCTTCGGCCAGCACTTCGCGCATGGCTTTGAAAATCCGCTCGACCCGATCGGCTCGCAGCGAAGAGGCAACGCGTTTCGGATGCACGCCCGCCCGGAACAACGCCTCGTCCGCGTAAATATTTCCAACGCCCCGCACCACCGCCTGATTCAGCAAAACCGCCTTGACCGGCGATTTCCGAAGCTTCAGCCGGCGGATAAACTCATCGAGCGAAACTTCGAGCGGTTCCGGCCCGAGCGCGGCCACACGAGCCGGCAATTCATCGCCGTACTCGATTCGCCCGAACTGGCGCGGATCTTCGTACAGCAGCGCGCCCTTGTCCAGGGTGAAGATGGCATGAGTCCACTTCGACATCGCGCCATCGATCAGAAGCCTGCCTGTCATCCCGAGGTGGACGACGAGATAGCCGCGGTCGAGGCGGATGGCGATGAATTTGCCGTACCGCTCCACGGCGACGATCTTCTTCCCGGCCAGCGCGTTCGCCGTCTTGCGGGCCGAGCCGATCAGCACCCGCAGGCCGGTGAGTTCGGCATTGACGATGCGTCGTCCGACAATCGCCGGCCGCAGGGTTCGAACCACTGTTTCCACTTCGGGGAGTTCAGGCATTTTCCGGTATATCCACGTAGACGCGAGTGCCTTCCACCTTCACGGGAAAGGTGGGAACACCGCGGGTCGGGTCGACCAGGCAGACGCCGCTTTTGGAATCGAATTCCCACATATGCCAGGGGCAAACCAGCAGGCCCTGAATGACGGTGCCCTGCCCCAGCGGTCCGCCGTGATGCGGGCAAACACCCGACAGAGCGCGCATTTCGCCGCCCGCATTGCAGATCGCGTAGCGCTCGCCCTCGTGTTCCACTTCGATGACGGAATCGGGCGGCAACTCACCGACCGTCGCCAATTTCGTCCAACCCATTCATTCAGTGTAGTGGAGCAAGCCACCTGCGAAAATGGAATTTAAGTGGATTTTCTTTCCGGTCTCAATCCCCCTCAGCGTGAAGCCGTCGCTACCACCGAAGGGCCTGTCCTGATCCTTGCCGGGGCGGGCAGCGGTAAAACGCGGGTCATTACGAATCGCATCGCGCACCTGATCACGGCGGTCAAAGTGCCGCCGTTTTCCATCATGGCGGTTACGTTTACCAACAAAGCCGCCGGCGAAATGCGTGAGCGCGTAGCGTCCCATCTGGAGGGCTTCGAGCTCTCATCGACGCCCCTGGTTTCCACTTTCCATTCGTTCTGTGTGCGGCTGCTGCGCCGCGACGGCGACGCGCTCGCGCAGATCCGGCCCGGTTTCACGCGGACCTTTTCGATTTACGACGATGACGACCAGCTCTCGATCATCAAGGCGGCCTACAAGCGGATGGGGCTTGACGATAAGGCGATTCCGCACCGCACGGCCATGTCGCAGATCAGCCAGTCGAAGAGCCTGAAGGAATCGCCGCAGGATCTTTACGCGAAGGCCAGCGATCCGCGTATGACCCGCATCGCCGCTGTTTTCGAAGAGTATGAAAAGGCTCTGCGCCAGGCCAACGCACTCGATTTCGACGATCTGCTGCTCGAAACCGTGCGCCTCCTCGCCCACGATCAGGCCACGCGGGATGCCTGGAATCGTCGCCTGAGCTACATCATGATCGACGAGTATCAGGATACGAATCGCAGCCAGTATGAACTGATGCGGCTGCTGTCGCAACGGCACGACAACATCTGCGTTGTAGGCGATGAAGACCAGTCGATTTACAGCTGGCGCGGAGCCGATATCCGGAATATTCTCGACTTCGAGAAAGATTTCCCTCGGGCGAAAACGATCCGGCTCGAGCAAAATTATCGCTCCACGAAGAACATTCTCGAAGCCGCCAGCGTGGTGATTTCGAACAATCTGGAGCGCAAGGGCAAATGGCTCTGGACGGAATCCGACGAGGGCGATCAAATCACGATCTACCCGGCGCAGGACGCGGAAAATGAAGCCCTGTTCATTGCCGACACGATCAAGAAGATTCTTCGCCAGTACCCGGACCGCAAAGTCGCGGTGCTCTACCGGACGAATTCACAATCGCGCCAGATTGAAGAAGCAATGCGGCGCTACAACATCAAGTACAACGTTGTCGGCGGCATCAGTTATTACCAACGCGCTGAAGTCAAAGATATTCTGGCTTACCTCAAATTTGCGCAAACGCAGACCGATTCCATCGCACTGAACCGCATCATCAACACGCCCGCGCGCGGCATCGGCAAAACCACGGTGGAACAGGCCGAGCAGTATGCGGCGCAGAACGGGCTCAGCCTGTGGGATGCTTTCCTTCATCTTTTCGACGACAAACAGTTCGGAACCCGCGCCCACTCGGCTTTCAACGTCTTCCGGCTTCTGGTGGAAGAGCTGGCCGAAGCGGTAAAATCGCAGCCTCTGCATGTGGCTCTCTCCCATATCGAAGAGCGCACCGGCTATCGCGCGATGCTCGAGCAGGAGAATTCGCCCGAAGCTCAGGCTCGGCTGGAGAATCTCAACGAACTGATGAACGCGGCGCGCGAAGCCGTGGAACGCGGCGAGACGATCAACGATTTTCTGGATCACGCCGCGCTGGTGGCGCAAACGGATGCGATCGACGAACAGGCGCAGATCACGCTGATGACGTTGCACAATGCGAAAGGCCTGGAGTTTCCCGTCGTATTCCTGGCGGGCATGGAGGAAAAGCTGTTTCCTCACAGCCGCTCGCTGCTGAACGACGCCGCGATGGAAGAAGAGCGGCGGCTCTGCTATGTCGGGATGACCCGGGCGGAAAAACGGCTGATTCTGAGCTGGGCGAGGTATCGCCGGCGCTTCGGAGGCGGCGAGCAGGAACGCAGCCTGCCGTCGCGTTTCCTCAAGGAGATTCCGGAGAATCTCGTCATCAATCTCGGCGTGCCGGACGACGATGACGACTATGAGCAACCCTCGCGGCCGCAGGTGGACCTCTCGGCGGAGCGTTCCAGTGTCCGGCAGGAAGCCCGGAAGAATCTCTATACCGGCAAGACGTACAATTCGCTCGAAAATGTATCGGAGTTTTTCAAGCAGCGCGGCGTGAACGTGCCGGTGCGCGGTTTTGGGGGGCCCCCCGCGAATGTGCCGGCGCAAAAACCAGCCGTTCCGGCACCGCCTCCAGCAGCTCCCCCGCGGCCCGCCAGCCCGCCCCAGAGCAGGCAGGGAGGGCTTTTTGCGCCTGCCTCCGACGACAATCGCCCGCCATGGGAGGAGCCGGTCATCCAGGTGCGGAGCCAGCCGATTCCGCCCCCCAAGCCCCGCACGGTACTCCCCGCGGCGCCCGCCCCTCCAAAACGTCCAACCTCAACAGGTACAGTAGTAGAGCACCCCAAATACGGCAGAGGCACCGTTGTCCGGCGGGAAGGCGACGGAGCCGACGCGAAGATTGTGGTCGTTTTCGATCACTACGGGTTAAAGAAACTAGTGGAGAAATACGCGGGTCTGAAAAAGGCCTGATACACATTAACGATGAACACAAAGAAAATTGAATCAACCGAAGAACGCAAGAAGCTGAAGCGCGCCGCGCGAAAGAAGGCTGCGCCGAAAGCCAAGCGCGCCTCCACCGTGGCCCGCGGCTCAATGAAGAAAAAAGTTAAGCAGATGATCAAGGGTCAGGCCGTCCGTAAGCGGTAGTCTTGCGCGGCAGGCGATGAACCGACTCCTCCGCACCCGCGGCATCGACGCGCTGATCTCGGCCTCGCACGCGCCGGAGCGGCGATTACGCAAAACGCTGGGGCCGTGGAGTCTGATTGGTCTGGGTGTCGGAGCCGTCATCGGCTCCGGCATTTTCATCCTGACCGGCACAGCTGCCGCCGGCCAGCAATTGCAATTCAAGTCGGTCCTCAACGCGCCCATTCTCGATCTGATGTTGAACGGCGGCAACGCCGTCTCCACCATTGGACGGCTGGGCGCGGGGCCCGGCATTTCCCTGTCGTTTTTAGTCACCGCGCTGGTCTGCGGTTTCGCGGCCCTCTGCTACGCGGAACTGGCGTCGATGATCCCCATTGCCGGCAGCGCCTACACCTACGCCTACGCGACGCTCGGGGAGATTTTCGCGTGGATCATCGGCTGGGATCTGATCCTCGAGTACGCCGTTTCCAATATGGCGGTCGCGGTGGGGTTCTCGAATTATCTGAACGACCTGTTCGACAACGTTTTCCATTTCCATTTGCCCGCCGCCATCGCGAAATCGCCAATCGGCCCAAGCGGAGTTCCCAGCGGCAGTTACTTCAACCTGATGGCGTTCGTTGTATTGCTGGTTTTGACGTGGATCCTCGTGCGCGGCATTCGGGAAAGCGCCACGGCGAATAACGTGATGGTCGGGATTAAGATCGCGGCAATTCTGATCTTTGTCATCGGCGCGGCTCATGCGGTGAATACGTCGAACTGGCATCCGTTTCTTCCCAACGGCATTCCCGGAATGCTGACGGGCTCGGCCATTGTGTTCTTTACTTACATCGGCTTCGATTCCGTATCCACTGCAGCCGAGGAATGCAAAAATCCGCAGCGCGACATGCCCGTCGGAATTATCGTGACGCTGGTGGTTTGTGCCGTGCTCTATATCGCGGTGGCGCTCACGCTTACGGGTATCGCGCCGTGGTCCACACTCAACACCGATGCCCCCGTAGCCGACGCCCTGAAGCATCTCGGTATGAATAAAATTCGCGGGTGGGTGACCGTGGGGGCGCTGGTTGGAATGATTTCGTCGCTGATGGTTTTCCAGTATGGGCAGGCGCGCATCTGGTTTGCGATGTCGCGTGACGGCCTGCTCCCAAGGTTGTTTTCGAAAGTGCACCCCCGTTTCGAGACACCGCACGTCAGTACATGGATCGCGGGCCTGGTGGTCGGAATTCCGGCCGGCATCTGGGATATCGACACTTTCGCCGACCTGTCGAACATCGGTACGCTGTTCGCGTTCATTGTGGTTTCGGCCGGCGTGCTCGTCCTCCGGAAAACCCAGCCGGAACGACCCCGCAGCTTTCGCGTGCCGTGGTGTCCGGTAATGCCGATCATCTCAATCGTGTTTTGTCTGGTATTGATGCTGGCGCTGCCCCTGATGACGTGGCTTCGATTTTTCGTGTGGCTGGCAATCGGCCTGATAATCTATGCAATGTTCGGGAGGAAGAACAGTGTTCTTGAAACTGCGGAATAAAATAGGGGCGGTTATCATCCTGGCGGCCTTGTCCGGAGGTCTGTTCGCGCAGACGCCTGACTGGACTGAGCCATTCACACCGCATAAGATCGCCGGCAATCTCTATTACGTTGGCAGCAAGGGCCTCGCCTCGTATCTGGTGGTTACCCCGCAGGGCAATATTCTGATCAACAGCAGTCTGGAAAGTTCTGTCCCGCTGATCCAGGCGAGCGTCGAAAAGCTTGGGTTCAAGTTCAGCGATACGAAGATTCTGCTGATCAGTCATGCCCACTGGGATCACAATGCCGGCAGCGCCGCCGTTAAGAAGCTAACCGGGGCGCAGTATATGGTGATGGACACCGATGTATCGGTGGTGGAAACCGGCGGCAAGGATGATTTCCAGTATGGAAATACGCCGAGCAGTTTGTATCCCGCAACGAAGGTGGATAAGGTGCTGCACGATGGCGAGGAAGTCAAACTCGGCGGGGCCACGCTGGTGGCGCACAAGACTCCAGGTCATACGAAAGGCTGCACGACCTGGACGATGAAGCTAACCGACGGCGGGACGACTTACGATGTCGTAATTGTCGGCAGCCCGAATGTGAATCAGGGATTCAAACTGGTGAATAATTCGGCATATCCGCAGATCGCGCAGGATTACGAGACGACCTTCCGAGTGCTGAAATCCCTGCCCTGCGATATTTTCCTCGGCGCCCACGGGGATTATTACGGGATGCTGGAAAAATATCCGCGGCTCCAGTCCGGCGGAGCGAATCCGTTCATCGATCCGGCGGGATACAAGAGCTACGTCGCAGAGAGGGAACGGGCGTTTCAGCGAGAACTGGCAAAGCAATCCCCGAAGTAAGGAGACACGTATCCCACGGCGCGTGGGGATAAATTTTCGATTTTCAAATAACAGTGACATCCTTTTTCGAACACCTTGCGGCGAGGAAAAAGAACGTCGTTGCGGCGGGTCGGTTGCCCATGTCGTTGCAAGCTCCGTATCACCCGCCGCCAATGAATTGAGCGGCTTCTGTAGCGCGGCGGACTTACGCCG
>JAICJH010000086.1 GCA_025928545.1 Bryobacteraceae bacterium | reverse complement strand
CGCTATGCACGCGGGCATATGTACTTACTAACCGCGGGCCGACAGCCCGATAGATCCCGCTCGATTCATGGGCGGCAGGATACAGCGCTATAACAAGGCGTCCCCTGCCGCCATCGACGTCATACGTTGCCGTCGAAGTGTCTTTTTTTTCGGCGTGCTTCGGCGTGAATCGGCGGCCATTTAACCGTGGGCGTCGCAGCCGCCAGAGCCCGATCCAGGTCCTCAAGAATATCTTCGAAATGCTCGATCCCCACACTAATCCGCAACGTCTCAGGGGTCACTCCCGCCTTGCGCTGCTCTTCGCCCGACATCTGCCGATGGGTTGTGGAGGCCGGATGGCATGCCAGCGATTTCGCATCGCCGATGTTCACCAGGCGCTTCACCAACTCAAGGGCATCATAAAATCTTTTCGCCGCTTCGTATCCGCCCCTGACTCCAAACGTCATCAAGGAACAGCCTTGGCCGTCGAGGTATTTTCGCGCCAGCCCGTGCCACGGGCTGTCTTCAAACCCCGCGTAGTTGACCCACTCCACCCTCGGATCTTCGCGAAGGAACTGTGCGACGCGCGCACCGTTCTCTACATGCCGCTCCACCCGCAGCGCCACCGTTTCAAGTCCCTGAAGCAGCAGGAACGAGCTGAGCGGAGATAAAACGGCGCCGGCTGTCCGCTGGTAAACACTGCGGCAACGTCCGATATACGCGGCCCGCTTGAAATGTTCTGTGTAGACCAGGTGATGATACGAAGCATCGGGCTGGCTGAACATCGGGAAGCGATCGGCGTGCTTTTCCCAGGGGAAGTTGCCGGCATCGACTACCGCGCCGCCCAGCGTCGTGCCATGTCCGCCCATGAATTTCGTCAGGGAATGCACCACAATATCCGCGCCGTATTCAATCGGCCGCAGCAGAATGGGCGTCGGGACGGTGTTGTCCACAATCAGCGGCACGCCATGCTTGTGCGCCACCTGTGCCAGCGCTTCGATATCGCAGACATTTCCCGCGGGATTGCCCACGCTTTCGCAGTACACGCCGCGCGTATTGTCATCGATCAGCGCCTCTATGGCGTGCGCTTCGTCGGACTCCGCGAATCGCACCGTCACTCCCTGATTCGGCAAAACGTGCGCGAACAAAGTATGCGTCGTGCCATAGAGCTGCGGCACCGAGACGATGTTGCTGCCGAGCTGCGTGACGTTACCCACCGCGTAATTGACAGCGGCCTGTCCTGTCGCAACGCACAGCGCTTCCAGACCGCCTTCCAGTTCGGCGACACGCCGTTCCAGCACCGCCGTTGTCGGATTGCTGATCCTCGTATAGCGAAAGCCTTCCGCTTCGAGGTTGAACAGCGCAGCCGCATGATCGGCGCTTTCAAACGAATATGCCGCGGTCTGGTAGATCGGAACCGCTACGGCCTTTGTTGTTGGATCGTCTTCATATCCGCCGTGAACAGCTATCGTTTCGCGCCTCATAAATCAACCAGGTTCCTGCCGGCAAATGCGGCTCATCTCGCCCACAACCCACTCGATATCCTTTTCTGTCGTCCGGAAACTTGTCACGCACGCGCGTAGCACAGGGTCGCCATCGTCAAGCTGCACCTCCGACATCCACGCGATTTGCCGCGCATGCAGCGCCGCCAGGAACTCCGAAGTGATCAGGCCGTCGCGCGTAAAGCAGATGAGCGGCAGGGGAGTTTTATTTACGATGCGCCATCCTTCGCGTTCCAGCGATGCGCGCAGCAACTCTCCCATCTGAACCTGATGTTCGATCATCCGGACGTACCCGGCTTCGCCCTGCTCCGCGAGCGCAAGAAAAAGTTTCAGCCCGATAAACCGGCGAGACCACTGCGCACTCGAAGTATAAGGATCCATGACGGCGCCTGTCTTCGCGGGCATAAACGATATCTCGGACTCAAACGCCTTCAGCACCGATTCGCGATGCCTGCAAAAAAACATGCCCGCGCCCATCGGTACGGAAAACCATTTGTGCGCGTCACACGTGATCGAGTCCGCTTCTCCGATTCCGTCCAGATGGCTTCTCAGGCGCGGCGAAATGACAGCGGCCCCGCCCCAGGCGGCATCGACGTGAAACCAGAGATCCTGAGAACGGCAGAAACGGGCCACCTCAGGCAAAGGGTCGATGACCCCCGCCGCTGTTGTCCCCGCTGTTGCGACCACCATGAATGGCGCGAGGCCGGATCTCTTGTCCTCCGCTACCTGCCGGGCGAGATCGGCGACATCCATCTTAAGATCCGCATCCATCGCTACGGTGCGCAGAGCGCAACGGCCCAGGCCCGTCATGCGTGCGATTTTCAGGAACCCATGATGAGCTCCCGCGGTGAGATAAATGGTGGGTTGGGAAGCGATCTGCCGCACGCCTCCTTCTCCGTAATCAGGAAAGGTGTGAGTGAGCGCCACAATGACGGCCGAAAGATTCGACTCGCCTCCGCCGCTCGTGAAATGCGACACGGCGTTATCTGGCAATCCGAACTTGCCGGCGAGCCACCCAAGCGTGTGCCGTTCGATCTCGTTCGCGGCCGGCGAGGTACGCCATGTCGCAAGCTGCGGGTTGTACATCGCAACCAGCGAGTCGGCGACGACGGATGCGGTCGTGACACTCGGATTGAACAGTCCGAAGTAGCGCGGATGCGTGACGTGCACCTGCCACTTCCGCAGCATGAATTCGACATCGGCCGCGACATCCTTCAGCGGAAGCGGCTCGCTGAAGTCATAGCGCGACGCCAGATGGTCGTGGATTTCTTCCGGTGTCACGCACGGAACAATGGGGCCATTGGCAATGTCACAGGCGACCTTCGCAGCGGCGCACTGCACTTCGGCCAGCGCTGTATTTGAGAACATTATCGAATCAAGTCCCGCATATCGGGCATGGCACTATCCGGCAGCGTTTTGCTTCTGGTTGTCACGGTGCGCGCGGCGTCGGCGCTCTCTCGTGTGGCTGGCCACGGAAATGCCCACGCCCCGTACTCGCCATCGTCATAATCCAGAACATCCAGCGGAAGCGGCGGGGCGCTCTTTGGTGTCACCACGAATGCGCGCGGACACGGGAGCCGGCGCGTCATTACCCAGCGGCTGTGTTGGCGATAGTCCACGCCGGGCTGGGATCGGAAGAAAACAGCGTCGGAGGCGGGAGCAGCCATACGCACAATTTCATGAAAGACTACGTCGAAGTCGACCTTCCCGCGAGGCCAACTCACGTCCAGCAAAACGGTAGCGCGAATTTGCCCTTGCTCCCCGCGATTCATATTGGCCAGCGAAAACCATCCTTCATTCCCGCGCGTATCACGAAAAAGAAAAAGCTCGTACGGATAAAGGGGTGCATCCTTTCCATAGCGCCAGCGCAGGAATGCGGCTGATCGGTCACCAGAGATAAACTCAGCCGGCCGGTTGCGCCGCGACAGCTCCGAAAGTTTTTCCAGGTCGTAGCAGCGCTCAATTTTGAGCTGCGCCGCAGGCCGAGTCAGAACCCGCAGAATCGGGTTGGCCAGGTGTCCGCCGATACCGGCGATTGCGGTCGCCACTTCGTTGGAAGTCCGGGTCGCAACCAGCGATGGCATCAGTACATCGAGTCGCAGCGGGAGAAAATACTCCACGTCTGAATCCGGCACGGCGGAGCCGCCCATTTGAGACCACAAGCCGCCCGAATTCGCATTGCAGGTGGTGGCGAAGAAAAAGGAATAACCCGGCGACTGGAGATATTTCCGGAAGAGGTAGAATCCCATGGATCGCGCCTGGCGATCGACGAAGAAACTTCCGGAAGAAAGTCCATGAAGCCGCCGATTCCCGTACAGAAATGCGGCGGGACAAGTCAGCGTGAGTCCGCGAACGATGCCCGCCGAATCGCGCAGGCAATACCCCAGCGGAGCACCCTCAACCGCAACGGGATTCTCACAAAGCAACCATCTTAAACGCCGTTCAATACCTGGAGCACTTTCGCAGCGGTGCTGCCAGTCGAATGACACGCCAGTCTCATTCTGTCGGCAGGACTGCAGGAACTTCGCCACAGCGGGGAGTGTGGAACCCATGACCGGCTGAATTTCATAATGGCCATTTCGGTTCATGCGGACTCCCCTTTGGCCGTGCAGGTTTGCGAAACAGCGTCGAATCGTCCCGCTTCCACGCGGCGGCGCGTGCCCCGCAGTGCCTTGCTCTTTTGTCCGCACAAGTGCAGCAGCCAGTTGCGATAGAGCCGGTTTGCAGCCGGACGCCAGGTCGCCTTCAATCTGGCTGCCACAGCAATGGCGGGGAAATCCGCCAGCAGCCCCTCGCAGCGCTCGGCCAATGCCCGCTCGCGCAGCGCAGTGAACAGTGCCGCGTCGTTTTCGTCGAAGTAATTGCCCGGCATGCGCGGGTAAGCATCTCTCTCTCCGCGAAGAAATCGCCGAATATCTCTGCGGTACTCAAGCAGCAGTGAATCCGCATCGTATTCCGGATGCCCCTGAATAAATACGAACAGGCTCTGTCTATGTTTTACGAATGCATCGACGCCCGCCTCGGCAGAGCGCGTCAGCATTCGATAACCGCACTCCGCGAGCGACGTTTCCGGAATGTCGTTCCATCTGGAATGAGGCATGCATATCTGAGCCGGAATTCCGGCAGTCAGTGGATTGCCCGGCATACTCGTGGAATCGTACACGCCGGAAAGCTTGCTCTCAAGTGGTCGCCGATTGATGCCGTCGATATGCAGCACGGCAGCGTGCGCCGCCAGACAACTGAATATCGATGAATAGGTATTCTGTTCCGCCCAGTCCGTCAGGGTTGTCAGGTTTCCCCAGAACGGTTCACCGGCGAGGTTCTTCGCTACTGGTTCCGCTCCGGTGACGATGACACCATCGAGCCTGCCATTCCAGAGCTCGCGGATCTCCGAATAGACGCTGCCGATACGGTCTCGGCCTTCATCCGACCGGGGCACGTCGGGCAGAGCATAGAAAGAGAGCCGCACCCCAATTCGCTCACTCGCCGCGTCCAGCAACGCGCGAAACTGCCGTTCCGTCGCCTCCATCGCCTGCACAGGCATGTTGTTGACGAGGCCGATCTCAACGCAGTCCGGATCGGATTCGCGGAATTCCGCCACACAGGTGCCGCGGGAAAGCGCGGCTGCTGTCTTCGGGTTTTGAAAGCCGACGGGCATTACGATTTACCGTTCAGTTGCGGCGTAACACGGCACATCACAACCTCAGTTGGCCGGTCTGAATTCGTTCGTACAGGCCGGCATCGAGCGGAACGAACGCGCCCCGCTCCCTGTCGTCGAAATAAAGCGCGTCGCCGATTGCCGCGGGGTCATATCCCTCCCGCACTAAAGCGCCTTTCGTATATTTGAAAGTTTCAGTAACAGCCATATCGTGGCGAAGGCGAAGGAACAATGGCTGCGCGTATCCCGGCAGGCTTCTGCGGAGATGCGCTCGCAATTGCGCAAGCATCAATTCCCCGATGCCTGACACTACGGCCATACCTGCGCGGCCGTCGCAGGCAGGAACGGCAACACCGTAAACGATAGCTTCGCGAACGCCCGGAAACGCGCAGATCGCCTCCGCCACTTCCGAGGTCGCGACATTTTCGCCTTTCCATCGGAACGTGTCGCCAAGGCGATCGATGAAGTAGAAATAACCCTGCGCATCCTTGCGCATCAGGTCTCCGGTGCGAAACCAGGCATCGCCAGGTTCGAACACGTTGCGGAGAACTTTCGCCCGCGAATCGCTGTCGCTCTTATAACCTTCAAAGCGGTTGCCCGGGTTCGATGTATCTTCGCGAATTCTCCCCAGCGCTTCGCCGGTTTCGTCAGTGTCACTCGGAATGCAGAACCCATCGGCATTCCGCGCCGGCGCTTCTTTCTCGACGTCGACCCTTACCAGCGCGGCTCCGAAGCGGTGTGCAAGCCATGGCGGCACGCGACCAATGGCGCCGGGCTTGCCTTCCACATTGAACATCGAAACGTTGCCTTCCGTAGCCGCATAGAATTCGAGAATCCGCGGAATACCAAACCGCGATTTGAAAGCCTCCCAGATGTCCGGCCTCAGGCCGTTGCCACAACAGATCCTGATGCGGTGCAGACTCTCCGCCGGGTGAGCCGGAGTATGCAGCAGATATCGGCATAATTCCCCGATGTATTGGAACAACGTACACTCGAACTCGACGATCTCGCTCCAGAACCGGCTCGCCGAAAACCTGTCCCGGATCACTATCGAACCGCCTGAGGCGAGAACCGACCCCGTAGCCAGAACACCGCCGACGCTGTGATACATCGGCAGGCTATTGTACAGGCGATCCGCGGGGCCGGTATTCATCATGCCCGCGAACCACAGGCTCCACTGCATCAGGCGCGCATGGCTGATGTTCGCGGCTTTCGGCAAGCCCGTGGTCCCCGAAGTGTAGAGGTACAGCGCGCGATCGCCAGTCGTCACCGGCACGGTTTCGCAGACGCGCAGCGCTTGACCCGAATAGCGCTCCACATCGATATCGATGCGGTCATACAGGTGGTAGCCTGCGCCGTGAACCCACACCTTCGGCAGGCACGAAAGCTCTCTCCCGAAGATCAGCTTCTCCACGAGGCTCGCCGATGCGATGAGATACTTCGGCGCGACGATATCGATGCAGTGCGACAGCGAATCGCCTGTGACGTTCGTGTTCAGGAGCGCAACTGCGCACCCGGCTCGCGAAATGCCGAGCCATATCGCCATGTACTCGGGGCGGTTCTCCATGAGCAGACAAACCGCGTCGCCTTTACCGAGCCCTTGCGCGAGCGCCCACCGCGTATATTGATTCGATCGGGCGGCCAGTTCCCGATAAGTGAGGCATTCGCGCCGGGAGAGCAGCGCCGGTGCATTGCCCTGCCGTTCGGCCATTTCGTCAATCACCGTTGAAAGAATCCGGCGTGGATTGGCGGCGATCGGCGCCGTCAGGTCAAGCGCTCGAAGCCATGCTTTCGCGGGGGAGCCGAGCGCCGTCGCCGCGGCCATCTGCTGTTCAGTGGGAGTCATCGCAGAAGTGTCAGCCTGTTGTCGTTATGCAGTGGACCCGGCATCCACTGTGAGTACTGTCCCGGTTATGTTTCTTGCCTTCTCGCTGAGCAGGTAACCGATGGCGCCGGCTATGTCTTCCACACAGGGAAAGCGGTGCAGCGGGCTCCGGCGCAGGATCTGCTGCCGGCGCGGCTCATCCATGGCCTGGGTCATTTCCGTATCCATGAAGCCAGGAGCTACGGAGTTCACATTGATGCCGAGCCTGCCTACTTCGCGCGCCAGGGATCGTGTAAAGCCGATCATGGAAGACTTCGTCGCACCATAAACCGAAAGTCCGCTATAACCCGTGAGGCCGGTAATCGAGGAGACGTTCACGATGCGCCCGCCGCCATCCGCCATCATGTGACGAACCACGTACTTGGTCAGGATGATCGGGGAAAGCGTATTCAGCCGAATCAGTGTTTCGATCTGCGGATTGGACATCATGGCGAGAGCGCCATCGGTACCCAGTGCAGCATTGTTGACCAGCCCGTAAATCGGCCGAAACTCGGCCTGCAGCTTCTTCACGAGCTCCGGTATTTTCTCAATATCGCCCAGGTCGGATGGCACGAAATGCACCGCTCCAGCCGATTGTTCGGCTTCCCGTATCGCAGCTTCCAGCTGGCATGTCGATTTCCGCGCGATCGCAATTGCGCAATATCCCTCGGCGGCGAGGTGGCGAACAAGTGCGAGCCCAAGGCCCCGGCTGCCTCCCGTAACAATTACGTTACGCATGTTGCGGCCGAACCAGTTTTCCCGCGGCTGCAACTCTCAGTTCCGATACACACCGGAGAGTCGCCGGCACTTTGTGCGCCGGCAGCCTTTGCCTGCAGATCTCCACCACCTCTTTCCTGAATTTCGCGAGTCGCTCGGGGACATCGCCTTCTCCAGGCACTTCTTTCAATGCGGTTTCTTTGAGGACAATGTCGGCGGAAACGACGGAGCCTGTGATCGGATTCCTCCGCGCTGTCACAAGCGACATCCGCACTGCGGGATGACTGTTGATCACAGCCTCGATTTCTTCCGGGTACACCTTGAGCCCGCCGATATTGATGATGCCGTTTCTGCGGCCGAGAAAATAATAACGGTTCTCGCGTAACTCCACAATGTCGCCCGTTTCCACGAAGCCGTCGCCATTGGTCAGCGATCCGCCGGCGTCCCCCACATAGCGAAGTGCAATCCGGTCGGATCGAATCTGAAGGGAATCGTTGACAACCCGAATTTCCACGCCGTTTTGTTTGCCTGAATAGCTGGCGGGAAATCCGGCAAGGCAATCTTTTACTTCGAACGCAACACCTGCTTCGGTTGAGGCAAATGCCTGGCTGATCTGGCTGGCAGGATAGAAAGAATGAAGCAGATTCAGGATGGCCTGATCTGCGATCTCCCCGGACAGGCGAATGTAATGCGGCGCTATTTTACGCGCGGCAGCGCTCATCAGCGCATGCCGCCAGTGCGAGGGAGTGCCGGAAAGATGCGTCACGCCGTGCTTTCCCAGCCGCTCCAGATGCTCCGCCACCGGCTCACCGGCGCTGGAAAGCACCAGCGATGAATTCCCGACCATGGCGCGCAGGAAAATCTGAAGTCCCCCATAACGCCGGATGTCATAAAAGGTGCCCCACACAACAGGGTTCCCGTTGTCGCGCCCGCCATCATCCAGACTCGGCCATATGGGTTCCGTGAGGCTCGCCAGATTGTGAACAATCATCTTCGGCATTCCAGTGCTCCCCGATGTGAGGAGCACCCATTCCGTCGAATGATATTCGGGCGTCGTGGTTTCCGCGGGCTGGACGGAACCGCAAAGAACCCGGCAAACTCCGGCCGGGAAAGCATGATCGTGCGGTTCGTAGTCCGACACGATCGCATCCACCTCGGCCTCCCGAATCACCGAAGGAAACCGGGCCATTGGTACGTCGGGCGGGCAGATGACAATGCGCCGTGCTACGCCGTCGAGTTCGATCAGAGCCAGAGCGGTTGCCAGTTGGCTGCGCGTGGCGATAAGAACGGAGCGGCCGGCACATACGGCGGGGCTTTCGCGCAGGCTCGTGCCTCGCAACAGATCGCCTGTTGCGCAGCTTGCCACGGCCCCCCACAAATACTGGCCGCCGGCGTGATGCAGGCAATCCTTCAGCGATTTAGGACGGCTGCAGGACATTTTCATAGATGCCGATAAACTCCCCGAGCGTGACCGGCAACGACGTGATGTTGGACTGCGTAAACGGGTCGAGGCCCAGCGTGTCTTCGAGACGGGTGACCAGAATTGCAATCCCCAGCGAGTCCAGTCCCAAATCCAGCAACGCCGCATCGTCGTTCAGCGGAGGAAGTTGCCTTCCGGATGTACTGTTAATTTGTTCGATTTGGGAAATCACAGTGGATCTGATCGACATCGGTGTCCACCTATTCGGCCGATGCGGCCGTAAATGCCTGCGCCGGGACCATGTCCGCGATCAGAGACTTCAACAGATAAACACCTTCATAGAGGTAATCCGCTGGTTCCCGTGAATCGTCCGCGAGCTTCATTTCCGCCTCCAGCGCGTGATAGAGTTCCTGCGAGTGGACGATGTCGCAGCCACTGTGGACGTCTGTATA
Organism: Bryobacteraceae bacterium; assembly: GCA_025928545.1. Lineage (GTDB taxonomy): Bacteria > Acidobacteriota > Terriglobia > Bryobacterales > Bryobacteraceae > BOG-234. The sequence goes on along the minus strand of JAICJH010000086.1, from coordinate 13,951 downwards.
TTCGCGTTCTTCAGAGCCCCGCTTGCCGGCGAGTTCCGCCAGATACGGCATGAAGCGCTGGATGAAGCCTTCGAAAAACGCCATCATGGTGACGATTGGCGCCGGGGCAAGCCGCCCGATGAACAGCCGCACGCTCGTCAGATTCTTCTGAACGGCGAGTACATCCAGCTCATTGGGACTGGCATCGGCTGCCATGGTGAATCTTCTGAGCATTGCCGGATGAGAATCCCGTACTTCTTCGAACAGATTATCCAGAATGATCGATCGGGCTTCGTTCGATCTCGATGCGAGATACGCACCCGTCATCCAGTAGATAAAATTCCCTTCGAGCACCGCGCTATAGCGCGCGATGATTTCACGACAGGCATCGTTGGAAACAGTGTCGGCGTCGGGGAAAGAGGACAGCAGGTTATCGGCAATATGACACAGATGATCTTTGATGAGTTCCGTCCGCATCTCGTCGGCGGCCAGAGCTGCTGAAAGTGCAATGGACATTGGACGTTATTCTCCTGGTAATTATGGATGGCAATCAATGGCGGGAACAGCGGATACTGAGCAGCGGCGCGTGAGCTAGCGGTTTCGGAAGGGTATCTTCAGGCAGGGCTTCGCCGTAAAGGTCCCATTCCGACCTCTGGCCTGTGACCAGTAAACAAAAGCGAACCGCCGCAACTATGCGGTTCGAGTTCAGGCTAACAGGATTGGCGCTGAGTGATCTAGCTGTAAAAAGTTCCAGTTTGCAGGGTCACGTTTGGAAGGACGTGAGTAGCCGCACAGTCTGGACGTCTGGCAGGACTGTGCGTGTAATGAAGGGTACGGGTTGCTGAGCTTCGCTATTGCGAGATCTTAAATATGACCGGGGTTTCAGCCTTAAATCCCATAAAGCTCTGGTCTTCCAGATGTATGTTCGTTCCGCGCGCGGTGGCTTCCGGGCTGCCCTCTTTTGCGCCGGTAAAGGTAACCCGTATGCCGGGCTCCGTCCCGCCCTTCGTGGACGAAATTACATAATGATGGCCGTTGAAATCGGCGGAGCCAAGTTCAAATATCATCGATAGCCGTCCGTCGGTTTTCCGATCTTCCAGCAATGTGATCGTGACGTTCGCGCCGGCGGGGATTACCACTTTTCCACTGCTGTCCTTGACGTCCCCATCGATCACACCCAGCGACACCGCGTTCGGAGGAACACAGCAGGAATCCAGAAATCCGCTGGTGCGTACCGGGAACTCTGCCCCCGCCGGAAACTGCAGCGTACCCGTTCCGGAGACCGCAACTTTTCCATTTGCCGCCCCACCGGGAGAACCGGTTTTCGCGGAAGTGGATGTATCCGATTGCCCGGTGCCGGTTGTAGTTGCCGCCGGCGTCTCGGGTGCCCCGTCCTGTATATCGGTTAGCTCCGTATACAGAAACGTATGAGTGTCGCCTGCGGCGCCGGTGACCGTAATTGAGTTCGTCTCCCGACGCACCACGGTCCCGGAAAAATGGGAGCCGTCGCGAAAAGTCAACGTTGTCTGCAGCGGCGGAGTCTTATCTGCGCAACCGGAAGACAAAACGCATAGAAGTATTGCGGCGATCCCGCAGCTGAACTGCCAACCTTTTGTCTTTGATCCTGAGGCCACGCTGCTCATCAGACTAGCACGAGCGGAATCTCTGACAAACTCCGCCAGCGGAAAGATTCCGGGACCCCGACGCCCGGTTAATATGGTGGAACCCGAGTGCAGACCCGATCACCGACAGAACGAGCGTGGCGCACGCATCTGGTTCCGCTGGCGATTCTTGCGCTCGTATTGCTCGTCAGCCTGATCGTACGCATCAGACTCCTCAACGCGCCCCTCGAGCGAGACGAAGGTGAACACGCGTATCTGGGCCAGGCACTCCTCGCTGGCTATGCGCCCTGGCAAATCGCTTACAACCTGAAGCTGCCCGGCACCGACGCAATGTATGCCTTCTTCCTTGCTGTCTTCGGCCAGACCGCCTCGGCCATACGCCTGGGATTGCTGCTGGTCAATACGGCCACCATCATCCTGATCGCTTTATTGGGCAAGAGACTCTTCGGAGTTTCCGGCGGCGCCATAGCCGGAGCGTCTTACGCGGTGATGTCGTTCAGCCGGAATGTTTTCGGGACAATCGCCCACTCGACGCACTTTGTGGTTTTCTTCGCGGTGCTTGCAACACTGTTGCTTTTGATCGCTGCGGGCAGAACGCGTTGGCTTTTCCTCAGCGGCATTGTTTATGGCGTTGCGTTTCTGATGAAGCAGCCCGGAATTGCGTTTGCCGCGTTCGGAGCGCTTTTTATCGCTTACCGTTGGCGACGGAGCGGCGAACCCTTTGCGCGCGCAATCAAGGGGATGGCTGCTTTTGTTTCGGGAGTCATGCTGCCATACGGGCTTCTGTGCCTGGCCTTATGGCGAGCCGGCACGTTTCCGAGGTTTTGGTTTTGGACCGTCACCCTGGCTCGCGCCTATGCGGGCAAGGTGCCCTGGGATCTCGAACTGAAGTATTTCCAGATGAATCTTCCTTCCGTCATCGGCCCGAACTTTCTGCTTTGGGCGCTCTCCGGCGCAGCATTGGCGGTGGCGTGCCTGAACCGCCGAACGCGCCGCGCGGGACTTTTCGTCGGTGCGCTGTTGCTGCTTTCCTTTCTGGCTGTTTCCGCCGGCGGCTCGTTCAATCCGAATTACTTCATTTTCATGCTCCCTGCCGTAGCGCTCGGCAACGGATTGTGGCTGGCCGAGGAGCGCGATGCGGAACAACCGAATCCGGACGCCGTGCATCCGGACACCGGCAGACGTGCCCGCCAGGCGGCGCTCTCTTTCTTTTTTGCGGCGTGTCTTTGCTCCGTCGCGATTCAGCGCGATTACCTTTTCGCCATGAGCAGTTTCGAATTTGAACGGAGTTCCTATGGACTCAACCCGTTTCCGGAAGCTGTGGAGGTAGCCAGCTACATACGTTCTCATTCCGATCCGGGGGCGAGAATTGCCGTCCTGGGGTCCGAAGCCGAAATTTACTTCTACGCTCACCGTCAGGCGGCGACCGGCTATTTATTCACCTACGGTTTGATGGAGACTCATGAGTTCGCGCTGCCTGGACAGTTGGAAATGATACACGAGATCGAGTCCGCCAGACCCCAGTACATTGTCGTCGTGTCGGTTCCAACCTCATGGCTCAGGCAGGCAGACTCCCCCACGACCATATACCGCTGGCTCGACGATTACTGCCAGCGAAATTTTTCAATTGAAGGGATCGTCGATTTGCTTCCGGAAGTGCCGGCAACTTACGTGTGGGGCCCGGCTGCGGCCAGCTATCAGCCGCAGTCCCCGGCCCATCTCATCCTCTATCGCCGCAAATCCTGAATTCTGATCCGCCGCGTTTGCTACTGCGCTCGCCCCCCGGCCGCAGCTTTCCGAATATCCTCCAACTGTTTCTGCACCTCGGCGGTCGGACGAATTCGCTGCGCTGCCTCAAGATGCGCAATCGCCTCATCCCGCCCCTTACCCATCCGCATCAGAGAGGATGCAATGCCGAGATGAGCGTCGGCATTCATCGCATTGACACGCAGCGCTTCCCGAAAATGCATCAGTGCATCCGCATCGTGGCCTGGGGCATACTGCAGTGCGCTCCCAAGGCTGACCTGGGAAGGCGCATCGTCGGGTTCGAGCTGAACTGCCTGCTGAAGATGTGCGATGCCCTCGTATAACTGCCCGGTGACAACGAGCAGAATCCCCAGTTCCCGGTGCGCGCCAACCGATGACGGATGTAAAGCGATCACGGTCTCGAACTCATTGATCGCTTCCTGCCTGTTGCCGTTATCCCTCAGGAACCCCGCAAGATTCTGATGCGCTATGAAGTATGCCGGATTCAGTCTCAGGGTTTCGGAATACTCGGCAAGAGCCTCATTGTTTTTTCCCACCCTGGCCAGCATCACCGCCAGATTATTGTGCGTTTGCGCGTAATCGGGACGCAGGCGAAGCGCAGTGCGAAAGCACGAAATCACCTCGGGCGAAAATCTGTGGTTCAGTGCGAGGGCCTGGCCCAAACTGTCCCAGGCCATGTAATCGTCCGGGGCCACCTGAACCGAGTGCTGAAACAAGGTCTCGCTGTTCTTCCAATACTGTGCCTGATGCGCGGTGAGCGCCCCCATCGACACGCAGGCACTCGCGCCCGCTACCCCGATCCAGCGCAGTGTTCCCGGCCATCTCACCGAGGCTTCCATCGAGCTCCATGCCAGCATGATTGCCAGACCCGTCATCGGAACATACATGTATCGATCGGCGCGTGCCTGTACCCCCACCTGCACCACGCCGATGACCGGGGCGAGCGTCAGAAGAAACAGAAACCAGCCTGTGAAAAGAAATGGACGTTTACCGATGCCGCGAATCGCAGCTATGGAAACTACCGCGATTCCGGCTGCCGCGCCAATCGCCTGCCACAAGGGTATACTCTGCGGAAATCCGTATATCGCCGATAGCCGCGCGGGCCAGAGCGTGCGGAAGATGTAGATCGGCACGGTGATCAGCGCATTTTCAATCCGTAGCCCCAGGGGAGAGGCCGCCACCATCGCGCCGGCTGAGCGCTGTGCCAGATAGGTGAGCAGCATAACGCCGCCAGCCAGCACCGCGAGCGGGACCTTCTCTGCCACCACTTTCCATGACATGCGGCGTTTGAGCGGCCAGAAATCCAAAAGGAAAAGCAGGAATGGCAGCGTAACCATCATGGGCTTGGACATGATTCCCGCGGCGAACCAGACGAGAACCGCCGCATAGCGTCTGTGGGATGGACGTTCCGTGTAGCGCAGCCACGCCCACAATGTTGCGAACCAGAAAAGCGCGCACAGCACATCTTTGCGTTCCGAGATCCAGGCCACCGACTCAACATGCATCGGATGCAGCGCGAATACACATGCGACGAACAGCGAAGGCCACCGGTCTCCCGTTGCTCTGCGCAGGAAGCCGAACAGCAGCACGGTCGCCGCTGCGTGAATGAGAACATTCTCGGCGTGATACCAGCCAGCTTGCAATCCGAACAGCCGGTAATCCAGGATCAAAGAAAGGCGCGTAATCGGGAACCAGTTATCCGGGCTGAACGACAGGAAAATCCAGTTCAGCTGTTGCCAGGTGAAGCCATCCCGCAAATGCGGATTGCCGAGAACATAAACTGCGTCGTCGAAGGAAGGGATGAAGTCACAGAAAATCACCGGCCAATACGCGATGGTCGTCAGAAAGAACAGGGCGATTGAAATCACCCCATCCATGTGTCGAACCCAGGGTGAAACCTGCTGGGAAGGTTCTGCCTCGACGTCTGGCTCGTCTGCCCCTGTCTGGAGCAATTCAGTTCCGTCTTCAGACACTAGCGCACATTATAACGTCTTCGCTGCCAGGCGAAGCCGGAAATTCGCTGCGCCGCCAGTACAATAAACCCCATGGAAACGTCCAGCCATGAGTTGCAGCGAAACGGCCAGACGCAATCTTTCCAAATCTCCGATACCATGATTTGCCTGGCGCTGGCGCTGGCAACGCTCGCCGTCTACTCCGGAGTCCTGCGCTGCGCGTTCGTGAACTACGACGACGTCATTTACGTCACCGGCAACCCGCACCTCCGCGACGGCCTGACTCCGGAAAGTCTGAAGTGGGTCTTCCTTTCGCTTCAGCCGGATAATTGGTTCCCCGTTACCCGCTTGTCGCATTTGCTCGATTACACGCTGTTCGGAAACAATGCTGCCGGCCATCATGCTGTCAGTGTCCTGATCCATACCGCCGCTTCGCTGTTGCTGTTCGGCTTTCTGCGCAGCGCCCTGAAATTCCGGTGGCCGGCTGCTTTCGTTGCCTTCCTCTTCGCGCTTCATCCGCTGCATGTCGAGTCCGTCGCATGGGTCTCGGAGAGGAAGGACGTGCTCTGCGCCTTCTTCTGGTTTGCTGCATTATGGGCGTGGGTCGCATGGGTGAATCGACCTACTGAACGCCGCTATCTGTTGTCGCTCGCGCTGTTCAGCTTCGGACTGATGTCGAAGCCGATGATCGTCACGTTCCCGATCCTGCTCCTCCTTCTCGACATCTGGCCGTTGCGCCGGCCCGATTCACTGCTGGCCGGCTTCTCCTGGGCGCCCATCCGCGAAAAAATTCCCTTTTTTGCTGTCTCCATTGGGGGAGCTTATATGACGTGGCTGGCACAACGCTCCGGCAACGCCGTACGATCGCTGGAAAGTTACGGCCTGCTCCTCAGAATCGAAAACGCTCTGGTGACTCCGTGGATCTACATCGGCAAGACGATCTGGCCCGCCAGCCTCAGCGTGATTTACTCGTGGCCAGACGCGTTTCCAGCGTGGCGTCCAATTGCGGGCGCCGCTGCGCTTTTGGCTGTGACGGTCATCGTTCTCGCCCGTCTGCGCAGCCAACCCTGGCTTGCCACCGGATGGCTCTGGTTTCTTGTGACGCTGGCGCCGGTGATAGGGCTGCTTCAGGTCGGCGAGCAGGTGCGCGCAGATCGCTACATGTACGTACCGATGGTCGGTCTGGCGCTCATTCTCGCCGGAACTGCCTCTGAGTTTCTGGCACGCAAACCAGCTTTCCGTCAACCTGCAATTGCCCTTACCTGCACCTGCCTGGCGGCTTATTCCGCGGTCACCTGGGCGCAGGTTCGAACCTGGACAGATACCCAAACGCTCTTCGGCCACGCGATCTCGGAAGATCCACAAAACTACTCGGCCTGGTATTACCTGGGGAACGAACTGTCGAACGTGCCGGGGCACCAGGCGGCAGCGATCGACGCCTTTAGAACCGCCCTCCGTATCCGGCCGGATTTTTTCGCAGCCCGCGAACGTCTCGCTCGTGCGCTCTGCGCTTCGGGCAGCGATGTGGAAGGTCTGCGCGAGTTTTCCCTGGCGCTCCGGGCGAGGCCGCGGGACCCGATGGCGAACTTCGATCTGGGCGCCGCGCTTGTCAGGATCGGTCGCGTGAGCGAGGCCGTTCCGCCTTTGCGGGAATCCGTGCGCGCCAATCCGCTTTTTGCCGAAGCTCAGATCAGTCTCGGCCTGGCTTTGACACAACTGGCTCAGGAGCACCCGGAGTTGGCTTCCGATGCGGTTAGTCATCTCGAACAAGCCGCTCGACTCGATTCGTCAAACGCCAACACCTGGTCACAACTGGCGACGGCCCTCAGCCTGGTACCGGGCCGAATGCCGGATGCAATCGACCGGTATCGCGAAGCTCTTGTGATCGAGCCGGATCACGTGGCGGCGCACATCGGTCTCGGACGGGCTTTGGTGAAAGCCCCCGCCACGTTCTCCGAAGGAATCGCCCATCTGGAAGCTGCCCAGCGTCTGGCTCCCGATTCGACGCGACGGCGGGAACTCGATCAACTGGAGCAGAACCCGCCTGCCGCCAGCAGCTACAATGGTCCGAAGTGAGCACGGACCAGGGTGGGGCCTCCCGCAGATTTTCGGGCCTTGGGCTGGCCATCTGTTTTGCTCTCGCGCTTGCCGCGTGTGCCGTTTATTTCCCCGTTTCCCGTTTCGATTTCATCCAGATCGACGATCCCAAATACATCGTTGACAACCATTTCCTTCGGGACGGTTTCACCGGGCGTGGCCTCAACTGGGCCTTCACCTCCTTCTATCCGGATAACTGGTTTCCGCTCACCCGGCTGTCCCATATGCTGGATTACGCGTTGTTCGGGCTGGACGGACCGCGGCACCACGATGTCAACATTCTGATTCACGCGCTCGCCGCCGTGATGCTCTACCTGTTCCTGGCCAGGGCCACCCGGCAGCGCTGGCCGAGCGCTTTTATTGCCGCGATCTTTGCCCTGCACCCCTTGCACGTTGAGTCGGTGGCCTGGATTTCCGAACGCAAAGATGTCCTCTGCGCCTTCTTCTGGTTTGCGGCACTCTGGGCCTGGGTTCGCTACGCGGAGCATCCATCTATAAGGAGGTACTCGGTTGCCCTGTTGTTCTTTGCCTGCGGTTTGATGTCCAAGCCAATGATCGTGACTTTGCCTATCCTGCTGCTGGCAATCGACTTTTGGCCTCTCCGGCGCACCTTCTCGCAGCGGCTCATTACAGAGAAACTGCCGTTTCTGGCTCTCTCGATTGCCGACGGCATTTTGACTGTTCTGGCCCAGCACGCTGCCGGAGCGCTGCATTCTCTCGATGCCGTCCCACCGTTCATGCCGCGCCTCGAGAACGCATTGACCACAGTAGTTATCTATTTGAGGGACACCGTTTGGCCGGCCGGTTTGTCGAATCCTTATCCGTGGCCGGTTCGCGAATCCGTAGGGCCCGCAGTTGCCGCCGGACTCGCGATTACCCTCGTTTCCGTGATTGTGCTGCGCTTGCGGCGCCGGTTTCCATACCTCGCGACCGGCTGGTTTTGGTTTCTGCTGACCCTGCTTCCGGTAATTGGTCTGATCCAGGCTGGTCCTCAGGCACGGGCCGACAGATACATGTATGTGCCAATGACCGGTGTTCTCATCATGCTGGCCTGGGGCGTCGGCGATCTCCTTCGATTGGTCCCCCGGCCTTTACACCCTTTGGCCGCTATAGCCGCTGTGACTGCCTGCGCGGCACTCGCCCGGGTCACCTGGATTCAGCAGCAGTACTGGCAGGATTCCCAGGTGCTCTTCCACCATGCTGTTGCCGAGGACGAGCAGAACTACCTGGCATGGGCCTACCTCGGCACGTCCATGGATAAAGACCAGCAACTGCCCCAGATGATCGAGTGTTATCGGATGGCCTCGCAGCTCAGACCCGACATCAGCGACCTTCGCACTCAGCTGACCGTGGCCCTGCTCCGGGCGGGCCGAATTCCGGAAGCGATTGAGGAATTCCAGACGGCTTTGCGGCTCAGACCACGCGACCCGGAAACACGCTGCCTTTTCGGCAGGCTTCTGATCAGACTCGACAGGCTACCCGAAGCGATTTCCCAGTTCAGTCAGGCAATCGCCGCCCACCCGGAGTATCCAGAGGCTTACAACGATCTTGGGGCTGCGTATTGGCGCGTCCCGGATAAGATGGACGAGGCCAAAGCGCAGTTCGAGAAGGCCCTCGCGTTGCGCCCCGCCTATGCTCACGCGCACAGTAATCTGGGTCTGGTTCTGCTTGCCACCCCCGGCGGGCAGGCCGAAGCGGTGCGGCACTTCATTCAGGCTCTGGCTCTGGACCCGCGTGACATCTCCGCCAATCTCGGTTTGTCGAAGGCGCTTCTCCAGCCTCCCTTTTCCGATCCCGCGGCGGCCCGCGCCCATCTCGATGCCGCCAGCCGACTCGAACCCGATGCCGAACGACTTCGCAAGTACGAAATGCCTCAGGTCGATTAAATCGGCAAGCAGCCATTACAATAGTGGAACGTGAGTGCGGACGAAGACCTGATTTCCCGCGGATTTTCAGTAAGGGAACTGGCCGTCTGTCTGGCGCTCGTGCTGGCCACCTTCGCGGCTTACCTTCCGGTTACACATTTCGGTTTTTTGATTCTCGATGATCCGGTTTACGTTTCCTCCAACGTTCATGTTCGCGAAGGATTCACCCCGCATGGCCTGATTTGGGCGCTGACATCCTTCGACCCTGACAACTGGTTTCCACTGACCCGGCTTTCCCATATGCTGGATTACCAGCTTTTCGGGCTGAAACCCGCCTGGCACCACGTTGTCGGCATTTTCATTCATGCTCTTGCGTCGGTACTCTTGTATATTTTTCTGCGCAGGGCAACCCGGCAAAAGTGGCCCTCTGCTTTCATAGCCGCCGTCTTCGCACTACACCCGCTCCACGTGGAATCGGTCGCCTGGATCTCCGAGCGAAAAGACGTGCTCTGTGCGTTCTTCTGGTTCGCAACGCTTTGGGCATGGGTGCGCTATTCGGAACGTCCCTCCGGCTCGAAGTACGCGCTCGCCCTGGCCTTTTTCGTTTTTGGCCTGATGTCCAAACCAATGATTGTGACCATGCCGGTCGTGCTTTTGATCGTGGATTTCTGGCCATTGCGCCGGCCGTTTTCGCGGCGGCTGATCCTGGAGACTTTGCCTTTTCTGGCGTTCTCTGTGGCCGATGCGGCCCTGACGGTTTTGGCGCAGAACGCGGCCGGGGCCGTCCGCTCTCTGCACGCGTTTTCCCTTGCGGCACGTTTGGAAAATGCCGCGATCACCTTTCTTACTTACATTGCAAACACGTTCTGGCCCTTCGGGCTGGCGAATCCTTACGCCTGGCCTGCCAGCGAGCCGGTGTGGCAAGCGGTCGTCTGCATCCTCGTGCTGGCTGGAATCTCCTGCTGGGCATGGGCCAGTCGCCACAGCCAGCCTTACCTCGCAGCCGGGTGGTTTTGGTTCCTTGTGACGCTGGTTCCGGTCATCGGTATTGTTCAGGTGGGGCCGCAAGCCCGCGCCGATCGTTATATGTATGTCCCCATGGTCGGTTTGCTGATCATGGCCGGATGGGGCGTTTCCGATCTGCTGCGTCACATTCGCATTCCAAAGCCCGGGGCAATCCGGATCGCCGTGGTGTTTGCCGGAGTCGCAACCTGCCTCTGGCTTGGCAGCCTGACATGGGCGCAGGAGCAATACTGGCATTCGCCCCGCGAGCTGTTTCAAAACGCTATTAATGAAGATCATGGGAACTACCTCGCATGGGGCTCTATGGGGGGCGCGCTTCTGAGTGAAGCGTTGGTGCATCACGACCGCACCCTGCTGCCCGCTGCAATGGAGTGCTACCGGACAGCCGCCCAACTGAGGCCGGATATGGTGGAAACCCGGGATGAATTTGGCCGGGCATTGCTTGTCGCCGGTCGGCCTGCCGATGCCCTCCCGGAACTGGAAGCGGCGGTGCGACTGGCCCCCCGCAATGGCAAAGCCCGCCGCGATCTCGGCTATGCCCTGCTGGAACTCAACCGTAATTCAGAGGCGACTTCTCAATTCGCGACTGTGGTCCGCCAAGACCCCAACTCGGCGCCCGCACATAATGATATGGGAGTCGCCCTCTGGCGGTCGGCTTCGGACGAAGGCGGAAAACAGCGGGCTCGGGCGGAACTGGAGCAGGCGGTCGCTCTTCGGCCCGACTATACCTTGGCGCAAATCAATCTCGGACTGGCGTTATTGGACCTTCCGGACGGATTTTCGTCGGCTACCGGACGGTTGCTCCAGTTGGTCGCCACACACCCCAGGGACCCGGCGGCTCAGCTCGGTTTGGCCAAAGCACTGCGTATGGGTCCGGCTCCCAATCCGGAGGCGGCCGACGTCCATTTGCGAATCGCCCAGGGATTGGTGGCCGATCCGGCCGCTCTTCGGGAATTTCAGTCGCCACGGGCAGATTTGGCATCCCGGTAACCGTCCGCCTGTAAGTCATTGAATGTGCAATATATTACACCTTAATGGTTGAGCGTATTGTTTTGTACTACGCTGAAATCGCTCGCGCTGGTCCGTCGGTACCAGTACTAAATCATTGAAGAAGCTGGGGTTCCTTGGGCATGCTAACCAAAAACCTATTGCTATTCAGCCGGAATGTTTGTTAGCATCCTAACTGTAAGTTCAGTAATATCGCGGAGGAGACATCAAGCGAAAGCTGAGCTTGGAGACTATAAATATGAAAAGCATTCGGAGAGCTGTACTCGGGTTTTCGGTAGCAATTCTGGCGAGCGGTTTGGCAAGCGCGTCCACTTTGACGGAAACTTTTACATCTTTAAGCAGCACCACAGATTTCACGGGTTCGATGAACGCAGCCCAATTCAATCCGTCGCTCGGAACGCTGAACAGCATCCAGATTATCGTTGGTGCGGCGCTTTCCACTCAGTTGACGATCACCAACACTACGAGCAACAGTCCATCCAGCGGTACTGCCCGGACGGAATTGCAGGTGGTTGTCGACGATTCACCATTGACACTGCTGACGAACGGCGGGTATACGAGCAGCGGGAATTTTGCGGCGAATTTCAACACCCCCGAACTGGATCTGTTAACCGGTACAGCGTCATATAATCTGTCTGCCGGTGGCAGCACGACATCCGGGTTGATTACGCTCCAGACAAAGACGACTGGGAACATCTGTTCAGGTTCGCCCGCTCCGGTTGCAAGTTGCATCACTTACGATTCTTTCGCGACGAACTGGGGGGCGATTTCGACCGAATTCACGGGTACGGGGAACGTCAGCCTCTACGGCGGTACCCTGACGTCGACTCTGGTCGGCAACACGGGCGGCAACACAAACGTGACGCAGGCAACTACTGCTGCGATTAACGCCACCGTGGTGTTCGATTACACAGCAGCGCCCCCGCCTCCCAGCAGCACGCCGGAACCGACAACGTTGGTTCTGATGGGCACTGCGCTCGTCGGCATCGGTCTCCTCCGGAAGCGCATCAAGTCGTAATCTCTAACTCTCCGAACTGTATTTCCCCACGGGGCAAGCCAAAAGCTTGCCCCGTTTTTTATTGCTCATTTCCCGGTCAACGGCTGGAACAGCGCAAACGTGGCGCCCTGGGGATCCGCCAAAACCGCCATGCGGCCCACGTGCTCGATAGTCATCGGGCCCATGAACATGTTGGCCCCCAGTTCCTTCGCCTTCGCCGCAGCGGCATCGCAGTCATCCACCTGAAAGTAAATCATCCAGTGCGGCGGAGTATTTGGAGACCGCTGATTGACCGGCGGAATCCCCCCAATATGTTCGGTCCCGTTGGCAATATGCAGATAGCCTTCATCGCCGGCAACTGTTCCCCAGCCGAACATATCCGAATAGAACTCGGCGGCGCGGGCGGGGTCCGTTGACATCAGATCGGCCCAGCAGAAAGCCGCATGCTGCCCCTGCACCGCGAAGCCAGGGTGGTCCTTCGATTCCCAGATCGAAAACACGGCTCCCGTGGGGTCCGCAATGGTTGACATGATCCCGTGCCCCGCAACGTCGAAGGGACCGCAGAAGACCTTGCCCCCGCATTCCTTCGCGTGACTGGTGCTTTTTGCTGCGTTTGCCACGGAAATGTAAAGGTTCCAGTGGGGTGGAATTCCCATTTTGGCTTCGTCCGGGCGAAGCGTAAAGCACGCCGCCGCCTTGCGGCCTTCGAGCTTGAATGTGGTGTAGAAATCGCCCGGACCCATCGGCGAATCCACAAACTGCCAGCCAAACAAAGCGCCGTAAAACGCCTTGGCACCCGGCTGATCGGAAGTGCCCAATTCTACCCAGCAAAACGAACCTGGAGAGTGCTTTTCGGTGAATGCCATACCGGAAGTATACGCGATCTCACGTTGGTGGATTTACACCGTTAGCACCACCCGCTGCCGGATTGGCCTGGCCCAAACTCTAATGATTTCAACAGCCAGGCGGGCCCGAATCATGGCACCCCCGTTGCATTTACCGTGCTCGAAAGGAAGAAGAGAGGAACCATGAAACGATTTGCGCTATTTGTAGCTGCTGCCGCCCTGATGCTTCCGGCGGTCAATGCGAAGTCCACCCAACCGAGAACTTTATCTGAAGCCGTTCGACACGAACTGGTGATGATGCCCCGATATGGCATCTTCGACAACCTTTCGTATCAGGTCGACGGCAGCACCGTAGTCCTGACGGGCGAGGTAGCCGAACCCATAGTCAAAGCCGACGCAGACAGCGCGGTTCGGCATATTGAAGGCGTGACGAAGGTGGTCAACAACATCGAAGTTCTGCCACTTTCGCCCAACGATAACCGTATCCGGTTTGCCGTTCTGCGGGCTGTCTACGGCGATCCCACGTTGTCGCTCCGTTACGGTATGGACCCGTCTCCGTCGATTCACATTATCGTGAAGAACGGCAATGTGAGGCTGGAAGGCGTAGTCGCCAACCAGATGGACCGCAACATCGCCGGCCTTCGCGCACAGGGTGTCTTCGGCGCTTTTAACGTCGAGAACCATCTGCGGGTTGGATAACCATACTTAGTCCCAGCTGCGGCGGGCCCGACCCCCCACCCCCCCCCCCCAGTTTTTCTACCCCACAAACCACACCCATTGATAGAAAAAAAAAAGG